>JBHGAV010000051.1:0-30908 GCA_041946685.1 Bryobacteraceae bacterium | reverse complement strand
CCCAGTGAAGGGCGCGGGATTTTGAGTCCCGTGCGTCTGCCAGTTCCGCCACTCCAGCCTTGCTCCGGCAGGGCAACCAGAGCTTAGTATACCAGCCTCATACGACCAGAACGTGGTGGCCCGGCTTGTCCCAGCGCAGGTTCTCGTAGACAGTCTCGATCAGACCCATTCCGTGCTTGGCCAGAAACGGAAGGATCGAGTAGATTCGCTCCTGCGGCTGCCGCCTTGGATAAAGCAGCCCGTACAGGCCAGCCGCCTCACGGCCGGCCCGCTCGTCCCTGCGGAGCGCTTCCCGCGCCACCTTGCGCTCCAGTTTACTCATCTGGTAAAGGATTTTGCGGCGGCTCCTGCCGGCGGCCTCCGCCAGGCTCGGGTCGAAGCCGGCGATTTCCGCGCGCAGCCGTTCGAGCCGGTCCGCCGTATCGGCCGCCGCTTCTTCCAGGCTGCGCTTGAGCCCTCCGGGAACCAGACAGCCCGCGATGCGTGAACGCAATTCTTCCTCACCGGCCGCCAGGTCCGAGAGCGAGAACCGGTAGCGTTCCATCAGCTTCGCCGAACGCGCGTCGGCCAGCGTGAAGCTCGCGCGGCTCACCACCACCGGCTGGCGGCCAAGAAGGGAACGGTAGAGCACCTCGGCCTGAGCCATGTAGGCCACCTCAGCGGGTCCCATCACTACGGCGACAGTGGGGAGAAGATAGTCTTGAACCACCGGCCGCAACAGCGCATTGGGGGAGAGTAACGCCGGTTGACCGGCGGCCGGCCCGCCTCCGTCCTTCAGCCGCAGAGGCGTCCTCCGCCCCCCCTCCAGGGTGAAGAGCAGCGAGCTTGACGGTTCGACTCGAACCTGCGCGTGGTAGCCCGCCGACTCCAGTTCCCGATTCCTCTCAAGCAACAGGTTCACAAGCTCGGGCGCGCGCGCGGCGGCTTGAGCAAGCATGGGGGCCGCCAGTTCCCGTATCGCCGGGCGCAGCGGGTCAAGGTGAATCAGGCCGTACGCGCCGAGCAGCCCCCTGAGCAGCCTGGAAAAAGCACTGCCGAGGGTCCGGCCGCTCCCGTAGGCCGCTCCGGTCAACTCCAGCACCTCCGCGGCAAACGGCAGGCCTTCCAGCGCCTCGCGGAGACGCTCCACGGGGTTGCCCGTGATCGTAACCCCGCCCACGGGCTGTCCCGGGGCCCCCTCGCACGCCGCCTCGATGCGCAACGGTTGATGGTCCTGCCCGAAGACCCAGCAGTGGTCGACTTCCTCCAGGTCGTGGTCCTCGGTGGCAAGCCAGAAGACCGGCACGGCCGGCGCCCCCTGCTGGGTAAGATCCCGCGCAAGACGCGCGGCTGTCAGGGCTTTGTAAATCGTGTATGCTGGCCCCGAAAACAGCCCTACCTGCTGCCCGGTGGCTACCACGCAGGTTCCCGGCCGCGCCAGCAAGTCCAGGGCCGGGCACTCCCCGTTCTGCTCCCGGAGCGCTTCGACCAGCCGCCGGCGGTGTTCATCCGCACACTGGATTGCCGCAGCGGATTCCCTGTAACTAACTGATTTCAGACCCGAAAATCGATAGTAGGCCCGGACCTTCTCGAAATCGTACAGGAAGTCTGTGAACAGCCGGCTTGCACCGCCGGCGCCAGCGCTCGATTCCGAAGTTGACTCCATTGGGAGATTCAAGGTTAGCAGATGCAGAAAGCCTCCACAAAAGGCGGGTTTTCTGTTAATTTGGAGGTACTTGCAGCGGCAATGAAGGACGATCCCCATTTCAGGCAACGCGCCGACGAGGCGTTGAACGTCCTCTATCGCAAGCTTCTGTCCGCGAGTGACGATTTTGCATTCGGTGTCGAGTTCGGGTCCGGGATCCTGACAATCAGTCCGGACGGGGGACGGGCTCCGATCATCGTGAGTTCGCAGCCCGCCACCCAGCAGATACGGATAGCGACCGGCGCCCTGCAATACAAGCTGGGCTGGGACATCGTGGAGAATGCCTTCACACTGGACGCGACGGGTCAGACCCTGCAAGAAGTGCTTGAGGAGACGGTCAGCAAGCTCGTCGGGGAAGACGTCAGCCTCTGAATCAAATGGCTGGCGTTTACATTTCCTTCCCCTTCTGCGGGCAGAAATGCTCTTTCTGCAACTTCGCCTCTGGAGCATTTCCTCGGGCGCTGGCCGTGGAGTACCTCCTGGCTCTGCGCGCCGAGCTCACGTCCTACGAGTGGCCTTGGCATCCCGAGACGCTCTACCTGGGAGGCGGGTCGCCCGGCGATCTTGATGCGGCAGCCCTGGGGGAACTCCTTTCACTCGTACCCGGCCGCCCGTGGATTGAAGCCACCATTGAAGCGTCCCCAGGTTCCATCACTCCGGACAAGGCCTCGGCATGGCTGCGCCTGGGGCTCAACCGCGTCAGCCTCGGGGTGCAGTCATTCGTCCCGGCCGAGCTTGCCCGGACGGGCAGGCGGCACAGCACCTCGATCGTAGCCGCAGAAGTGGCGATGCTCCGCGAGGCGGGGATCGAGAACTTCAACATCGACCTGATCGCCGGCCTTCCGAGGCAGACCCCCGCGAGCTGGCGAGAGTCTTTGGACTGGGTCGAGCGCCTGGAGGCACCCCACGTCTCCATCTACATGCTTGAAGTCGACCAGGACAGCCGCCTCGGGAAGGAGATCCTGAGCGGTGGGAAGCGTTACGGCGCACCCGAGGTTCCCTCCGAGGACGCGATGGCGGAATTGTACGAGATGGCCGTGGACCGGCTGGAGGCGATGGGACTTCCCCGATACGAAATCTCCAACTTCGCGAGGCCGGGCCGCGAGTCGCGGCACAACCTGAAGTACTGGCGTCTGGAGCCGTACGCCGGCTTCGGCGCGGACGCGCATTCCTTCGATGGGACGACCCGCAGTCAGAACGTGGAATCCCCCATGGACTACGTGGCGCGTTTCAAGAAAGGCGTCTCCGCCCGGGAGACCGCGACCCCCGCCCGCCTGAACGAGGAGCGCTTCTACGTCGGCCTGCGCCTGATGGAAGGCGTGCGGCCCACCTCCGAAGAATGGGAGCGATTCCGCGATCGCATTCAGCACATGAGCGGGGCGGGCCTTGTCCAGTCCGACGGGACCCGGCTGCGGCTGACCGGACGCGGTGTGCTGCTTTCCAATGAAGTATTCCGGGAGTTCATCGAAGCATGAATACAGGCGAACTCATCGATCTGCGCAGCGACACGGTGACCCGCCCCACGCCAGCCATGCGGCGGGCCATGGCGGAGGCCGAGGTCGGCGACGATGTCTACGGCGAGGATCCCACCGTCAACCGGCTGGAGCGCCGCGCCGCCGAGATCTTCGGCAAGCAGGCGGCCCTGTTCGTGCCTACCGGCACCATGGGCAACACAATCGGGATCAAACTGCACACCCACCACGGCGAGGAGGTCATCTGCGAGGCACGTTCGCACGTGCTCAACTACGAACTGGCAATGCTCTCCTGGTTCTCGGGCTGCGTCGCCCGGCCCATCGTCGCCGAGGACGGCATCCTGCGGTGGGCCCAGATCCGGGCGGAGATCCGGCCGGTTCACCCTCACCGGGCGCCGACCGGTGTCGTCGAGCTGGAGAACACCCACAACATGGCCGGTGGAGCGGTCATGCCCCTGGACGTGATGAACGAGATCTGTGACGGCGTTCACAACCTGGGCCTCAAGGTCCACCTCGACGGGGCGAGGATCTTCAACGCCGCCACATACCTTCAGAAGCCGGTCAGCGACCTGGCTGCCGGCGCCGACACGGTGATGTTCTGCCTGTCGAAAGGTCTCTGCGCCCCGGTTGGCTCGCTGCTGGTCGGGGATGCCGACGCGATCGCGCGAGGCAGGCTCCACCGCAAGCGCTTGGGCGGCGGAATGCGCCAGGTGGGCGTACTGGCGGCCGCGGGCCTGATCGCGCTCGAGGAGATGCCCGCCCGGCTGGCCGAGGATCATGCCAACGCCCTGTTCCTGGCCGGCGAGCTTGGCCGTATCCCCGGCATCCGCGTCGTTCACCGGGTGCAGACGAACGTCGTGATTTTCGACGTCGGCGGCGCCGGAATCCCGGCCCCTGAGTTCAGCGCCCGCCTGAGAGAGCGCGGGGTCCTGATCAACAGCCTCGACTCCAGGCAATTGCGCCTGCTCACCCACCACGATGCCCGCCGCTCCGACTGCGAACGCGCACTGGCGGTTATGGATGAGGTGGCGCGCAGACCCTGAGTAGACTCTCCTTCATGGCGCGCTGCTGGTCGGCGGAGAGCTTTCTTCCCCCCACGGTCACATAGAACACGTCCAGCGCGCGGTGCGCCTCGGTCTCGATGAGGACGACCGCGATATCGCCGCCGGCCGACGAAATCGCCTGCGTGAGGTCATACAGCAGCCCGGGCCGGTCCTCGGCGATGACCTCGATCAAGGTCGATGAGGCGGACGCCTCCGAATCAAAGGTAACCGCCGGTTTCACGCGCGAACGCCTGCTGGGTGGAGAAAGTTTGGGCCGGTTCTGCAGCAGGTGCTTCACGTCCGCCCTGCCCAGCACCACGCGTTCCAGCGTCACCCGCAGTCTGTCCACCTCGGTCGGGTTCAAGTCCAGGGTCCGCTTGGGGTCCTCGAAGACGAAGGTGTCCAGGATCATCCTCTGACGGTTGGCGAAGGCCTCCGCCTTCAGAATGTTCATGCCGAAGCCCGCGAGGACACCGGCGATCGAGGCGAGCAGGAACGGCTTGTCGTGGGCGGCAACCGACAACAAGTAGGTGCCGTTCTTCTTGCGGACTTCCACGGCCACTTCATGCTCGACGGCCTTGCGGTGCAGTTCCAGGTGCTCCTTCACCTCGTCCTCGGAGTGAACTCGCAGGTAGCGGGCCGGGAACCCGGCAACAAAGGCGGCCATCTCCGGCGGAACCTCGGGAGGCGCTTCGATGCGGTCGCTGTCCAGTTCCCTGGTCAGCTCGTTATGGGTAAGAAGGTACAGGCGCCAAAGCTGCTCCAGCCGCCACGGTGTCAAGGCGCGCGGATTCACGGCGCCCATGTCCGCGTAAGTCAAGAGCGCAAGTTCCTTAAGCCGCTCCACGGTCCCCACGCGCTCGGCCAGCAATCTCGCCGTGGAAGGCTCGTCCAGGTCGCGCGTGTTGAGGATGGACGAGAAGTCCAGGTGGCGCTCGATCAGAGAGCATACCGTCTTGCGCGCCTCGGCCGGGGCGCCCAGACGCTCCAGGGCCGCCTCTGCCAGACGCACGGAATGCTCGATGTGCTTCCCGCTGCGGGCGGCCTTTCCCAAGTCGTGGAACAACAGGGCGGTTGCCAGCAGCGATCGCCTCTCCACCTCCTCCAAAAGTCCGGCGAACCGCCTGCGCAGCGGCTCCTCCTGAGCACGAAGGTCTTCCAGCCCCTGGATCGCGACGAGGGTGTGTTCATCCACCGTGTAGCGATGGTAGAAGTCCCGCACCACCAGGCAATCGATGCCCGCCCATTCCGGCAACAAGGCCCCCAGCACGCCGGTCTCGTGCATAGCGGACAGCGCCAGGCTGGCATGCGGCAAGGAGAGGATCTCATCCAGGCGCCCCCACAGGCCCCGGGCCTGCGCGAAATGCTGTGTGAGGGTGGGAAGATGCTCCGCGATCCGCCTCTCCGTATCCGCCGCCAATCCGATGCCATGACGGGCCACGAAGGCAAACAGACGCAGCGCCATCTCCGGATCCTGTTCCAGCGCATTCGGCGCCTTGAGCAGAATCCGCTCCCGCGAAACCGTGAACTCACTGTTGGAGACGCGGCTGCGCCAGTCGCGGAACTGGGTCAGCAGGGCGCTGCCATCGGGCTCGGTAATCTCCATCCACTGGATGGCGGAGCGGTGGACCGAGCGGGCGTGCAGGTAGTACTGCCGCATCCATGCGGCGGCGTCGGGCTGGCGGATGAAGGGCTGCTCGGTGATTTCCTCCTGAACGTCAAACGACAGGAGGTTGCTGTCCCTACCCGCCTTGTAGTGCAGGTAGCAGCGCAAAGTAGACAGGAAGGCCCGGGCCGCCTCCAGGTCCTTGCTCGTGGACGGCACAGGCATCTGGTACGGTTGTGCGGAACGGAGCTGGCTCAACCAGCGAACAAGCTGCAAATCCCGCAAGCCTCCGGGGGACTCCTTGACGTTCGGCTCCATGTGGTAGATGGTGCCCGCGTACTTGGCGTGCCGCACCCGGGTCAGACGCGTGAGGTGCCGGGTCAGTTCCTCGCGCCTGCCGTGGAAGAATCGCGGGAGAGCCGCGACCAGCTTCGCGTATAGCTCGGCGTCGCCGGCCAGGAATCGCTGGTCGAGCAGGCTGATGCTCAGCTCGATGTTGCGGTCGTCGACCTGGCAGCATTCCGCCGGCGTGTGGACGGAATGGCCGAGCCGGAGCCCCTGGTCCCAGAGGCCGCGCAGGAAGGCCGCCAGGGCATCCCGGACGGCCTGGGCTCTGGGCTCCTGCTCGACGAGCAACAGCAGGTCCACGTCGGAGTGCGGAAAAAGTTCGCGGCGGCCGTAGCCGCCGACCGCCACCAGGGCCAAGCCCTTCGGAAGCGCCGGCAGCAGCGACCCTTCCAGCGCCCTGGTCACCAACCCGTCAACGAGCGCAGTACGAGCCGCCAGCACCGGCGCCGGGTCCCCGGTTTCGAGAAACAACTCCCTGGCGGCTTCCTGGCCGGTGCCCGCTATCATCAGAGCGCCGTTTCCCCGCGATCCTCATTCCGGATCCGGATCGCTTCCGCCACTTCGTACACGAAGATCTTGCCGTCGCCGATCTTTCCCGTTCGCGCGGAGGAAACCACCGTCTTGATCACTTCCTCCACCCGTCCCGCGGGCACCACCATCTCCAGTTTGACCTTGGGCAACAGGTCCACCTGGTATTCCTGGCCGCGATAGACTTCTTTGTGACCTTTCTGGCGGCCGTGGCCCCGAACTTCGGAGACGGTCATGCCATCAACCCCTATCCCCTTGAGGGCGTCCTTCACTTCCTCCAACTTGAACGGCTGGATGATTGCTTCGATCTTCTTCATGGCTTCGTCCTTTCTCGAGTGTCTTCTGGGGCACCATTTCTATGATTCCAGATTGTACGCTTCCTCGCCGTGCAGGCTCAGATCGAGGCCCTGAATCTCGTGCTCGGGCACAACGCGCAACCCGATCACCAGGTCACAGATCTTCAGGATCACCAGGGTTCCGGCCAGCGCGAGAACCCAAGCCACGACGACTCCCGCCGCCTGGTTCAGAATCTGCCCCCAATTGCCGTCCACCATGCCCAATGCCGCGGGCTGTCCGGAAGCGTCCTTGAGCGCGCCGTTGACAGCGCTGGTCGCGAACACCCCGGTCATAAGGGCTCCCAGGGTTCCACCGGCCCCGTGAACTCCGAAAGCGTCGAGCGAATCGTCATAGCCGAATTTCTGCTTCACTGCCGTCACCATGAGGTAGCACACAATGCCCGCGGCAAAGCCGATGAGCAGCGCGGGGAAGGGCTTTACGAATCCCGAGGCGGGCGTGATGGCCACCAGGCCCGCCACGCACCCCGAAATGCCGCCGAGCACGCTCGGCTTACCGTTCTTCATCCACTCGGCCAGCATCCAGCCCAGCGCCGCCGCTGCCGCGCCGAAATGCGTGGCCACGAAGGCGCTGGTCGCCAGCGCCGACGAGCCGAGCGCGCTGCCGGCGTTGAAGCCGAACCAACCCACCCATAGCAGGCAGGCCCCGATGAAGCTGAGCACCAGGCTGTGGGGCTTGATCGGCTCGCTCGGATAACCGCGCCGCTTGCCCAGGTACAAGGCACAGACGAGGGCGGAAACACCCGAAGTGATGTGAACCACCGTCCCTCCGGCGAAGTCAAAACAAGGGAGCTTGCCACCCAGAAAGGCATTCAGCAGCCCCCCTTTGCCCCAAACCATGTGTGCCATTGGGAAGTAGACGATCAGCATCCAGAGCGTTGTGAACAGGAGCATGGCGCTGAACTTCATCCGTTCGGCGAAGGCGCCCGAGATCAATGCGGGCGTGATGATCGCGAACATCAACTGATACACCATGAAAGTCTGGTGGGGGATGGTCGCCGCGTAATCGGAGTTGGGCTCGGCGCCGACCCCGTTCAGAAACAGGTGCTGCAAACCCCCTACCAGGGATGTTCCCTCTCCGAAGGCCAGACTGTATCCGACTACCGCCCAGAGCACCGTGACCAGGGCCATCAAGGCAAAACTCTGCATCATCGTGCCGAGAACGTTCTTCTTGCGGACCAAACCGCCGTAGAACAGCGCCAGGCCGGGGCCCGTCATCATGAGCACCAGGGCCGCACTGACCAGCATCCACGCGTTGTCGCCCGCTGACTGCGCCGCCTTGGTCGCGGCGTCGAGCTCCGCCAGCCTTTTTTCCAGGCTCTGCGTGGTCTGCGCCAGCAGGGGAAGAGCGCACAACCAGATCATTAGCGGTCTCATTACTCTCATATGCACCTCGGGATTCTACTGCGGTCGCGGCAGTACGTCTCTATGATGCGTCCTTTCCACCGTAACTTCCAACGAAACCTTTCTATGAACCGAATCCAAACTTTCTATTGGCGCAAGCGGCGGCATCCGGCATAGAATCGACTCATACCGGCGGGCTCCTCGTCCAGCGCCAGCCACAACCAAACCCTAGAAATGGAGGCGTAGTACGAATGAAGAGCGCGAAGTGTTTCTTGATGAGCATTGCCATCCTGGGGATGGCTCTCCAGGCCGGCGCCCAGACCTGGTCCGCCGGGGAGATCAATTTCAGCGGACTTATCGACGGTTACTACAACTTGAACTTCAACCACCCCGACTCAGCCACCAACCAGCTCCGCAACTTCGACGTCAAGGCCAACCAGTTCAGTCTCAACATGGCCAAGCTCACCATGGAGCACACTGCCGATCCGGTCGGTTTTCGATTCGATTTGGGGTTCGGCGAGGCGTTTGACATGGTGAACGGCGCGGACTCGTCGGCGGTGCGGAACGTCGAGCAGGCGTATGTGAGCCTCAAGCCGCCGGCGGCCAAGGGGTTCCAGTTGGATTTCGGCAAGTTCGTCACCTCGGCCGGCGCCGAAGTGATCGAGACAGACGCCAACTGGAATTACTCGCGGTCCCTGCTGTTCGCCTGGACCATCCCGTACTATCACTTCGGGGTGCGCACCTCGGTGCCGATGGGCAAGTACTTCACCGGCGGGGTGCAGCTTGTCAACGGATGGAACAACGTCGTCGACAACAACAGCGGGAAGACGGTTGGTCTGACGGGCTCGCTGGCGGCCGGGCCGGTGACTTGGGCCAATACTTACTACGCGGGGCCGGAAAAGGCGGGAACGAATGACGGCTGGAGGCACGTTTACGATACGACGTTCCTGGTCAACGGCTCCAAGGCCAGCGCTTACTTCAACTTCGACTATGGCGCCGACAAGAACGTGTCGGCTCCCTCGAGCGTCTGGTATGGCTTTGCCGGCGCGGCGCGCTTCGCCCTCACGGACCATATCGCGGTCTCGCCGCGCCTGGAATGGTTCAACGACCGCGACGGTTTCTCGACCGGCGCCGCTCAGAAACTGAAGGAGTTCACGCTCACTGCCGAGTACAAGTGGGCGGAAGGTCTGCTGAGCCGTGTCGAGTACCGGCGCGACTGGTCGGACCAGCCGTTCTTCGACCGTGGGGTCTCGCCCGCAGCGTCCAAGTGCCAGACGACTTTGCTGGCCGGTTTTGTGGCTTACTTCGGACCGAAGCGCTAGCTTCACTCATTCATAGAGATAGCCAGGGAGGAAAATAACTCGTGCGAATACTATCGAATTGGGTAATGCGATCAGCAGGCTCTCTCCTGTTTTTCCTGGTAGCCGCCCTTCCCGTGCTGGCTCAGACGGCGGCTCCAGCGCCGGGCACGGACGAATTGAAACAAGCCGTGGAGGCGTTGCAGAAGCAGACCGACATCGTGTGGACGATCATCGCCGCATCGCTGGTGTTCTTCATGCAAGCCGGCTTCGCGATGGTAGAAACGGGATTTACCCGGGCGAAGAACGCCGGCAACATCATGATGAAGAACCTCATGGACTTCTGTATGGGTGGGCTGGCCTACTGGGCGGTCGGTTTCGGGCTCATGTTCGGCCTCAGCAACGGCCTGACCGGCTGGTCCAACTTCTTCGCCAACTTTGACAACTCCACGCTGGACGGCCAGTGGGGGTTCACCTTCTGGCTGTTCCAGGTCGTGTTCGCGGCTACCGCCGCCACCATCGTCTCCGGCGCGATGGCGGAAAGGACCAAGTTCTCCGGCTACCTGGTCTACAGCTTCCTGATCAGCCTGCTGGTTTACCCGATATTCGGCCATTGGGCCTGGGGGAATCTGTTGAATGCCGGGAACGCCGACTCAGGCGCGTGGCTGGCGAAACGTGGGTTTATCGATTTCGCCGGCTCCACCGTGGTTCATTCGATCGGAGGATGGGCCGCCCTGGCCGGCGCCATCGTCGTCGGACCAAGGCTTGGCAAGTTCTCCAAGGACGGAAGGGCAAGAGTGATTCCTGGCCACAGCCTCACGCTCGCATCGTTGGGAGTCTTCATCCTGTTTCTTGGCTGGTTCGGGTTTAACCCGGGCTCGACCACGGCCGCCAACGGGCTGGAGTCCCGCATCGCCGTCAACACGATGCTGGCAGGCTGCCTCGGCGCAAACGCCGCTCTGATGTTCTCGTGGTGGAAGTTCGGCAAGGCGGATATCGGCATGACGCTTAACGGCTGCCTCGCCGGACTCGTCGCCATCACCGCGCCGTGCGCGACCGTCACGCCTCTCGGGGCGGTGATCATCGGGACATTGGCCGGAATCCTGGTTGTGGGCAGTGTTCTGTTCTTCGACAGGATCAAGGTGGACGACCCGGTGGGCGCCATCTCGGTCCACGGTGTCTGCGGGGCTTTCGGCACGCTCGCCGCGGCGCTGTTCCACGAGAACCTGTTCCTCGGGAAGCCTTATGATCTGGGCGCGCAGCTCCTTACGCAGCTCATCGGCGTGGTGACCGCATTCGTCTGGAGCTTCGGCATTTGCTTCCTCATGTTCAAGCTCATCTCCGCGACGATCGGACTCCGCGTGACTCCCGAAGAAGAGATCGAGGGACTGGACATCGGCGAGCACGGAGCAAGTGCCTATCCGGACTTCGTGCCTTCCCCCTCCGTGGGCGGCGTGAGTCTCAGCTCCGCTTTGGACTTGCCGGCACCGGCAATGAGCCCAAAGGCTACGCCGGCCGAATACTGAGGAGCGCCGACAAGTGATTGAAGTCCCGGCGCTCATGCTCTCGGCCGGCGCGCGGCTGCCGCTCGCGCTGCTGCTCGTCTTCGGCTCGGCGAAGCTGCTGGCCGAAGCGGGCGAGCGGTGCAGGATTCCGAGCATTGTCGGCGAGATTGCCGCTGGAGTCCTGCTCGGCCCCAGCGTGCTCGGATGGATCGCGCCGGATGAGACTCTCTCGACGCTGGCCGAACTTGGAGCCATGTTCCTCCTGTTTCGCGTCAGGCTCGAAGTCAAGGCGTCGGAGTTGATGCGGGTGGGAGGCACCGCGACCGTGGTAGCCGCCAGCGGCGTGGTCCTCCCTCTGCTGCTCGGGTGGAGCCTCATGCTTCTCTGGAGGGCGGCACAGGTTGAGGCACTGTTCTTGGGAGCGGCCATGGTCGCGACAAGCGTGGGGATCACGGCGCATGTGCTCGCATCCCGGGGGCTTCTGGCTGAGCGGGCCAGCAAAGTCATCCTGGCCGCGGCCGTCATCGACGACGTGCTGGGCCTGCTTGTCCTGGCCGTGGTCAGCAGCCTGGCCCGCGGGCGCCTCAACCTGGCCGAGATTCTCCTCACCACGGTCCTGGCGCTTGCCTTCACAGTTGCCATGGCAGTCTGGGGACCCAAGGTGACCGGCCGATTCGTCCCTCACGTGCAGCGGGGCGCGCAACTTGTCGAAGCGGAATTCGCCCTGGCGCTGGTGATGCTCTTCTCGCTGTCGCTCCTGGCGGTCTACATCGGCGTCGCGGCAATAGTGGGAGCTTTTCTGGCGGGAATGGCGCTGTCCGAGCACGTGGAGCCCCGTGTACATCACCTCACGCACGGCGTTTCCGAGTTGCTCGTGCCGTTCTTCCTGGCGGGTATCGGTCTTCACGTCAACCTAAGACTGCTGTCGGCTCCGCGGGTTTGGGCGCTGGCTGGGCTGGTACTGGCGCTTGCCCTTTTTTCCAAGTTCGCCGGCTGTGGGCTGGCTGCCTGGCGGTTGGGCCGCACCGACGCCCTGAGGATCGGTGTGGGAATGATGCCGCGCGGCGAAGTGGGGATGGTCGTGGCCCAACTGGGACTGGCGCTGGGTGCGATCCACCAGGAAACCTATCTGGTGGTGGTTTCCATGGCCGTAGCGACCACCGTACTGGCCCCGCCGTTGCTGGGTCTCGCGTTCCGGGCCGGCCCGTCAGGGCAAACGGGGATTGCAGACCGGCCACGGCGCATATCCGATGGTCCTCTTCCCGCGCTCCACCCATAAGTACTCGGTGATTCCCTGGCCGAAGCTGGCTTCGATGATCACCCCGGAGGAGCATCCCCGCGTGTGGGCGATCTCAAGCCTCGAAAGGTCCGCGTGGGAGCTCTCAGGTCCCCAGTCCTCCAGGAACTTCTGCATGCTGTATCCGGAGCAAGGGCTCGATTCGGTGCAGCCCCATAGCGCGTACGCAGCCTTGTAGTCCTTGGCGCGGAGGAGGTCAAAGAACAGCTTTGCCTGGCGGGTTTCGCGGTAGTTTCTGAAGAAGAAGTAGAGCCCCAATGAGACGGCCAGAATCAGCACCAACAACAGCGCGATCCGCCTGCGCAGCTTCTCGCGTTCTTCCTCGCCGGCGCCGTAAGCCTCAAGATAGCCTTGCATGGCCGCTACTTCGCGGGATACGCTTTGTCGTACGCCTCTGTTGCTTCCTTGGTGATGTCCAGGGCCGGCTTGAAGTAGATCGTGTTGCTGGAGTCGATCACCGCGTCCAAACCCTTCTCTTCCGCCAGTTTGGCCACCACACTGCGCATCCGCTCACTGCTCCTTTGTAGGATTTCGGTGCGCTCGCGTTCGACATCCGCCTGCAAATCCTCGCTGAGCCGCTGAAAGTCACGGCTCTTTCGCTGGCCCTGGGCGTTCAGTTCGGCCTGCGCCTGCGGCGTGAGCTTCTCGCCGAGGCTCAACTGCTGGTTGATCGCGTCCAACTCCTTCTGAAGCTTGGCCATCTGGTCCTGACGGTCCTTGTACTTGGCCTCCAGGTCGGTCTGCGCCTTCTTCAGTTCGGCCGTGCCGGATAGGGCCGCTTGTGTGTTGAGGATCCCCACCTTTGTCTGGGCCGAGGCGCCAGCGGTAAGAACCAACGGGATACCAGCGACGAGCAGCCACCGCAGGCTGTGTGAACGCAACATGACGACTATGCTCCTCCTGTTATTGGTGCAATTTCAATGTAGCACACAGGCGATAATGGGCAAAGGAACATGAATCGAGAACCGCTGCGAGTGGTCACGACGTATCCCTTTGAGCCGGAGGAGGTTGACAGGATCCAGGCGGGGCTTCCCCCGGGCGCCGTCCAGTTCCAGGTGTGCAAGGCGGGGGAGGATTTCGTCCGGCATCTGGCCACAGCCGACATCGTGTACGGCGGCATCACCGGAGCCGAGCTCGCGCGTGCGCCGAAGCTGAAGTGGATCCAGGCAGGGGCGGCCGGTCTCGACAGCCTGGAGGCCGCGGTCTTGAAGAGCCCCGTGCCGCTCACCAACTACGCCGGCACGTTTGCACCGGCCATCGCCGAGACCGCCCTGGGCATGCTGCTGTGCCTGACGCGCGGCATCAGCAAGTACTACGTGCCGCAGTTCCTTCAGCGCAGGATGGAACCAGTGGGAACGATGAAGTCGGATCACCACACCGAGATCGCCGGCCGCACCATGGGCATCGCCGGCATGGGCGGCATAGGGCGCGCTCTGGCGCGCAAGGCCTACTATGGCTTCGAGATGAAGATCGTCGGCACCACGGACATGCCCGCTCCCAAGCCGGATTACGTGGCCGAGTTGCGCGATCCGTCCTGGTTCTCCGAGATGGTCCCGCAGGTGGATGTGCTGGTGGCTGCCGCTCCCTTGACCGCAGCCACCGAGCGCATGTTCAATGAAGCCGTCTTCCGGCGGATGAAGAAGACGGCGTACTTCCTGGCGCTGTCGCGTGGCAGGCTTTTCGATGACATGGCCCTCGTGCGCGCGTTGAAGGAAGGCTGGATTGCGGGAGCCGGCCTCGACGTGTTCCCCCAGGAACCGCCTCCCCCTGAACATCCGATTTTCGATTGCCCGAATGTGGTCATGACGGCCCACACCTCCGGATGGGGTCCGGACCGCCAGAGGAGGCTCATCGCGCTGTTCGCCGAGAACCTGCGCCGGTTCGTCGCCGGTGAGCCGCTGCTGAACCTGGTAGACCGTGAGAAGGGCTACTAGAGGATGCTAAAATGGAGTTGCCGTTGGGAGGTCGTCTAACGGTAAGACCGCAGACTCTGGATCTGCTTATCGGGGTTCGAATCCCTGCCTCCCAGCCAGTTCTCAAAACGGCCCTTCTGAAGGCCACCCCCCCTATTTGAGCGTTGGTCGGCCGCTGCCGCAACTGCCAAGACGTCAAAGGGTTGCCGATATTCCGAGCGAAGTTCTCCGTCCTTCCAGGTGCAGTTCGAAACCACGAAGTTGAGGAGTTTCCGTTTTTCCGCCGGCGGCTGGGTCTCGAACAGCAGGTGGGCCCGCTGCGCCAGTTCGAGAAGCTTGATCCCCTCGTCGATATAGTTCTGGTTAGCGATCTGATGCGCCTGCACGTCGCGCAGGAGACGGCCCTGCACGGAGCGCCATTCGGCGGCTTTGGTGTCGAAGAAGTGACCGTCGATCCGGCCGTCCAACTTATCCAGGTACATGGCATCGACGCGGTCCTGTAGCCGCTGGTGCTCCCGCTGGAGTCTCGCGACGGCCTCATCATGGAACTGCTTCTCGCCCTTGTGGCTCTCACGCAACGCCTGGATGACCCAGGCGAGCACGTCGTCCGTGAACGAGATCCCCTTCAGCAGTTCGGTAAACCTCGTTACCAGAACTTCCTCGCGGGTGTACGGCTCCGGGCATTTCCCCCGATAGCCGGTGCAGTGGTAGTAGACGTAGCGAGCCTTCTTGATCTCTCCCACCAGGGCGCATCCGCAATGGCCGCAAGTGATCAGCCCGCTGAAGGCAAAGTCGTGCGTCCTCTTCTTCGGCCGCCTCAGCCGTCGACCATCCAGGGCCGCCTGGACCTGCTCCCAGAGTTCCTGCGAGACCAAGGGCTCGTAGGTGCCGTGGTAGGTGACGCCGTTGTAGTCGTAGTCTCCTGTGTAGGTCCGCTTCCGCAAGATCTTGTGGACGGTTGAGTTCGGTACCGGACTGCCGCTCTTCCGGTACACCAGGCCATCGGCCCGCGCCAGCTTCCCGATTTCCTTCAAGCTGTATCGTCCCGTGGCGTATCGCTCGAACATGCGGACGATGGCGGGCGCCAGCTCGGGGTCTGGAACGATCGTCTTCTTGCCATCCGAGCCGATCACGTTCCGGTAGCCGAGCGGGGCGAAGGTGGGCCACATGCCACTGCGCGCTTTCTGGTGTAGCCCCTTGCGGACCTCCTCCGAGAGGTTGTCGATGTAGTTCTTGGCCATCAGGACCTTGATGCCGTGCATGAACTTCTCGGAGGAGCGGGAGTCGGGTGACAGAACAACGTTCTCCTTGACGAAGTGGACCTCCAGGCCCAGTTCGTCGATGGTCACCCAGTCCTTGAGGTTGCGGTACAGCCGGTCGGTCTTTTCCACCAGTATCGTCCGACACTTCCTGTTCTTCTGGAGCAACGCGATCATCTCCCCGAAGCCCGTGCGGCCGCTCTGCTTGGCGGTCTCAATGTCCAGAATCTCCCGGAGTAC
This sequence comes from Bryobacteraceae bacterium, assembly GCA_041946685.1. Classification (GTDB taxonomy): domain Bacteria; phylum Acidobacteriota; class Terriglobia; order Bryobacterales; family Bryobacteraceae; genus JBHGAV01. Next base: position 15,018 of record JBHGAV010000051.1, on the reverse strand, counting down.
CTCGAACCCCTGGGCGCCGGCGTAGCCACGCAGCAACTCCAGTTGTGCCGGGATCGAGAAACCTTCGCGCTCCTGATCCTTGCTTGAGACCCGGGCGTAGATCACTGCTTGGGGAGCAGAGAACTCCCCCGAGAGGATGGGCGTCTTAGGCACTCCCGCTCCCCTTGGCGGCTTCGTCGTCCTCGTACTCTCTGACCGCCCCGTAGTCCCCAAGGTCATTGGCGCAGGCCAGGAAAGCCTCGGCGTCGCCGTGGCCAAACTCCCCTACCATCCGACTGATACTCCAGCCCTCCTTCAGGAGTACGGCGACCACCTCGCGCATTCGCTCTTGCACCAGCGTCGGGCTGCCGTTCCGGAAGAAGGCCTCCGCGATGGTCACCGCCGTCGTCCGGAAGATCTCCGCGACTTCCTTGACTGTCCGGCCCTTCTCCAGGAGCCGGACGATGGCGTTGCGCTGGGCTTCGAGAGCCTCGTCTGTTTCCGCTGTCCGCCGGCGATCTTCCAGGACTGGCCTGAGCGCGCGACGAACCGCACGGGCTGCCTTGGCATACGCTGGGGCGCCCTGCAGACGAACTACATATAGGAGCGCATCCACCAACGCCATTTCATCGTCGCTCCTGCATTGAATCGTGCGCGTCTTGGGGCTTGGGGGTGGCGCTCCAAACTCATCGACGAGCGCGTTGCGGAACAGGGCGGCGCACTGGTCGAATCCGCTGGCGGTGGCCGCTTGCTCCAGCCGGGCCAATGCCTTGCCCCGTGGCGTTCGGTTGTGCTCGTAGCGGACCACGGTGGCGATGGCCAAGCCGAGGCGGTCGGCGAACTCCTGCTGCGTGTCTCCCAAGCCCTCCCGGAGTTTGCGGACGGCGGTGATCAGCGGGTCGGTGCTGCGATGTCGTTTCATGGGCATGATCCACAAGATGGTCTTGACATCTGATCCATCGGATATGTACGATGGACACATACAGGGTACTACATGCACGGAGCCTATGCAACCGTGAAGAGCCCTTCCCGGTGCCACCATACCGTGGAGGAAGTCCTGGAGAAGCTCGCGGCGCTGGTCCGCAGCGGCATCGCCCACGGCTACTTCGAGATCACGGTCGCGGGGGCCGACGGCAAGGCCGGAGCGACGGAAGTGATCATTACGGCGGGCAAGAAGTTCCGCTTCGTGGTTCCCAAGGAGTAGCTGGCAGGATCCGACCCGCGTCAATGCGGGCGGCGGCTGTTTAGGTCTGGATCGACGCCATCGGCGCGAACGCCGAGGCCTGATCGCGGTTGGGCCGGGAGGTTCGCGCCGTGGACCAGCAGAGTGCAGCGCTTCTCGACGAGACCAGGCGTTTCTGGCAGGCGCGGTCTTCGCGCCACTTCACGCTCGAGGACGCGCGGGTCTCGGTGGAGAACATAACAGGGTTCTTCGCCACTCTACAGCGCTGGTCCACTCCCGCATCGACCTCTGGCCCTGACTCCACACCCACCAAGGAGGCTGTGTGCCAACGAAGTACCTGAAGCAAGTCAAGACTATGATCCCGAGTGATCTCGTGAGCGTGCCGGAGGCGTCGAAGATCACAGGCATCCGGCAGCGCACCGTCTGGAAGCAGATCCGGGAGGGCCGGCTGCGTGCCTGGGGCCGCGCCGGTGTTACCGCGTTTCCATCTCGGAGTTGTTGTCGCCGGTGAAAGCCCGGGGAGCATGCCATGAATGACAGACTCCCTCGGGTGATGCTGGACTTCTCCCTCGCGGACTCCGAGACGTCGACACCCGGTTTGACGCGACGGTCCGAGACCGAGTGGTGATCCGCATGGAGGTGTCGTCGTGAGCCCACCCACCATCCAGGAACTGGCAGCCCGCTTCAGTGTGATCCCAGTGGGTCTCGACAAGAGGCCCCACACGCGCCTCCTCATTCGCGCGGGTGCCTTCGAGTGGGTCAACCGCAGCGGACAGCGTCTCCAGAAGGCTATCTGGAAACCCTTCCAGCAGCGCCGCCCATCGGAGCGGGAGCTGGCCATCTGGGTGGCCGGAGCACCTCCCGCTTGGGCGATCGTCTCAGGCGCGGTCTCTGGCGTGATCACCACCGACTTCGACGGCGAGAGGGGGCGACGGCTGCTGGAGAGTTGGGGCCTCCGGCCGCACGTTCGTACAGGCTCCGGGGGCTTCCACTACTACGTGCGGCATCCTGGCTTTCGAGTGAAGACCTTGAACTCGGAGCAGTCAGGGAAGCTCTATGGTGCACGTTGGCCTGGCCTCGACATCAAGGGTGAGGGCGGGTATGCCGTTGTGCTGGGGCGCAACCAGAAGGGGCCCTACGAGCACCTTCGCCCCTTCGAACCTGATCCGTGGGAGCAACTCCCGCAAGATCTGCGGCAGTTTCTGTGGGCGCAGTCCGCCGACCATGCGGCCTCCCGAAGCCACGGATCCCAAGGAGAGCCGGAGGCTGCGTCTGGCAAACCTACCGTGGAGGAACTCATCCGAATGGCTGTCGACCGCCTTGGAACTGGGCGCAATAATGCGGGGACGTGGCTGGCCTGCCAGATGCGTGACAACGGATACGCGGTCGAGGAAGCTCGGACGGCGCTGCGCCAGCTCCGAGCCTGCGCCCCGGCCACCAACACCAAGGGCGAGCCAGAGGAGTATAGCGACAACGAGATCGACGCCACAGTCGGAGGCATCTTCGGAACGCCGAAGCGCGGCTCCTGGAGCCGCGGTTCCCCCACAGGGCGTGAGTTTGCCGGTCGGGATCGCCAGCCACAGGGGGCGGTCGGGAACGCTCACTTCTATCGTGAGAGAGCCGGAGGAATCATCCGGCTGAAGAGCGGCAAAGACGGCTCTGAAGAGGTCGTACCGCTGACCAACTTCCAGGCGCATATCATGGCCAACATCGCGGAGGATGACGGTGTAGAGGTGAGGCGCTCGTTCGAGATTGAAGCCGGTCTTCAAGGCCGAGTCTCCACCTTTGTGGTCCCGGCCAACCGCTTCACCTCCATGGAGTGGCCCATCGAACACCTGGGGGCGGCCGCGATCATCCAACCCAACCAGAAGGAGTGGGCGCGCGTGGCCATCCAGAGTCTCTCAGACCACATCCAGGAGCGCCGCGTTTACACCCACACGGGCTGGCGCCGTATCGGTGATCAGTATCTCTACCTCCATGGAGACGGCGCCATCGGTGCGGGCGGCGCCGTCCCGGAAGTCGATGTGCGGCTAGCTGGTGCGCTGGCCCACTACTCCCTCCTACTGCCCAAGTCCCAACAGGAACTTGTCGAGAGTGTACGCGTCAGCCTAGGGGTACTCGAGGTTGCACCCGATAACATCAGTTGCCCGGTCCTGGCAGCCGTCTGCCGAGCTTGCCTCAAGTCCTGCGACTTCACGGTGTGGCTCGGCGGCCCGACCGGTGCCTTCAAGAGTGAACTGGCAGCTCTCGCGCAGCAGCACTACGGCGCAGCCATGAACGCCCGCCATCTGCCCGGCAACTTCGCCTCGACCGGGAATGCGCTGGAGTCGCTCGCCTTCAGCGCCAAGGACACTTTGCTGGTCATCGACGACTTCGCCCCGCATGGCGGGGTGCAGGATATTGCTCGTTACCACGCGGCTGCCGACCGCATACTGCGAGCCGCCGGGAACAACCAGGGTCGCGGACGCTTGTCGTCCGACGCCAGGCTGCGGGAGGCGAAACCGCCACGAGGTCTGATCCTGGCTACCGGCGAAGACATGCCCCGCGGCCAGTCCATTCGAGGGCGTACCTTCATGGTCGAAGTTGCGCCGGGCGAAGTCCGGACCGACGTTCTCACCGAGTGCCAGGTGGCGGCGGCCACTGGGAAGTACTCCCGCACGATGGGAGCCTTCGTTCAGTCGCTGGCCGGGAAGTACGACCAGTGGCAGACCGCCCTCCAGGCCCGTGTGCTGGAACTGCGGTCGCTGGCCACACGCGCTCACTCCCGGACACCGGGCATCGTAGCCGATCTCTATGCGGGCTTCGAGAAGTTCCTGGAGTTCGGGATCAGTGCGGGCGCGATCACGGCCCGCGAGGAGCAGGCGCTTGGGGAGCGTTGCTGGAAGGCGCTCAACGGGGTTGCCAGAGCGCAACGGCTTCAGCAGGAGGCCAGCGAGCCCACAGAGCGCTTCCTGGAGTTGCTGCGAGGGGCCATCCTCTCCGGCCAGGCCTATGTCGCCGGCCTGGATGGGGGCGCTGCCGCCGGCAACGGTCAATGGGGGTGGCAAGTGGTCGGCTCCGGCGATCGCGAAAGGCTGGTGAGCCGAGGGAAGTGCATCGGGTGGCTCGACGGCGCCAACCTCTACCTGGAACCCACCGCCAGTTTCGGTATGGCACAGGAGATGGGCCGAGCCACCGGCGAACCCCTGCCGATTGGCCCCACCACCCTTAATAAGCGGCTGAAGGAAAAGGGTCTGCTGGCGACCGTCGACTTGACCCGAGGAACGCTTACCGTCCGGCGCCGGATTCTTGGCTCCTCGATCCCGGTGCTTCATCTGTTGAGCGATGCACTCTCCACCCGCAGTCGCCACCGAGATGAAACCGCCGAAGACCGGAGCGCCAACCAACCGGATGTCTTTGAATGTTGAACTTAGCATTGGAGCTTCTGCGCGAGCTTCGCGAGTGCGGAGCCGAGATCGAGGCGGCCGACGGGACACTCCGAGTCACCGCCCCTGCCGGAGTACTGACCGAGGACCTAAAGACCCGGATCGCGAGCTTCAAGCCAACCCTGCTGGAGCTGTTGGACCGCGCCGTTAACCTGCTCAACCTGCGTGGCGTCCGGCTGATTCAGAATGGGCAGCGGATGGTAGTCGCCCTCTGGAGGGACGCCGACGGCCGAGAGATTTGCGAAGCTCTGGAGGTGGTTGGTCTTGTAGGTGCCGAAGTGCTCTACCTGGACGACCCCGAGGCGGAGATCCCGGAGCGTTACCGGCAGTTCGTCCCGGAGTACGTGACGGACCTCTGGGTCAGGCAAGGGTTGCTGGCCACCCCCGCCGAGAGACTGGAGGCCGAGGCCAGGGCGCGTTTCCTCAATCGACTCTTCGACACGCAGGGGACCTCCTCCGAGCCCAGCCGCATCACCAGCGCCACTGTGCTGCACGGGATGCTGGCCAGACGGAAGCCACGCCGCCCGTAGAACACTCCACGCTGGCTCCCCTCCCCAGTGCCGCCGTCCTGTGTCAGGTTTTGGGATGTCTGTGTCAGGTCTGTGTCAGGTTTCTTGGAGCAAACTGACACAGCATTTTCGTTTCAGTTCAGTGGATTAGCGTCAAAATGTCGGAAATGTCAGGTTTTCTCCAGGGGAAGAGGTGCCTGGGGAAAATAAGCAAGACTCCGCAGCCTCCGCACGCGGGGGTCTGCGATTCTCCAGGACCCTCCTATGTTTTTATCTGACATTTCCGACATATCCGACATTTTGACAGCTAAACGACTGATTTGAAAAGGGCTGCCCTGTGTCAGATTATGATTCTCCCAAATCTCATAACTGACATTTCTGACACATGCGGAGGCTAGTCGTGAAGCCAGCAACGGCGTTGGGCGGAATCACCCGTAATCCCTGCGAGCTGGATCCCATCTGGCGAATTTCGCCAGATGGCCGCCTTGGCGCGCGGGGACATTTCGCAGGCAGCGGCCTCCCCTTCGGACGTCCTGGTCTACCGTGGTGCGAAGGCGGCCTCAAGGCGGACCGGGGGCTGGTCTCTGTGTTCAGTCCCGGCTGCGGGTCTCCTTCCGCTCCGCGCCGATCAGCCAAGGAAACTGCGCGTCCAGGAGCGAGATCGCCTCGGCGGTGCTTTCGGTGTTCTGCGCGATCGGGATCGGTGGACGTGGCGCTGGGCCGCACCCGCGCCGCCGTGCCCGAAGGTTGCGGCCACGGGCTCGGCCACCGCGCGCCCCAACTGAGCGCATCTGGTCGAGGCTCTTGTTGAACAGGAGCGGGATCGGCTCCTTGTGGTTGGCCTGAGTGGTCTGGGCGTTCTTCAGCATGAACGATGAGCGCTTCACTCGGGCCCGCGTTCAAGGGGAATCTGCAAACCGGGCAAAGATTCAAGCGATGGGAAGGCGAAAGCGAACGGGGCGCGCGACGGGGCGCCCCGACCCACGTTGGGCTAGGGAGGTTGGCCTGGCGGCCGTCGGCGCGGCATGGGCCACCAGGACGCGCCGGGGCACGGTCCAGGGGTGCCATGCACACAGCCAAACTCCAGGGCGTTTGCCGGGATCAGTCCAAAGCCGCACCGGCTGGGGTCGACAGGATGAGGTGACAACCAGACGACTTGCGGGTGGTCACGTAACTCGTTGGAAGGACTAGGCTGCCGGTGACCACCGACCACCTAGATTCTGGGCTAACGGTAGCGAAATTGTGCCGCTCACCCACCCGCCGCCGAGAGCCCGAGCAAGGACCCAGAGCTGCTGGGACCCGCAACGACTTGCCATCAGCGTGCCGCTTTCGCATGCGCACTGCGATCGTGAGCCTCCTACCGCACCACGCTCGCTCTGATGCCAGAGCTGCGTTTCAGCCTCGCCCCGACAATCTTGAACTGGAACGTCCAGTATGGGCAAGTGCTCAAATTCCGCTAACGCCGTTCCGCTTGAACCCGCAATCCTTCTTGGTTGTGCCAGTTCATCAGCGTAGCGCCCCGGTGAACCATAGGGCTGATGCGGAGCCTACAACCCTGGTGATCTAGCGACTTTGGTGACCGGGCGACTCGCCGGCAAGACCGTTTGCCTGTCGGAGTGCCGTGGCGCGATCAAGCGCCGACCATTTCACAGCACTGATGTCGACCCCACTCGCTTGCTTCACTTCCTCGGCCGACAGTAGTTCGAGGCTCGATGCATGATTGACGAGACGAGCCGGGCGCGAGGCAGCGTGGCGCCTGCCGTGGAGGTCGTGGCGTATGAGCGTCGCAAGAGCCGCCGTTCTGACCCAATTCCGTCAGCCGCTGGAAATTCGAACCTACCCAGTTCCGACCGAGCCCGAACCGGGCTGTGCCCTGGTCCGCGTCGAGATGGCAGGCATCTGCGGCACGGACGTTCATCTGTGGTTGGGGCAACTGAGCATCCCCGTGCCGGTGATCCTCGGGCACGAAGCCGCGGGCCGCGTCGAGAAACTGGGTCCGGGGCTCACCAAGGACTGGCGGGGCACGCCCCTCGTCCCAGGCGACAGGGTGACGTGGGCGAGCTCCATCGTGTGTGGGGAGTGCTTCTACTGCCGCGTCAAGCGGCAGCCGACCCGCTGTCTCTCACGGAAAGCATACGGAATCTCATATTGTGCCGATGAGCCGCCCCATCTGCGCGGAGGCTACGCGGAGAATATCCTGCTGCGCCCTGGAACGGCGATTTTCCGGTTGCCGGATTCGCTTCCCACAGAGGCCATGGTCGGGGCGGGTTGCGGCTTGACGACCGCGATCCACGGTCTGGAGCGCACGCCGGTCGAGTGGGGAGACGTCGTGGTGATCCAGGGTGCGGGACCGGTCGGGATGGCGGCTCTGGCCGTCGCGCGTCATTCGGGAGCCGGAAAGATCATCATCGTCGGCGGCCCGAAGCACCGGCTGGATATGGCGCTGGAGTTCGGGGCCGATGCCGTGGTGTCCGTCGATGAGGTGACGGACCCGCTGGAGCGCCGCAAGCTTGTCCTGGAGTTGACCGGATCCTATGGTGCGGACGTGATCGTGGAATGCGTGGGACATCCCTCCGCCGTGCCGGAAGGGATGGAACTGTGCCGGGACGGTGGAACGTTCCTGGTGCTCGGCCAGTACGCCAACGCCGGTGACGTGCCATTCAACCCGCACACGATCACGCGCAAGCAGTTGCGCGTGGCAGGCAGTTGGGGATTCGAGCCCCGGCATGTGGACCGGGCCCTTCGTCTTCTGGACGGCACTGCGTGGAAGGACCGTTTTGCCTGCCAGATCACGCATAGGTTTCCATTCGAGCGCGCCAGCGAGGCGCTCGAAACGATGCAGCAGTGGCGTGCCGGCAAGGCTGTGCTTGTGCCGTGAGAACGGGAGCCTGGAATGGCTGAGATCTTCGCGAACTACATCGATGGCGAATGGGTGAAGCCGGTGGCGACGTTCGAAAATCGCAACCCCGCCAACACCGACGAAATCGTCGGACTGTTTGCCCGAGGCTCGCCGCAGGATGTCGAGGATGCGGCCCCTGCAGCGTCTGCCGCCTTACCGGCGTGGTCGGGCCTCAGCGGTCCATCGCGCGGGAACATCCTCTATGGGGCGGCGGAGATCCTGGACAGGCGTTTCGAGCAAGTCTCCGCTGAGATGACGCGGGAAGAAGGCAAGACGCTACCCGAAGCCAGGGGGGAGGTGCGCCGCGCCATCAACATCATCCGTTACTTCGCGGGTGAAGGCGCACGCCTGCCGGGCATGTTGGTCCCTTCCGAGCGCGATCGAGTGCACATGTTCGCCATCCGGAAGCCGATCGGCGTGGTCGGGCTGATCACCCCCTGGAACTTCCCCAGCGCCATCCCCGCCTGGAAACTGGCGCCGGCGCTCATCTGTGGCAACACCGTGGTGCTGAAACCTGCCTCCGCCGCGCCGCTGAGCGCCTGGCGCATTGTGGAGGCGCTTCACGAGGCAGGCGCGCCGAAAGGAGTGGTCAATTTCGTGGCCGGGCCTGGCGCCGAACTGGGCGACGCGCTCGTGAACGCCAAGTCCATGAGAGCCGTTTCGTTCACTGGCTCCTGCCAGACCGGCAACCGGCTGCACGAACAGGCATCGAAGCGGCGGTTGCGCATCCAGCTAGAGATGGGCGGAAAGAACCCGACCATCGTGCTGGCGGACGCGGACTTCAATTCGGCAGTCGAGAATGTAGTCAACGGCGCATTCTTCTCGACCGGGCAGAAATGCACGGCCACGAGTCGCTCGATTGTCGAGGAACCGGTCTACGACCGGTTTGTCGCCGCGCTTGCTGAGCGCACAAGGAAGTTGAAGGTCGGAGATGGGATGCAGCCAGGAATCGAGATCGGCCCATGCGTGGACCAGGCACAGATGGAAACCATACTGAAGTACATCGAAATCGGGCGGAAGGAATCGGGGCAGCCTGTAGTCGACGGTCGCAGGTTGATCAACGGCGCCCTGGCCAAAGGATACTTCGTTGAGCCCACCGTCTTCTGCAACGTCGAAGAGGAGCACACCATAGCGCGAGAGGAGATCTTCGGACCCGTGCTGGCGGTGATGCGCGCCAAGGACTTCGAGGACGCCGTCCGGATGGCCAACAACATTCCTTTTGGACTGTGCTCGTCCATTCAATCCACCAATCTCTCGCGGGTCTTCGAGTACGTCCATCGGGCGGAAGTGGGCCTGCTCACCGTGAATCTGCCGAGCGCGGGAGTGGAGTACCAGCTTCCATTCGGCGGCACGAAGGCTTCCAGTTTTGGCCCGAAGGAGCAGGGCGCGGCGGCCCTGGACTTCTACAGCGACTTCAAGACCGTGTATCTGAGGTACTGATCCGCCGTACGACTCAAGTCTGCGGGGATACCAGTATCTTCAGATGACGAGCCTTGCTCGATGCCAGCTCCTCCAGGCCGCGCGGCACGAGGTCGTCCAGGCCGATCTTCGCTGTAATCAACGGCTCAACCGTGATCCGGCCGGTGCCGAGCAGATCCACGGCCGGCCCGAAATCCTCGTCGTACACATGGGAGAAGGAACCGATGAGCTCCTGCTCACCGATGACCACGGAAACGAGCTGCATCGGCACCGCTGCATCGTGGAGTCCAACCAGCACCACCCGGCCCTGCTTGCGGGCTACAAGCGGCGCCATCTCCATGGCCGTCACGTTGCTTGCACATTCGAACACGACATCGGCGCCGAGGCCGCCGGTCAAACGGCGGACCTCTGACACGGGGTCCTGAGCCTGAGGATCTACCGCCGCAAACGCGCCGAGCTGCAGGGCAATCGCCTGGCGATTCTGTGCAGGCTCAATCACGATCACGCGGCGCGCACCCATGGCCCGGGCGACCTCCAGAGTGAGCAGCCCGATGGTGCCCGCGCCGATGACGGCGACCGTCTCACCGCCGGTCAGCCGGGCCCGCCGCACTGCCCTCACCGCAACCGAGGCAGGTTCGGCCAGGGCGGCGTGAGCATCGGGCAACGTCGGCGGATACTTGAAGCACATGTAGCGCGGTGCGATAACGAACTCGGCGAGGCCGCCATCGGTAGAAAGACCCATAATCGCCAGCTTCTCGCAGAGATGCACCAGATGCTGCTTGCAGAAGAAGCACTCTCCGCAATGGAGCAGCGTGTCCACGGCCACCCTGTCGCCAGGCCGAAGGTCGCGGACGGCGGAGCCTACCTCGGTCACCAGGCCGACGAATTCGTGCCCCATCACCATGGGCGCCGTACGACCGGTCAGAGGGTTGGGTTTGTCCGCAGGGATAAAGAGAGGCCCGTGCAGATATTCTTCGAGGTCGGTACCGCAGATCCCACACCAAGCCACCTGCACTCTCAGGCCGTCTGGAGCCAGTGGACCCGGATCCGGAAACGACTCGACGCGGATGTCGCGCCTCTTGTGCCAGACTGCGGCTCTCATTGGCGCCTCCTTCCTGCGCGCCGGAATTCAACCTAGCGGGTCATTCTTTCCCCCTTGATCACAGAAACATAAGGCGCGCCAGAGCCTGGGAGATCCAATCTGCCACTTTGGCCACAACAGGAATCTCCATTGTAAACCTGGCCCGGAACGCGTCCAAGCCTCTGCCGCTTCACCGCCCCGCCGATTCGCGGACGTCCAGCACCTGGTTGGCCTTCACGTTCTTGAGTGTCTGGGCGATCCCGCTCGGCCACCGGATCTCTACTTCGCCGGCAACGGTCTTTGATCCAAGGCCAAAATGAACGCCTTGATGGCTGGAGGAGGCATATCCGAAGCTCGTGGTCATTTGATTGTGCTGATTGTCCACCCGGATCCTCGCGCCGATGCCGTCGCGGTTGCTCTTGACGCCCTGCAGCCTGAGCATGAGCCAGTTGGCTTCCCCCGGGCTGACGTTTTCCCAAAGCTCAGCCGGATCATTCTGGGATGAGACGACTACGTCCATTCTGCCGTCACTATTGAAATCGCCGAGCGCGGCTCCCCGGTGCACCTTTGGAACCGAACGGTTCAATCCGGCTGCTGCGGAGGCGTCGATAAACGTCCCGTCGCGCTGGTTCATGAAGAGCGCGTTGACCAGCCTGTACTGGCTTGCCTCGACCAAGTCGTTCACGTGTGAGCAGGAGACGAACATGTCCTTCCAGCCGTCGTTGTCGAAATCAGCCAGCGCGGTGCTCCAGCCGCTGCGCCGGAGGCTGAGGCCCCCAAGCTGGCTGGCGAGGGTAACATCCCGAAACAGTCCCTTCCCCAGATTGCGGAACAGCGGGAAACTTTGGCTGGCAAGGGCCACCACGCTCAGGTCCGGCAGGCCGTCGTTGTCGAGGTCGCGGAAATCCGCCCCCATGTTCGAGATGTAGTCACCGTCGTCGCGCAGCGCGACGCCAGCCATCGTGCCTCGCTCCTCAAATGTGCCGTCGCCGCGGTTGCGGAAAAGGAAATTGGCGGCATAATCGTTGGTGACAAACACGTCCATCCATCCGTCAAGATCATAGTCGGCGAAGGCTACCGCCATGCCTCTGCCAGGATGAGCGCCGATGCCGGATTCTTCCGAAACGTCCTCGAACGTCCCGTCGCCACGATTCCGGTAGAGCGTGTTTGGCAGCTTGCCGAAATATCGGGGATGGCAGTACGCTCGTATGTTGTTTTCGGGGTCGCCGCAGAAGATGTCCTCCATCAGAGACCAGCGGACGTAGTTCACGACAAAGAGGTCGAGCCACCCGTCATTGTCGAAATCGAACCAGCCGCCAGCGACGGCCCACTGGCCACTCCTGATTCCCGCGGCCGCCGTCACATCCTCGAACTTCCCAGCACCCGTATTGTGATAGAGAATGTTGCGATTCACCCCCGAGACAAACAGATCCACGTACCCGTCGTTGTCGTAATCCCCCGCTGCGGCGCCGATCGAGTAGCCCTCGCCGGCCACGCCGGCCTGGGCGGTGACGTCGGAGAACCTCATCCCGCCGTCATTGCGGAACAGGCGGTTGTCGTGCCTGCCGGATTCCTTCCGCAGGGAGGCAGTCTCCGCGCCGTTCGTGAAGAAGATGTCGGTGCGGCCGTCGCCGTTGTAATCGAATGTAGCAACCCCGCCCGCCATGGTCTCGATATAGCGCTTCTCCGGGGTGGCGTTGTTGTCGAGCATAAATCTCAAGCCAGCGGCGGACGCAACTTCAAGAAAATGAGCAGCACCGGCCCGGCTGGAAGACGCAGTGGACGTCTTCGGCTTGTCTGGTTGAATGAGGGTTTCCCCTGATGTAATTCCGAGGACGAACACGGGCACGCAGGCAACGGCAAGCGCCAATGTGCGTGTGCGGCGCCCACTCAGCCACCTCGCAACTCTAAGGTCTGCCATGGGAGAAGCTTCCGGTTTTCCTCAATCCGCTCGATCAGAAGGATGGCGACGCAGACAACATCTGACCGGTCATGATCCAGTGTACACGCGCGGCGTCTCCAACCCAGGAACCAGTCAGACGGCCCGACATTTCACGTCAAACCACCGCCGGAGTATCCCACCAAAGCGTGTATAATTGTGCCCGGCTGCGACCATCGCTGCCCCTCGAAGGAAAGGAGCGCCATGAAGATACGTCTTGCCGCATTGATGGGAATCGCCATTGGGGTCGCCGTTGGACCAGCTTGGGCAGAGAAGCCGCTGAAGGACTACAGCTTCATCCGTGGCGTCAACTATGGCATGCAGGGTGACGAGGCCACCCTGCGCCGGGACCTCGGTTACGGAAAGAGGATCAACCTGAACAGTACGCGAATCTGGCTGAACTTCCAGGCCTATGAGAAGGACTCGAAAGCCTACATTGAACGGCTGCGGAATTACATCCGGATCGCGCACGACGTGGGCTACTCGACCATGCCCATCCTGTTCAACGGGAACAACCTGAATCCCGCCACTCTGAGGCCCGAGTTCCGGCAGCGAGGCGACGCCTACGTGAAGGCCATCGTCGAGGCGGTCAAGAATGAGCCCGGCCTGCTGATGTGGGACATCATGAACGAGCCGTTTACGAATGACTACTACAACAAGGCATCGGCTGAGGAGAAGAAACAGCGAGAAGTAGAGGTGACGGCTTTTCTACGGTACTACCTCACCTACGTCAAGAAGCTCGATCCGGTGAATGCGACCACGATCGGATACACATTCGCGAAGGAACTCGAACCCACCGCCGACCTCGTCGATGTGCTCACCTTTCACGATTACAGGGAGCTTCGGTCGATCATCGAAGAGAACTACACCATCGCCGAGGCCGTGTCCAAGAAGTTCGGCAAGCCCATGATGAACACGGAAACGGGGTGCATTGCGCGCGCGAATCCGTACGACGTAGTCCTGGAGATTGCCCAGAAGCACAAGACCGGCTGGTATCTGTTCAACCTGATCGTCCAGGGGTACTGGGGCGAAATCCACGGGCTCTTCTATCCAGATGGCACGGTTCGCGACCCGGCCGCCATCGCAGCAGTGATGGGGTTCTTCAGGAATCGCAACCTGAACACGATCATTAGGCCGGTCCCGAATCGGGAAGGACACGCGAGGCGGGCCCTCAGGGCGATCGAGGACGCGCTGAGAGACAACCCGAGCGATTTCAACTACTCGAGAACACCGACGGACCAGGTCCTGGACGCGGCCGAATTTGCCGCGAACCTGCTCGAGGCGGCCGACATGGTTCCCATGTACATCCCCCCGACGGCGCAGATCAAGTTCTGGCGGGAGCAACCGCCCGAGAAGCGGGACCGGGACGCGATCCGCGCTTTCGCCTATGAGTTGGGGCTGGCGCTAAAGAAGCACTGCCTTCTCTACTAGATCTCGCTCCGCTGAGGCGCCACGCTTCCCCGGCTCGAATCGCCGCCGGGAACTGAATTGGCGCGTACCTGTCCGCCGATTGCGGAGCAGACCAGCATCATGCGCGGAGGTCTCCTGAACAGGCTCTCAGCTACCGAGCCCGGAGATGAACGCTGACGACTGACAGCCGCGCTCTAGTTCGTGTCGTCTATCCTTCAAAATCCTTCCAGTTGGGCCAGTTGATCAGCGTGGTGCCCCGGTGAACCATGGGCCACGCGACCAGCCAGTCCCGCGCATCGGCGAAAAAGCGCCGTCCGTCGGCCGCGCTCAGCCTCACGGAGTAGCCTTCCGACTGGCTGCCGATGGGGCGCTTAACGTTGTGGACAACCATGCTTCCGTCGGAGATCCCGTAGGTGCCCTGGTTCCAGGCCTGGATCGCACGGTCTCTCCAGATATCGTTCCCCGTCAGCTTGGCCAGACGCAGCCATGCCCACGCCCATATGGAGGCCCACGGATCCTGGCCTTGAGCCATTACGGTGATGCTCGTGCCTCCGAACCACTGGTAACCCATCTTCACAAGCGGGCTGTCGGGATGGAACGGAAGCGCGTAGTGATATTGCCAGCTCGCCAGGTAGTAGGCCGCCAGCTCGGCGTGGCGCAGATACTCCTTCTCGCCCGTCGCATCGTACAGGTCCAAAGCCGCGAACAACATCGGAACGCCCGCCTCGCGGTCGATCGTATCGGCGTCCACCGCGCTGCCCGTGCAGATGAAGCGATCCAGATCGCGCTCCAGGTAGGTCCGGAAGGCGCGGCGCGCCGACTCCAGGTACTTCTTGTTGCGCGTCATCTGGTAGGCCTTCATCATGGGCCAAAGGATGTGCGCGCCCGTGGTGCAATCCGGGGCGAGGCACTCGCCTTCCAGGCTCCATGCCTTGCCGTAGGTCCCGTCGGGCAGAGCGTTATCCACAAAGAAGTCGCACATGTCCAGGCCCAGTTTCCGCCACACCGGCTTCTGTTTGCCGCACTTTTCTATGATTTCGGACGCCAGCAGGAAATAGTATGCGCCGTAGCCGAGATTGGTGCAGTCGAGGTAGTACTCGCCGGGCTTGGCCGGTCTTCCCAGGTAGGTGCGGTTGTGGTAGCCCCAGTTCTTCATGCCCAGCTTCCCGTCCCA
>JBHGAV010000050.1:0-30925 GCA_041946685.1 Bryobacteraceae bacterium | reverse complement strand
GGCCACCCGGACGACTTCGGCATCGACGTCGAAATCGTCATACGCAAGCACCGCCTGCCCCATCGCTTCCCCGCCCCGGTGCTCGACGAGGCCGCGCGCCTCCCCTCCACCATCCCCGCCGCCGAACTGGCCCGCCGCCGCGATTTCCGCTCCCTGGACATCGTTACCATTGACGGCGAAACCGCCCGCGATTTCGACGACGCCGTATGGGTCGACCGGCTCCCCAACGGCAACTTTGCCCTCCAGGTCCACATCGCCGACGTCAGCCACTACGTCCGCCCCGGCTCCGCCATCGAGCGAGAGGCCGCCCTCCGCGGCACCAGCGTCTATTTCCCAGACCGCGCCGTGCCCATGCTGCCTCTGGAGCTCTCCACCGAAATCTGCTCGCTCAAGCCCAAGGTCGACCGGCTGGTCCTCTCGGTCCTCCTCGAGATCGATCACCGCGGAGACGTCGTCGGCCAGCAGTTCTGCCGCGGCGTCATCCGCAGCGCCGAGCGCCTCACCTACACCGCGGTGCACCTGCTGCTGGAAGGCGACCCCGGCATGCGCGAGCGCTACGGCCGCCTCGCTGCCCGCCTGGAGCTGGCGCGCGAGCTGGCGTTGATTTTGAACCGCAAGCGCGCCCGGCGCGGCTCCATCGACTTCGATCTCCCCGAACCCCTCATCGAATTCGACGAGTGGGGCCAGATGACCGGCGTCACCCGCGCGCCCCGCAACATAGCCCACCGGATCATCGAAGAGTTCATGCTCGCCGCCAACGAGTCCGTGGCCTCGCACCTGGAGGCCGCCGGCGTCCCGTCGCTGTTCCGCATCCACGAGCCGCCCGACCCGGAGCGCGTGCTGGAATTCGAGGACATCGCCACCAGCTTCGGCTACTCGCTCGGCCTGGGTTCGCTCCCCGTGAAGCGCTTCCCCATCGTGGACCGCAAGCGCGACGGACGCAAAGTGCGCAAGGACCTGGTCCTCGCAGACGAACGCCTGCGCGTCCCGCCGCGCGTCTACCAGAACCTGGTCGCGAAGATAGAAGGCAGGCCCGAAGAGCGCATCCTCAGCTACCTCATGCTGCGCTCCTTGAAGCAGGCACGGTACTCGGCCGACAACCTCGGCCATTTCGCCCTCGCCGCCGGCACCTACACGCACTTCACATCGCCGATCCGCCGCTATCCGGACCTGGTCGTCCACCGCATCCTGTCGCTCACTCTGGATGGAAAGACCCCGGCCGAAACCGATCTTGCCGCCATCGCGGCCCACGCGTCGCTCACCGAGCGCCGCGCCGCCGAGGCCGAGCGCGAACTGGTCGAGTGGAAGAAGATCAACTTCATGATCGAGAAGGTCGGCGACGAATTCGACGCCCTCATCATCAGCCTTCACCGCTTCGGCTTCTTCGTCGAGCTGGCCGATCTGTTCATTGAGGGCCTGGTCCCAATCGACACCCTGCCCGGCGAGCGCTACCTCTACCACGAGAATGCCCGCAAGATCATCGGCGAGCGCTCCCGCCGCGTCTTCTCCATCGGCGACCGCGTCAAGGTCCGCCTGGACCGCGTGGACGCCGTCGAGCGAAAGCTCCAGTTCTCCATCGCCGAGCCGCGGCCCAAGCGCCGCCGGCGGGACTAGCTTGCGGCCCGATTTCCAGATCTGGGAGACTCGAATCATCATGCGGGCTTTAATCCTGCTTCTCACCGTCGCCCTTTGGTCGCCGGTTGCCTCCGCCCAGGAACTTCTGCAATTGTGCGACCGCGTGGTCCAGTTGATCGACTCGACGAGGGTTTCCGTCCCTGAACTGGCGCGGGCGGGCGAGCCCGTGGCCGAAAACACGCGGCAGACTCTGGTGAATCTGCGGGCCCCGAACGGCGCGCAGAACTCGACGCTGGTCTACGCCTTCCTCCAGAACCTGCGAGCCTATCTCGCGCTCACCGAAGCCGTGCCCAAGCCGGCTTCACTCTCAGACGAAGGCCGCCGGCAGTTCTACGAACTGCGCGACGCGCAGGACCGCCTCGACGCGTATTTCCGGGACCTGCTCACCCGCAAGGAGGCGCAGTTGCGCGACCCCGACCGCGACGCGCTGGCCCGTTACTCGGAGGCCAACCTGAAGCTGGGCGCGCCCCAGGCCTCGCGGCCCCGCGTCGTCTTCCTGGGTGACTCGATCACCGACTTCTGGCGCCTGAACGAGTACTTCTCCTCCGACCGGGAGTTCGTCAACCGCGGCATCAGTGGCCAGATCACCGGGCAGATGCTCGGGCGCATGATGGCCGACGTGGTCGCGCTTAAACCATCGGCGGTCCTGGTGCTGGCCGGCACCAACGACATCGCCCGCGGAGTCCCCCTTGCGGCAATACAGAACAACCTGACCATGATCGCGGATCTGGCCGAGGCGTACAAGATCACACCGGTGTTCGCCTCCGTGCTCCCCGTGAGCGGCGAGCAGGTGGTCCGGCGCCCGCCGGAAACGATCCGCGCCCTCAACGGATGGCTCCAGAAGCTCTGCCGCGAGCGCAAATACGTCTACGTGGACTACTACTCCAAAATGGTGGATTCGGGGGGGATGTTGCAGGCGGATCTGGCCGATGACGGGCTGCATCCCAACAGCAAGGGCTACCGGATCATGGCGCCTATCGCTTTGGCAGCAATCGACACCGTCTTGCAGCCGCCCGCACAGAAGAAGCGCCGCTGATCTACCGGCCCAGGTCGATGCCGAGCTTCTTCAGCTCTTCGGCGTAATAGCGCCGGTGGAGCAAGTCCCACTCCTCGGTGCCTTCGGCGATCTCGCGTTTCTGGGTTCGGATCTTCTGCCGCGCGGCGCGGTCCACCTTGTCCTCGATCTGGAGCAGCTCGGTGATTTCGCGCACCATCTCCAGGCGCACGTCGTTGGGGCTCTTCTTGAGCCTGGCTCCATGCGACTTTCGCAGGGCGGCCACCAGCTTGTGAGATATGTCGTTGATTTTGTCGCGGCTGAGCTTCATGTGGTCGCCGGTATCGCGGCCGGCGGCCCTTATGACCTTGCGTTGGGTGATCAACGTGTTCTTGATGCGGCGGAACATCTCCTGGTAGCTGACGCCCTCGCGCCGCATATACTCGCTGTACTGGCTGAGGATTTCGCGGACCTCCTCGTTGAGGCGGTCCTCCACCTGGAGCTCGTCGGTGATGGTGGCGGCAATCACCTCGACGGTGACCTGGGGCTGGGTGGTCTCGATGACTTGTGGGCTTAGCTTGGTGAGCAGTTGGCGCGCGAGATAGGCGATTAGTTCTCTCGGGAGAAGCATCCTTCCGCCTTTGCGCTCCTATTCATCTTCTATCCAGTTTACGTATGCGTCCGGACACTGTCAAACCGGGCCGTCTGGCGTTGACTGTGGGGGCGGGGGTGTGAAACAATCCATCCGAAGAGTTGCCGCGCATCATACGCCGGAGGTCAAGCATCATGCAATCAAGGTGGAGTGTCTGGATGCTCGCCGCAGTTCTGCTTGCGACAGCAACAACGCTCGCGTACGGGCAGGCCGACTGGGAAAACCCAGTCAAGAAGAGCCTGCGTGAAGGGAAACCGGTCGTTGGACTTACGGTCAGCATCCCCAGTCCCGAAGTGGTCGTGCAGGCCTCCACGCTGGGCTTCGACTACGTGTGGCTGGAGATGGAGCACAGCCCGACCACTCTGGAAACCCTCCGAAACATGATCCTGGCGACCCGGGGCACCAGCCTGGTGCCCATCGTCAGGGTCCCCATCAACGAGCTGTGGACGGCCAAGCGTGTGTTGGACGCCGGCGCTCTGGGTGTGATCTTCCCGTGGTGCTCCACCCCCGATCAGGCCCGGCAGGCCGTGGCAGCGTGCAAGTATCCCCCGCTCGGCAAGCGCGGGGCGGGCTTCGGCCTGGCCAATCTGCGGTGGCCCGCGCCGGGCGGCTACGCCGACTGGTCGGACAAGAACGTCATGGTGATTGGGATCATCGAAGAGAAGGAGGCGATCGACAACATAGAACAGATTGCCGCGGTTCCCGGCCTCGACGTGATGTTCATCGGCCCGACGGACCTCTCCTACTCTTATGGTTTGCGCGGAAAGCAGGACGCGCCGGTGATGAAGGAGGCGATCGCCAAAGTCCTCGCCGCCGGCAAGAAGTACAACGTGACCGTCGGCCGCACTGTTACCGGCGCCGAGGGACCGGACCTGATCCAGCAAGGCTTCAAGTTCTTCCAGGCGGGCAGCGAGCTCAACTACATGGCGCTCGGGACGCAGGCGGTCCTGAAGGGCATGGGCAAGACCGCGCCAGATCTTTCGAACCGGCCGTTGTACTGACGATCCTGTCGAGAGGAACCGATGACTCTGCCGACCACGTATCTCTCCGCCCTGCTGGTCACGATCCTGGGACTGATCGCGCTGGGAAGTTGGATCAACACCCTGAAGCTCGCCAGCAAGTGGCGGTACGAGCTCTACTACTACGACTTCGCCATCGGCATCTTCGTGGCGGCGCTCGTTGCGGCGTTCACGCTGGGAACACTTGGGGCCGACGGCTTCACCTTGATGGACGACGCTATGCGCGCGGGCAAGCGCAACATGGCTTGGGGCATAGCCTCCGGCATGCTGTTCAACTTGGGAAACATGCTTCTGGTCGGGGCGTCCACTTTATTGGGGATCACGGTCGCGTTTCCCCTGGGCCTGGGCGCAGCGCTCATCGTCTCCTCGCTCTTTAGTTACATCACGAGCCCGGAAGGCAATCCGACGATGGTATTCGCGGGATTGGCGATGGTCCTGCTCGCCGTGCTGATGGGAGTGATCACCTACCGCAGCCTGGCCATGACCAGAGAGCTTCAGAGGATGAAAGCCGGCCAGCACCGCACCCTTCGCCCCTCCGTTTCCTGGAAAGGGGTGCTGGCGACCGTCATCAGCGGTCTATTGATCGGGATGCTTCCGCTCCCTGTGTCCGCGGCGACGACCGGTGACACCGGCGTCGGCCCCTACTTGCTGATGCTGGCCTTCTCGGTCGGCATCCTGTTCTCCACGTTCGTGTACAACCTCTTCCTCATGAACCTGCCGCTGAAAGGCAAGCCGGTGGAGATCTTGGAGTACTTGCGCGGCCAGTTCCGCTTCCACATGCTCGGCTGGCTCGGCGGCGCCGTCTGGGCCACCGGAATGACCGCGGTTTACGTGGCGGCGAGTTCCGCGGACGAAGCATCCCTCGCCCCCGCGACGCGCTTCGCCATCCTTCAAGCCGTCCCTCTGGTCACCGCGCTGTGGGGAATCATAGCCTGGAAGGAATTCAGGGAGGCGGGTGCCCGGGCCCAATCGTTTCTGGCCGTGACCCTGGTCCTTTACCTGGCGGGCCTGGTCATGCTGTACCTGGCGTCATTCTCCGCTTCGGCCTGACGGAATCAGGCCAGCGCCGCGAGCAGTCCGGCAAGGTGCTCCCGCGAGGGTGCGCTTCCCTGCGCCACTTGAGCGCTGCCGCCGCCTCTCCCGCCGCAGGCGGCCAGGGCCGCCTTGAGCCGCTCTCCGGCGTGGATCCCCGCATCGGTCGAGACGGCCAGCAGCAAGGAGGGCGGTTCCTCGACCACCGCCAGAAACACGGCCTTGGGCTGCGCGGTAAAGCCAGCGGCCATCGCCCGCAGTTCCTCGCTGAGCGAGCCCGAGGGCAGGCGGTGAAGCGCCCGCCGCATTCCGTCCGGCCCCGGCGCGGTCGCCTGATATAGATCCCGGCCCTGGTAGCGGGCCAGCTCACCGGCCATACGTCGGCGCGCTTTGTCGGCCGCTTCGAGCGCTTCCCGCTGAGCCTCCACCAGCGCGGGCGAGTCCTCCAGCGAGCACGACAGCACGCGCGCAATGCGGCTCAAAGCCTGGTAGTCCTTCCCCGCCTGTTCGACGGCGCGCATGCCGCACAGGAACTCAACACGCACGTTGCCTCGAACCTTGTCGAGCCTGCGAATCAGCACGAGGCCAATCTCTCCGGTCGCCCGGACGTGGGTCCCGCCGCAGGCGCTCCGGTCCACGCCTTCGATGGATACGATCCGCAGGACCCCTTCCCGGCTCGACTGCCGCCTCAGTCCGTCCGCCTCGGACGCGGCTTCGTAGGTAACCTCGACCCGGCGGTTCTGCGCGATTCTCTCATTCACCGCGATTTGGGCGGCGGACACCTGGTCTGGTCGGAGTGCCGCCACATCCAGGTCGATGGTTGAGCTGCTCGCACCCAGGTGAAAACCGACGGTCCCCGCCCCGCACAACTCCGACAGCACAGCGGAAAGCAGGTGCTGGCCCGTGTGCTGCTGCATGTGGTCGAACCGCCGAGCCCAATTGACGCGGCAGGCGACTTCGATCCCCTCCACGGGCTCCTCCGTCAGGTGGGCGATCCTCTTGTCTTCGTCGACCACATTCAGAACCGCCACACCGCCGATCTCCCCGATATCGTGGGGCTGTCCGCCGGAGTCGGGGTAGAAGGCCGTCCGGTCCAGGTAGACCCGCCGGCCGTCCGCGGAGCGGTCGACGACGTGGGCGGAAAATCCGGTCAGGTAGGAATCGTGATGGTAGAGCCGCGTGGTTGTCATACCGTCCCGTTCAGGGAGCGGTTATACCCACTCCAGGGCGCCCTTCTTGTAGGCCCAGATGTATCCCACAATCAGGATGAGCAGGAACACGGTGATCTCCGCCACACCGAACCAGCCGAGAAGCCGGTATCGGACCGCCCACGGGTAAAGGAAGATCGTCTCCACATCGAAGATCACGAACAGGATCGCGATGATGTAAAACCTAACCGTGTAACGGCCGCGGCTGTCGGACGCAGCCTTGATGCCGCACTCGTAAGCCTCCATCTTGACGTCCGTAGGGACGGAAGGTCGGAGAAGCTTGGCCAGCAACAGCAGCGCGATCGGAAACAGAATCGCGCACACCAGGTAGATAAAGATGGGGAGATAGCCTTCCGGCATCGACCTTTCAATATATCACGGCGCCGCGAGGACGTTCCTGCGGGCATGAGGGATAATGGATGGAGATGTTCCGCACCATCCGCGAACAGATCGACACGATTTTCCGCGAGGACCCGGCGGCCAAGAGCATCCTGGAAATCTTCTTCTGCTACCCAGGTTTTCACGCGATTCTGCTGCACAGGCTGGCGCACAAGCTTTACAGAATGGGCCTCTCGTTCCCCGCGAGAGCCATCAGCCAGCTCAGCCGGACACTGACGGGCATCGAGATCCATCCCGGGGCGAAGATCGGGCGAAGATTCTTCATCGACCACGGGATGGGGGTGGTGATCGGAGAGACCGCCGAGATCGGCGACGACGTTCTTCTTTACCAGGGCGTGACCCTGGGCGGCACCGGCAAGGAGAAAGGAAAGAGGCACCCGACTCTGGGCGATCACGTGGTTGTGGGCACGGGCGCCAAAGTGCTCGGCAACATACGCATCGGCGATCACGTCAAGATCGGAGCAGGCTCGGTGGTCGTCCACCCCGTGCCGGATCATTCGACCGTGGTGGGCATTCCCGGACGGGTCGTGCGCGTCCGGGGCGAGTCGCCCGAGGACCAGCTCGAGCACGGGCGTCTGCCCGACCCGGAAGGGCAGGCGATCGAAGAACTCACCAGGCGCCTCGACCAGCTCGAGCAACGGATGCAGGCGCTGCTCGCCGAGAAAGTCAATTCCTCTCAGAGATAGTATGGCCCGAAGGCTCAGGACGCTGCTGCTTCTGGCCAGCGCGCTTGCCCCTGCGCTTGACGCCCAGAAGACCGAACTGCTTCAATGCCGCATGATCTGGGGCCGCGCGCCGCACAACGCCTACACCGACCTGGTCCGCTTCCGCGACCGCTTTTTCTGTGTCTTCCGGGAAGCCAGCCATGCTTCCTCTCCGGACGGTTCGCTGCGAGTGCTTACATCGCTCGACGGTGAGGTCTGGGAGTCCGAGTCCCAGGTGACATGGCCCGAGGGGGACCTGCGGGATCCCAGGTTCAGCTCAGCGCCCGACGGCCGCCTCCTGCTGAGCGCCGCGGCGCGCGCCGCGGATGGCGCCCGCCAGTCGCTCGTATGGGTATCCGAGGGCAGCCGTCGGTGGAGCCCGCCGCAGTCTGCCGGCGAATCCGGCCGCGTGCTGGGGCGCATGGCGTGGCACCTTGGGCGCGTTTACGTCATGGCCTTTTCCCCCTCCGGCCCTGCGCCGCTGCGTCTGTATGCGAGCGCGGACGGGCTGCGTTTCAGCGTGCACTCGGATGCGCTGCCGGTCCCGGGAGAACCGACTGAGTCCTCTCTGCTCTTCCTGAGCGACGGCAGCGCGTTTTCCCTGCTCCGGCGGGAAGGCGCCGCGCCGACGGCCATGCTCGGCAGGTCCCGCTCGCCGTTCCGCGCGTGGACCTGGGCGGAGCTGAACAAGGGCATCGCCGGCCCAAACCTGATCCGGCTTCCCGACGGGCGCCTGCTGGCCGCGGGCAGGCTCATCGACGACACCATCCGCACGTCCCTGTGCTGGTTGGACCCGGATCGGGAGACCCTGAGTGAGTTCTTCGCCCTGCCTTCGAGCGGAGACACCGGCTATCCCGGCCTTGTGTATCACGACGGGTTCCTCTGGGTCAGCTACTACTCCTCGCATGAGGGGAAGGCGAGGATTTACCTGGCCAAGTTGAAGCTTCCGCCCACAGGAGGCGGCAAGACTCCCGGCCGGCTCACGTTCGGCAACTGAGGTCGAGCGCGCCTTCCCGGAAGGCGAAGCGGAAGCCGTTCTCCGCGATTCCCCGCAATTCCGCGTCCGAGAAACCGAACTGGGCGGCGGCCAGCTCGTACTCACGGGTCAGCGTGGTGTGGAACATGGCCGGGTCGTCTGTGTTCAGCACGATCGGAACGCCCGCGTCGTAGAGGCGGCGCACCGGATGCTCGGCGAGCGACGCCACGGCTCCGGTCGCCACATTGCTCGAAATCGAAATTTCCAGCGGAATTCCGTGGTCTCGCAAGTGCCGCACCAGGACGGGATCGTCGATGGACCTGATTCCGTGGCCGATGCGCTCGGCGCCCAGTTCCAGCGCCGCCCAGACCGACTCGGGCCCCGCTGTCTCGCCGGCGTGCGCCGTCAGGCGAAGCCCCTGGCCGGCGGCGAAGCGGTAGACGTCCTGGAAGAGATTCGCGGGTCCCCGCGCCTCGTCGCCGCCGATGCCGAAGCCGATCACACCCTGATCGCGGCGCTCGGCTGCGAGTTCGGCAACCCTCATCACATGATCCACGCCGAACTGCCGCACACCGTCGAAGAGCCACCAGACCTCGACCCTGGATGCCTGGCTCTCGCGCCGGACCGCTTCGTAAACCGGCCCGACCTCCTGGTTCATCCAGAGGATCACGCCGGCCGAGAGGATGACCTCGGCGTAGAGAACGTTCTCGGCGGCGAGCCGCTCCAGAAGCCGCCGGGTAACGAGGGCGTAGTCCTCGGGACCCTTGAGGTGCTCGACCACCCACTTGTAGCTGCGCAGGAAGCCCAGGAAGTCCTCGTATTGATAGCGCTCGCGGATCTCGTCCAGGTCAAGCCGGGGGTCAAGCTCCCGCAAGGTTTCCGGCTCGATGGAACCCTCCAGGTGGAGGTGCAGTTCCGCCTTAGGAACATGAGCCGACACTCCTCCATTCTGGCAGGTCCGGCCGAAGCAGGGCCGTTGGCGCTACAATCGGAAGTTCGTGCAGACCAAGAGGGAGAATCCTGAATGAAAATGCAGACGGAAGTCTGGTTCCTGACTGGGAGCCAGCATCTATACGGCCCCGAGACTCTCAAGCAGGTGGCGGTCCACTCGGAGGAGATCGCCAAAGCCTTTTCCGACTCACCAGCCATTCCGGTGAAGGTGGTTTTCAAGCCGGTGCTGACGACGCCGGATGCGATTACAGCAATCTGCCAGGAAG
The DNA here is from genome assembly GCA_041946685.1 of Bryobacteraceae bacterium. Taxonomy (GTDB): domain Bacteria; phylum Acidobacteriota; class Terriglobia; order Bryobacterales; family Bryobacteraceae; genus JBHGAV01. Next base: position 21,089 of record JBHGAV010000050.1, on the reverse strand, counting down.
CCAACAACACGCCGAACTGCATTGGCGTCATCACCTGGTGTCACACCTTCTCGCCCTCCAAGATGTGGATCAACGGTCTCAAGGTGCTGCGCAAGCCGGTCGCGCATTTGCACACCCAGCACAACCGGGAGATTCCGTGGTCCACCATCGACATGGACTTCATGAATCTCAATCAGGCCGCTCACGGCGACCGTGAGCACGGTTTCATCATGAGCCGCCTGCGGATGAACCGCAAAGTTGTCGTCGGCTTCTGGCAGGAGCCTTCGGTCCAGGCCAAGCTCGGCGCGTGGGCGCGGGCTGCCGCCGGCTGGCACGACTGGCAGGGAGCCAAGTTCGCCCGCTTCGGAGACAACATGCGCGAAGTCGCCGTGACCGAGGGTGACAAGGTGGCCGCGCAGATCAAGTTCGGCTACTCGGTTAACGGCTATGGCGTGGGTGAATTGGTCCACAGCGTCGGTCAGGTGAGCGACGCCGCCGTAGACAAGCTGGTCCAGGAGTACAACGACACTTACGCGATGTCGGCCGACGTCCGCAAGGGCGGAGCGCACTACGAGACCGTGCGCGAGGCGGCGCGCATCGAGCTGGGACTGCGGGCGTTCCTGGAGGCCGGCGGGTTCAAGGGCTTCACGACGACATTCGAGGATCTGCACGGGCTGGTGCAACTGCCCGGGCTGGGCGTCCAGCGCCTGATGGCCGACGGCTACGGTTTCGGCGCGGAAGGCGACTGGAAGACCTGCGCCCTGGTCCGCGCGATGAAGGTCATGGCGGAGGGATTGAAGGGCGGCACATCGTTCATGGAGGATTACACCTACCATCTTCCGGCCGTGGGCAAGAAGGTTCTCGGCGCCCACATGCTTGAGATCTGCCCTTCGATCTCTGACGGAAAGCCGTCCTTGCAGGCGCATCCCCTCGGAATCGGCGGCAAGGCCGACCCGGCGCGCCTGGTCTTCAACACGCCTCCGGGCGCAGGGCTCAACGCCTCCCTTCTCGACCTGGGCAACCGCTTCCGTTTGCTGATCAACGAGGTGAACGTGGTCAAGCCGGAGCAACCGATGCCCAAGCTGCCGGTGGCGCAGGCGCTCTGGGAGCCGAAGCCCGACTTCGAGACGGCTTGCGGCTGCTGGATTTACGGCGGGGGCGCGCACCACACGTCCTTCAGCCAGGCGGTGACCACCGAGATCCTGGAGAACTTCGCGGAGATCGCGGACATCGAGTGCCTGGTGATCGGCGACAAGACCGCGGAGGGCGAATTCAAGCAGAAGATCCGCTGGAACGAGGTGTACTACCACCTAGCCAGCGGAATCCAGGGACAGTAGCGAAAAACCGTAGCGCCGCCGAACCTCGGAAGGGGCGATCCCTGCCATAATAGCTGCCATGACCAAGGCGGAGATCGAGGCGGTCGTGGGGGGGTATCACGGCGACCCCTTTCGCATACTCGGCCCTCACCCCGTGAGGCAGCGCAGCAATCCCCCCTCTTGGGAGGTGCGCGCTTTTCTGCCCCACGCCGCTGAAGCGGCGGTCGTGACCATGAACGGGGTTACGCCCATGCAGCGGCGGCACCCGGAAGGCTTCTTCGTCGCTGCGATGGCGGGGGCGCCGTCTGGTTACACGCTGCGCATCCAGCGCCACGACGGCGTGACGAAGGACTTCGAGGATCCCTATCGTTTCCCGCTGTTGCTGTCCAGCTTCGAACTGCACTTACACGCCGAAGGGACGCACTACGAGGCCTACAACACGCTCGGCGCGCATCTGATGCGGATCGAGGGGGTGAAAGGTGTGCGCTTCGCGGTGTGGGCGCCGAGCGCCGAGGTCGTCTCCGTGGTGGGGGGGTTCAACGACTGGGACACGCGGCGGCACCCGATGCGGATGCGCGAAGGCGGCATTTGGGAGATCTTCCTCCCCGGCATCGGCGAGGGAGAGATTTACAAGTACTTCGTGCGATCCAAGCATGTGGGGTACCGCCAGCTCAAGGCCGACCCTTACGCCTTCCGTTGCGAAGTTCCGCCGGCGTCGGGTTCGATCGTGGCCCGGCTGGACAAGCACGAATGGGGCGACGCGGCGTGGATGGAGTCGCGGGCGCGCCGCAACCTGCTGAAGGAACCCGTCTCGATCTACGAGGTGCACCTGGGATCGTGGCTTCGCGGACCGCGCGGCGAAGATCTCACCTACCGTGAAATCGCCCACAAGCTGGTCGAGTACGTGACCCGCCTGGGGTACACCCACATTGAACTACTGCCTGTCACTGAGCATCCGTTCACGGGCTCGTGGGGTTACCAGCCTATCGGCTACTTCACACCGACCGGCCGGTTCGGCCCGCCCGAGGACTTCATGTATCTGGTCGACCGCTGCCACCAGGCCGGAATCGGCGTGATTGTGGACTGGGTGCCCGCGCACTTTCCCAAGGACTCCCACGGATTATCCTTCTTCGACGGAACGGCTCTGTACGAGCACGCCGATCCCCGCAAGGGCGAGCACAAGGACTGGGGCACGCTCATCTTCAACTACGGCCGCAACGAGGTTCGTGGTTTCCTGATCTCCAGCGCGCTGTTCTGGCTCCACAAGTATCACATCGACGGGCTGCGCGTGGACGCGGTCGCCTCGATGCTCTACCTGGACTACTCCCGTAAGCCCGGCGAGTGGGTTCCCAACCGGTACGGCGGCAACGAGAACCTGGAAGCGATCGAGTTCCTGCGCCGCTTCAACGAGCTCGCCCACCAGGTGCCCGGCGCGGTGACCATTGCCGAGGAGTCGACGGCGTTTACGGGCGTGTCGCGGCCCGTCTACCTGGGCGGGCTCGGATTCACGATGAAGTGGAACATGGGCTGGATGCACGACATGCTGGAGTATTTTTCCAAGGAGCCCGTGCACCGCAAGTTCCACCACAAGAACATCACCTTCAGCCTGTTGTATGCGTTCACGGAGAACTTCGTACTGCCCATCTCGCACGACGAGGTCGTTCACGGCAAGAGATCTCTGCTCTCCAAGATGCCGGGCGACGAGTGGCAGCGTTTTGCCAACGCCCGCGCGTTTCTGGCCTACATGTATGCCCACCCGGGCAAGAAGCTTCTCTTCATGGGCTCGGAGATCGGCCAGTACGAGGAGTGGAACCACGATGCGTCCGTGCGCTGGGAGCTGCTGGAGTTCGGGCCGCACCGGAAGTTGCAGGAGTTCGTCGGCGCGCTGAACCGGTTCTACAGGCAGAACCCGGCGCTCTACGAGGTGGACTTCCATCACACCGGTTTCGAGTGGGTGGACTTTCACGACGTGGACAACTCCGTGATCGCATTCCTTCGCAGGGCCGAGAACCCGGAGGACTTCCTGCTGTTCTGCTGCAACTTCACGCCGGTGCCGCGGCTCGGCTACCGCTTCGGCGTGCCGGCAGAGGGTTATTACCGGGAGGTCCTGAATTCGGACTCAGAGTTGTTCGGCGGCAGCAACCTGGGCAACGCCGGCGGAGTGATGAGCGAGCCGGTCGCCTGCCACGGCTGTCCCCAGAGCATCTGCATCACCCTGCCGCCTCTGGCCGTGGTCGCGTTCCGGAGAGAGGACGAGCGACGCCACGGGACAACTGGACTACAATCTGAAGGAGAGTGAGGTTGGCCTGAGGCTCTTGCATGCGAGACTCAACGTTCATTACGCGGGTGGAGCTCAAGAACTACAAGAGCATTGCCGCTTGCTCCGTCCGGCTCCGCCCGCTGGTGTTTCTCGTCGGGCCCAACGGCTCCGGCAAGAGCAACTTCCTGGATTCATTTCGCTTCGTCTCCGATGCGTTGCGCACATCCCTGGACCACGCTCTTCGTAACCGCGGAGGCATTGGCGAGGTGCGACGGCGGTCTGCCGGCCACCCTACGCACTTCGCGGTTTTATTCGACTTTTCACTTCTTACCGGCCAAGAGGGCACCTATTGGTTCAGGATCGGCGCAAGGCCGCAAGGCGGCTTCGAGGTGCAGATAGAGGAGTGCGTGATACGCCCCACGGAAGCGCTCTCCAGCGCGGAGTACTTCAAAGTAGCGTCGGGCAAGGTCCTGACTAGCAGTAAGAAAGTCCCGGCGGCATCGAGCGATCGACTCTTTCTGGTGAGCGCGTCAGGCATACCGGAGTTCAGGCCGGTCTACGAAGCGTTCTCCAGGATGGGATTCTACAATTTGAACCCCGACAGCATCCGGCGTTTTCAGCCTCCGGATGCAGGCGAGATCCTGAATCGAGATGGAAGCAACCTCCCGAGTGTCCTTCGCGAACTGGCCCGGCGCAGTCCGCTTCGCAAGCGCCGCATCGAGGAGTACTTGGAACAAGTCGTGCCAGGCATATCAGGGGTCGACATGAAGGTCGTCGGCCCACAGGAGACACTGGAGTTCCGGCAGCAGGTCACGGGCTCGAAGAATCCGTGGCGGTTCCCCGTGGCGAACATGTCCGACGGGACGTTGCGGGCCCTGGGCGTGCTGGTTTCCTTGTTTCAGTCCGGCAACGGGTCCGGCGCTAACATTCCCCTCGTTGGCATCGAAGAACCCGAGGTGGCGCTGCACCCCGCAGCCGCAGGGGTTCTGTTGGATAGCCTCCGCGCAGCAAGCAGGGATACTCAAGTGATTGTGACCAGCCATAGTCCCGACCTGCTGGACGACGACGAGTTGGAGACAGAATCCATACTTGCCGTGTATTCCCAAAGGAGTGGATCGCGGATTGCACCCTTGGATGAACGTGGAAGGGCCGCCCTCCGCGACCGGCTGTATACGGCCGGGGAGTTGTTAAGGCAGGACCAGTTGCGTCCGGATCCCGCGCACCCTCGGCGCCAGGCGGCTACTCAACTCTCTCTGTTCGGTAAAGGCGTGGCCGGATGAGCGTCCGGTTCGGGTGCGTCGTCGAGGGTCACGGGGAGAGGGAGGCGGTCCCCGTGCTCATCAGAAGGATTGCCGAGACTGTTGACCCGGGGCTGGTGGTCAAGATCGAGCGTCCTGTCCGAATCCCGAAGAGCCGCCTCGTGAAGGAGGGGGAGCTCGAGCGGGCGGTAAGATTGGCGGCACTCTCAATTAGCGGCAACGGCGCGATACTTGTCATCCTTGACAGTGATGATGATTGCCCTGCTGAGGTTGGCCCGGTTCTGGCTGGAAGGGTCAGGTCCGCCCGCCCCGATCTTCCGTCGGCGGTCGTCTTGCCGAAGCGTGAATTCGAGGCTTGGTTCCTGGCCGCCGCCGAGTCGCTGCGGGGACGCCGCGGACTGCCGGAGGACCTGGAGCCGCCCGCCCAGCCGGAATCGGTCCGAGGGGCGAAGGAGTGGCTCAGCAGCCGCATGGTCGCTCACGGCTATTCGGAAACAGTGGACCAGCCTGCTCTGACAGCGGCGCTTGATGTCAACGCAGCGCGGCGTGCAGACTCCTTTGACAAGTGCTACCGCGAGGTGGTGAGACTGCTGCGAGAACTCTCCCGCCGGGACGCCTGAGCAGCCACCCCGGCGCCTCGCTCAAACGCGGCCGTCTAGGACCGATATGAAAGTACGGAGGCCCCGGTCCGCGTTCCGGCGAACCACCGGCGAGATCCGTGGATCTGTTCGTCGCCCGGCAGCCCATCTTCGACAGCCAGCAGCGCGTCTTTGCCTACGAGCTGCTCTTCCGCGCGGGCATGGTGAACTCCTTTGACGGCACCGAGGAGAACACAGCAACCTCAAAGGTCATCACCGCCGCTTTCTATTCCTCCGAGGGCGAGCAGTTGCTCGGCGGGAAGCAGGCTTTCATCAACTTTCCCCGTGCGCTGCTGACCGGCGACGGAGCAAGCATTATCCCTCCGGAAACCGCTGTCATCGAGGTCCTGGAGACGGTGGCGCCGGACGAGCACGTGGTCGCCTCCTGCGGCGAGCTGCGATCGCGCGGCTATAGGATCGCGCTAGACGACTTTGTGGACACGGCCGCACCGTACCCGCTGGTGCCCCATGCGGAGTACATCAAGGTAGACCTGCGCGCCGCCAGCATCGCTCAGCAGGCGGCGATCCTCGATCGATACCGCGGCCGGGTCCGGTTCATCGCCGAGAAGGTGGAGACGTTCGAGGAGTTCGAACGGGCCAAGTCGATGGGCTTTACATACTTTCAGGGCTACTTTTTTTCCAGGCCCGTCATCACCCCCATCCGCCAGATCCCGGGCTTCAAACTCAACTACCTCCAAATCCTGCGGGAGATCCACGCGACGGAAATGAACGTCACGAATCTGTCCGCTCTGGTGGCCCGGGAGCCGTCGCTGTCCTATAAGCTTCTGCGGTTTGTCAACTCGGCGTTGTTCACCCATCTCCACGAGATCGACTCGCTTGAACATGCCTTCCTCTTCATTGGGGAAGATGGGATCCGCCGCTGGCTGTCGGTGGTCACGCTGATGGACCTCACCTCCGACAAGCCGGCCGAGCTGGCGGTCACGGCTTTGTTGCGGGCCCGATTCTGCGAACTGCTTGCGGGCGCGGCGGGGCTGGGAGCACGCGCCGGGGCTCTTTTCCTGATGGGAATGGTATCCGTGCTGGATGCCATGCTGGGCCGCCCGCTGGATCAACTGCTGGACGGCTTGGGGCTTCAAGCGGAAACACAGAGAGTCCTTCTTGGGGAGGCCGCCCCACAAGAGCCCGCAGCCCGGCTCTGGAAGCTGGTCTTGGCCTACGAGGCCGCGGACTGGCCCCAAGTAGTCGAAAGCGCGGGCGCCTTGGGCGTGGCGATCGAGGCTTTACCCCCGCTGTACTCGTCGGCCGTCGCGTGGGCCGACGAAACCTTCCGGCTGTAGGCTTCGTCCGGTTCCGGATATGATGCGAACAACTGGAACCATACCCCGACACCACGATGTCCTGATCATCGGTGGAGGCCACAACGGCCTGGTGGCCGCCGCGTGCCGGCCTTCATCCACGCCCTTCCAGGCGGCTTCTTCTGCGCGGCCTCGATTGCAGGCGCCGCCATCACCGCACCCGCCGACAGAAACTCCCTTCTGTTCGTGGGAACCTCCGATCCTGCCAAGGATGCCACACGGCCTACAGGTTCGCGTTGGGCTCCAGGCTACGCCAAAGATACCAGCTCGCCACAGTGCGGTAGGGGCGCCACTTCTCCCCCATCTCGCCGACCGCCGCCGGTGACGGCATCTCTTCCAGGCCGTATACCTTCTTGACGGCGGCGCGGATGCCCAGGTCGCCGACAGGCAGCACGTCCTTCCGCCGCAGCGCGAACATCAGGAACATATGCGCGGTCCAGACGCCCACACCCTTAAGGCCGGTGAGCGCCTGGATGACCTCATCGTCCGGGAGGCTGCCGAGGGCGGCAAAGTCGATCGCGCCCGAACAGGCGTGCCGAGCGATGTCGCGGATGTAGGCGATCTTCTGCCGCGAGAGCCCCAGCGCACGGAGCTTGGCGGGGGTGAGCTTCAACGCCGACTCCGGCGTCAGCTTGCCGTCGCCTGCCGCAGCCACCAAGCGGTCGAAGATCTTGGCCGCCACCTTCCCGCTCAGTTGCTGGAAGACGATCGACTTGACCAGCGTCTCGAAATCGGGTTTCCGGTAGCGGATCCTGTAAGGACCTACTTGCTCGATCAGGCCGCCCATGACGGGGTCGGCGCGGCTCAAGGCTTCCAGGGCTTTGCGCATGCGAAACGTCTCTCTCCACCGCGGCGTCCAACTCTATGCAATTGTATGCATATGCGTGTCCTGCTCACCATGCTGGCCGCGGGGTTGCTGGCGGCGCAGCAGCCCCAGGAGTTGCCCACGATCAAGGTCGATGTGAACATCGTCAACCTGCTGTGCTCCGTGAGGGACAGCCGGAACGCGCTCGTCGGCAACCTCGGCAGGGACGACTTCTTGGTGACCGAGGAGGGCAAACCGCAGGAGATCCGCTATTTCGAGAAGGAGACTGACCTTCCTTTGACCATCGGTCTGCTGGTGGACGTGAGTGCCAGCCAGAGGAATCTCATCCCAACCGAGCGGCAGGCTGCCGAGCGGTTCTTTTCGAGCGTTCTGAAGAAAAAGGACATGGCATTCCTGATCAGTTTCGGCTCGGAGGCCGAACTGCTCCAGGACTACACCGATTCGGTCGTTCTCCTGCGCGACGCCCTGGACCGGCTGCGGCTGAACACGCCGCCGTCGTCCCCAATGCCGGGGCCGGTGCCCACCGTCTACACGCCGCGCGGCACGATTCTCTTCGACGCCGTTTACCTGGCGACGTCGGAAAAGCTGCGCGCGGAGGTCGGCCGCAAGGCGGTGGTCGTCATCACCGACGGCGTGGACCAGGGCAGCCGCCTCAAGCTCGCCGACGCGATCGAAGCCGCCCAGAAAGCGGATGCGATCATTTACAGCATCTACTATGTGGATCCGCGCGCGTACGGGGGCACGGGGCTGCTTTACTTTCCCGGCAACGGCGACCTCAAGAAGATGTCCGAGCAGACCGGAGGACGGATGTTCGAGGTGGGACGGAAGAACACCCTGGAGGACATCTTTCGCCAGATCCAGGAGGAGATGAGGAGCCAGTACGCCATCGGCTACGTCTCCACGAACACGGCCCGCGACGGTTCTTACCGGCGCGTCGACGTGCGCACCAAGCAGAAAGGGCTGAAAGTCCAGGCGCGCAAAGGCTACTACGCCCCGGCTTCCTAAGAACCCGCCCTGGCCGACCTCCGCCGGAAGTAGTCCTGCACCGCTTGTTCCATTGGGGGCATGGGTGCGATACCGGCGGCTTCCATCTTGGCGTTAGAGAGAGCGGAATACTTGGGACGGCGAGCCTCCGTGCGATACTCGCGCTCGTTGGTCGGGCGCAGCTCGGGCGTGACACCCGCCGCCTTGAATATCAGTCTCGCGAATTCAAACCAGGAGATCGGTGCTCCGCCCCCGACGTGGAACAGCCCCGAAAAGTCCCTGCCCACCATGTCCGCCGTCCGCGCCGCCAGGGCCGGCGCATAGGCCGGCGAAGCTACATGGTCCTCCACCACACGGATTGTCTGGCCCGACTTCGCCAGGCGCAGCATCAGTTCGAGGAAGTTCCCCCTCGCTGTGTCCAGTCCTCCGGGCCCGAACACTCCCGAGGTTCGGATGATCAGGGAGTTCGGCAGGTAGCCGTTGGCGAAGAACTCGCCCGCCAGCTTGGAGACTCCGTATGCGCCCAGGGGTCGCGGGGCGTCTGCCTCCGTATACGGCCTGCCTGCCGTGCCATCAAACACATAATCGGTGGAATAGTGAACCAGGCGCGCCTCCACCTGGCGGCAGGCGATCGCGATGTTGCGCACGGCCAGTGCGTTGACGGCGAAGGCGGATTGCGGTTCCCTCTCGGCCACATCCACCTGGTTGTACGCGGCGGCGTTGATGACGACGGCGGGATCCAGGGCGCCGATGCACTCCTCCACCTGAAAACGGTCGGCGATGTCGATCGTGTCGCGGTCCATCCCCGTGACGTAGTGTCCACGCGAACTGAGCTCGGCGACCAACTCCTGGCCCAGTTGTCCGGCGCTGCCCAACACCAAGATCTTCTTACGCATCAGACTTGTAGGATAGCGCGGCGGTAAGCCGCCGGGTGTCCGCTAGGCTCCTGCCGCCGGCCTCCGCGCGGGCTCCGTCGTGCCCCGGCCGGTCAGCTCCAGCACCGCGTCGATGAACCCCAACGCCGCCCGGGAGAGAGCCTTGTCCCTTCGGTAGACCAGGCCGATCTGACGGGTCAATGGCTCCGGGGCCAGCGGCCGGGCAATCAGGCGGCCGGCCTTCACCTCTTCGAGACAGTGGGTTTCGGCGACAAAGGAAACCCCCAGCCCCGCCATGACGAACCGCTTGATCATCTCGGTGGAATCCAGCTCCATGGAGACTTGGATGATATCCTCTACCAGCTCCAGCCAGCCGTTCAAGCGGGACCGCGTTGCGCCGCTCTTGGGAAGTAGCAGCGTGTGCCCCACCAGGTCCTGGCAGCCTACGGAGTCCTTGCCCGCCAGAGGATGTCCGGGCGGCAGGATGAGCTTGAGCTCATCGGAATGCACCTTGATCACCTGGAGCTTGCGCTCCTGCACCGGAAGTTGTGTGAAACCAAAGTCCGCCTGGCTCTCCATGACCGCCTGGACCACCTTGCCCCCATACTGCCGGTCCACGAGCAGTTGCACATTTGGGAACCGCTTGGCGTATTCGGAGAAGACCCGGGGCAGCACGTACATGCAGGTCGCCTCGTTGGCGGCGATCATCAGCGCGCCCCTGGGCACGCGTTCCAGTTCGTTGATCGCGTCCTGCGCCCGCCGGCGCAGGTCGAGAATCTGCTCGGCGTATTCGGCGAAGATCCTGCCTGCGGGCGTCAAAGCGATCCTGGTTCCCAGCCGGTCGAACAGCGACGTGTTCAACTCCTGCTCGAGCTGCCGCACCTGGGCGCTGATGGCCGGCTGCGTCCGGAAGCACGTCTCGGCGGCCTTGGAGAAGCTCTTCAGCCGGACGATCTCGAGGAACGTATGTAGCTGGTCCAGATCCATCGACTCTACATCTTGACATTTCCTGCACCACCAGCGCATCATCCCAGTGATGAAGCTTCGTTTCCTGGCTGCCCTCTCCACGTTGTTTCTGACCGCCTGCGGCGGTGACCGGCCCGCCGAGCCCGCCAAGGCCACGCCCAAGCAAGCCCCCGATACCTACCGGGTGGCGTTCGAGACGACCAAAGGCGCATTCGTCGTCGAGGTCACCCGCGCCTGGGCTCCCCGCGGCGCCGACAGATTCTACGAGCTTGTTTCTAAGAACTTCTACGATGGAGCGCGCTTCTACCGCGTGGTCCCCCGATTCGTCGTCCAGTTTGGATTGAAAGGCGACCCCGCCGCTGATCGCTACTGGAGCACGATGTACATACCCGACGATCCAGTCACGCAGAACAATGCACGCGGGACTCTCTCGTTTGCCATGGCCGGCCCCGCGACCCGGACCACGCAGGTTTTCATCAACCTCCAGGACAACTTCCGCCTCGACACGATGGGCTTTGCGCCGTTCGGCAAGGTGGTGAGCGGCATGGATGTGGTCGACCAGCTTTTCAAGGGCTACGGCGACGCGCCGCCTGGCGGCGCAGGCCCGGAGCAGAGTAGAATCAGGGAGGAAGGCAACGAGTACCTGGAGCGCAGCTTTCCGCGCCTGGATTACATCAAGACGGGAAGGATTCAATGAGATCTAAATTCAATCGCCGTGACTTCTGCAAGACCGCCGCGCTCGCTGTGGGTGCGCTGCCACACGCCGCGCCGGCAGCGGCAAGGACGCTGAAGATCGGTCATACCGGGATTACGTGGCCCATGTTTCCCACCGGCCGGGCGCCCCAGGGTGGCCCTCCCGGAATGGGTGGAGGCCCGCAAGGCGGTCCTCCCGGCCAGGGCGCAGGCCCGCAAGGAGCCGCTCCTGCGCGGCGGGCGGGCCCGCAGGCGAACCCCGAGGCGATTGAGACCATCATCCGGGACATCGCCGGCCTCGGCTACCACGGCCTGGAGCTGTTCAGTTGGCAGATCGAAGGCATGGAGGAGCACGGCGGGCTGGGTCCTCTTCTGGAAAAGTACAAGCTGCCCCTCATTTCGGCTTACTGCGGCTGTAACTTGTCGGACCCCAGGCGGCGAAAAGACGAGATCCAGCAGATGTTGCGTTGGGGGGGGCTCGTCAAGAAGTATGGGGGAACAATTGCGGTCATCGGCCCGAATGGGAGGGGCAGGGACTTCAACTTCAACGCCGTGAAGGCTGATATCGTGACAACCTTGAACGAGGTATCCAAAGCCCTGGCGGATATCGGCATCGTTGGTGTCCTGCATCAGCACACCGGCACCACGGTGGAATTCCGGGACGAAGTCTACGCCGTGATGGAAGCCGTGGATACGCGATATGTGAAGTTCGGCCCCGATATCGGCCAGTTGCAGAAGGCCGGCGTGGACCCGGTCCAGGTTGTGAAGGACTTCTTGCCGTTGATCGAGCACTTCCATATCAAGGATTTCAACGGGGGTGAGCACTACGTCGGCTACTGCCCGCTGGGCCAGGGCAAGGTCAATATCCCGGCGATCCTCGACCTGATGGAAGGCAGGAAGATGGCCGGAATGACCATGGTCGAGCTGGACAGCAGCCGTAATATGCCGTTGACCGCCGTCGAGACCGCCCGAGTCGCTAAGGAGTATTTGCAGAAGCAGGGGATCGTGTTTAGATCTTGACGCTGAGATGTGGTAGCGCCCCCCCGCGCGGGCGCTACCACACAGCCCGCCGCTACAGCTTCTTGAGCACCTTGATACCCGTCGGTAGAACGAACAGGCTGCCGCTCAGCTTCCGGTTGATTTCGACGGTTTCGGAGAACATCTCGAATATCTTCTCCTTATCCCGCGTGCGCAGCAGCGTGTACGGCCACTGGACGCCGCCTCCGGCGTCGCGGTACTTGCCGTACTCGGTCACTTCTTCGATCCTGACGTTGGTCTTCGGGTCGCGGCGGTAGTAGAGCTGCCGGACGGGCAGTTTTGTCGATCCGTGGAAGTAGACCGTGACCACGTCGTTGCGTGCGTCGACAATGTCCACAACCTCCACGGGCTGATTCATCCAGACATCCAGCCCCTTGCCTTCAAACGTCATCCCCGGCTCGTTCAGCCGCACTCGGAGGATGTAGAAGACGTTGTGATATGTGGTGGACTTGTAGCGCTCCAGGGAGTCATCCGGGAGCGGCCGGGCCCCCCGGAACGTGATCTCGTGGCCCCTTCCATCGGCAAACAGGACCGCGCTGATCTCTTTCAAGCCGTCTTTCCCCATCTTCCCGAAGCTCTGTCGCTCCCGCACCGCGAGAGAATCCGGCCCCGCGCCGGCAGCGGGCAGGTACTGCGTGTAGATCGCCGCCTGGGAGAGCCCCGACAGTTCCTCCCGGTAGAAGGAATACATGCGCCCGGTTTCCACCCGGTCCTCCATGGCGAGAAAACGGTCTCCGCCCAGCGCCGCTAGCGCTTCCGTGATCACGCGCTTGCCGCGTTCCAGGCTGGTCTGCCCCCAGATCGTCGTCGCGCAAAGCATCGTCAGCAGAAATCGGCCTGTCACTTCTCCTCCCTCATTTGAGTTCGATTTCCCTTACCGGAGACCCCAGCACAGAGAGCGGCTTGCCAAACTCGTCGGGTTTGCCCGCAGCGACAATGGTGAAGCTGCCCGGCCGGATATACTCCTTGGCGACTCGAACGACGTCCGCCTTGGTCACAGCAGCCACCGCCTTCTGATACTGGAAGATGAAGTCTCGCGGATAGCCGTAATAATCTTGCGTCACCATGCGGCTCAGGGTCTTGCTGGGGCGGTCGAAATTGAAGACGAAACTGTTGAGAACCGCGTCCTTGGCCGCCTGAAGTTCTTCGTCGCTGACCTCTTCCGAGCGCATCTTCTCGATCTCCTGCCGTATGGCTTCGATCGTCTCGGCGATCGATGCCGATTTCGTGCTGCCCGAAACCACGAACAGACCGGGGTGATCGTAGTCCGCGCCCCAGTAGGCGGAGACGTTATAGGCGTAGCCGAGCTCGGTTCGCACCTTCTTCACCAGGCGGCTCCGGAAGCCTCCGCCGAGGATGTCCGCCATCACTTCCAGGGCGGCGTAGTTCTTGTCGCGCAGCGTTCCGCCGAGATGCCCCAACTGAAAGAACGCCTGCGTCACGTCCGGCTTGACGGCCAGGTACACACCCGGCTCCTCCTTCTCTCGCACGGCTGGAAACGGCGGCACCGGCGCCTGCTCGGCGTTCCATGCGCCGAAGAGCTTCTCCAGCTTGCCGCGCACCTCCGCGGCGTTGAAGTCGCCCGTCGCCACAAGCATGATGTTCGCCGGGAAGAAGTACCGGCGGTGGAAGGCCACCATATCCTCCCGCTGGATCCCGTCCAGAGTCGCGAGTTCGATCCGCCACCCGTAGGGGGTGTCCTTGCCGTAGGTGATGTCCCGGAACTCCCGCTCGGCCACGGCATCGGCGTCGTCGTTGCGGCGCGCGATGGCGCTGCGCATCTGCGTCTTAGCCAGGTCGATCTTGTCCTGGCGGAACTCGGGCGCCGTCAGCACCTGGTAGAACACGGCCAGCGTTTGGTCCAAGTTCTCTTTCAGGCAAGAGAACGAAACCCGTCCGCTGGTCTCGCCGATGCCGCTTTCCACGCTGGCCGCCATTCCCTCCAGCAGCTCGTCCAGTTGATCGCCCGTCTGGGACGCGGTTCCTCCGGTGCGCATGACCGTGCCCGTGATCTGCGCCAGGCCGATCTTGTCCGGCGGATCGAACAGGTTGCCCGTCCTTACTAAAGCGAAGCCGCTCACCAGCGGCAGCTCGCGGTTCTCCAGAAGATACAGCTTGATCCCGTTGGGAAGCGTGGACGTCGCCACCTCCGGGATCCTGACCTCTTTGAGCGGCGGGTACTTCAAGTCCTTATAAGAGGGCGCCTGAGCGGCCGCGAGGAAAGCAACCAGGAAAAACAGCATCAGGCGTTTCATTTCGCCACCTCCGCGGGCCGCGCCGTCCACACCACCGTCCTGGCCTCCGGGGTGAAATACTGCCGCGCGACCCTCTGGACATCCTCCGCCGTGACCTTGTTTATCTCTTCGATGGCGGTGAACAGTTTCCGCCAGTCGCCGTAATTGACGCGGTAGTAAGTCAACTGCTCGGCCAGGCCGCTGTTGCTGTCCAGACCCCGAATGACCCCGGCCCTGATCTTGGTCTTGACCCTGTCCAAAGTTGCGGGATCGACCTTCTCGGTCCGCAGTCTCTCCAGCACCTCGTAACAGGCCTTCTCGTTCTCTTCGACGGTGTGCCCCACCGACGGCACGGCGTACAGAAGAAAGGCGTTCGGGTACTTCGTCCCCGGGAAAGAAGCCTGGGCCGCGGCTGCCATCGCGATGCGCCTGTCGCGCACCAGTTCCCTGTAGAGCAGGCCCGTCCTGCCGCTGGAGAGGATATAGCTGAGCACGTCAAACACCGGGTCGTCCTTGTCGAGCTGATCCGGCCGCTTGTAGCTGATCATTAGCAGCGGCTGGGTGGGCGAAACGACAACCGCTCTCCTCTCCCCTTCCTGCTTCGGCTCGACGGTGTGGAGCTCCGGCCTGGGCGGCGCTTTCGGTAGCGCCCCGAAGTACTTCTCGGCCAGCCGCTTCACTTCGCCGGGCTGCACATCCCCGGCAATCCCTATGGTGATGTTCGACGGCACGTAGTAGGTGCGGAAGAACTGCTCCGCGTCCCGGACCCGCAGATTCTCGATGTCCTCCGCCCAGCCGCCGGGCAGGTTGCGGTACGGGTGCGCCATGAAGGACATGGCCAGCAGCACTTCCATAAGCTTCCCCTGTGGGTTGGACTCGATCCGCATGCGCCGTTCCTCGCGCACCACGTCGCGTTCCCGGTAAAACTCCCGGTAAACCGGGTGGCGGAATCGCTGGGATTCCAACAGGAACCAAAGCTCGATCTTGTTCGAGGGGAGGCTGTAGAAATAGCTGGTTGAGTCCATCCCGGTCCCGGCATTCAGGCCCACGCCGCCGCTGGCCTCGATAATGCGCACGAAGGCATTGGCGTCCACGTAGCTGGCGGCCTTGTCTATGGCGGCCTTCAGTTCGGCCTGGAGCGCTTCGGCCCTCTTCGGATCGGACCGCTCGGCGTCGAGCCGGTCGTAGATCGCCTCGATAGCGTCCATGGCCTTCTTCTCGGCGGCGTAGTCGGTGGTGCCGATGGAGTCGGTGCCTTTGAACGCCATGTGCTCGAACATATGGGCGAGGCCGGTCTTTCCGCCCGGATCATCGACCGAGCCGGAGTTCACATAGGTGTGGAAGGAGACCACCGGCGCTTCGTGGCGCTGCAGCACGATGAAGTGGAGACCGTTGGGCAGGGTGAACTCGGTGACCTTCTTTTCGAAGTCCGGCAGGCTCTGGGCCGGAAGCAGGCAAGAGAGGAGGAAGCACAGCAACAGCGTCGCGGTCTTTTCCCTCATTACCTTCAGCGTAGCGCGAAATTCAGAAGTACAGCTTCAGTGCCGCCTGCATCTGGCGCGGGGTGTTGCCCTGATCCCGAACCAGTCCGAAATTGGCGGAGGTCAGGCTGCTGTCCGGCCCCGACCAGCGGACGCGGTTGAGCAGATTGAAAGCTTCGAAACGGAAAACGATCCGGATCGGTTCCCGAATGGGGATGCTCTTGGCAATGCTCAGGTTCTCCCGCAATTGCCACGGGCCCCGCGACTTCGGGTTGTTTCTGGTCGCGTTGCCCAGCTCGGTGTCGAGCACAGCCTGCGGCACTTGATTGAACGAGGACTTCTGCCACCATACGTCCTTGAACGGGTCAAACTTGCTGCCGGAGATCGGAGCGCGCCAGTTCTCGTACGAGGTGATAAAAACCCGATTGCCTCCGCCGAAAGGAAGGGTGAAGCCTGACGAGACAGACCTTGGTCCCCCGGAGGCGTACTCGAAGACGCCGGCGAAGGACCATCCGCCTGCGAGGTGCGCCGCGATCCCTTCCGCCAAGAGGGACTTTCCCCGGCCGAAAGGCAGCTCATAGGTGAACGTCTGCCTGATGACGTGCGTCTGATCGGAGCCGGTGAGGCCCTTCTCGAGTTTCCGGTTGAAGAAGTCGATCGCGGCGCTCCCTCCCGTCTGGGAGTCGGAGTCGCTGAACATCTTCGAGAGAGTGTAGGAACCCAGCATCGAGAGGCCCGAGGAGAACCGCCGGTCAAGCACCAGCACCAGGGCGTTGTACGTCGAGTTGCCTGTGTGCTCCAGTCCCACGGAGATGGTCTTGTACTGCGGGAACGGCTGAAGGGCTTCCTGAACAGTCCGATTGAAGGTGGGGTAGGGTATGGGAATATTCGCCGCCCGCGCCGCGGCCGAGGCTATGTTCGCCCGCAGCAGCGTGGGACCAAGGGTCTTCAAATAGCTAGGGTGAATCTGGTTCGGCCGAAGCAGGCCGGAGGTCAGGTGAATGCCTCTGCTCCCGGAATACCTGGCAGTGAAAACGGTGGTTCTAGTGACTTGCTGCTGGATGTCGAAACTCCAGGTCCAGAAATCGGGCGGCCTGCCGGCTGTGTCCTTCTGCCACCAGTTGATGGCCAGCTCGTTCATCACGGTGGGTTGAAGGAAGGGAGGCCTGTTGTACGCTGGCAGCCCATTGTCCAGCATCATCGGGAAGTCGAGCACGCTCAGGTCGGAGCTGGACCAGGTAAACGTGCCGATGAAGCCATCGAAGTGGGTGCTCCCGCCCTGAGTCTTGACCGCTTCGAACATCCTGCCGGCGGAGAGTCGAACCACCGTCCCGGTGCGTACTACGTAGGCCAGGCCCAGTCGCGGTCCAAAGGCCCACTTCCAGCCGTCGAAGGGGTAGTCGGTGCCTGTCCGCCCAGGACCCTTCCCCGTGAAGACAAATGCCCCAGGAAGTCCTCCCGCGCCTGGATTGGGCACTGTGGGGTCGAAATTGGAGAATCCCTTCTCGGTGTCCGGCACCACGCCGCCTCCGACGTTGGGGAAGGTGTACTCGTAGCGCAGGCCCATGTTCACAGTAAGCTTGGGCGTCACCCGCCAGTCGTCCTGGAAGAAGCCGCCGACGTGCTTCCAGATCATGAGCACTTCTCGCGGCGTCTCTACGCCGGCGCCGCTGGCATAGCCCAGCAGGAAAGAAGCGAAGGCGTTGCCCGTGTTTCTGGACTGGTCGGCGGGAACGGCTGTCGCCAGTTGAGTGAAATCGTAATTGCCGTTGGGCCTGTGTTGCCCGCCCCCGTCCCACTGGTTCTTGGAGAAGAAGAAGCCTCCCTTGAAAGTGTGGGAACTGCGAATCAGGCTCATATCCTGGGCGATGCTCCAGTCCCTGGCGCGGTCCCACCCATTGGAACCGCCTGCTGGCTGACCGGCCCAGGTGGAGTACTCGGTCATGGAAACCGGCGGAATGCAAAGATCGGGGCCTGGAACGTTTTTCAAACCTAGCTTCGCGGCCCATTTCTGCTCCGGATTTGAGCAGTTTGCGCCCAAAATGACGCCGTTCCCTCTCTGCATGTAGAACCGGGTCGTGCTCAACAGACGCGGAGTGAACATGTGATTCCAGGTGAGCCGGCCGGAACTCATTTTGCGGGTCCACAGAGCGGGCGATTGCGTATAGGGATAGGGGAGTCCCGGAGTGCCGTCCGGTCCTGGCGCATCCTGGTTCATGCCCTTCATGAAGAAGAAATTGACATCGTCTTTGGACGAAAGCCTATGGTCCAGGCGGGCGCTGCCCTTGTTCCACGGGTAGGTCATCGTGCCCTTCTGGAGGAAGTAGTTCAAGCGCGGCCCCGGCAGGTTCGGTACCATCGAAGCGGGTCGCAGGGCGATGTACCTGCTCGCGACCTGGCTGTAGCGGCTGGTCGAGATCTTATTGCCCGCGAAAGGGTCACGAACGTACTTCCCGCCGGTCCCGAGACGAGTGGTGGCCGGGTCATAGATCTGGATCTGGGCGCCGGCGGCAGTGACCCATCCGGTGAAATCCCCTTCGTACATGGCCGGCAAGGGGATGGTGTAGTAGTTGGGGCTGTTCCCTTCCCGGCTGCGAAAACCTTCATAGCTGAGGAAGAAGAAGGTCCTGTCTCTTCCGTTGTAGAGCTTGGGAAGGTAGACCGGCCCACCGAAAGTTCCTCCGAAATCGTGCTGTTTCAGTACGGGTCTGGTCTTCGCAAAGAATCCCCTGGCATCCAGCCGGTCATTGCGAAGAAACTCGAATGCGTTGCCGTGGTACGCGTTCGTTCCGGACTTGGTGGCGAAGTTGATGAAGCCCATGGCCCTGCCGAACTCCGCCTTCAAACCGGTAGATTCCACGGTGAACTCACTGATGGCGTCCACCGACACGGCGGTGATTTGGGTCCTGGAAGACTGATAGATGGCGCTGGTCGGGGCGATGGAGGTGCCGTCCATCACCACGTCCCAGCCGGCCTGCTGGCCTCCGCCGATACTGTAGTTGCCGTCGCTCTTGGCTTCCGGCGCGAGCGTCGCAAGACTCAAGACGTTCCGGATCTGGCCCGCCACCACCAGCGGCAGCTCATCGACAAGCCGGCTGGGCAAGTTCGTCGCGACTCGGGTGCTCTCCGTCTCCAGAGGTGTGGCCGTTGCATTCACTTCGATGGACTCGGCGACCGAGCCGATCTCCAGTGAGATGTCCAACCGGATCGTCGAGCCCGCCGAAACCGTGACATTGTCCTGAACGGCACGTTTGAAACCTGCTCGCTCGGCCGTGATTCGATACCGGCCTACAATGAGCGCCTGAGCGGAGTAGTCGCCTGTGCTCGTACTCACGGTGGATGTGGACACGTTGGTGTCTATGTTCGTGACCGTGATCACGGCATCCGCGACAAACGCGCCGGATGGATCGGTAATCTTGCCCGTTACGCTGCCGCGGTCCAACTGCCCGCACAGACAACCTGCCGCCGCGGCAAACACAAATAGCAGTTTGCAGGTCATGCCTGCGATTGTGGACATGGCTGTTCCTTTCACCCGGAATCCCTCTCTCCCGTCCGGGTCACGGTCAATTGTACAGCCGTTTGTGCGATTCCTGACTTCTTTTTAATCCGTTGTAGTCTCCCATTTCGTGTCGCGCAACTCCGGCTCGGCTTATCCGCGATTTTGGAAATAAGTGCTTTTTTTTCAATCACTAAAAGGCTGAAGTTGCTCCCGGAATGGAAGGGACTCTACTCCGACAACGATTCCGCCAATCTGACGGCCATGCGTGCGCTGCGCAAGTGGGCCCCTCGGCTGAAGGACGCCTCCCCGGATGCTCCTCGCATCGTGAGGAAGGCCGCGGCGGAGTTGCTCACCCGGCTCGGTGAGGCTGTTCCAGAATCCTTCCCCCGCCGCAATCTGGATTCGCTCTTTGGCAGTATCGAGAGGGGAAACCCGTCCCACTCCGAGCGGGTGACTGACCAGAATCGAAAAACCTGGAGGGCGGATCTGGAACAGATCGCCCCCGAGGCTCTGGTCTGGGCTGATGCCGTGTCTTTTGAGCCGCGACCAAAGGGAGCGGTTCCAGAAGAATCACAGGAATCCTGCCGCTCCCTCCATCACGGAAGCATCACATGCGACTGATTCGGCCGGAGGCAAAGTAGCCCTGCTAGAGCACGTCCTCCTCTGGTGGATGCCACTCCGCCGGAAACGCTTCCGGCAAGCCGAAGTCCCCTCCTCCGCTTGCTGCGCAGGCCGGCAGAGACCCCGGCTCACAGACGACATGCGGTTGTCCGCGTGGATTGAACCGGCCGGAGATCAGGTATGCCGCGCCGGCCGCGGCCGCCACCCAGGGCTCGAAATACAGCGCGGGAGCCAGGTATTTCTTTGATCGGACAAGAGACTCGCTCACGCCCCGCACCTTCGCGCTGGGGCGTATGCCCGGAACCTGCGGAATCACGAAACGTGTGAATTTGATCTCCGGCCTGCGCCGGCTGTAAGCGACCAACGCCTTTGCCGACTGCTTCGGCGTCAGGATGCCGGCGTCGGCGATAAGACCACGCCTGACGGCGCGCGGGTAATAGAAGTTGATGATGCTGCCGGCGAAATCCGCGCAATTCCGGAACAAGAGATGGAACCGCCTCCTATTGGGCTGGCTATTGAGGTAATCGACGAGACGCTGATCGTCTTCCGCGGTGGTCTCTAGCGTGAACCCATAGATGGTGCGGTGGTAGGCGGCACCAACCATCTGAATCCAGTCTCCCCTCACTGCCTCCCCAGGCGCACCATCCGGCGCAAACTCCCGAAGTTGCGCCCTGCGGTACTCATCCCTGAGCCGTGTGACAACGTCAGGGCTCGCCACTGCGGGCACCTCGTCATGCCCTTCTACGGCATAAAGATATGGCAGCAACGGCACCGCAATCCAGTCGCGCCCCCCGATTCTGTTATACCGGCTGACCACGACCCCGGTTTCCCCCGCCCGGCACAGGCGAAGCACGGTCGGCGTTTCGGCGCACACGCCCGAAAGGTAGATGGACGCATGACCGGTGGGATTGAAGAAGCCAAACCGGCCCATTGGCTCGCTTATGAGGAGTGAAACCGAAGCGGGAGACCGTACGGCCGCTGCGAGAAGACAAAGCGACAAGATCGGGACCAACTTGTGCGCGCCCGCCATGGAATGCCGCCCAAAGCCATTATAGATGCTTATGTCCTGAGGCATGTCTCGCAGTTCGGGGATGCCGGTGCGTC
>JBHGAV010000005.1:0-114609 GCA_041946685.1 Bryobacteraceae bacterium | reverse complement strand
TCGCTTACGACTGCTACCGCCGCTTCATCCAGATGTTCGGCAACGTCGTCCTGGAGATCAGCAAGGACGAGTTCGAGCACATCTTCGACGCTCGTAAGAAGAAGGCCAAGGCAAAGTTCGATACCGACCTGACCGCCGACGATCTTAAGGCCGTCATCGCGGACTACAAGAAACTGGTCCAGAAGAAGACGGGATCGCCGTTCCCGCAGGATGCCAACGAACAGCTCGTGATGGCCCGCAACGCCGTGTTCCGCTCCTGGTGGAATCCCCGCGCTTCCCACTACCGCAAGATGAACAAGATCGCCGACGACCTGGGCACCGCCGTCAACGTGCAGGCCATGGTGTTCGGCAACATGGGCGACACCTCGGCCACCGGGGTGGGCTTCACCCGCAACCCCGCCACGGGCGAGAAGGTTTTCTACGGCGAGTTTCTGATCAACGCGCAGGGCGAGGACGTGGTCGCCGGCATCCGGACGCCGAAGCCGATCTCCGAGCTCCAGGAAGTGATGCCCGAGGTTTACGCGCAGCTCCGCCAGATCACCACGAACCTGGAGAAGCACTACCGCGACATCCAGGACTTCGAGTTCACGATTCAAGAAGGCAAGCTGTTCATGCTCCAGACGCGCAACGGCAAGCGCACCGGTCCGGCTGCCGTCCGCATCGCGGTGGAGATGGTCGAAGAGGGCCTCATCAGCAAGGAAGAGGCGGTCATGCGCGTCGAGCCGACGCAGCTCGACCAGTTGCTGCACCCCGTGCTGGAGCCCGCTTCCAAGAAGGCTCTCAAGAAGCTCGCGACCGGCCTGCCGGCTTCGCCCGGTGCCGCCGTCGGCAAGATCGTTTTCACGGCCGATCACGCGGTGGAGGCCTCCAAGAAGGCTCCCGTGATCCTGGTCCGCAAAGAAACGGTGCCGGACGACATCCACGGTATGGAGGCGGCCAAGGGCATTCTGACGGCGCGCGGCGGCATGACCAGCCACGCAGCCGTGGTCGCGCGCGGCATGGGCACGCCCTGCGTGGCGGGCGCCGAATCGCTCGCCGTGGAGGAAAGCAAGCTCCAGTTGAGCGTGCGCGGAACGGACATCGTCCTCAAGGAAGGCGACTGGCTCTCCATCGACGGCGCCACCGGCGAGGTCTTCGCCGGACAGGCGAACACCGTTGAGGCGGACCCCTCCTCGGGCGTTCTCGCCAAGTTCATGGGTTGGGCGGACGAATTCCGCGGTAAGTTCGGCGTGCGCGCCAACGCGGACATTCCGCGTGACGCCAAGGTCGCCCGCAAGTTCGGAGCCCAGGGTATCGGTCTGTGCCGCACCGAGCACATGTTCTTCGGTCCCGGCCGCATCGAGCACATGCAGGCCATGATCCTTGCCTCCGACGAGAAGACGCGCCGCAAGGCCCTGGCCAAGCTGCTGCCTCTCCAGCGCAAGGACTTCGCCGGACTGTTCGAGGTCATGGACGGCTTCCCGGTGGTGATCCGCACCCTCGACCCGCCGCTGCACGAGTTCGTGCCCAAGCGCGAAGACCTGATGGTGGACATCGCCAGGCTGCCGCATGCCGGAGCCAAAGAGAAGAAGGAGATGTCCGAGAAGTACGGCATGAAGGTCGCGGAATTGAAGAAGGGCCTTCCGGCCCTGCTGCACCGCGTCGAGCAACTGCATGAGTTCAACCCGATGCTGGGTCACCGCGGCTGCCGGCTGGGCATCACCTATCCCGAGATCACCGAGATGCAGGCGCGAGCCATCTTCGAGGCGGTTGTACAAGTCGCCAAGAAGGGCAAGAAGGTGATTCCGGAAGTCATGATTCCGCTGATCGGCGGTGTGCAGGAGTTGGTCGATCAGAAGGCGATCGTGAAACGCGTGGCCGAGGAAGTTCTCGGGAAGGCCGGTCTGAAGGACCAGGAGTACATGATCGGCACCATGATCGAGATCCCGCGGGCGGCGCTGACCGCCGACAAGGTTGCCACCGAGGCTGAGTTCTTCAGCTTCGGCACCAACGACCTGACGCAAACCACAATGGGCCTGTCCCGCGACGATTATGTCCGGTTCTCGAAGGACTACGAGAACAAGAAGATCTTCAAGGCCGACCCGTTCGCCGTCCTGGACCAGGAAGGCGTGGGCAAGCTGGTGGAGATGGGCGTGAAGCTGGGCCGGTCGACTCGTCCGGACCTGGAAGTGGGCATCTGCGGCGAGCACGGCGGCGAGCCGAGCTCGGTGGAATTCTGCTACCGGGTGGGGATGAACTACGTGTCCTGCTCACCGTACCGCGTGCCCATCGCGCGTCTGGCCGCCGCGCAGGCCGCCCTGGCCGGCGACAAGTCCGAAACCATGCGGACGGCGTAGGATTCACCGTGGGGGCCGGGCATGCCCGGCCCCTGCCTTCTCGCGGTCGATCTGTTGCGCCAGAAACACCTTCAGCAGAGACTGGTAGGGCACATCCCTTTCGTTCGCCAGAACCTTCAAATCTTCGATCATCGCAGCAGGCAAGCGGATAGAGATTGTTTTCAGCGACGGCTTCAGGTTGGGCAATGTCAGCCGCTTAGCCTTCTTCCAATCCACGTAGTCGGTTGAGTCGTGCGCGGCCCAGAAATCCCTCTCGCGATCTTCGCTAGCGAACTTCGGCAATCGCTTTCTCATAGTGAGCGGTATGCCTCCCTTTCCTTACGGCTCATGTCCCGCGCTGAGATCACCCGGATGAGATCCCCGCGAATCGTGAAGGCGACAAAAAGCCGTCTTCCGGCCGACGTTTGCCCCAGCGCGTAATAACGCGGTTCATGAACCGAATGACCTGGGTCATCCTTGACCACCAGCGGCAACCGGAAGAAGAGTTCCTCGCACTCTTTGGCTGAGACCCGGTGGGCTTTCCAGTTCTTGCCGGCGTTGTGCTCGTCCCAATCGAATCCCGTGCATCCGAACAGGGGATCCCGCTGGTCCATTCCATCAGCCATCAACTGTATACAACCATAGTATACCGCCGCAACGCGCGGCCCGGGCATGCCCGGCCCCTACGCCCGTCGTACCTTTACGCCGGCTTCCTCGAACAGGATCTCCACCAGCCGGAAGTGCTCGTTGTACTGGTCGCTGGAATACTCGCGCATGCGCTCGCCGGAGACCACTACCTCTCGAATCCCCGCCTGCACAATCGCCCGCGCGCAATCCATGCAAGGCATCAGCACGATGTAGATGGTGCAACCCTCCAGAGGCGTTCCGCAGCGCGCCGCATTGTAGATCGCGTTTCGCTCGGCGTGCTCCATCCACAGGTACTTGGTGGGGCGCTCCAGACGCTCCGGCACGTCGTCACGGATGCCCCTCGGCAGCGAGTTGTAGCCGGTGGAGCGGATCTCGTGCGCCGGTCCCGCGATGACGCAGCCCACCTGCGTGTTCGGGTCTTTGCTCCGCGCAGCCACGCTGCCGCAGATACTCAGGTAATACTGGTCCCAGCTCGGAACGTTCGCCATATTCAACCGGGCAGTGTAGCGGATGCGTTCTTCTCCCCGCAAGGGAGTCTGATATATTGAGGCTTTCCTATGAAATACGGACTGAACATTCTCCCTGGTGGCGCTTTGGACTTCGTGAGCCTCGGCGCGCTGGTTCACCGCCTGGACCCGGGCGTGGTCCCTTTCCGCAAGGCGCACGAGTGCCGGATCCACGTCAGCGGCGGCGAGTTTAATTGCGCCGCCAATCTGGCCGACTGCTTCGGCATGAAGACCGGCATCGTGACGGCCATGGTCAGGTACCCGATCGGCGACCTGATTGCGGAGCGCGTCCGAGCCATGGGCGTGAGGCCCTTCTACAAGTACTTCGAGCACAACGGCGTTACCGGCCCCAACATGGCCACCGTATACAGTGACCGGGGCCAGGGAGTTCGCGCGCCCGTGGTCTTCTACAACCGCTCGAACGAGGCCGGCGCGCTGCTCAGGCCGGGCGACATCGACTGGAAGGAGATTTTCAAGGACGGCGTACGCTGGTTCCATAGCGGCGGGATTTTCGCCTCGCTCTCGGCAACAACTTCGGAAGTCATCCTGGAGGGCATGCAGGCGGCTAAGAACGCCGGCGCTGTCACTTCGTTCGATCTCAACTTTCGGGCAAAGCTTTGGAAGGTGTTCGGCGGGGAGGATAGAGCAGTGCAGACCCTGCGGCGCATCGTGTCGGGCGTGGATGTGCTGGTGGGCAACGAAGAGGATTTGCAGAAGGGGCTCGGGATTCCCGGTCCTGAGGTCGCCGCCAGGAGCAAGCTGGATCCGAGTGCGTTCTTCGGGATGATCGACCGCGTGCTCAAAGACTTCCCCCGGATCAAGGTCGTGGCGACCACGTTGCGAGAGGTGCACTCCACCAACCGTCACAGTTGGGGCGCCGTGGCCTGGATCGACGGCAAGACCTATGTTGCTCCCACGGCGGAGTTGGATATCTACGACCGAGTGGGCGGAGGAGACGGCTTCGCGTCCGGACTCTTCTACGGGATGCTGACGGGAGAGGAGCCCGAGGAAGCCGTCAAGCTGGGCTGGGCCCACGGGGCGCTGCTGACGACAACGCCGGGCGACACGACCATGGTCACCGTGGACCAGGTGCGCGCGTTCGCCAAGGGCGGTTCGGCGCGTATTCAGCGTTAGGCTGCTTCAAATACGCCCTGCGTGCGGTTCTTCCGCACCTTGTCCCAGGGGAACACTCGGCCATTCATGGCGATGTAGACGCCCGGCGGGAGCGTTTGCACGAAAGCCAGCGCGCTGCCGAGATTGAACATGCCGTCCGAGCTGCCGAACTTGTAGGGCACCATGGCGCCCGTCAGAACGATGATCTTGTCCCGGATCTCGCGGCCCAGGTGCGCGGCCGTCTCGACCATCGTGTCGGTTCCGTGGGTGATGACGATGCGCGACTCGGGGGCGGTGCGGCAGTGCTCGAGGATGATTCGCCGGTCGTCATCAGTCATATCCAGGCTGTCGATCATCATCAAAGTCTGCACTTGGACGTCGAGCAGGCAGCGGCCCAGCCGCAGCATTTCGGGCAAGTGGCTTTCCTGGAAAAAGAGGGTTCCGGTCAGCTCGTTATACTCCTTGTCAAATGTGCCGCCGGTAACCAGGATTCGGATTGGTTCAGAGTGCATGGCCAAGCTTGACCTCCCTCTGCCGGTCAAACCAATGAGCCCATAGCAGGAATAGAACAAAGGCAACGCCTACCCAGGCGAAGGCCTTTGCATCCGGCGGCGGCGGGCTGAGCAGCATCGAAACATACAGCAGCAGCATCACCGCGACGAACAGCCACAGCCCGATGGACCCGACCCGGTTCCGCGCCCGGCTGATGTGGTGGTAGACCCATACTCCCGCCGCCAGCATGAGCAGTTCCACCACGATGGTTCCCGACACCGAATACCACAACCCCAGGCCCAGCATGGGCGACTCGCCCGGATAGAGGGGCATGTCCGGTTTGTGGGAGATCAGGTCAAGCACCCAATGGCTGAGCACGGTCAGGCCGATCACCACCGAGCCTGTCCGGTAGCGCGTAAACAGCCAGTACGCCAGCGCCGCGCCCGAGGCCCACAGCAGGTTCATGACCAGACTGTGCGAGAAAGGGTAGTGAAAATCGGAGGTCAGAAAGGGATTGTCTCCCGCTTCAAACCGCACCTGCTCCCAGCCCGTCAGGATGAAGGCGGGAAACAGCAAGTCGATCAGCTCGGAGGCGCCGAGCAGCACTCCCAGGGAGGTCTTCGGGGCCGCCCGTTTGGCGGCGAAACCAACAGCGAGATGTCCTAGGAACATGTGGGGTCACCCTCCGCCATCATACATGGGCGCCATTCATCCCCCCAGCCCGCCTGTCGTGCAGCGCGAAACAGGGCGGGATTCCGGCGTGAGATCCGCTCCGATAGGATGGCCGCACCGGAGCATAGAGTCAAATGAACCAGACCCGGGCTCTGCGCCGGGCGGCGGATGATCCTGGCCTGTGCGCGGTGGACCTCCTGTCTTGCCAGCGCCACATAGGAGAACTTCTCGTCCTCATATCCAAGCGTTCCTCCCTTCATGCGGCGGTGCAGGGAGCTACGCTCGACGCGCTGGCCGAAGTGACACCAGTCGCCGGGAGGCATCGGGCAGGAGCCCTCTCCGGGGCAGGGCGCGATCATGCGTGCGCCGGATCGCAGCAGTTGGTCCCGGGCCAGCCGCACGATTTCGAAGCCCGCGGGGCTGCCTGGCTCCAGGACCAGCAGCGCGACGCGGGCGGCCTGCCATGCCCGCTCCACCATAGCGTGCCTGTCCCGCTCGGGGAGTTCACCGAGCATGTAACCCATCACGACCAGGTCGCAGGCATCCGGCGGATGAAATCGGCGTACGTCCGCCACGCGCACATCGGCGCCCGGCACCAGTTTGCCCGCGACCCCGGCAAACGCGCGATCCCGTTCGATCAGCGTGCAACGGCCGAGGGCAGGGAAGACGCGCCTGGCGGCGAGCGTCGCCGCGCCCGCTCCCGCGCCGAGGTCCAGCATGCTGACGATTGGAGCGTCCCCCACGCGCCGGTAGACTTCGCGCATGGCGGCCCTGGCGGCGGCATACGTCGCCGGCAGCCGGGTCACGAGGTAGGCGGCAAGCCGCTCTTCCGCGGCAAGGTCCAGACTACCCGTGCGCCCGTGGCCACGATAGTGCGCGGTCATGGCCGCCACGGCGCGTCTCAGGGCAGCGGGTGGAATGCGGGCCACGATTTCTTCAATGACGCCGCGGACATCGGCGGGGATCTGCACGACTATTCGCGTTTCAGCCTGGAAGCGAACTTCTCGCAGAACTTCTGCACCTTGGGTGCGACCACCATGGCGCAGTAAGGTTGGTCCGGGTTGTTCCGGAAGTAGAGTTGGTGGTAGTCCTCGGCCCGGTAGAACTGAGACGCCGGAACGACTTCGGTCACAATCGGCCAGCGGAAAGTACGGCGCTCGGTCAACTCCCGTATCACTTCGCGAGCCGTGCGCTCCTGCCCGGCCGAATGGTAGAAGATCACGGAACGGTACTGGGAGCCCACGTCCTCACCCTGCCGATTCAAGGTTGTCGGATCGTGAACCGAGAAGAAGACTTCCAGGATCTGGCGAAACGAGATGACGGCCGGGTCGAACTGGATCTGAACCACCTCGGCGTGGCCGGTGGTGTCCGTACACACCTGCTGGTAGGTGGGGGATGGAATGCATCCTCCCATGTAGCCGGACTCGACGGAGACGACACCCTGAAGACGAGCGTATATCGCCTCCACGCACCAGAAGCACCCGCCTCCGAGTGTCGCCACCTCGAGCTGAGGCATGCCGGTCCTACTTGTCGGTCAGCGCTGCAACGCCCGGCAGTTCAATGCCGGAGAGGAACTCGAGCGACGCGCCGCCGCCGGTGGAGATGTGCGTGATCTTGTCGGCGACGCCCGCCGACTTGACCGCTTTCTCCGAATCGCCACCGCCCACGACCGAGACCGCACCCGATGCTGCGACCGCCTTGCCCACGGCGATCGTCCCCTGGTCGAACGGAGGCTTCTCGAACACGCCCATCGGGCCGTTCCAGATGATGGTCTTCGACTTGGCGATCTCGGCGACATAGGCGGCAACCGTCTTGGGGCCGATGTCCAGACCCATCCGCCCGTCCGGAATCGCCTCGACGACCTGATTGGCGGCGCCTTCCTTCAGCTCCGCGGCGACGACGTGATCCACCGGCAACATCAGCTTGGCGCCGAACGTGGCGAGTAGCTGTTTGGCCAGATCGACCTTGTCCATCTCCACCAGGGATGTCCCTGTAGGCAGGCCCTGGGCTTTCAGAAACGTGTAGGCCATGGCGCCGCCGATGAGCAGCCTGTCCACGAACTTGGCGAGGTTCTGTATCACTTCGATCTTGTCGGAGACCTTAGCGCCGCCAAGAATGGCGAGACACGGCCGGTCCGGATTCTGAGTCGCCTTGGTCAGCCATTCGAGTTCCTTGTCCATCAGCAGCCCTGCGGCGGCCTTGGGAACAAACTGGATCATCCCTACGGTCGAGGCGTGTGCGCGGTGGGCGGTGCCGAAGGCGTCGTTGACGTACAGGTCGCACAGCGAGGCGAGTTGCTTGGCGAAGCCGGGATCGTTCTTCTCCTCCTCGGCGTGGAAGCGAAGGTTCTCCAGCAGAAGCACATGGCCCGGCGCTGGCTTCATCGCCTCCACTTCCGGCCCGACGCAATCCGGCGCCATCGCCACCGGCCACTTGAGAAGCTCTTCCAGCCGCTTCGCCACCGGCTTGAGGCTCATTTCGGGATTCGGCTTGCCCTTTGGCCTGCCCAAGTGACTGGCGAGAACCAGCCCCGCGCCTTTCTCCAGGGCGTACTTGATGGTCGGAAGGGAGGCCTTGATTCTCTTATCACTGGTGATCTCCTGCCCGCCGGGGGCGAGGGGGACGTTGAAATCCACGCGGATGAACAACCGCTTATTCGTCAAATCCAGGTCGCGAATGGAAAGTTTTGCCATAGTGAGCCCTAAAATAGTGATCGTAGCATGCCGCTTCAGACTTGCGGCTCGACTCCCGCGGCGCGCCAGGCTTCAATGAGCGCTCCTACCGCGGGCTTGTGAAGAGGAGGTACGCAGCGGCAATCCACATCCATCTGTACCTGAGCCCGGAAAAGGTCTCCGAGCAGGGTGTTGCGGAACGCTCCACCCGCGTAGGACACCATCACCGGTTCGCCGGGACCGAACAACTGGTCCCGCACCGCTGACGTGATTGTGGCCAGTTGATGGGCCGCATTGGTGACGATCTGCCTCGCCACCGTGTCCCCCTCCAGCACGGCCTCATCGACCAGCGTCGCATATGTGGCAATCCGGTCTCTGGGGAAGTCCTTGGTGTAGAAGCGATGCAGAAGCTCGTTCGCGCTTGTAGCCCCGGTCGCCTCCATCAGTTTGCGCCTCAATGCGGTGGGTGCGCCCCAGCCCTCCTCCCAACGCAGCCAGGCTCGCAGCGCCTGCCGGACCATGTCAAAAGCGCCGCCCTCGTCGCCGAAGACGTAACCCCACCCTCCGGCTCGGGCGGACTTGCCGGCCGCATCCCGGCCCAGGGAGATAGATCCCGTTCCGGCGAGCGTGATGATGCCCGGTTTGCCGCCGGTCGCTCCGGTCAGTGCTATCCAGGCGTCTGTGGTCACCAGCAGAGTGTCGGCGTCGATGACCTCCTCGACCAGGGCCCTCTTGTCCTCCGGACCGCCGCTGAATCCCAGGCAGGCCGCAGTAAAATGGAGCCGGGCAGGGTCGAGGCTTGCCTTGCGGCATGCCGCCGCCAGGCAACCGCTGAGGGCGTTGACGAACTTCTCCCGTCCGTCGCCCGACTGGACGTGATTGCACGGCCCAGCGGTGCCGGAACCCAGGATGCGTCCGGAGTCGTCGCCGATCGCGGCGGCTGTCTTGGACTGGCCGCCGTCAACACCAAGGAAGTACCGGGCCACTCGTCTATCGTAGCGGACCGGAGGAAGCGGAGCGGCCCCTATCTCGCAGATCCCTGGTCCTCCGTCAGGAAGGCCGTGGTCTTGACGCCGGAGATCTCGAAGCGCTTGCGGCAACGCAGGTTCTTGCAGGCGACCTTGTCATCGAGAAGGACCATGTAGCTCTGTGTCTTCTGAAAGATCCTTCGATCCCTCTCGTCAGCGCCCGGGGGGACAGCATTCTTCTTCCGGCGCACCAGCCAGCGGAGTTCGTAGGACTCGGTGGTTCTGCAATAGGGACACTGCAAGCTGGCCAGCCTGGTTGCATTCGACTCGTTGAAGAACTTCCTCTCGTCCATCGTGCGCCTTCCGGAGATGCAACCAGCTCAGACTTTCCAGAGGAGCCAGTCCTCGGGGCCTGTCGCTTCCCAGTCAGGGTCCTTCTCATCGCCCAGCGTCTCGTGCCGTATATCCGTCAAGTAAGTCTTGGCTAACATCAGGGCGTGATCCTTTGCCTTAGGTGCGGTGAACTGCCGCTGCCCCTGAAGCACAACATGTGGCGAGAAGACCGCCACGCGCCACTCGTCAAACTCGGAAACCACCATGAGTCTCAGATCCTTGTACGTTGCCTTGAAGCCCGAGAGTGATCGAAACATACCGCCCTCCCTCTTAGCCTGTTCCGAGCATACCGTCTGGCGCGTTTGTGCACAAGATGTTTGTTTCCGATTTGAGGATCAATTCGGGGCACTGGATTAACGAGTGCTCAGGTTACGCACGCCGGCGCTGACCATGATCCCAGCAGAGGTGAAGTTGCCGATCTGGCAGGCACGGGCGATCCAGGGATGCCTCTTCCCCCACTTCTTTACGACCAGGATCTCGATTACGGAAACCCCGGCCAGCAGTCCGGCCTTTCGCATCGCGCTCTCGCCGGTAAACCGGCCGCCGTCGGCCAGGATAGCGTTCCGCTCCGGGCGATTCCAGCTTGTATAGGCATCAAAAGCCGACGCCGCGCCTTGGGCGACAATGGAAATGGCCAGGCCGCGCCACTCGCTTGTCTGGGTGTCGCTTGGCAGAATGGAAGAGACCTGCCCCAGCCGCTCCTGCGCTTTTCCAAACCCCGCGAAAGCCGTAAACCCTAGAAGAATCAACCAGATAACTGTGCGCTTCATTGTTCTCTCCATCCTTTGTCCTGCCTGCCTACGAGCAATGTACCCTGAGAATTGCGCGGCGCCGTGGGCAGGACGGCAGGGCTCGTACTGATCCTTTTCAGGCTCTTGTACCGCTCACCTTAGAACCGCGGTACTCAGGTGGCCGGGAGGGGGGAGACCGATCTGGCTGTCGGACCGCTTCAGGATTACACTTGAAGGGGAGCCGCTGTGACCGTTCCTCGCAAGGCAGTCGACCTGGAGAGAGAACCCGCCGGTCACATCGCCGGCCGGGATCCTGAGAGCCTCCTACAGGCTTTCCGGACCATGCTCCTGTCCCGCAGGCTGGATGATCGCGAAATCCTGCTCAAGCGCCAGAACCGGATCTTCTTCCAGATCAGCGGGGCGGGCCATGAAGCGATCGGAGTTGCGGCCGGCACCGTTCTGAGGGCGGGACACGACTGGTTTTACCTGTACTACCGGGACCGCGCCCTCTGTCTGACTCTCGGTGTCACCGCCGAGGACATGCTGCTTGAGGCTGTCGGGTCGTCCTTGGACCCGTCGTCGGGTGGACGCCAGATGCCCTCCCACTGGGGCAGTAGGGAACGCCATATCGTGACATGTTCGTCCCCGACCGGCACGCAGTTCCTCCAGGCGGTGGGATGCGCGCATGCGGCGCAATACTTGGACCCCTCCAGTGACGAAATCACGCTGGTCGCCAGCGGAGAAGGCGCCACAAGCGAGGGGGAATTCTGGGAGGCGATGAACGTTGCCTGCCTGGAACGCCTCCCGCTGTTGTTTCTGATCGAAGACAATCAGTACGCCATCTCCGTGCCGGTTGAGAGGCAAACGGCGGGCGGCAGCATCAGCAGGCTGCTGGCATCTTTCCCTCACCTGCTTCGCCGCGAGGTGGACGGGACGGACTTCACGGCGTCGTTGCGTGCGATGGAAGAAGCCGCGGCCTGGTGCCGGGATCGCAATGGCCCTGCTCTGGTTCACGCGCATGTCATCCGGCCGTATTCGCACTCGCTGTCCGACGACGAGCGAATGTACAGGATCCAGGACGAGTTGGACCGCGAAGCGGCCATCGACCCGATCATGACTTTCCCGCGATGGCTGCTTGCCGAGGGTATCGCGGACCCGCAGAGGCTCCAGCGCATCGGGCACGAGGTCGAACTGGAGATCCAGGCGGCGATGGATAGGGCTCTGGATGCCGCATCCCCAGATCCCGCTTCCGTATTCCGGCATCTCTACTCGGAGGCGCTCGATCCGGCCTCCGACCGGTTCTCGACCGAACCCTCCTTCGGGGGACCTCCGCGCACCATGGTGGATGAGATCAATTTGACTCTCGCCGAGGAGATGCGGCGGGACCACAGGATTGTTGTTTTCGGTGAGGATGTGGCCGACTGCGGGCGCGAGGAAAACCTGGGCAAGGTCAAGGGTAAGGGCGGCGTCTTTAAGGCTACGGCCGGGCTGCAATCCGAGTTCGGTTCCCGGCGCTGCTTCGACGCGCCCCTGGCCGAAGCGGCTATTGTGGGCCGGGCCATCGGCATGGCGACGCGCGGCTTGAAGCCGGTGGTCGAGATCCAGTTCTTCGATTACATCTGGCCGGCGATGATGCAGATCCGCGACGAGCTGGCGACGATCCGCTGGCGAAGCGGCGGCAGCTTCTCCTGCCCGGTGGTCATCCGCGTCGCCATCGGCGGCTACCTGGGGGGCGGCGCCGTCTATCACAGCCAGTCGGGCGAAGTCGCCTTCACTCACATCCCGGGTCTGCGGGTGGTCATGCCCTCCAACGCGCTGGATGCCTGCGGTCTTCTAAGGACTGCCATCCGCTGCGATGACCCGGTCCTCTTTCTCGAGCACAAGCGGCTTTACCGGGAGCCCTACAACCGGGCGCCGCATCCGGGGCCGGAGTACATGATTCCCTTCGGGAGGGCCCGCATCGCCAAGACAGGCAGAGACCTTACGCTGATCACCTACGGCGCGGTGACGCAAAGGGCGTTGCTCGCGGCGGCCCAAGTCGAGGAAGCGAGTCCCGGGACCAACGTCGAGGTGCTCGATCTGCGTTCGCTGGCGCCCTACGACTGGGAAGCCGTCCGCGCTTCGGTGACCAAAACGAACCGAGCGCTGATCGCGCACGAAGATTGCCTGAGCTGGGGATACGGGGCCGAGATTGCGGCACGCATCGCGGACGAGCTTTTCGACCGGCTGGACGCGCCAGTCGGACGGGTCGCTGCCAAGGATACCTGGATCGCTTACAACCCCGAGCTGGAGGACGCGATCCTGCCGCAGGTGGAAGACCTGGTTCGGGAAGCCCAGCGATTGCTGGCCTACTGAGCCCGGTTCAGCGCCCCAGGGTGAAACTCAGCCGCAGGAAGGCGCTGTCGCGCACCTCGATCTCCTGCTGGTCCTGCTGATAGCCCTCGCGCGTCACCGCGATCGTGTACTTTCCCACGGGCAGGTCAAACGTCGCCGGCGTCTGTTCGCGGCGGCGCTGCCCGTTCACCAGGATCGTGGCGCCGGCCGGCTCGCTGAGCACCTGCACCTGTCCGCTGAGGGGCACCAGGTAGAGGTAAATGTTGTCTTCCTCGGGCAGGCGGAAGATTCTCAAGGCAGCCCGGTATCCCTCGAGCGTGGCCGAGGCGGTGTGCCTTCCCGGTGAAAGCGGCATCGAACAGGGGCTCTTGCAGGCGAGCTTGGGATTGTTGTCGAAAACGATGTTCGCGCCTCCAGGAGTGGTTCTCACCAGCGCGATCGCGTCGGCCGCCAGATCCTGGCTGGTCGCGGACCTGGTTGTGGCCGGCTGTGTCACTGGCGCAGCCGGTGGCTCCGCCGGAGGAGTCTCGGCCCGCTCGGCCGGGGCGGGAGCGGTTTCGGTTACGGGCTGAGCGGCGAACGGTCCCGCAGGGCTGGGCCGCGAGGATGCTCCGGGAGGGCTTGCCTGACCGGCCTCGGGCTGATCGATCGTCACGCTGCCCGGTCGCCAGTATGCGAACCAGGCTGCGCCGGCGACCAGAATGGCGGCCGCGCCCAGCACGGCCAATACGAGGCCGACTCTGCTGCGCCGGCCCGGAGGCGTCTGGTGCTCTTCCTTAGGCGGTTGCAGCGCCGCTTCCAGCTTCTCGTCGGCCGGGCGGACGGCCTGTGTTGGCAAACTGGCGCTGCCTCCGCGCGGTACCGGCTTCCAGCCTTTGCAGGCCTTGCAGGCGGCTTCCAGCGCCGTGACGAAGTCGGTGCAGCTTGAGAACCTCGCCGCAGGCCCCTTCTGAAGAGCCCGCGCCAGCACGGTATCCACCTGCCAGTTCAAAGTCGGATTCAACGAGGAAGGGGCGGGCGGCTCCTGATGAGCGATCTTGTAGACCAGCGCGGGCAATTCCTCGGCGATAAACGGCTTTTCGCCGGTCAGCATTTCGAACGCGATCACAGCGAGGGAAAACTGGTCCGAGCGGCCGTCGACGGGCCGTCCCAACGCCTGTTCCGGGGACATGTAGCAGGGGGTGCCGACCACCAGGCCGGCCTGCGTGGCAAGCTGGGAGGCCGGGATCTTCGCCACGCCGAAGTCGGAGATCTTCACCGTCCCGTCCTCGTGGATCATGACGTTGGCCGGCTTGATGTCGCGATGAACAATGCCCTTCTTGTGGGCATAGTCCAACGCGGCAGCCATCTCGCGCAAGATCCGGAAGATGGTCGCGGCGTCGTGTGGAGTGGGCGCCGATAGGATCCGCTCCAGGGTCGGCCCGTTCACGAACTCCATGGCCACATAGGCGAGGTCGTCCTGTTCGCCGACGTCGTAGACGGTGACAATGCCCGCGTGAGAAAGCACTCCGGCCGAGCGGGCTTCATGGAGCAGCCTGTTTCTGAGCCTTTCTCGTTCCTGCGGATCCCCGAACGCGGTGAGGTGGATCGTCTTGATGGCCACGATGCGGCCGATCACCGGGTCCAGAGCACGGAACACGACGCCCATGGCGCCCCGCCCCAGTTCGCTCTGGATCTGATACCTGCCGACCGACTCCATGCTGCGCTGCCATTGTACCGCAGGCGCCGGGCAGTTCGACTCCGATCCTACTCGTGGGCGGAGTTCAGCGCGCTGTGTTTGCGGCTGAACAGGAAGTAGATCGCGAGGCCGATCAGCAGCCACGCGAAGAAGCGCAGCCAGGTCTCCAGGGGCAGGCTCAGCATCAGCACCACACAGGAGACGATCGAGAACCCGGGCAGCCAGGGCACCAGGGGCACCCGAAATGCCCGCGGCCGCAGCGGCTGTCGCCGCCGCAGGATGATGACTCCCGCCGAAACCAGGGTGAATGCGAACAGCGTGCCAATGTTCGACAGGTCTGCGAACGTCCCGATATCCCAGATTCCCGCCGGAATGCCGACGACAAGTCCCGCCACCCACGTGCTGACGTGCGGCGTCTTGTGGACATGGTGCACCTTGGAGAAGACAGCGGGCAGCAGCCCGTCGCGGCTCATCGCGAACCACACCCGGGCCTGCCCGTATTGGAAGACCAGCAGCGAGGAGACCATCCCTACAATTGCACCTACGCTCACCCACCGGCGGATGTTCTCGTAGCCGAGCGCCTTTAGCGCCCCGGCCACCGGGGCGGCATTGCCTAAGGTCTTGTAGTCGGCGATGCCGGTGAGCACCAGCGCCACGGCCGTGTAGAGCAGCGTGCACACAATCAGGGTGGCGATGATCCCGAAGGGCAGATCGCGCTGCGGGCGGCGGCACTCCTCGGCCGCGGTGGAGACCGAGTCGAATCCGATGTATGTGAAGAACACTATGGCCGCGCCGGTGAGCACGCCGGGAAAGCCGTTAGGCATGAAGGGATGCCAGTTCTCTGTGCGGACCGCCCGGGAGGCGCCGACAACGAAGACCAGGATGGCCGCCAGCTTGACCAGCACCATCACGTTGTTGGTTTCGGCGCTTTCCCGCACGCCGCGGACCAGAATCACGGTCAGGATCACCAGCACCACGACGGCGGGCAGATTGAACCAGCTTCCCGTGAACTGTCCGCCGACGATCATGGGTCCGGCCAATGCAGGCGGTAGATACAGACCGAAAGTGCCGTCCAGAACATCATTGAGATACGCCGAGAATCCCACCGCGACCGCCATGTTGGAGACGGCGTACTCCAGGATCAGGTCCCAACCGATCATCCAGGCGAAGATCTCGCCCAGGGTGGCGTACGA
Organism: Bryobacteraceae bacterium; assembly: GCA_041946685.1. Taxonomy (GTDB): domain Bacteria; phylum Acidobacteriota; class Terriglobia; order Bryobacterales; family Bryobacteraceae; genus JBHGAV01. Next base: position 98,894 of record JBHGAV010000005.1, on the reverse strand, counting down.
ATACGTGTAGGCACTGCCGGCGACGGGGATCATCGAGGCAAGTTCCGCGTAGCACAACGCGGCGAAACTGCACGCGATCGCCGTCAGGATGAAAGAAAGCGAGATGGCCGGGCCTGCCCCCGGCCGCCCCAAGGTGGACAGCGCGCCCGACCCATGCCTCAGCAGGTCGAGCACGGGCGCGTGCAGGATCGACCGGTAGGCCAGCGTTTCTCCCGCCGCGGCCGTGCCCGTGAGGATGAAGATGCCGCCGCCGATGACGGCTCCGATACCAAGGCCCGTCAGGCTCCACGGACCTAGCGTCTTGCGCAGTCGGCGGGCCGGATCCTCGGCGGCCGCGATCAACGCCTCGATGCTCTTGGTCCGGAAGAGCTGGGACATCCGCTGACGGCCCGGCGTCTAGCGCTTCCGCTGGCCCTTGGCCATCTTCTTGACCTTCCGCTTCATTGATCCGCGCGCCGTGCCGGCGGGCCTCTTGGCCTTGGGCGCAGCCTTCTTGCGGGCGGCCCTCTTCAGCTTCTTGCGCTCTGCCTTGTCGGTAATGTTCTTGGTGTTCATTCTTCCGTTTTCAACCCTGCGTATTTCTGTACGAGCTTCTTCAAGCCGTAGCCGGGAAAGCTGACTGTCAGCTTTGCGTCATCACCTTCGCCTTCCCTGCGTACAATGGTTCCCCGGCCCCAGCGCGGGTGCTCGATCACCGAACCCACGCCCGCTCCCTTAGCGCGCCTGGGTGGTTTCGGAGACGGAGGCTTGGGAGCCTCCGCGGCCACGGCCTGCCCCCGGGACGCGAAGAACTGCCGGATGTGATCCAGCGAATTGTATGTCTTCCCAGTATACGTGGTCCTCCGGACGCTCTCCCGGACCAGATGGCGGTCCAGGAACAGGTCAACCTCGGCCACACGCATGCCCGGCGTCAGGTTCTGCGTCAACTTGGGGGGAATCTCGCCCAAGAACCTCGATGGGCGCGAAGGCTCCAGCGAGCCGCCGCCGAACCTTCTGCGCGCGCGGGCCCAAGTCAGAATCAGCCGTCGCTCGGCCCTGGTCATGCCCACGTAACACAGCCGGCGCTCCTCTTCGAGCATGGCCTCCGATTCGAAGGACCGGCTGTGCGGGGCGAGTCCCTCCTCCATGCCGGCTATGAAGACCATAGGGAACTCCAGGCCCTTGGCGTTATGAAGCGTCAGCAGAGAGACCTGCGCCTGCCCGTCCAACTGATCCGAGTCGGATACCAGCGCGGCGTGATCCAGGAACTCGGCGATGGTCTCGCCGCGCTCGGAGGCCTCGGCCGCCGCGTTGACCAACTCGTCCAGGTTTTCCAGCCGGCTCTGCGCCTCGGTGGCTTGGTCGTCCTCCAGCACCTTGCGCAGCCCGGTCCTGTCCAGCACCAACCGCAAAACCTCGTGGACCGGCTCGCGCGCAGCCTCGTTCCGCAACTCAATGATCATGTTCCGGAAGGCCGCCAGCGCGGCCTGCGCGCGCGTCGGGAACAGGCGCTCCTCCAACATGCGGCCGATGGAGGTCCAGGCGCTCAGCCGGTGCTCCTTTCCGTAACGCTCCACCTGCTCCAGCGTGGACTTGCCAATGCCGCGCGCGGGGGTGTTGATGATGCGCAACAGGCTTACCGAATCGTCGGGCGAGATCAGGATCTTCAGATATGCCAGGGCGTCCCGGATCTCGGCCCTCTGGTAGAAGCTGAAACCACTCACTACATGGTATGGGATGGTGTGGCGGCGCAGCGCCTCTTCGAGCTGCCGCGACTGGGCATTGGTGCGGTACAACACGGCCACGCGCGTCGAGGCATCCTCGTTCAAGGCGCGCTGGATCAAGCTGGCGATCAGCAGCGCCTCCTGCTCGCCGTCGGCGGTTTCCGCCACGCCGATCAACTCGCCGCCCTTCCGGTCGGTCCAAAGCCACTTGCCCTTGCGTTCCTTGTTGCGGGACACCAGGGCGCTGGCGGCCTCCAGGATGCAGGCGGTCGAGCGGTAGTTCTGCTCCAGCCGGATCGTTCTGGCTCCAGGGTAGTCGTGCTCGAAGTCCAGGATGTTGCGGATGTCGGCTCCGCGCCAGCCGTAGATGGACTGGTCCTCGTCGCCGACCACGCATACGTTCTGGTGGAGTACCGTGAGCAGCCGCATCAGCTCGTACTGGCTGCGGTTGGTGTCCTGGTATTCGTCGATCATGAGGTATGCAAAGCGCCGGTTGTAGGCGGTCCGTACCGTCTCATCGTGCTGGAGCAGCCGCACCGACTCCAGCAGCAGATCGTCGAAATCCAGGGCGTTCGCCTGCCGGAGGCTGTTCTCGTACTCCTCGTACACCGAGGCCAGCCGCGAGGTCTTCGGGTCAGTGGAGGCCTTGTAGAGGTCGGCGGGCGACTGCTTGTGGTTCTTGGCGAAGCTGATCCGAGATATCGCCGCCCGGTACTGCATGAAGTTCTCGTCCAGCCCCAGGCGGCGGTACACCGACTTCACCGCGGCCAACTGGTCGTCTTCGTCGTAGATGGTGAAGCTCGGAGTGAAGCCTGGGCGCAGGTCCGCCAGCGCGGCCCCGTCGCGGCGGAGCAGCCTTACCGAGAAAGAGTGGAACGTCGATACCCACGGCCGGGAGGCGGCCCCTGCCGCCCCGAGCAGCCCGAGAACACGGTCCCGCATCTCGTCGGCGGCCTTGTTGGTGAAGGTCACTGCCAGGACGGCATCGCCCGGCACCCGCTCGACGCCCACCAGGCGGGCGATACGGTGGGTGATCACACGTGTCTTGCCGCTGCCCGCTCCGGCCAGAATCAGGAGCGGGCCTTCAAGATGGCAGACCGCCTCGCGCTGCTGGGGATTGAGACCCTCCAGGAAATCCATCGGGAAGAGACGACTCCCGATTCTACCACCGGCAGAGCCTATGGAGCTTGGTACAGATTTCTTTCCGAACGGGACTCTCCGTAGCTCGTGCAGTAGATCCCGGGTTCATCCTCCACCGGGCACCTGTTTTCACAAATGCCGCACCCGATGCAAAGCGATGGATCCACAACCGGCACCTGAATCTGGATCTTTCCCTCCGGCGCGGAGAATTCGTCGTCCGCCATCATGATCGCTTTGGGCGAAGTCGGGCATTTCTGTTCGCAAACCCGGCACGATTCGCCAACCGAGTACGCCAGACAGCGGTCCTTCCGGATCCAGGCTGCACCGATCCTGACCTTCTGCTTCTCCTTGAGGGTCAGCTCCCGGATGGCTCCGCTTGGACAGACCTGAGTACAGAGCGAGCAATAGTAATCGCAATACCCGATGCGGGGGGCTAGGATCGGGGTCCAGAGGGCCATCATGCCCCCTTCGGCGAATGCGTATTGGAGTCCGTTGGTCGGACATACCTTCACGCATACGCCGCATCGGACACACTTTGACAGAAATTGAGACTCGGGGAGCGCGCCGGGGGGCCGGATGAGTCTCTCCGACGGGCGCTCCGAGCCGGAAACGCCAAGCAGAGGAGCGGCAACGAGCCCAATCGTCGAAGTCAGGACAACGTCGCGGCGCGGGAGACCCACTCCGGGCGACTTTGCCGCCGGCGCCGCCAGCGGGAAACGAATTTCATCTTGCGGGCAATTGGAGGCGCAGTTGTGGCAATGGAAACATTCGGCCTTCCTCCATTGATCGTCGGGATAAGGGCCTGCCTGCGACGGGCACTGGAGAGTGCAAAGCCGGCAGCCATTACACTTGTCGGCGCCGGCCTTCAGTCTTACAGGGTGCCAGCGGGCAAGAACGCCAAGCAGCGCCCCGGCCGGACATACATATCTGCACCAGAACCGCGGCCGCACGAGGTTGAGAAGGATAACGCCGGAGAAGAGCAGCCCGATAGCCGCTCCCTGCCGGAACGTGGTTTGGATCATCAGATTCTGAGAAGCCTCCGTCCAGCGCTCGCCGGGAAACGGCGCGCCCGCGCGCTGGAGAACATCTACAACGGCTTCCGCCGAGTTGGAGGCGACAGGAAGGACCGCAGTGGAGAATGAGCGATAGAGGAATGAGAGCGGATCGAGAAATCCGGCCAAATCGAGCGTGAAGACGCTCGCCACCAGGACGAAAATCAGGATCAGGTATTTCCACCGAAGATGCCCGGCTTGTTCAATCCTGGGTTTGGCCCACCTCAATTTCGCGAACAGAAAGGAGAAGAAATGGAGCAAGGACCCCAGCGGACACACCCAGCCGCATACATAACGCCCGACCAGAGCCGTAACCACGATGGTGATGAGGGCAAACCCAAAGGCCGCTTGGAAGGTTCGGGACGCCACGATGGTTGTCAGGCCAAGCAGCGGATCGAAGTGGAAGAATCTTTCCACAGCTCCGATCGAATCTTCTCCCGACGATCGCGTCCGGAGCAGTCCTACGAAGAACACGGCAAAGAACGAAACCTGGCAGATGATCCGGGCGAGCCGTGTCCGCCCGATTGAATGGGATGACTTCACTCTCGAGTTATCCTCTGAGCCTGCGGCGCTGAGTACTGTTCGGCCCACTCTACGATCGCGTCAGAACCGTGAGATTCCTGGTCAGGATTGGAAACGCCTCTTTTGATGCGACGGCCGGAAACTGCTTGAGCTTGCGCCGTAGCGACGTCAACAACGCATCGTCGGCCGCTCCCTTCAGAATCTTCCGGGTTTCATCCTCGGAGACGTCCTCCAGCATTCCCGCGAGCTCTGCAAAGCCGCCGTCTTCCGGGCAGGAGTCCTGGCAGCGCATGCAACCCATCAGCGCGGTGTGACTGCTGCGCAACATCCAACTCGGGAACGTCCCCGGCCTCTCGTTATAGAGCGTGACGCATCGGTCGATGTTGATGGGGAAATTCGCGTAGGAAAGGCATGTCGTGGGGCAACTCCGGTCGCAGTGGTCGCAACGCTGGCAGTGGCCCAGGATGCTCAGCTGCGTCCAGTTGTCCTCAGGGAACGGGCAATCGGTCAGAAAGGCATAGAGCAGGTTGTAGCTTCCCATGCCGTCCACGAAAAGCAGGTTGTTCCTGCCATAGCGGCCAAGACCGCTGCGGGCGGCCAGCAGCTTCAGCGGCACGCTATTGGAGACATCGACGATCCGGTAGCTCGCGTTCTTGACAATCTCCCTGCGGACGATGCCAAGGAGGTTCGCTGCATTCATTTCGTCGGCGTAGTACTGAGGCGGGACGAGGAGACGAAACTGCGTCCCGTCCAAGGTGAACCTCGCATACATCGATTTCGTGAATGCCGCCACGACAATAACCGCCTTCGCAGCCGGAAAATCCGCCGGGACCTTGAAGCTCAGCCTCGCCACCTGGTCGCGAAAGGCCTTCGCGCGGCTATACAGGGGGCTCGCGAGCGCTTTGTCGTATTCCTCCTGAAGCTCACGGAACCTGCTCACCGGCAGCGTCCTGTACCGGTAGGCGGGAATCTGGGATGGATCCACATAGCCGCGCCGGCCTCGCCGGCGTTGTGCGTCAAGCGCCTGGGGAAGGAACAAACCAGCTATCAGCGTCTGCTTCAATGTCTCGCGGCGGGACATCCGGTATGGAACCCCGCCTGCAACGTCGGTTCCAGAGTTGGGACCTTTCACGTACCGTCTCCTATTGTCGATTGGTGTGCCGATTTTCCAGCGCACTGCGGAGAGCGCGCTACGATTGTCGGCGTCGATGACGGGTGTCAGGTTACCGCGCAGGTCCAGCGAGCTTCAATGGCGCAGGCCGAGACCCTCGTCCCTACCGGAGCGGATCTACGCTCCGCTTGGAGTAGCCCGCCTGAAGGTCCGAAAAAGGACCAGCCACGCGCGGGCCGGCCGCGGGTCTGCCGAAGAAGTCCGTGTCAACATTGTTAAAGACCGGAACCTTGGGCAGGTCGCCGGTCGGCAGGATCGTCAGCTCCAGCTTGTCGGGATCGAACGACACCTCCTTCAACGTCCCCAGAGCGCCGTTCTTCTCCTGCCCGTAGAACTCGCGCCATGCCGCCACGTCCAGCCACTGCTGGGGTTCTGGAGCGAGGATCCGTATGTACCCGCTGCCGCGCGGCGGAAGGACGTACAGGTTGCCGTCCGAGTAGTTGTGCTCGTTCATGAACCCGAGGGCAGCCGTGCCCCAGGAATGGAAAATGTTGTTGTGAACCTTGTTTTCCCGGGCGGTTCCCCCTCGCGTGCCGATAATGCGCTTTTCGACGGGGATCGCGAACACCGAGATGGTCTGGCAGTTGCCGATCAGGTTGTTCGCCATGATCAGCTTATCCGTGCCCTGCACGAAGATGCAGGTCCCGCCGGAGTCTTCCAGCCCGCCGCCGGTCTCCGAGTTCTTCACGCCCCAGATGATGTTGTTGTCGATCTGGTTCTGCTCGTGAGTCGCCTCAATGTGGATGATGCCGCTGACCGAAACAACGTCGGCCATCACGTTGCGAGTGATGCGGTTGTTGACGTTGCCGACATCCAGCCAGAATGCGGCCGCATTCCGCATGTGCCGGATGACGTTGTTGCGGAACAGCATGTTCCTCGCGCCGTGCAGCTTGAGCCCGCCGGCTTCCCAGCTCCGCTCGGCATCCTGCCAGCCGATCCACTCGAAGAGGTTCTTCTCCATCAGTCCGACGTTGCCGGCGCCGGTTCCCTCAATCCCCCCGATCCCGCAGTACCGGATGGTGTTGCCGCGAATCACGTGAGATCCGCTCGGTTGCCCCCCTCCGAAGGCGCCCCCACCTCCGCCGCCGCCGACCTGGAGGCACAATGAATTCGCCCATTCGAAAGTGTTGTCCTCAATAATCCAGTGGTTTCCGCCGAGGGTCACCACCATGCCGCTCTGGGGCAGCGGGATGGGATCGCTGGAGTGCTGGAACGTGAGCCCCTTGAGGCGGATGTAGCCCAGACCGCGTTCCTTGGGCGCAAGGACCTGCTCGCGGACCGTGCCTTCGATGAGATGCTTCTCCGGGCTGTCGTCGCCGTTCAACCGCACGTGTATTGTGTTGCCTTTGAGGTCAACCCAGAACTTCCCGGCTGATCCTCCCATCTCATCGAACAGCGGCTTCGGGGGGATGTCCTCGTAGTAGCTTGTGGCCCGTCCTGAGGGTCCGAAAAGGTCGCTGTACTGGTCCACCGGTTCCAGGGGCTTGCCGTCCGCGAACACCAAACCGCGGCGCCGGAAATAGGGTGCCGTGTTGATGACCTTGAAATTCAGCCAGTAGCGGCTGCCGGGTGCGTTCACCATCGCGAACGGGTTGTAGACCGTGGGCAGGTAGCTGTCGATGTCGATCTGCCAGATTCTGGCTGTAGGGGCGGCCCCGCCTCGCGGCCCGCCCATGCCGCCGGTGCTTGGTTTCCAGCCCTTGTCGAGTACCGCCGAACCCCTTACGAAGACCTTCGCGCCTGGGGCTGCCTCATAGCTGATCATCTTGTCCGGGCCGGAGCCGCCGCGCGGGGGACTCACCAACTCCCGGTAGACACCGCCGGCGATCACAACCCGCTCGCCCGGCTGGAGCACCTCGGCGGCCTTGCCGATGGTCCGGAACGGACGCTCCTGGGAGCCCGGCCCGTTGTCGTCCGCCGCGGCCGAATTCCCGTCCACGTAGTAGGTCTTTGAGAAGGTTAGCGGCTTCTCCCAGAACTGGAACTCGGTCCCGTCCGGGAGCTTGGTGCCTGAGTCGGCCAAGATCAAACAAGGCAATAGCGCAAAAAGGGCACAGATATGTCTCATTCAAGTTCCTCCGTCAACCACGCCAGCCGGCGATCAGTTTCGACAGCCGTTGGTAAGATTCTTTAGGTTTCAGATCTCGTGTCAGAAAACCGCTGTTCGGAATGTATCCGGGGTCATTGAAACTCCACCAGGTGATGGCCTGGACCTGCGGCATGCTGTAGCAGAGCGTGTAGAACTGTTCGACCCAATCCGCCTGAAGCTGCTCGTTCCATTTCGTCCCGTGCCAGACGGCGTTAATGGGATAGGGGTTGTCCCTGGCGGGAGGTCCAAAATCGTGCAGCGAAGGAATGCCGGCTTCCGTGATATGGATCGGCTTGCCGAAAACAAAAAACCGTTCGATCAGGCGCTCGATTTCCAACATGTCCCGCCCGGGACAGTAAAGCTGGAGCCCGATGCCCTCGTAGTCGACCCCGGCATCCTTCAGCGCGCGCAGGTACTCGAACGGCGTGCGCGACGGCCTGTCGAGCGAACCGGAGTACGTCTTCCGCGTGGCCACGTACTCGCCCCAGATGCAGCAGCTATTCACGACGCGGAACGCCGTGGGGTCCGCCATCCGGGTAGCTTCGGACGCCATTCGCGTCAACTCCAGGAGTTGCTCCTGGCTGAAATTGGGGTCATTCGCCCAGTCGTGCGCCTCGTTGATGATGTCCCACGTGTGAATGCGGGACCGGAACCGGCCGACGCTGCCCAGCACATAGTTCCGGCAGCTCTCCTTTACCTGCTCAAACGACCGGCCCTTCAGGAAGGGAGGAAGGCTGGAGTTGTGCATCCACACCAGAGGGTGACCCTTCAACAGCAGGGGCTTGCCGAGTGTCTTCTCCAATATGCCCTGCACCTGGGTGTACTGCGGATTCCCCTCGGTGCGCTCGATGGCGTTGCGGTAGAAGGGCAGGGTGGCGAAGTTCAGCAGCGCATCGTACTGCCTGGCATACTCTTCCGAGCGGGCATACCCAAATGCGCCCGCCCCGAAAAGGAATCCAGGACGGGGTCCCTGCCGCCTTATGCGATGGCGGGCGCGCTCGAGTGCGGCCATTTCTCCGGCCCACATCGTCTCGGCCAGGGAGTCGTTCGAATGTCCCACACGGGCTGCAACTTCGCGGGCGCCGGCGGCGCGTTTCAGAGCCGCCTCGCCGTCTTCGAGCCGCTTGGTCACATCCACGCTGAAGCTCACGCCCTCGGCTTGCGCGGCCTTTACGTAGCGGCGCACGAACGCCGCGCGGCTACGAGCGAACTCATAATTCAGCAGGACCTCCGGCCCGCGGACGTCGTCGGCGTAGAGGTACACTTCGCCGAAGCCGCGAACCGGAAGCAGCATGGACAGTTCGAACTTCTGACCGGGAAGGCCGATCGCGATCGTACCCTCGGCCGTTACCTTGGGCAGAAGTTCAAAAGGGCGGCCTTCAGGGTTGTACAGCAGCAACGACTCCAGTTGCGCCTTGCCGGCGGGTGTGCCTTCCGCGTCGAAAGCGCGCGCGGTCAGGCTGGCTCCCGCCGCGCTCGCCAGCGGTGCGGCCGCGGCGAGCGAAAGCAGCAAATCGCGTCGATTCAGGCCTTCGGACATAATTCACCTTTCCTCTGCGTCCTCCAGCCAGTATAGGTCTTGCGCTCCCGGCCGCGTTGAGCGCAGCCGGGAGCGGGGCATGGCGTGCCTTTCTCAGTAGTACAGGCGCACGGCGAGCTCCAGCCTGCGGTTGGCCGCGGCTGATGTGTACTGGCCGAGCTGGGAGTTGATCTGAACGTTGGACGCGTTGAACTGTGCAGCCGTGTTGAAAGCCGAGAACTGTGTGTGGTTGAAGAGGTTGTACGCTCCCCACCGGAACTGTAGCCTGACCGACTCGTGAATGGGAATGTTCTTGAACAACTCCGCATCCCAGTTGTTAATGCCGGGCTGGCGGAGAACGGTCCTTGCGGAGTTCCCGACAGTGCCGACCGCAGGCATGCGGACCACGCTGGTGTCGAAGTTCCTGGCGAAAGTGCGCTGGCTCTTTGGCAGCACGGGATTCCCTGTGATGTCAGCCCGGAAACTCTGAGAAGGGGTGCCGGTGATGTCCACGCCGACGGAACTGGTGGCAGCGATGCCTCCGGGCGCGCCGCTCTGGAAGGTGCTGATGCCCGAGAGTTGCCACCCGTTCAGAATGGTCCGGGCGACAGGATTCTGCCACGGAGTTCTGGGCAGGTCCCAGACATAGTTGATCTTCACGACGTGCGTCCGGTCGAATCCGGCCATGCCGTAATTCCAAATCCGGATTGGCACCAGGACAGCGATGTTCGTTGTGTCGCTATCGACATACGTCATCGCCTTGGACCAGGTCCATGCACCGCCAATCTGGAGCCCCCTGGTAAAGCGGCGGTTGAGCGTCACTTGCAGGGAGTTGTAGTTGGAGGTTCCGGCATTCTCCATCCGGTTGATGTTGTTGAATCCGGCCAGAGGCCGCAGAAACTTGTCGTCGAGCACCCTGTTCGTGGTCGGGTCTATGTTGGAGGGCAGGAACCGCGCGCCCATCGCGATGTAGTTGATATCGCGCTGCCACGCCAGATGCCGGCCCAACGAACCCACGTAGGAGACGTCCAGAACGGCGCCGAACCCGACGTTCTGCTGGATGCCGAAGCTGAAGTTCATGACCGTGGGGATGTATCCATCGGGGTCCACGTAAACGGCGGTGATCGGCGTGATCAACGACTGTACGGAGGTGAGCGTCGAAAGCTGCCCGAAGTAGACATTCGGCTGCCAGATCTGCGGCGGCTGGGTGGAGAGGTTCCGCCACTTGTTGGTGGTCAGAGGATTGTAGAAGACGCCGAAACCGCCGCGGATCGCCGTCTTGTTCTTGCCGAAGGGGTCGTAGGCGAACCCGAACCGGGGCCCGTACTGAATCCCGCGGTTATTGAACATGCCCCTTGGATATTCAGGATGCTGATCCACCGCCACCATGCCGTTCGCCGGATCCCCCACTCCCGGCACAATGGCCGCGATGGCCGCATTCGGAAACAGCGTGCCGGTGATCGGATCGATGCCAACCCGCTTTCCCTCGGCATTAATGTACGGCCGAATGAGCCGGACCTGGTTTGCGGCCTTGTAGTAGGACGGCACGAATCCCGCTATCTTGTTGTCCTTGGTGTGGTGCGGCGTGAAGTAGTAGAAGCGCATGCCGACGTCAAAGGTCAGCCTGGAGGTCGCCTTCCACGTGTCCTGCACGAAGAAGTTGATTGTTCCCCCCCGGGATCTCTGCCAGCTCTTCTGGGAGTCCTCCACGTAGGAGTCGAACACCCCCAGGATGGCATTCGCATAAGCATAGCCGGTGTTGAGCGGGTTGTTCACGTTGGTGCCGCTGAAGCTGAACGACCCGTACTGCGTCGATTCCGGCTCGATATCGCGGAAATACCGCTCGATCGTCACGCCCGCCTTGAATGTGTGCTTGGCGCGGATGTAAGTGAACTTGTCGTTCCAGGTATAGAAGTTGTACGGGGAGTCAACGGGGATTCTGCCGGAAATCCTCAGCGAAGCGGCTCCGGTCACTCCGCCAAACGTTGCGGCCGGTAACACGCCTTCCAGGTTGGCTTTCGGGCTGATCATTCCGACATTGAAGCCCGCATTCTTCCGGAGTTGCTTCTGCCAGTCGGCATCTGTCACCGCCGTGGTCTTTTCGGGATTGGCGAACCAACTGAACTGGGCTTCGTTCACCATCGTGGCCGAGATAATCCGCGTGTAGCGCAGCGAGGCTCCCTTATTGGGCGCATAAAACTTCACCGGCATCTGCTGCCAGTTGCCGAGCCAATAACCGCCCGCCGCGCCCTTCTCCAGTTCCCGGAACCCGTTATAGGAGCCAACCAGGCTGTTGTTCGCGTTGATGTAGTAGTCGATCTTGATCGTTTCGGTGCGGTTGGGATTGTCCGTAATGCCGGTAGCGGTGTAGTTGTAGTTGCCGCCGGAAACGGCCCGGTTGAGGAAGTTCGGCTGGGGGAATATCTTCAGCAGGGCCTGGCCGCTCTTATCGATCCGGTTTAAGGGAATCACGTTGCCCGCAAATGGCGCGGCGTTGTTGAACGGGTCCTTGATCACGATCAACTTGTTTGCCAGATCCACGCTCTGGGAGAAATCGCCAGATTTCTCCAGGTCCGTGGGCATGGTGACCCTTTGTGTGATCGGGTTCTTGACCGGCCAGTATTCCATGCTGAAGAAGAAGAACAGCTTATCTCGGTTGCGGTTGAAGCCGCCGGGGAGCAGAACCGGGCCCCCGATGTTGCCGGTGATCGTGTTGTAGCGGTATCGCGGCTTTGCCTCGCTGTTGCGGTTGTTGAAGAAGCCCATGGCGTTCATCCACTCCCGCCGCATGTAGTAAGAGCCCAGACCGTGGAACTGTGGGGTGCCGGATTTGGTGACCTGTTGCACCACGGCGCCTCCCATGCGCCCGTGCTCGGCCTGGTAGTTGGTGAGCAGGACTTGAACTTCAGCCACGGCGTCCTGGCTGACCTGGAGTTTGAGGTTGCCGCCGTCGTCGATGTCGGTCGACAGGATTCCGTCAACCATTACCGTGTTGGTGTCTGTGCGGCCGCCCACGGCGTTGAACCGGGTCTGCCGGGTTAGATACTGACCGTCGCCAGCCGCGACCACTCCGGGCAGCAGATATACCAGCGATGGAACGCTGCGGCTTCCCGTCAGCAGCCCCTCCAATTGGGTGCCAGTGACGGTGCCGGCACGCTCGGAGCTCTGGGTCTGCACCATGCCCCTTTCCGCCGTAACGGAAACCACCTCCGATACGCCGCCGACTTGCAGCGTGAGATTGCCGAGCGCAAGGCGCTGCCCCGTGATCACCACGAGGCTCTTCTGCTCGAGGGTCTTGAAGCCCGTCTTGGCTACGGTGAGGTTGTACTCACCGCTCTCCAGCCCGCTGAAGACAAAATCGCCCGTGCCGCTGCTGGACGTCCTCAGCTCGCGTTGATCCCTTAGGTAGACGAGCGTGAGGGTGGCATCCGGGACACGTGACCCGCTCGGGTCCACGACGGTACCAGCCACTGACCCGGTGATAATCTGAGCGTCCAACGAAATTGAAAGCATCAGAAACAGGAACAGAGCAGTGAGCACAGCTTTCATACGAGCCTCCTCCTATACACGACAGGTTTCCGGGAGCCGTCCGACCCCACCGGGTGGAAGTGTAAGCTCGGTGCAACGGGCCGTCAAGGTTAAACCCGTTAAAGATCGTGAGGCTAACGGTTTCCATCTGCTCCTAATTCTGCATAACTATGCACATCGCCCACAGCTATCCCGCCCGGTGATTCATTTCCTAGGACCGGCCAGGCGGTAGAAAAATAGACCTATCTGGGCCCGCCGCAAGGTATAGAATCGATCCGATAGGGGAGCGGAAGAGCTGATTCGTCCTGAATAAGAGGGATGTATTCAATGACCAGGAGAGAGATACTGTCGGTGGCCGCGTCCTTCGCGCCTCGGGCTGCGGCAAGGAGTATGCACGGGCTGAAGGGGAGTGCCCTGAGGCTGGGCGCGACGCCCGCGGCCTTCGGCGCGCGGGCCAAGGGCACGGGGGGCACAAGACCCTTCGATGTTGTTGAACGCTGCAGGGAGCTCGGCTTAGGTGGAGTCGAGACAACCCTTCAGGCGATTGAGCTCGACCTGGCGGCGAAGCTCGGCCAGCGGATCCGGGCATTGGGCCTCGATCTGATCCTTGAGTCGCCTCCGTTGCCTGTGGAAGAGGGCCAGTTGTACCGCTATGACTTTGCCCTGGGGGCCTGCAAGGCGGCAGGAGCGAGGTGTTTGCGCACCGCTTTGGGTGGGCGGCGCTACGAGCAGTTCGAATCCGCTACTGCGTTTCAGCGGGGATTCGAGCGCCTGAAGAGCCAGGTGTCGCTCGCCGTGCCGATGCTGGAGAAGAACAGGGTCAGGCTGGCCATCGAGAATCACGGGGACTGGCGGGCCGCCGAGCTCGCGAATTGGCTTGACCGCCTGGGCTGCGAGTACGTGGGCGTCTGCTTCGATTTTGGTGAAAGTATGGCGCTCTGTGAAGACCCTATGGACACCCTGCGGACGCTGAACCCGTACATCTTTATGTGCCACATCAAGGACGTGGCCGTCGACTCTTACGAAGACGGGTTCCTCATGTCAGAGGTGCCGCTTGGGGAAGGAATCCTCAACCTGAAGGAGATGGTCCGTATGCTGCGCTCCAAGGACCCGGCCATGCCTTTTTACCTGGACGGGGCGACGCGCGACCCGGTCAAGGTCCCCGTTTCAACTGCCGGCTATAGGGGATTCTTCAGCGATAAATACAGCCCCCTGCCCGACAAGGACGTAGCGAATGTGCTTGAATTGGTTCGGAAGAACCGGCCCAAGACGCCGCTCCCGCAAGTCAGCGGGCTAAGTCCCGCGGCGGCAGTGAAGCTCGAGGATGAACGCAATCAGAGGAGCATTGAATGGGCGCGGAAAAACCTCGAGCCGTAGGAGCAGAATCATACCGACACGGAGGCATAGGATGGATGAAAGCAAGATGAACCGCCGCGATTTCGTCGCCGGGGGCGCGCTCGCGGCCGGCGTTCTGGCGGGCCGGGCGCAGGGACAGACCAAGGCGCCGCCCGCCAAGGCGGCCGCGTCGACAAGGAACATACTCAACTACAACCCGAATATGGAGTACCGCCGGCTGGGCAAGACCGGGCTCATGGTCTCGGCGATCTCTCTCGGCGGCCACTGGAAGCGGATCGAGATAGAGCTGGGCAGGGCCAACGTCCCTAAGCAATACAACAGTTTCAATGACTTCTCGTATCCCAAGATCCCCGGTTTCATGCAATCCCGCGACCGGGTGCTGGCCCACTCGATCGAAGTCGGGATCAATTACCTGGATGCCATGGAGGCGCCGGAGGTCGTGGCCTATGCCCAGCTTCTCAAAGGGAGGCGGGACAAGATCTACCTCGGATACGCTTGGCAGGGGAAGGAGCCGCGGAGTCCGCAGTGGAGGACTGCGAGCAGGCTGCTGCAAGGTCTCGACGAGAACCTCAAGGAGACGGGACTCGGGTACGTCGACCTCTGGCGTATCGCTCTGCCCATGGAGGGGGTCCCGGACCTGAGCGAACTCCAGCGGGTGGAAGAGGCCACCGTCGAGGCTCTCGCTAAGGCCAAGCAGCAGGGTAAGGCGCGGTTCACGGGCGTTTCGTCGCACAACCGGGCATGGCTGAAATCGCTGATCGAGGCCTATCCCAAGGAAATCGAGGTGGTCCTGTTCCCCTACACGGCGGGCAGCAAGGAACTGCCAACCGACAGCCTGTTCGACGCAATTAAAGAGTATGACGTGGGCGCGTTTGGCATCAAGCCGTTCGCCGACAACTCGCTGTTCGCGGGGGACAGTTTTCCCAATAACCCGCATGCGGCGGAGGACGACCGGCGGGCGCGCCTCGCCCTCCGCTACATCCTCGCCAACCCGGTCATGATCCCCATCCCGGGCTTGCTGAGCATTCACCAGGTCGACAATGCCGTTATGGCGATCCGCGAACGCCGCCGGCTGGACCTGAAGGAAAAGGCCGAACTGGAGGACGCCGTCAACCGCATGTGGGCCCGGCTTCGCCCCGGCTACGAGTGGCTCAGGGATTGGGAGTACGTATGACGGCTCATCGAGGCTTGCTGGCGCTGCTGCTGTTGGCCTTTGCCGTGACGGCCTGCTGCGACGACCTGAGCGGGAAGTGGCAGTGGGAGATGGCGGCATCCGGCGGGAGGACACAGTACACGCTCACCCTGAAGCAAGAGGGCGAAAGCCTGACCGGCACTCTCGGCAGTGGAGAAGACGTGATGCCTCTCCGGGATGGGAAGGTCAGTGGAGACAAGCTGTCGTTCGTCATCGCCCGAACGTGGGGCAAACGCGAGACTACGATGACCTACCAGGGGCGTGTTTTTGGCGACGAGATTCGGTTCAGGGTCTTCATGCCCGGAGCCGAGCGCTCCTGGGACATCACCGCGAGAAGGGTTCCCTAGGTGGGCCGTCAGCACATAGGCTTTTGCCGGCATCGGAGGGCCTATACCCGCAAAAAAGTTGGAGAGTAGGCCCATATTGCCATACAGAATATCCCATTTGTGGGGTTGTGGATACGAAGTTAGTTCTAGTACATCTATACCATGGTGTCTACGATCCAGTACCCTCCCCCAAGGAAAGGCCCAAACATAGAGGCTGAGCTTGAGTCTCTGTATCGCCGTAGGCTTCTACTTGACCGGTTGATACGCAACATGGAGACGTACGCCCGCGTGTGCGGTGAGCCGGGGACGCGTCGCCGGAAAGCCGCTTGAGGTCTCCCGGCGAGAGCCCGAGACCGCGTGTGGTAAATTGAAGTAGTCAGACATCTTCTGGTTTCCGCCGCCCCATGCCACCTGAGATTCGTGCCGCCGCGGGAGACAAGTTCCTGCGCCTTGTTGAGACCATGGCCCGCCTGCGAGCGCCCGGAGGCTGCCCCTGGGACCGTGAGCAGACCTTCGACTCGATCAAGCCCTACCTGCTCGAGGAAACCTACGAGGTGCTCGATGCCGTTGATGCCCGGGACTGGCAAGGGCTCGCCGAGGAACTCGGCGACCTCATGCTTCAGGCGGTCTTCTTCGCTGAGATGGCCTCCGAGCAAGGCCGCTTCACCATCGAAGACTCCCTCGACGCCATCGTCGAGAAGCTCATTCGGCGGCACCCGCACGTGTTTGCCGGCGGCGATGCCAAGACGCCGGAACAGGTCAAGGCGCGCTGGGACCAGATCAAGCGCCATGAGAAGAGCGGGAACAACCAGCGCGAGGGCGGATTGCTCGACGGCATCTCCCGCTCCCAGCCGGCGCTGGTGGAGGCCCAACAGCTCACCTCGCGCGCGGCCTCGGTCGGCTTCGACTGGGAGGACCCTGACCAGGTGCTGGCGAAACTAGACGAGGAACTGAACGAGCTACGCGAGGCCAGGGAAGGGCAGTCTCCCGAGGAGATCTGCCAGGAGATCGGCGACCTGCTGTTTGTGCTGGTGAACCTGGCGCGATCGCTCAAGGTGGACGCCGAGCAGGCGTTGCGCCTGACCAACCACAAGTTCC
This sequence comes from Bryobacteraceae bacterium, assembly GCA_041946685.1. Taxonomy (GTDB): domain Bacteria; phylum Acidobacteriota; class Terriglobia; order Bryobacterales; family Bryobacteraceae; genus JBHGAV01. Next base: position 82,198 of record JBHGAV010000005.1, on the reverse strand, counting down.
GGGAACGCTTTGGATACGTGGAGCGAGGCCTCGCCGGCCAGGGCAAGACCCTCGCGGGCGCGACCCTCCAGGAGATGGACAGGTTGTGGGAGGAGGCCAAGAACCGCCCATGAGCGCTCCGAGCGGCCAGACCCTGGCTGCCGGAGCCCCTTCCTTCCGGACCCTCCTCAGCAGGAACCGCAACTACCGCTACACGTGGCTCGGCCAGATCGTCAGCGAGATCGGCGACCATTTCAACAACGTCGCCGTTTTCAGCCTGGCGCTCGAGACTACGGGCTCCGGCATGGTTGTTACGGGAGTGATGATGGCGCGGGCCATCCCCATGGTGATGGCCGGACCGCTGGCGGGCGTCCTGCTGGACCGGATGGACCGCAAGCGCATCATGATTCTGAGCGACCTGGCGCGGGCCACGGTTGCGGCGCTCTTCATACTGACCGTCCGAAACCACAGCGCCTGGCTGCTCTATCTGCTCAGCGGTCTTCTGATGTTCGCCTCGCCGTTCTTCACCAGCGGCCGCTCCTCCGTGCTGCCGGTCATCGCCAGCCGCGAGGAGCTTCACACCGCCAACTCGGTGACGCAGACCACGCAGTGGGCGACGCTGACCGTAGGCGCCCTTGCCGCCGGGGTGGCCGTGAGCCGCTTCGGCTGGGAGTGGGCGTTTCTGGTGAATGCCGCGTCCTTTCTGTTTTCTGCCTGGTCGATCTCGCGGCTAAAGGTCACGGCGGGTTTCCGGGCTAGACGCACCTCGCTCACGGAGGCCGAGGTCGTGCGCCCCTGGCACGAGTACACCGAGGGTCTGCGGTACATGCGCCAGAATCCTCTGATCGTCGGGCTGGCGCTGATCAACATCGGCTGGGCTAGCGGGGGAGGAGCGGCGCAGATTCTCTTCACCCTTTTCGGAGAAGTGGTCTTCCAGCGGGGCGCGGCGGGAATCGGCACCATATGGAGCTTCGCCGGAGTCGGTCTCGTCCTGGGAGGGATGCTGGCCCATTGGCTGGGCTCGCGGTTGAGCTTCGCGAAGTACAAGTGGACGATCTCCATCTGCTACGTGGTGCACGGTGGCGCCTACGTGCTCTTCAGCTTGATGGAGCAGTACTGGGCCGCCCTGTTCTTCATCGCTTTGTCGCGTGCGGCGGTCGCCGTAAGCAGCGTGCTGAATTTCGCGCAACTGCTGCGGCACGTCCCGGATGAATACCGGGGGCGCGTCTTCGCCACCATGGAATCCATGGTATGGTCCACAATGATGGTTTCAATGATGGCGGCGGGGATTGCATCCGAGTCGGTGAGCCCGCGTGTGATCGGTGTCTGGTCGGGTGTGTTCAGCTCCTCGACCGCGCTGTTCTGGAGCTGGCTCAATCTGGCGGGGCGGCTGCCCGAACCGTCGGCAGCGGGCGTTCAACCGCAGGAGGTGGAAGTGCATGGAGAGCCAACCGTCTAGTCTTACGGGGAAAGTTGTCCTGGTCACCGGGGGCGCCAAGCGCATTGGCCGCGGGATCGCCCTGCGGCTGGCGCGCGAAGGGGCGCGCGTCGCCATTCATTACCACAGGTCGGAAACAGAAGCGCGGGAGACGTCGCAGCAGTGCGGCGGCGCGCCCCTGTTTCGCGCGAATCTGGAGCGCGTCTCCGAGATCGAAGCCATGTTCGCCGATCTGGAGGACAGGCTGGGCGGCATTTACGGATTGGTCAACAACGCCGCCCGCTTCACGCGGCGGGACATGCTGGAGCTGACCGAACAGGAATGGGATTTCATGCTTGACGTGAATCTCAAGGCGGTTTTCTTCTGCGCCAAGGAAGCCGCCCTGCGCATGAAGAAGGCCGGGGAAGGGCGCATCGTCAACATCAGTTCCCTCGGGGGCATACGGCCCTGGGCGCAGAGGGTCCACTATTCGACGTCCAAGGCGGGCGTGATCATGCTCACGCGCGCCATGGCGAAGGCGCTCGCGCCGGGGATTACCGTGAACTCGGTCGCGCCCGGCGTCGTCCCCTTCCACGACATCGATTCCGAAGGAATGGCGATGATCGGAGATACGCCGGCCCAGCGCGGCGGAACATCCGAGGAGATTGCGGACGCCGTGGTGTACTTTCTCAAGGCGTCCAATTTCGTGACGGGCCAGATCCTGGCGGTCGACGGCGGCTTGAGCCTCAAGTAGCCGGCTGGAGTAGAATTGTTGATCCTGTTTCCATCCTGACGAAAGGGGGGAAGCTGCGCTGACTACCGTCCTGGAGGATTCTCAGGCCACGGCGCGGTACGCCGTCGATGGCCTTGTGCCGCGCGGGGTCGCGTTGCCTTCGACCGAACAGGAGGTCGCCTCGCTCCTGCAACAGGCGGCGGCAGCCGGCAAGGTCGTCATCCCCTGGGGGGCCGGCACCAAGCAGGATTACGGCTCGCCTCTCTCCAGGGCCGATCTGGTCGTTTCGCTGGAGCGCTTGAAGGAGGTCGTCGAGTATGTGCCCGCCGACATGACGATCACGGTCCAGGCCGGCATGCGCCTCGCCGACTTGCAGGCCCTCACGGCCAAGCGCGGCCAGACCTTCCCTCTGGATCCCCCGCGTTCCGCTCAGGCGACCGTCGGAGGCGTGGTGGCCACGGCCAGTTCGGGTCCCCGCCGCGCCGCGTACGGCGGTGTGCGGGACTTGGTCCTGGGCGTTCGCCTTGCCCTGCCGAACGGACGCGTCATCCGGGCGGGGGGCAAGGTGGTCAAGAACGTGGCTGGCTACGACCTCACCCGGCTGGTTATCGGTTCGCTGGGAACTCTTGGGATTGTGACGGAAGTTTCGCTGCGGCTCCGGCCCCTGCCCGCGGACACGAGAACCCTGTTGTACGGTTTTCGCGACGCGGAGAGGGCTGTTGGCGCGGCGGAGACCGTTCTGGGCTCGGAACTGCTGCCCGCCGCCATCACTTTGCTGAGCCCGGAGGCCGCCCGGCGCCTGGAGGCGCCCGGCGCATACTGCCTGGCGCTGGCTCTCGAAGAGAGCCCCGAGAACAACGCCTACCAGGTGCAGCGGCTTGCGCAGATTGTACAGGGCCAGGACGGCGCCTCGACGATTGCCGGCGCCGGCGAGGCCGCCTTCTGGGACAGCCTGACCAACTTCGATCAGCGCTTCGGCGCAAGCTGGCGTGCCCGCGTCAGTGCGCTGATCGGGGACCTCCCCCGCCTCCTCCGCGGAACCGCCCTCGCGCACGTGGCGAGCGGCATGGTCCTGCTCTACGGGTTCGGAGAAGAAGAGGGCTTTCCGGAGCAGGCGGTGCTGGAATCCGGGCCGGTCCCGCTTCGCCGGCGCGTAAATGTTTGGGGGGAGGCGAGGCCCGAGTGGAGGCTGGCCGAGCGCATCAAGCAGACCTTCGATCCCGGCCGTGTCCTGAACCGCGGCCGCTATGTGGGGGGGATCTGATGAGCCTCCAGTTGAGCGAGCTGGCGCGCAGGAGCATGAGCAGTTGCGTGCACTGCGGCTTCTGTCTGGCGGTCTGCCCCACCTACGACCAGTTGGGTATCGAGGACGATTCCCCCCGCGGCCGGCTTTACCTGATACGGAACATCGCCGACGGCATGCATGCGTCGGAGAAGGTGTTGGCCCACCTCGACCTCTGCCTCGACTGCCGGGCCTGTGAAGCCGCCTGTCCGGCTGGGGTCAAGTACGGCCGGATCATCGAGGATGCGCGCATGCAGCTTGAGGCGGCGCGGAAACGCTCCTTCCTCGACTCATGGCTTCGCAGTTTCTTTTTGCGGGGCGTCTTTTCCAATCCGGCCCGCCTGCGGGCTGTGGCCCGGGCCCTGCGGCTGACGCAGAAACTCGGCCTGGATCGGCTCGCCGCTGGTCTCGGCATTCTCCGCGGCCGCTTGGCCGCCGTGGCGCAGGCCGCCCGTGTGCCTGACCGATTCGCGAGCGACGTTGTGCCGGAGCTGGTTCCTGCCAAGGCCGTGCCGCGCTACAAGGTGGCGTTTCTTCAGGGCTGCGTCAGCGACGTCATGTTCGGGCCTACCAACGAGGCCACAATACGCGTGCTCACTGCCAATGGCTGCCAGGTTAGCGTTCCTGCCGGGCAGTGCTGCTGCGGCGGGCTGGCCTTCCACCTCGGCGACCTGGAGCAGGCCCGGCGGCAGGCCCGCCGGAACATCGATGTGTTCCTGGCGACCGGCGCCGACTCTTATATCACCAACGCCGCGGGCTGCGGGTCGACCCTCAAGGAATACGGCCACCTGCTGGCCGAGGACCCCGTCTATGCCGGCAAGGCCCGGGAGTTTGTGGCCAAGGTGCGTGACATTTCCGAGTTCCTGGCGGCCATAGACCTGGTTCCGCCGCCCAATCCCGTGCCGCTCACGGTAGCGTACCAGGATGCCTGCCACCTGGCCCACGGCCAGGGCATCCGGCTCCAGCCGCGCAAGCTTCTGGCGCAGATTCCGGGGCTGGAACTGGTGAGCCTGAAGGATTCCGACACCTGTTGCGGGTCGGCGGGCATCTATAACCTGGTGCAGCCGGAGATGGCCGACGCCCTGCTAAAGAAAAAGATGGGCGACATCGCCGCGACGGGGGCCCAGGCCGTCGCCACCGGGAATGCCGGCTGCATGATGCAGCTCCGGCTGGGGGTGCGCCAGTACGGACCTGAAGTGGAGGTCGTGCACGTGGTGGATCTGCTGGACAGGGCCTATGGGGGGAATGGCAACCATGGATGACAGACGCCTGGCGGCGGAGCTACGGGCCATCGTCGGGCCTCGTTTTGTTCTAACCGATGATTCGGAGCTCCGCGCCTATGAATGCGATGGGAACACAATCTTCAAGAAGACGCCGAGGATTGTGGTCCTTCCGGAGAGTACGGACGAGGTAGCAAGGATTGTGAGACTGTTGGCCGGCTGCGGCATCGCCTTCATCCCGCGCGGCGCGGGCACGGGGCTGTCAAGCGGCGTGGTGCCCATGAATGGTGAAGTGATGATTGGGCTTTCCAGGCTCAACCATTTGCTGGAATTAGACTTAAGAAGCCGCGTTGCGGTCCTCGAAGCGGGTTTTCCGAACCTCAAGATCACCCAGATGGTGCAGGACAAGGGATTCTACTATGCCCCGGATCCTTCCAGCCAGCCGGTGTGCACCATCGGGGGCAACGTGGCCGAGAACGCCGGAGGCGCGCATTGCCTCAAGTACGGCGTGACCATGAACCACGTCCTGGGCCTGACCGTGGTCACTCCGGAGGGGGATGTCGTCCGGTTGGGCGGCAAGACGCCGGATTCGCCCGGCTATGACCTGGTCGGGCTGATGGTGGGGTCCGAGGGGACAATGGGGATCGTCACCGAGGTGACGGTCCGGCTGTCGCGGCGGCCGCAGGGTTTCAAGACGGTCATGGCCTTGTTCGATTCGATCAGCCAGGCTTCCGACGCAGTTTCGGGCGTGATCGCGGCGGGAATCCTGCCCGGCGCGCTGGAGATCATGGACAGGAATGCCATCGTCGCCGTGGAACGGGGTCCGCTTCGGGTGGGTTATCCCGAAGGCCAGGAGGCGGTCCTCCTGATCGATGTGGACGGGCTGAGCGCGGGCCTGGACGCCCAGGTGGAGGCCATCCTGAAGATCTGCCGGGAGGCGGGCTGTACGGAGGTGCGCCCGGCCCGGAGTGCCGAGGAGCGGCTGGCCTGGTGGACCAACCGGAAGGGGGCGTTCGGCGCGGCCGGCAACCTCGCCCCCAGCTACGTCGTGCAGGACGGCGTGATTCCGCGGTCGAAGCTGACCGAGGTGCTGGAGGAAGTCGGCTCCGTCGGCAGGAAGTACGACCTGACCATCGCCAACGTGTTTCACGCCGGCGACGGCAACCTGCACCCGCTCATCTGTTACCACGACAGCGTGCCGGGGAACACGGACAAGGCGCTGAAGGCTGGATCTGAGATTCTTGCCGCCTGCGTGAAGGCGGGCGGGACCATTTCCGGCGAGCACGGCATCGGCATCGAGAAGATGCAGGACATGAAGGTCGTCTTCACCGCCGACGAGATCGCCGTCCAGAAAGCCGTCCACGACGCCTTGGACCCCCGCGACCTCTGCAACCCGGGAAAGATATTCCCGGCATCGTAGGAGACTTCAGACCAGGCCAGCTTCGCGCAGGAATCTCGCTGCTTCCTCCGGCGGAGTGGGGTTGATGTAAAAGCCCGTTCCCCACTCGAAACCGGCGACCTTGGTGAGCTTGGGGATGATCTCGATGTGCCAGTGGTAGTGGGCCATGGCGCTGTCCTGGATCGGAGCGCTGTGAATCATCAGGTTGTAGGCGGGCTTTTCCAGGACCTTGTCCAGTTTGCGGATGACCGCCCGCTGGATCCAGCCGAGGTTCCGCACCTCAGGTATCTCGATATTCTCGAAGTGGGAAACATGCTTCTTGGGAAGCACCCAGGTCTCGAAAGGAAACCTTGCGGCGTAGGGCGAGATCGCCACGAAATGCTCCGTGTCCAGCACCACGCGGGCGCCGCCTTCGACGTCCTGCCGGATGATGTCGCAGTAGATGCACCGCTCGCGGAAATCGTAGTAGCGCTTGGCCCCATCCAGTTCCTCGGTCATTCGCTTGGGCACCACGGGCAGCGCCACGATCTGCGAGTGGCTGTGCTCCAGCAGGGCCCCCGCGCCGTCGCCGTGATTCTTGAAGACAATGATATAGCGCAGCCGGAAGTCCTTGCGAAGATCCACGATGCGGTCACGGACGGCCCAGAAGACGTCCTCCACCTGCTTGTCCGTCAGCTCTCCCATGGTGAGCATGTGGTCCGGCGTCTCGATGACCAGCTCGTGGGCGCCTATGCCGTTCATCTTGTCGTAGAGCCCTTCCCCTTGCCGGCTCAGGTCGCCTTCGACGCGCAGGGCGGGGAACTTGTTGGGGACGACGCGCAGGCTCCAGCCCCCTCCGTTGGCAGGTCCGCCGCTTGGCCGGTACGCCAGAACCTCCGGGGGGGTCTTGTCCTCGTGTCCGGGGCACAAGGGGCAGAAACGGCCTCCTACGGGCGCCACGTGGTCGCGAACAAAATCCGTGGGACGCATGGCGCGGTCCACGGCCACGATCACCCAGCGGCCGGTGATGGGATCCTTCCGAAACTCAGGCAACCGAACGGTCCTCCTCGCGGCAAAATGCCGGGTCCTGTATTATAACGCCTGCCCTCGCGGAAACGCGTCCTTGATGTGCCAGATTGCGGGAGTGTCTCCGAAGACGACGTTCACCACGTCGAACCGGGTCCGGGTCCATTCCACCCCGCCTCGCCGCGCGTAATCCCGCGCGGTGCGAATCAGGGCGTGCTGCTTCTCGCGGTCCACGGCCCGGTCCGGCGTCCCGTGATCGCCGGTCTTCCTGGATTTCACCTCCACGAAGGCCAGCGTGTCGCCGTCCCAGGCCACCAAGTCGATTTCGCCGTCGCCGGAACGTGTCCGGTAGTTCCTGGCCACCACGCGCAGCCCCTGGTCCTGTAGGAACCGGTGGGCGAGATCCTCGCCGCGCCGGCCGCTGGCGTGCTCGGGGTTCCACCGCCGCAGGCGCGCACGGTGGCGGAGCCCATCCGCCAACTTGTACAGAATCCTGATCACCCAATTCTTTCGAACTCGAACCCCATTACCTTCCCGCGGATCAGGAAGCACAGGTAGTACTCCCAGAAGCGGCGGAAACGCGGGAAATGGTTCACCAGCAGCTCGAATCCGAGAATCCTCCACAAGGCAAGTAGCTTCACGCGTACGGAAATCTCACGCAGCCTTACCGGAGAGTAGTAGCCGAAGCCGGCGTGATCCTCGCCGAAGTATCGGAACGAGAAGCTGTTGAGGTGCCAGCGGTGCGTGGGGTCGCAAAACGAGCTGAAGTCGGTGTAGTGGGGGGTGACGATGTGGATTCTTCCGCCCGGCTTGACCAGCCGGTGGAACTCCTCCACGGTCCGGATTACGTCGCGCGCGTGTTCGATGAAGTGGACGACGCGCACCCGGTCGAAACTGGCGTCGGCGAAGGGGTACGGAAATCGGTCCAGGTCGCAAATCACGTCGGCGCGGCTGCGGGGGTTCCGGTCGATGCCGATGGCCCCCGGAAACTTGTTGATCCCGCAACCGACGTCGAGGATTCTCATGGAACTGCATTCCGGATGCAGTCCTCTAGTGTATCCATTGCGAAGTCCGCCTGGTCGCGGGTGATCGTCAAGGGGGGGCTCAGCCGGATCACGCTGTCACCCGCACCGAGCACCAGCAGACCCCGCTCGAACGCCGACTGCACGACCCTGTCGCGCAGCCTGGGCGCGCTCTCGCGAGTCTCCCTATCCTTGACCAGTTCGATCCCGATCATCAACCCCAGCCCGCGCACGTCGCCCACCGAGCGGTGGCGCCCCGGCCATTCACGAAGGCGCGCCATCATGTAGCGGCCAATGCGCGCGGCATTCTCGACCAGCCCTTCGCCGAGCAGTTCTATCGTGGTCAGCGCGGCGGCCACCGCAACCGGATTGCCGCCGAAGGTGGAGGCGTGCGCTCCGCGCTCCCACTGCATGATCTCGGCCCGGGCCAGCGTCGCCCCCAGCGGCAGTCCGCTGGCAATGCCCTTGGCCACGGCCGTGATGTCCGGGACGAGGTCGAAGTGCTCCGAGGCCCACATCCGCCCGGTTCTTCCCATCCCGGACTGCACCTCGTCGGCGATCAGCAGAATGCCGTGCCGGCGCGCCACTTCCTGTAGCTCGTCGAGGAACTTGCGCGGAGGCACGACGTACCCGCCCTCCCCCTGGATGGGCTCCAGCACGATAGCTGCGACTTCATCGGCGGGGACGATGGTCTTGAAGACCTGTTCCTCGATGGCCTTGACGCATTCCACGGCGCAGGTCCCGGGCTGCTTCCCATAGGCGCACCGGTAGCAGTAGGCGTAGGGGACGTGGTGGATCCCCGGCACGAGCGGGCCAAAGCCGCGCCGTTGCACCGCCTTGCTCGCCGTCAGCGAGAGCGCGCCGATGGTGCGGCCGTGAAAGCCCCCCAGGAATGCAAGAAACCGGTCACGCCCCGTGTGGTAGCGGGCGAGCTTGATCGCGGCTTCGACCGCCTCGGCTCCGGAGTTCGCGAAATGCACGCGGTGAGGACCACCGCCCGGAGCCAGCGCCGCAAGCCTGGCTGCCAATTCCGCCAGGCTCTCATAGTAGAAGTCCGTGCCGGACATGTGAATCAGCCGCTGCGCCTGCTCCTGAATCGCGGCGACCACCCTCGGGTGGCAGTGGCCCGTGGCCACCACCGCGATTCCCGCGCTGAAATCGAGGAAGCGGTTCCCGTCGACGTCCTCGACGATGGCGCCCTCGCCACGCTCGGCCACCAGCGGATAGGCGCGCGTATAGGACGGGGAGACGAATTCGCGGTCGCGCGCGATAATTTCCTGCGCGCGGGGCCCGGGCAGGGAAGTCGCGATGTGGGGCAAATCCGGACGTACCGCCAGAGCAGTTCCATTCATGTTCATACCCTCCTGTTGATTTGGAGCCTCTGAAATGAAACGGAAAGGGCGGGGGTTCAGTCGCAGCCGAACAGGCCAGGTCTCGCGATGGCTGGCCGAACTTCCATACTTCTATTTTACTCCCCTTGTCTACAGTTATCCTGATCGGTATGGAAGGCCTTCGCTTTGAATGCCAGCCCGGGTGCACGGCTTGTTGCAGCGCAAAGGGCTACGTCTACCTAAGCGAACGGGACCTGGAACGGGCGGCGGACTTCCTGGGCCTCACCAAACCCGTCTTCGAGCGGCGGTACGTCTACCGGACCAGGCACCTGTTGCGGTTGCGCAAACCTCGGGGTTCGGAGTGCCATTTCCTCGGGGAAGGGGGCTGCTCGATCCATCCGGCCAAGCCCACGCAGTGCCGGGCGTACCCCTTCTGGCCCGAACACGTCGGAAAACCGGCCGCCTGGCGGAAGGTCCAGGCTTGCTGCCCCGGAATCGGACAGGGGGACTACGTTCCTTTGCAGGCGGTCCAGCGCATTGCCAACGAAATGCGGGAAGCCTACCCAGGGATCTACTCCGCCGAATAGCTACGGCTTCAGGCGGCCCACCGCCAGCAATATTCCGTGGAGCAGCGCCTCGGGTCGAGGCGGGCAGCCGGGGACGTAGACATCTACGGGAATCACCTGGTCCACGCCGCCCCGCGTCGCGTAGTTCACTCCAAAGATGCCGCCGCTGATGCCGCACGCCCCGGCGGCGACCACCACCTTGGGCTCCGGTGTCGCGTCGTAGGTCTTTCTCAGCGCCAGCTCCATGTTTCTTGTGACAGGGCCGGTCACCAGGAGCATGTCGGCATGCCGGGGCGAGGCGACGAAATGGATGCCGAAACGCTCGATGTCGTGCACGGGATTGTTGAGGGCGACGATCTCCAGCTCGCAGCCATTGCAGGACCCCGCGTCCACCTGCCGGATCGCGAGTGAGCGGCCCAGAACGCGGCGGACGGTGTGGTCCAGCTTCTCTCCAACCGCGCCGGCCTGCATCGGGCTTTTGGAGGAGACGATGAGCGCGCTACGATCGGTCGCCGCCAGTTCGAATTCCCTGGTCATGCGCACGCCCTTGCCACCCGAGACCGCGGCGCACTGGCCGCAGAAAATGCAGCGCCCGTAGTCGACACTGACCTGGCGCGAGCCATCCCGCTCGCCGATGTGAATCGCCCCCGTAGGACAAGCATCGGCCGCCGGACCTGCATTGCGCCACGCGTTGAAATCGAATTCGGGCCGGCCGCGGAAATGCTCCGAAGGTCGCGCGGGGTGCGCCGGGTAGGGCCTCGTAACAATCCCCGTCTTGAGCGTCTTTTGCAGGATCTTGAACATGCTCAGCGGTCCGTCCCGGAGTAGGAGAGGTTGAAACTCTTGTTGATCACGGGAAAGTCTGCCACGATGTTGCCCTGCACCGCTTCCACCAGCGCAGGCCAGTTGTTAAGAGACGGGTCCTTGACCTTGCAGCGCTCCAACCGGTCGCCGGGGGCCGTGCGCACCCAGTGCAGGATCTCCCCTCTCCAGCCCTCCACCGCGCCCAAGCCGCAGCGTCCAGGGGGGATCTCGCCAAGCGGAGCCGCGTGCGGACCATCCGGCAGATGAGCCGCGGCTTCGCGAATCATCGCCAGGGATTCCCTCACTTCGTCGATGCGCACCTGCATCCGGTGCAGCACGTCTCCCTCCTGGTACACGGGCACCCTGAACGAAAGGTGGTCATAGGCAGCATAGGGATGATCGCGCCGCACATCCAGATCGACCCCGGAGGCGCGGCCACCCACGCCGACGATGCCGAGGACCTTGGCCTTGTCAGGATGGAGGACTCCCGTCTTCTCCAAGCGGTCGCGTGTGGAATCGGAGGACTTGATCAGGGAGACCAAGTCCCGAAATTCCCCTTCGATGGTATCCAGCGTTGCTTTGAGCGCGCCGAGCTGCGCACCGGTCCAGTCGCGCCGCACACCTCCGATGCACACCATGCCGCGCAACAGCCGGCTCCCGGTCAGCTCCTCGTTCAAGCCGACCACGATTTCTCTCAGCCGGCCCGCGTGCGCGTTCGCGACCACGAAGCCTACATCTGTGGCGATAGCCCCGATGTCGGCGACATGGTTGTAGATCCGCTCCAGCTCGAGCAGCACGGTGCGCATGAACCTGCCGCGGAGAGGAACTTCGATCTGGGCGGCCCGCTCGATCGCCTGGCAGAACGCTGTTCCGTGGGAGAAGGCCGAATCGCCGGAGATGCTTTCCGCAAGGAAGACGGCACGGTCGACGGGGAGATGCTCAAACAGCTTCTCCGTTCCTTTGTGCGTATAGAACATACGCAGTTGCAGATAGAGAATCGGCTCACCGGCCACGGCGAAGTTGAAATGGCCCGGCTCGATGATGCCGGCGTGGACCGGACCGACGGGTATCTGAAAAACGCCCTCTCCCAAAGTCGGCCGGTACTCGTGTTGCTCGCCCTCGAAGGGCGGCAACACCGCGCCGAGCGGGAAATCCTTCCGCAAGGGATGTACGTCAGGCCAGTTGTCGTGCAGAGCTACGCGCCGGGGGTTGGGGTGCCCGGCGGCCTCGATCCCGAACATGTCCTGGATCTCACGCTCCTGCCAGTTCACGGCGGGCAGTTCCGCCGCGAGCGACGGGAAACTCATCCGGTCATCCTCGACCGAGGCGCGCAGAACCAGGTAGACGGGATCGTCGGGCCGCTCGACGACGTAGTAGACGTAGAACGCCCCCTCGGCTGCCAGCCGGTCCTCGGCGAACACCGCTGCAACACGAGCCGCCCAACCGCTCCGCAAGCTGTCGATGATCGCCGGGACGCCGGCGGCCTCGACGGCCGCATAGACTTGATCTCCGCTGCCGATTTCCAGGGTTTGAAGGCGGCCGGGGAATCTCTCCGAGAGCGCGCTCAAGACGTTCCGCATCGTCACCCCCCCGCCACCACACGTGCCGCGCCGCGGATCAACTCAAGCAGAGGCGCCGGCAGCCAGAAACCCATCACCACAAGGACGATGGCCAGAGCCAGGACCGAAGCGCCCTGCCACGGAAGCCACCGCACCGGCGGGCGGTCCGCCTCCGCCGGGCCGAGCACTAAGCCTCCGACGTGCAACAGCGCTCCCGCGAAGACGCCGGTTCCGAAAATGATGAAGAGCACGCTTGGCAGGTGATTCCCGCTCGAAAAGCCCGCCTGGACAATGAGAAATTCGCTCTGGAACAGGCTGAAGGGCGGCATCCCGATGATGGCCAGCATCGCCATGAGGAAGACGGTCCCCGTGAACGGCATGACCCGGATCACCCCGCCGCCGATTTTCTTGAACAGATCGGTCTTGAACTGCTGCGACACATTGCCGGCGCACAGGAAAAGCAAGGACTTGGCCACGGTATGAAACGTCATGTGCAGCATGAGGGCCAGCGAGCCGGCCGCTCCGCCGATTCCGGCTGCCGTGGCCATGATTCCCGCGTGGTCGATGGTGTGGTAGGCCAGGAGGCGCCTGTAGTTCTTCTGGATCAGCACGAACGGCACCGAGATGCCCATAGACAACAGGCCGAACAGCAACAGCAGCCCGCCGGGGAAATCGGGGCCGAGCGAGCGGCCGGCCAGGATGTAGAACCGGATCAGACCGTACAGGGCGCAGTTCAACATGGCTGTCGATAAGATGGCGGCGGCGGGCACCGGCGCCTCCCCATAGGCATCGGGCTTCCAGGTGTGCATGGGAGCCAGGCCTGCTTTGGTCCCGTACCCGAGCAGAGCCAGGATGAAGGCGAGCCGCAGGGTGGTCTTGTCCAGTTGTGCCGCGCGCTCGGCCAGAAAAGACCAGTTCAGCCCGGCGAGCGTGTCCGAGCCGGCGAGCGCATGCCCGGAGTAGTAGGTCAGAATCGTGCCAAACAGCGCCATCGACAGCCCGACGCCGCCGATAATCGCGTACTTCCACGCCGCTTCCAGCGATGTCACCTTCCCGTAGAAGGCCACCAGGAAGACCGAGGCCAGCGTGGTGGCTTCAATCGCCACCCACATGACGCCCAGGTTGTTCGAGACGGTGACCAGCAGCATGGAGAAGACGAACAGCGGCGTCAGCGAGTAGTAGCGCCGCAGTTGGGAAGCGGCGTCGCCGGCTTCCGATAGAGCGCCGCTCCGCTCGTCGCTGCGCAGATAGCCCACGGCGTAGACCGCGCATGGCAGGGCCACCGAGGCCGTCAGGAGAATCACAAGGGCGCTCAGTTGGTCGGCATAGAGGAAGCCGTTCCAGAGAGAAACCGGTCCGCCCGCCAGCACTTGGTAGCCCAGCAGCAGGGCCAGCAGGAAGACGCCCGTGAAGCAGACCAGGTTGATCGCCTCCATCCATCGCCGCTTTGCGGCGACGAACGAGAACGCCCCGGCGGCCAGCGGAACCAGAAGCAGCGCGGCGAGGGTCATCGGTCCGGCTAGCCTCGCAGTCTCCGCATCTTGCTCACATCCATCGACTCGAAAGTCTCCCGAATGCGGAAGACCAGGATGCCAAGCACCATCACGGCCACCAGCACATCGAAGAACACGCCCAGTTCGACGATCAAGGGCATCCCGTATGTGAGCGAAATCGCGGCCAGAAACAGCCCGTTTTCGAGCGAAAGCAGCGCCAGAACCTGGGTCAACGCTTTGCGGCGGTTGATCATCACGAAGAAGCCGATCAGGAACAGGCTAATTGCCACGGCCAGCGTGTTGTGGCCAAGGTTCTGGACTCCGCTGTCAGGCTCCGGATGGTAGAAGGACTCGGCTACGACGTATCCGAGCAGCGTCAGGCCTCCGCAAATCACCACCGAGAGCGGGACGTTCACGAACGGCTCGATCTCCTGGCGGATCTCGATCCGGTTCACCAGCCGCTCGAGCAGTATCGGCACCAGGATCGCCTTGACCAGCAGTGTCAGAACGGCCGCGATGAAGATGTGGGGGGCCCCGTTGAAAACGGCAATGGTGCCGGCAATGGCGGCCAATAAAAACGACTGCACCCCGAAGATCCGGATGTTGGTCACCAGCCAGCGCTGCGCGGCCATGAGAATCTGGAGCACCAGCACCAGCGCCGCCATCAGCGTCACGATCTTATCGCCGAATTCGGGGTTCTGAAATACGCTCATCGCTTCATCGTCAGAACAAGAACGTCGAGACCAGGGCGAGCGCGCCGAGCGTGAAAGCCGCCGCCAGGAGTTCCGGCACGCGGAATAGCCGCATCTTCGCGTTGGTCGTTTCCACCAGGACGATGCAGCAACTGACCGCCGTCAACTTCGCCAGCAAATACCCGAGGCTGGTGAGGACTTCGGGGAGCGACCGCCCCGCCTGGATGCCGAAGGGCCAGAAGCTGTTGATCAGCAGTGTCATCAGCAGCAGTTGTTTGATGGATGCGCCCCACTCGATCAGGGCCAGGTAAGGGCCGGAGTATTCCAGCACCATGGCCTCGTGGATCATGGTGAGTTCCAGATGCGTGGCCGGATTGTCCACCGGGATCCTTCCCGTCTCGGCGATGAGGACCACGAACAGGGCCGCGAAAGCCAGCATCTGCGAGGGGGCGAGGAAGCGCCATGCCTGGCCGGTGGCGACCCTGGCCACCTCGGAGAGGCTGGTGGAGTTGGCGCCGATGGCCACGGTGAACACTGCCAGCATCATCGCGGGCTCGGCCAGCGCGGAGATGGTCATCTCCCGGCTGCTCCCGAGTCCGCCGAAGGAGCTCCCGGTATCGAGTCCTCCCAGGGCCAGGAAGAACCGGCCGAGGCCCAAGAGGTACACGACCGCCAGCACTCCTCCAAACAGGCCCAACGGCGCTTCGGCAGAGGCCATGGGAACCATCAGCCCGGCCAGAAGGGCTGTCGCGAACACGACGTAAGGCGTCGCCGGGAAGAGCCACGACGAGGTGGCCGGAATCACCATTCCCTTGCGGAACAGCTTGTGAAGATCGCGGTAGGGCTGCAAGACGCCGGGGCCCTTACGGGTCTGCAAGCGGGCCTTCAGCGTCCGGATGAAACCAGTCACCAGGGGGGAAAGCGCCAACAGGAGGGCGGCCTGCATCAGGGTCTTGAGAACCGCTTCCGTCATCCGCGCGCTCCGAACAACAGCAGCAGAATGAGGGTAACGAAGATGTAGGCGAGGTAAGCGTGAATGCTGCCTGCCTGGACAGCCCTCAGACGATCGGCCACCGCCAGAATCCGGTTCTTGACAGGATCATAGAGATGCTTCTCGAAGCTGGGCTCGATCTCGCTCTCGAACCGGATGGCTTTCGGATAGTAAGGCGACACTTCGTATTCCGCCTGTATCTCCCGGCGGGGACGGTACAGCGTGGAGAACACCATCCGCAGGGGCTTGGAAAAGGCCGTCGCCGTGTATTCGTTGTCGGCCGTCAGGCCGGGCAACCCGCAGTCCCAAGCAGGCCCCTCTTTGCGGCGGGCTCGCATCCCCCACAGCAACGCCGGGATGACGGAAAGCAGGACCAGCATCGCAGCCATGCCGGACGTCGACACCGTGCCACCGCGGGCGCTTCCCGCGGCCACCGCCATGCCGCTGCCGGCGATGAGCGCGCCGCTCATGCGGACCCCCATCGCCTGTTCGGTGACGGGATCGAATACCGGAAGAAACCAGCTCGCCCCCAATCCGAGCGCCAGGCACGCCGCCGCGAGAATTCCCATCCCCAACCGCATGGAGGCCCCGGCTTCGCGCGCCTTCGCCGCTTCCTCGCTCCGGGGAAGCGCCAGGAATGTGATGCCGAACGCCTTGACGAAGCACGCCGCGGCCAGGGCGGCAGTCAGCGCCAGCAGCGCTCCCGACACGGGGAACATGAGCCGGGTGAGGCTCTGGGTCGTCCCGAATCCCGCCAGCAAAGCCTGATAGGTGAGCCACTCGCTGACAAAGCCGTTCAGCGGCGGCAGGCCTGAGATGGCGACCGCGCCGATCAGAAAGAAGAAGGACGTAACTGGCAGCCGCCGGATCAAGCCGCCCATTTTCTCCATGTTCCGGGTGCCGGCCGCTCCGACGGCCGAGCCGGCCCCGAGAAACAGCAGGCACTTGAATATCGCATGGTTCAGCGTGTGATACAAACCCGCGATCAAGGCGATGGCGGCGAGGCCGGCGTGCCCCAGGGCGCGAAACATCAGGGCCGCTCCGAAGCCTGTGAGAATGATGCCGATGTTCTCGATGCTGTGGTAGGCCAGCAGGCGTTTCAGGTCGTGCTCCATGAGCGCGTACAGGACACCGAGCAGTCCGGAAACCACGCCCCCTGCCAAAACCACCATCCCCGCCCACAGCGGCGGCACGTCCATGAAGTCGAAGAAGACGCGAGCCATCCCGTAGATTCCGGCCTTGATGACAATGCCCGACATCACGGCCGAGATGTTGCTCGGTGCTACCGGATGGGCGGCGGGCAGCCAGACGTGCAGGGGAATGATCCCGGCCTTCACGCCGAATCCCAGAAAGAAGAGGAAGAAGACGGTTGCCCCGCCTACGGGCGCGAGCCGCGCTATCAGATGGTGAAAGCTCGCGAACTCCAGGCTGCCGGATTTCGTCGCCAGGAGCAAGAAGGCAATCAGCAGCATGCCGGTTCCTGCGTGCGACATGATCAGGAACAAGGTCCCGGCCCGGCGGGTCTCCTTCTTCTCGTGCTCGAAGCTCACAAGGCAGTAGGCGGCAAGCGCCATCACTTCCCAGACCAGCAGGAAGAAGAATGCGTTCGAGGCAGTGAAGACCAGAGTCAGGCTGAGCAGCAGGGTGTTGTAGAAGAAACCGAGAAGGCCAACGCCACCCTCACGGTGGCGCAGGTAACCGAAGGAGAAGATCGAAACCGAGGCCGCCACCAAGCCGAGCGCCAGGCCAAAGAAGGCTGATATCGCGTCCAGGCGGACGCTCAGGGAGAATAAAGGTATCGCGCAGGGAAGGCTCCAGCTCGAAGCACTGCCTTGGGAGATGGCGATCAGGCACGCCGCCGTCTCGAGCAGTGCACCGGCCAGAGCAAAGCCGAACGCCAACAGACGCGCCGGAGTCTGCCGCCGTGCGCAGCAAAGACCGGCAGCGGCGCCGGCCACATACGCGATCAACCCGCCGTTGAACAGGACGTCAGGCGGCGCCATGCGCCTCGGCCGCTGCCTGTTCCTGGAGTATCTTGTCCACGTCCGCCGCCGAGTAGGGAGGCCGCTGAACCGAGAGAACCAGGTCGATCTGCCTGTCGGTCAGGTGCTTCTTCTTCCGGAGGTGAAGGATGAAGCGCGCACGGTAGCGCTGATCGGCCGCGATGAAAACGGAACCGTTCTTCTCCACCGTCTTGACCCAGCCTCTTCGGGCGAAATCCTGGAGCGTGGCGACCTCAGTCTCCAAGCCGGTCGCCGCCCATGAGAGCTGCTGAAAACCAGGCATGAACAACTCCTTTCTTCTGAAATCGAAGCCGTCCCGCTGCCGGCAAGCACCCGCAGGCGCCGAGCCTCATCGCTGAAGGTTCTCCGCGCCGACCTCCTCAAGCATCCGGACGGCCTCCTGCAAGTGAGCCTGGAAATGACGGCGCATGATGTCGAGCACCTCGACAAGGACCGGGCTCTTGAGTGAATAGAAGACAAGGTTGCCTTCCTTCCGCTTGCCCACGATCTCCCGGCTTCGGAGCACTGTCAGGTGTTGGGAGAGGTTGGCCTGCTCGATCCCCAGCCGTTCCTGCATGACGCCTGCGGAGAGCTCGCCGTCACGCAACAATTCCACGATGGCAATCCGGGTGGGATGAGAGAGCGCCTGAAAGACGCTTGCCTTGTACGAATGCAGCAGGTTCTGCAAAACATTAGAATATTCGATTTCGCGAATATTCGCAACTCCAGGCATTCTGTCAGGCGTGACAGGCCGCGGTCCGTCGCTTATAGTGGCAAGTGAGGTAATTCGCCCAGAAAGGACTCGCAATGGCCTCGTTTCGCCTTCTACCAACCGCCGAGTGTCTAGGACTGTCTCTCTTAACACTGCTCCTGGGGGCCGCGCCGATGTGCGCACAGCCCTCGGGAGGACCCTATGGTCCGATTGACCAGCGTTACGAAGTTCCCAAGGCGGCGCACGTCTACTACGTCGCCCCCGACGGAAAGGCAGACGTGCCGGGGACCACGCTCGATCAGCCAACTACGATCGAGGCGGCCATCCAGAAAGTCGTCACCGGCGACGCCATCGTGCTGCGCGGCGGCACCTATCGTACGGGCAGCCTGCTGCTGAACCAGGGCATAACGATGCAGCCGTACGCGAATGAGCGGCCGGTCCTCAAGGGTACCGAGGTGCCCGCCAAGTGGGAGACTCTGCGCAACAACGTATGGAGGACCCCGTGGAAGAAGCTCTTTCCGGCCGCTCCTCTGGGCTGGTGGCAGCGGGCTCGCGAAGGGATGCGGACGCCGCTGCACCGCTTCAACAACGACATGGTGTTCGTGGACGGCGAGATGTTGAGGTCGGAGGGTTGGGAAGGGGGGCTCGACGCTCACTCCTACTACATCGACTACCAGGCGGGCTACGTCTACATCGGCGTCAATCCAGCCGGCCGTCTGGTGGAGATCACCGCCCACGACAGCGCGCTGGTTCGGACCAGCCAGGATGTGCACGGCAAGAAGTCCGACCGCAAGGGCCCCGTCATCCGCGGCATCACGTTCACCCAGTATGCCTACCGCGCGCTGGAGGTTGAGGGTAAGAGACGCTTCACCTCCGCCGACGAACCGACGGACGAGCCAGTGGGCCTGTCCGATCCTTCCACCTACGGAAAGGAGGTGACGGGCACGGTGCTGGAGAACGTGACCATCAGCTTCTGCTCGCGCGTGGCCGGCTACTTCCGCGGAGACGGCCTCATCATCCGCAATTCCCTGGTGAGCGACACCAGCACCGAGGGGATCTACGTCATCGGCTCGTCCGACGTGCTGCTGGAGCGCAATGTCATCCGCAGGAACAACATCGAGGGACTGACCGGCTACTATCCGGCCGCGGTCAAGATCTTCAACCAGTCGCACCGGGTCACCGTCCGCGACAACCTGGTCATCGACAATCCCGATTCGAGCGGCGTCTGGTACGACGTCGGCAACCGCGACGGCGTCTTCGTCAACAACTACGTCGAGGGGGCAGTCAACGGCTTCTTCTTCGAGATCTCGCGGGGCGTGACCGTGGCGGGCAACGTCTTCGTCCGTTGCGACCGCGGAATTTACATCCTGAATGCGGCCGATGCGCGCATCTATAACAACACCTTTGTGGACGCGCCGGCTTCTTTTGAACGCAACCAGAGAAGCGCGACGTCCGACTTGTTCGGGTGGCATCCTTCGACGGGTCCGGACGTGGACCAGCGCGAGGGGCACGTCTTCGTGAACAACCTCCTGGTGGCGAGCGAGGGCTCCCGGCGGCCGCTCTTGCGGTTCGAACAGCCCGCGATGATGTGCCAGAAACTCCCGCGCCCGCAGGCCAAGGAGATAGCGGGCAACGTCTATGTGCGCCCGGTGCAGCCGGGCGCGGCTGCGCCACCGCTCATCACCTGGGCGCCGGCCGCCGCCGAGAACTGCCTGGCCACGGCCACGTCGCTGGAGGAATTCAGCAAGGTGGCGCCGTCCTTCGAGACCGGCGCGCGGCAACTCGACCGCACGCCCGGATCGATCTTCAAGTCGCCGCTGCTCGGACGGTACGAGCTGCTTCAGGCTATACCGGCGGGCGGGACGCTTCCCGCGGACGTCCGCAAGCTGTTGGGGTGGAGCGAGGCGGCGGCTCGTTCAGCGGGCGCCTACCCATTCCTCACAGCCCGCGGATCTTGAGGTTGCGGAACCAGACCTGGTCCCCGTGGTGCTGGAGGCTGATGGGGCCGGAGGGCTTCGGGTCGGTGAACATCTTCAGCACCTCCGGGTACTGACCCCAGCGCTTCGTGGCACCTTCGCCCACGCCCGGATCGGAGAGCGAGGCGTCCAGCACCTTCACCCCGTTGATCCAGTGCTCGACGTGGCCGCCCTTCACCAGAATTCGGCCGGTGTTCCACTCGCCGGGAGGATTGGCTGCCGTGGCGGCGGGCGCAACCATGCCATACAGCGCGCCTGTCCTGTACTTGGGGCCGTTCTTTGCGTCCGGGTGCCGCTCATCATCCAGCAACTGCATCTCGAAGGCGATCGAGTACTCCTGGGCGGTCGCCGCTGGAGCAAGCCCGGCGCGGTCCGACACTGGATTGGACAACTCACCGGCGACCATCGATTCGAAGCGTCCCGGCTTCACCTTACTGTTGTCCAGGAAGATCAGTTTCTGGATGTGGTACTTCACGCCGCTGTTGCCGCCCGGCGAGAGCCGCCAGTCAAACGTGAGTTCGAAATCGCCGTAGGAAGCCGCGCTGACCAGATCCTCGGTGATCCTGGGCTTGGGGCGCGTCTTGAGGCAACCGTCCTCGATAGTCCAGGAGTCGCCCGGTGGATTCTCCTGGGCAGGATCGCGCCAGCCTTGCATGGTGCGGCCGTCGAACAACAACACCCATCCAGCCTTCCGTTCATCCGCGGTGAGCACATTGTCCGCCGCCAGGGCCGCGGCGGCGGCAAACGCGAGCAGGGCCAGCAGCCTCATGAGTCCCTCCTATGCGTTCAAAGCCAGGACGGCGCTGATATTGTCCGTTCCGCCCCTCTCGTTCGCCAGGGCGATCAGTTCCCGGCAAGTGGACGGCAAGTCCGGGCCATGGCCGGCGACGACGACCGCGATCTCGCCATCGTCAATCATATTCGTCAGGCCGTCGCTGCACAACAGCAGGTAGTCACCCGGCGCCCACTCCACTTCCTGGATCTCCGGCTGCGCGTTCGCATCAAAACCCAGGCTGCGGGTGATGACGTTCCTCAAGTGATGCTGCCGGGCCTCCTGGGGGGAGATCTGCCCCGCCTTCACCATCTGGCACACGAGGGAGTGGTCCTCGGTGAGCCGGCGGATCCGTCCGTCTCTCAGTTGGTAGACGCGGCTGTCGCCCACGTGAGCGAGCCAAAGCCGGTTCCGGCAGGCGAGCGCCATGGCCAGCGTCGTTCCCATTCCCCGCAGGGACGGGTCGCCCTCCGCTCGCTCGCGGATGGCTAGGTTGGCCTGCCCGATCACCCTCCGCAGCAATGCGGGTATGTCCTCTGCTGCTGGCCCGGTTGCCAGGGCTTCGCGAAGACCTTGGGAGATGGTGCGAACCGCAAGGTCGCTTGCCACCTCGCCGGCGGCGTGGCCGCCCATCCCGTCGGCGACGATCAGAATGCCCGCCTCCTGGTCGGCGAGCACGCTGTCCTCATTCGCGGGACGCACGCGCCCGCGGTCGGTGACGGCGGCGGCTTTCATCACTGCTATTCTCTCCCATCGGCGGCGTCTGTGTTAGCATGATCGAGTCACGGCACCTGGCCGGTACTTCATGCGTTTTCCCGGAAGCTTGTTTCTCGGTAATCTTGTCGAGCGCAGGACGCTCCTGTTCCAACTGGTGCGGCGAGATTTTGAGAAGCGGTTCGTCGGCTCGGCAGCGGGCTGGCTGTGGGGAGTCATCCATCCGCTGGTCCTGCTGGCGAGCTGGACGTTCGTTTTCGACGTGTGCCTCAAGATGACTTTGGGGCCGGGCGAGGTCACCGACAACTACACCCTGTTTCTGTTCTGTGGCTTTTTGCCGTGGCTGCTGTTTCAGGACACGGTGCAGCGGTCCTCTACGTGTCTTCTCGAAAACGCCAATCTGATCACGAAGACCATCTTCCCTTCGGAGGTCGTGCCGCTGTCGATCTTCCTGTCATCGCTGATTCATCACCTGATCGGCCTGGCTCTGGTGGTGGCGGCAGTGGCCATCTGGCTTAACCGTATCAGCGTCATGCTGGTGTTTCTGCCCATCTACATGGTTCTGATCGGGCTGCTGGCGGTCGGGCTCGGCTGGATCGTCGCCGCTCTCCAAGTCTACCTGCGGGACACGGCCCAGATGCTGGTCGTGATCATGACCCTGTGGTTCTGGGTCACGCCTATCTTCATCACTGAAGCACAATATCCCTCCTGGGCCCGGTTCCTGATCAAAGCCAACCCGATGGCGTACGTAGTTCGCGCGTACCGGGACAGGCTCCTCTCCTACAGCCTCCCCAGTCTGAAGGAGTTGGCGATCCTGACGGTCTACTCGGTGGTGACCTTCGTGCTCGGCGGCCTGTTTTTCCGCCAGCTCAAGAAGGGCTTCGCCGACGTGCTATAGGCGGCCGGAATCGGTTACCCTACGGTTTTGGCAGACGAGAATATGCGTGTATCGCGTCGTGGATTCCTCGCGGGCGTGGCAGGTTCCGCGCCGGCTCTCTTCGGGCAGCGCACCGCTTCCTTCAGGAGGCCGAACATCGTTCTGATTCTGGCCGACGAGGTCGGGGCATGGATGCTTGGCTGTTACGGCAACCGGGAGATGCGCACGCCGAATCTCGACCTGCTGGCGCGCTCCGGCACGCGCATCCGGTACAACTCGGTTTGCACCCCTGCCGGCTCGCCCAGCCGGGCGACCCTGCTCACCGGCCGGGTTCCTCGCCAGCACGGGGTGCTCGACACCCTGAACGGCGCGGACGCTCCCTCGGCGCTCGGCAAAGAGGTGATGCTTTCGGACATCCTCGCCCAGGGGGGGTACAACTGCGGCTACGCCGGCTGGTGGGACCTGGGCGACGCCGCCAGGCCGCAGCACGGGTTCCAGTATTGGCACGCGATGCCGGAGAAGGACTGCCTTCCGGGGCGGGTTACCGAGAGCGCGGTCCAGTTCCTGAACGCGCAGAAGCCGGGTCAGCCTTTCTTCTTGGTGGTCAGCCACCTGGAGCCGCGAGCCCCGTACGAAGGCCTCCCGCAGAAGTACTACGAGTTATACGCCAGGACCGGCTTTGAGACCTTGGGATGGCTGCCCGCGGCGCCCAACGCCGCCCAGGGCAGGGAATACCTGAAGGACACGGTGGGCAGCCTGCGGAAATACGCCGCCGCGCTGAGCGCCCTGGACGACCAGATTCCACCCCTGACCGCCGTGCTCGACAAGCGCGGCCTGCGCGACGACACCCTGGTGATCTTCACGTCAACGGCGGGCTCGCTGGGGGGCCGGCACGGGCTCTGGGGGGCGGGCCGCGCCTCCGATCCCATCAACATGTTCGCCGAGAGCGTCGAGACACCCATGATCTGGAACTGGCCGGGCAAGGCGCCGGTGGAGGGCGTCCGCACGGAGCTGACCAGCTCCTACGACCTGGCAGCCTCGCTTTGCGAGGTGACGCGCTTGTTCCTGCCTTCGTCGGCCCGCCTGTGTGGCCGCAGCTACGCCCCGATCGCGCTGGGCCAGCCGATGCCGCGGAAGCAGCCGTGGCGCAACCTGGTTTTCGGGTCGTACGGCAACACGGAGATGGCCCGTGATCTCCGCTTCAAGTTGGTGCTCCGGAATGCCGGCGCCGGGCCCAACGAGCTTTACGATCTCCGCCAGGACGCGCGGGAGCGCGTGAACCAGTACGAAAACGCCCAGTTCCTGACCGTTCGCAATTCGCTCGCCGAATCCCTCCGCCAGTGGCGCGAGACCGCGATCTGAGGCAGTACGCCTTCGTAGGGAGGCGATACTACCGCCTCAGCCCCAGCGCCTTCAACCGCTTGTGCAGGTTTGTGCGCTCCACGCCCAGAGCGCGGGCGGCGGCCGAGACGTTCCAGCGGTTTTCTTCGAGCACTCGCAGCAGGTGCTCCCGCTCGGCCGAATCGCGCGCCTGTTGAAGAGAAGACGGCGCCGGGCCGCTCCGCAACTCCACCGGAACCGACTCAACCGTCAGCACCGGGCCGGGAGTCAGGATCGCCATGCGCTCGACGATGTTTCTTAGTTCGCGGACGTTCCCAGGCCAGGGATAGCGCTCCAGCGCCGCAACGGCATCGTCGTCCAGGGTCTTGGGCTTGAAGTTGTTGCGCTCGCAGAACTCGGTGAGGAAGTACCCGGCCAGGGGGCGCACGTCCTCGGGGCGCTCGCGCAGCGGCGGCACCCGGATGGGCACCACGCTGAGGCGGTAGTACAGGTCTTCGCGGAACTGGTGGCGGGCCACCAGCGAGGCAAGGTCGCGGTTGGTCGCCGAGATCACCCGCACCGTCACGCGGATCAGTTGCTCTCCGCCCACCCGGTGAAACTCGCCCTCCTGGAGCACGCGCAGCAGCTTCGCCTGCGAGGCCGGATGCAGGTCGCCGACTTCATCCAGGAAGATGGTCCCTCCGTCGGCCAGGTCGAACTTGCCGCGGCGCAAGCCGGCCGCGCCGGTGAACGCGCCCTTCTCGTGGCCGAATAGCTCGCTTTCCAGCAACTCGGTGGGGATGGCGGCGCAGTTGACCTTCACAAACGGCCCGGAAGCGAAAGGACTCAGACGGTGGATGTGCGTTGCCAGCAGCTCTTTGCCGGTCCCCGACTCGCCGATCAGCAGCACACGCGCGTCCGACCGGGCGGCCATCGCCGCCTGCTCCACCGCATGCTGAAACGCGGAGCTCGGGCCGATCATCTCCGCCGACCGCCCTGCCATTTCGCGCAGACGCTCGTTCTCCTGGCGCAGACCCGCCTGCTCCAGGGCGTTTTTCACCGCAAGCAGCACCCTCTCGCGGCTGAGGGGTTTCTCCAGAAAATCGAACGCGCCCACACGGGTCGCTTCCACCGCTTCGCCGATTGAGCCGTGCCCCGAGATCATCACCGCGGCCACGCTCCCGTCCCGCGCTGAGTCGAGCTCGCGCAGCAGGTCGATACCGTTGCCGTCCGGCAGGCGCACATCGAGCAGGAACAGACTCGCCCTGGGGGTCTCGGGATGGGCGCGGCATTCGGCGGCCGACCGGCACACGGAGACGTCGTACCCCTCGCGCTCCAGGATCAGCCGGAGCGATCGCCCGATGTTCTCCTCGTCGTCAACGATCAGGATGCGGTTCCGCGGCATGTTGAGGCAGCACGACGCGGAAACCCGCGCCGCCCAGTTCTCCCTTCACGAGCAAGATATCACCGCCCGCCAGCAGGGCGCTCTTACGGGCGATGGACAACCCCAGGCCCATCCCGTGTTTCTTGAAGGATATCGTCGGCTCAAACAGCGACTTCCGTGCCGGCTCGCTCAGGCCGGGGCCGGAGTCGTGCACTTCTACGGCCAGCTTCCCCTCCGCCGTCAGGGTGGCAATGAGCACTCTGCCGCCCGCACCGGCGGCCTCGGCGGCATTCTCCATCAGGTTTGTCAGAATGCCCCTGACCAGGTCCGCGTCGGCATGGGCCGGAGGCAGGCCCGGCGTGAGGCGTTGCTCGTAGACGACCTCGGGGTGCGCGGCCCGAAGGAATGCCGTGCGCTCCTCGATCTGCGCGTTGAGGTCGAGCGCCTGGGGACGGATCGGGGGTTCGGCTGCAAATTCGGAGAAGGCGCGCACCCGGCGCTCGAGGCTGTCCACCTCGTCGATCACGATTTCCGCCGCCTGGATGGGAAAGGCGCCATCGGCTTCTCCCGCGCGGGCCTGCATCTCCTCCATCGTCAGACGAATCGGCGTGAGCGAGTTCTTCAGCTCGTGCGCCATCTTTCGGGCCAGGGTCTGCCAGCTTGCCAGTTGGGTCAGGTACACCAGGCGCGCCCGCTGGCTCTCCAGTTGCTCCGCCATGTGGTTGAAGGCCTGAATGGCGCGGCCCACCTCGTCGTCGCGGTCTGTTGCGACGCGCGCCGCCAGGTCGCCCGACGCCAGCCGCGAGAGTCCTTCGGTGAGCGAATGGATCGGCCGGCTGACGCGCGCGGTGAAGAACACCAGCAGGGCCAGCGCCAGGACCCACGTGCCCAACGCCAGGACCAGGAAGGTGAGGATAAAACCGCGGCGCAGGTCGCGGCTGCTGCCGGCGTCCACTACCTCGCGTGCGCCCTGATATTGGTCCCGGAGCCGCTCCATCGCGACGGATCCTAGGGAGCGCGACCAAGCCAGCACACGATCGCCGCGCCTCGCCAGGTAGTTCAACCGGTCCCCGTCGGCTCCGGAAAGATAAAAGCGCTCTTCCTGGCCGCTTTCCCAGAACTGCCGTACCGGTTCCGGCCACTCGGCGATGGTTGCGGCCGTGTATCGCTCCGGCGGGAGATGGCCGGCCTCGGCTTCCCGCTTGAGGCTCTCGCGGGAAAGCTGATAGTACTCGCGGCCGGTCTTCTCCAGCGCCCGCGATATCTCGTCGAGTTCCTGCGTCGTGGCGTAGCGCAGACTGCGGTCTAGGAGGGAGGTTGTCAGCCAAAGGGTTGCCGCCAGCGGGACCAGCGTGCCCAGGAGGAACAACACGATGAGCCTGTCACGCAGCCGCTTCATACCGATTGACCGGGCGAATCCAGCCCGATGCTACCGAAGGTCCTTCAAGCGGAACGGTCCGGCTTCCGCGCGCCTGCCGCTCTCCCCGTTTCCCTGGGATCGGCTGAACATCTCCACCAGCCGGGCGAGCGTTACGCCCGTCTCCTCTCCGGGAGACGATGCCTCCTCCGGCTGTTCCGCACGCACCTCCAATCTTATCCAAAAGGCGGAATCCGGAGAGAGCCCGGCGTCGGTGAGGATCAGGTTGTCCAGGCACCAGGCCTCGGCCTCCCCGGCGGAGACGTGGGAGATCCTCTTGCGGGGAGTGGCGAGCCGCGTGACGGCATACTTCTCCTCCCAGATGTCGTAACTGAGGGCAAAGCGGCCGGCCACGCGCGCCAGAGTCGCCCCTCGTGAGCCCGTCAGCAGAGTCAATTGGACGGCGAAGACCACCGTGGCGCCGTTGTGCAGGCGGTCCAGGACCCTGCCCTCAAGAAACTGGGGTTTGGAGGGGGACACACGAATCCTGCCCGGTTCAGCCCGCACCTGTAGCGGCTGGGCATCCAGGGGCCCTGCCGCTGCCGCCAGCAGGACCGCGGCCGCCCACCATCGACTGGGGAACCGCTTCGCCGTGGGCATCTAGTAGGCCACGCCTGCCATAAACACCGGTTGGGCCCGGCCGGACTTCACCGGAAACGCGAGAGCCAGGAAGAAACCACCCTTCGCGCCGTACCCCACGCCGAGTGAGTGCCTGGTGTCGCCGCTCTGGTTCTCATTCCACAGAGCGCCTGCGTCGTAGAAAACCCGGCACCCTCGATAGCTGTATCCAAGCGAGCCGTGCGCCACGCCGGTGGATCCCAGGGGGGCCACATCGAACTTGCTCCAGCCCCGCAGCGTCGAGGAGTTGCCCAGGACGAAGCGCTCGAACAAGGGCGGGCTGCCCGACACATGGCCCGCGAGGAAGCTCAGATCGATCTGCTGACGCCCGCGGCGGTAGACGTAGCCGGCGTCCAGCCGATAGCGGGCGTATGCGTAATCTGAATCGAGGGTCTTGGTGGCCGCGCGCAGGCTGTAACCTGCTTCAAGCTCGTGCTTGTTGCCATGGGCATCCTCCAACCGTCGCGCGTAGCGCAGAGTTGACGTCACGGCGTTGGAGGCCTCGGTATGCGCGGCCGGAGACTGAGTCTGAAAGCGCTGAAATGAAGTGCCGGCGGTCAAGGTCAGCGGCTCGGCCAACACCAGCGTGACCGAGGGGGCGAACTCCTGCCGGGTGCGGTAGATTCCGGGGACGTCCGGCTCGGCCGTCAGGGCGGAAAGCGTCTGCCTCGACCATTGCTGGTGGTAGCTGGCGAACTGAAAGCCCAGGCGCACGCGGTCTGTGAACACGCGGTCGTGCTCATAACCGGCCTTGACCCCGGCGTAGCGTTCCGTCAACTCATCGCCGTCGCTCAGAATGCCGAGGTTGAACCGGCTGTCGCCTGCCGAGAACTTCGCTGACAGCACACCGCTCCATCCCTGCCTGGAGTGATAGACACCCTTGGGCAGGGAGAGATCGAACTTGTCTCTGGGACGCTGGCCCTTGACTTCGAACAGGACGATCACGTGCTCGGGCTGCGTCCCACGGGTGAGCTTGGACGAAACCAGCCTGGCATGCAGCTCCCTCTGCATCCGGCGCGCCAGTTGTCCCAGGGTGTCCTGGTTCAGACGGCGCCCCACCAGGTTCTCGATATCCTCCCGCAAGCCGCGGCTGATCTGGTTTTTGCTGCTGCCGGCGATATCCACCCGCTCGACCACGTACCGCGAGTTCACGTTGACCTCGGTCTGAGCGGTGGCGAGCCCGGTAGCGGCCCACAGGGTCGCGATGAGGAAGCTGCGTTTCATGCACACGGGCTGGAGCACTCGGGTAGCCAAAGCTAAGCCATTGATACCAAGTGCGTTGGACTCTGGAAACCGTGAAACGGTTTCACAGGTGTGCGTTCTTACCAGCGCGTGTGGACTTGCGCTCGAAAACGCCTGTCGTAGATCCCGGCGAGCGTCTGCATCTGGGCCTCGCTGAGGGGAGCGAGGCCGGATGCGGCCATGTTATCTTCCACTTGCGACGGACGCTTGGCCCCGGGGATGGCGCAGGTGACTGCGTCGAACATCAGGATCCAGCGCAGGGCGAGCTGCGGCATGCTCCAGCCGGGAGGCAGGATGGCCCTAATCTCTTCCACCGCCTGCAAGCCCTCCTCGAAATCCACGCCGCTGAAGGTCTCGCCGACGTCGAAGGACTTGCCGTAACGGTTGAAGTTTCGGTGGTCATTCTCTGGAAACACGGAACTTGTGCTCATTTTGCCAGAGAGCAGGCCGCTGGCCAGCGGAACACGCGCCAGGATGCCGACACGCCGCTCTTTCGCCTTGGGGAAGAAGACCTCGGCGGGCCGGGGCCGGAAAATGTTGAAGATGATCTGGACGCTCTGTACGTTCGGGTACTCGATCGCCAGGAGCGCCTCCTCGACTGTCTCGACGCTGACGCCGTAGTAGCGGATCTTGCCCTGGCGCACCAGGCCGTCCAGCGCGTCGAAGGTCTCCGGCATCCGGTAGGTTTCGGTCGGCGGGCAGTGAAGCTGGATCAGGTCGAGGCAGTCCACCTGGAGATTGCGCAGGCTGTCCTCCACGAAGCCGGCGAAGTTGGCCGCGTTGTAGCCCGCGGCCGTGTGCGGCGAAAGGCGGCGCCCCATCTTGGTGGCGACGTAAATGGTCTCCCGGCGCTCCTTGAGCAACCTGCCGATGAGGCGCTCGCTCTTGCCCGCACCGTACACGTCGGCCGTGTCGATGAAGTTCACCCCCAAGTCGATGGCTCTGTGCAGGGCAGCCATGGATTCGCGGTCATCCACATGCCCCCAGGCATGGCCGATGGCCCAGGCCCCGAAGCTGATCTCGCTCACATCCCATCCGGTCCGTCCCAGCGGTCGGTACTTCATCAGGCGTTCTCCTCCTCTTTGCGGCGCAGGCGCGCGGCAAAGTCTGCTCCCATTTCAAATTCCTGCGACATGGCCTGCTCCCGGAGCCGCGCACGGATGTCCTGAAGCTCGGAAATGTACTCGTCCAGCGCGCGCTCGATGCGAGGAGCGTTGGTGGTCAGGATGTCGCGCCAGATGTCGTAAGAGCTGCTCGCCAGCCGTGTCATGTCTCTGAGCCCCGGTCCCGCGACCCGGCCATATCCCTCTGTTCCCAGGCGCCGCGCCATCGCCGCGGCCAGCGCCGTCGAGGCCAGTTGCGGCAGGTGCGAGGTCCAGGAAACCACCCGGTCGTGCTCTTCAGGGTTGAGAAAGACGGGCACGCCTCCGATTCGCCTGATCCAGTCTAGAAACTCCTGGGCGGCGGGCGTTTCCATGTCCTCCGGCCCCTGCGGCGTCAGCACGTAGGTCCGGCCGGCGAACAGGTTCGGGTCCGATTCCTGGACGCCGCGCGTTTCCTTCCCGGCCATGGGATGTCCTCCCAGAAACTGAGCGCGAGTGACGGATCGAGCCGCTGCGGCGGCAATGTCCCCCTTGGTGCTTCCGGCATCCGTTACCAGCGCACCTTCGCGCAGCAGAGGATCAAGCTCCCCGAGAGTCTTGAGAATTCCGCTGATCGGCTGCGACAGGTATACCAGGTCGGCTCGGGGCACCGCCTGGTCGAGCGGCAAGCCTTCATCGACGACCTCGGCGGCCAGCGCCGCCTCGATGGTCCTCGGAGAGCTGACTCCGATGATCCGTCCCTTGAAGCCGGCTTTGCGCAGGGCCAGGGCGAACGACCCACCGATCAATCCGACTCCGACTATTGCGACTGTCCTCATCGGTCTCAGAGGGCGCGGCCGACCACCGGGGCAATGGCGCGCAACTGCCCCATCAGCTCCTGGAGCTGCTCGGGGTTGAGCGACTGGGCGCCGTCGCTCAAGGCATGATCGGGATCGGGGTGCACCTCGATAAGCAGTCCGTCCGCTCCCGCGGCCACGGCGGCGCGTGCCAGGGCGGGGACGTGGTCCCGGCGGCCGGTTCCGTGGGAGGGGTCGGCGACGATGGGCAGGTGGGAGATCTTCTTGACCACCGGGATTGCCGAGATGTCCATCGTGTTCCGTGTGGCGCTCTCGAAGGTCCGTATTCCGCGCTCGCACAGGACCACGTCGTAGTTTTCGCCAGAGAGGATGTACTCGGCCGAAAGCAGCATTTCCTCGATGGTGGCGGAGA
This sequence comes from Bryobacteraceae bacterium, assembly GCA_041946685.1. Taxonomy (GTDB): domain Bacteria; phylum Acidobacteriota; class Terriglobia; order Bryobacterales; family Bryobacteraceae; genus JBHGAV01. The sequence goes on along the minus strand of JBHGAV010000005.1, from coordinate 51,358 downwards.
TCCCGCGCTTGAGCAAAACGGGCTTTCGCAGCTTGCCCAGCTCCCGAAGAAGCGTGTAGTTTTGCATGTTGCGCGCGCCCACCTGGAGCATGTCCGCATAAGTTGCCACCAGGCCGATCTGCGTCTGGTCCATCACTTCGCTGACCACTAGCAGCCCGTTCCGATCCGCCGCCTCGCGCAACAGCCGAAGCGCTTCCTCGCCGAGGCCCTGGAAGCTGTATGGCGAAGTCCGGGGCTTGAACGCGCCGCCGCGAATGATCTTGACGCCGGCCCGCGCCACGGCTTCCGCCGATCTCTGGATCTGGTCGCGGCTCTCGACGCTGCAAGGGCCGGCCATCACCACCACGGCTTTGCCCCCGATCTCGACGCCGCCGAGCTTGACGACCGTGCCGCCGGGTCTGAAATGCCGCCCTACCAGCTTGTAGTCGGACGCGATGCGGCGGGCCTCCTTGACGCCGTCCAGTATCTCCAGTTCGACGGGATCAAGGTCCTTTTCCGGGCCGACACCCCCCAGCACCGTGTGGATCACCCCCGTCGAACGGTGAACGGTGAATCCCAGCGCCACCATCCGATCGATGACCCGCTGGATCTGCGCCTCGCTGGCGCCCTCCTGCATCACAACCAACATAAAAACGACCTCTCGTCCTACTTACTTTCCTTCTCCTGCATCCGGATCTTCTGGACGGTCCGCATCTCGTCGATGATACGCTCAAACACCCGCTTCACCGCCTCCGGTGGCAACGGCCCGTGGTTGTGGCTCGTCACGTTCGCGTAGACCTGATCCTCCCTTTTGGGTTCGTATATGGGGAGGCTGAGCTGCCGCTTCACCCGCCCGATGACTTCCACAACACGGGTGCGCTCGTTTAACAGCTCCAAGATGCGCAGATCGAGCTCGTCGATCCGCCGCCGGCAATCTTCGAGAAGCTGGAGAGCGTCTTCCCCGGTCATGCGTTCTTCATCTCAAAGCCGTGTTTCAGTTCGCGCGCCATCGTCTCGATCTGGAGCGGGAGCGATGCCACGCCCGCGTTACGCCCGATCAGGCGGACGAAAGCGCTGCCCACCACCGCGGCGTCGGCCACCTCGCCCACCCGGCGGACGTGTTCCGGCGTCGAGATGCCGAAGCCCACGGCGAGCGGCAGCCCTGTCACTTCCCGCATGGAGGCCACCAGCGGCCCCGCCGCGCCGGACAGCGAATCCTGCACGCCCGTCACGCCCGTACGTGAGACCAAGTATACGAATCCGGTCGAGTACTTCGCCACAAGTTCCATCCGCCGCCTGGTGCTGGTCGGGGCGGCCAGAAACACGGTGTCCAGGTTGTGCGCCCGCATTACGCGCACCGCCTCCCCGGCTTCCTCCACGCTGAGGTCCGTCATCAGGCAGCCGTCGATGCCGCAGCCGGCCGCGTCCCGCGCCAGCGCCTCCAGGCCGTAGCGCAACAGCGGATTCAAGTAACTGAACAGCAGCAGGGGGACCTCGGACTGCTCGCGGATCCGCGAGGCCATCTCCAGCACCTTCCGCAGCGTGGTCCCGCTGTTCAGGGCGCGTTCGGAGGCGGCCTGAATCACCGGCCCGTCGGCCACCGGATCGGAGAAGGGAACTCCCAGCTCGATGATGTCCGCGCCGCCCCTCTCCAGCGCCAGAACCAGTTCCACCGTGTCCTCGGGCGACGGATCCCCGGCGGTGATGTAGGCGACCAGGCCCTTCCTGCCTTCCGCGCGAAGGCGTGCGAAGCAGCTCGAGATGCGTGTCATTTCATTCGGCATCGAGGCCCTTCAAACTCCTGCGGAATATGTCCATGTCCTTGTCACCGCGGCCGGATAGATTCACGACGAATACCTGGTCCGTGGCGGCGGGCGCTCGCCGGATGGCCTCGGCCACCCCGTGCGCCGACTCCAAAGCCGGGATGAGGCCCTCGAAGCGTGACAGCGTCACGGCGGCATCGAGCGCCTCTTGATCTCCAATGGACACGTACTCGGCCCGGCCCTGGTCGTGCAGCCAGGCATGTTCCGGGCCGACCAAAGCGTAGTCGAGCCCGGCGGAAATCGAGTGGGTCAGCGCCACCTGCCCGTCCTGGTTCTGCAGCAGGTAACTGTATGCGCCCTGGAGAACGCCCGGACTGCCTCCCTCGAATCTTGCCGCATGCTGGCCCAACTGCTTGCCGCGCCCGCCCGCCTCGACGCCGACCAGCTTCACTTCCTTCGAGGGGATGAACGCCGAGAAGATCCCGATGGCGTTGCTGCCGCCGCCCACGCAGGCGAAGACCGCATCGGGCATCCGGCCTTCGGCCTCCCGAATCTGCCGCGCCGTTTCATAGCCGATCACGCTCTGAAAGTCGCGGACGATGGTTGGGTAAGGGTGGGCGCCGAGCGCCGAGCCGAACAGGTAGTAGGTCGTATCGACGTTGGTAACCCAGTCGCGCATGGCTTCGCTGATGGCGTCCTTCAGAGTCCGGCTGCCCGACGCGACCGCGTGCACCTTGGCTCCCAACAGGCGCATCCGGAAGACATTCAGGCTCTGGCGTTCCATGTCGTCCCGGCCCATGTAGATGGCGCACTCCAGGCCGAACAGCGCCGCCACCGTTGCCGTGGCCACGCCGTGCTGTCCGGCTCCGGTCTCGGCGATAATCCGCCGCTTCCCCATGCGCCGGGCGAGCAGGATCTGCCCCAGGCAGTTGTTGATCTTGTGTGCGCCGGTGTGAAGCAGGTCTTCGCGCTTGATATAGAGACGCGCACCGCCCAGTTCCTTGCTCAGGCGGCGGGCGAAGTAGAGGGGCGTGGGTCGTCCCGCGTAGTTCCGCAGGAGGTCGTCGAGTTCGGCCTGGAAGGCAGGATCGCCGCGCGCTTCATGGTAAGCCCGCTCCACTTCTTCGAGCGGCGCCATCAGCACCTCCGGCACAAAGCGGCCTCCATACGGGCCGAAATGACCGCTTGCCTGCGCCTCCCAGTTCATCTTGCCTCCTCCGCCAGCGCCGCTTTGAGAAAACTGGCCAGCCGGGTGTGGTCTTTGCGCCCGGGGGCGCTCTCCAGCCGCGAGCATGCGTCCACTCCCCACGGTCTCACCAACCGTATCGCCTCACCGACGTTGCTTTCATCCAGGCCGCCGGCCAGGACGATCCTGTGGCGGGCGCCGCAGGCTTTCGACCAGTCGAAGATCCGGCCGGAACCACCGTACACGTCTGACGGCGCGTCCAACAGGAACGCCTCCACCTTGTAGGGTTCCATCGACGCTGAACCGAAGCCGCCGTTCACCCTGAGCGCCTTCCAGACACGAATTCCCTTGGGCACGGTGTCCGGCGCCTCGTCGCCATGCAATTGGGCCACGTGGATTCCGGCGATCTCCTGAATCCGGAAAATCACCTCTCTTGGCGCATTGACAAACACTCCGACTCTCAAGACTGCCGGCGGGAGCGCTTCCGAGATGCGTGCCGCCAGCTCCGGCTCAATGTAGCGCGGGCTGGCCGGGTAGAAGTTGAAGCCGACGGCGGACGCTCCGCCCGCCACCGCCGCCAGCGCGTCCTCCGGGTTGGTGATGCCGCAAATCTTCACCATCATGCCATCAGCGCCCGCAAAGCCTCGCAGCGGTCCGCCGACCGCACCAGGTGTTCCCCCACCAGAAATGCGTCGAAGCCGGCCGCGCGCAACCGGCGGACGTCCCCGGCGGAGGCGATTCCGCTCTCGCTTACCTTGAGGACCTCCTTGGGCATCTGCTCCGCCAGCCGGAGCGACGTCTCCAGAGTGACCTCGAAGGTGTGCAGATTCCGATTGTTGACTCCCACGATGCGCGCGCCCGAGACAAGCGCCAGCTCCAGCTCCCGTTCGTCGTGGACTTCCACCAGAGCCGCCATGCCGAAACCGGCCGCGTACTCGCGGAGCTGCCGGAGCGTCTTGAGCGGCAGAATGGCCGCGATCAGGAGAATCGCGTCGGCATTGTGAGCCGCCGCCTCGGCGACCTGTAGCTCATCGATGATGAAGTCTTTCCGCAGGACGGGGAGTCGGGTCGCCTCCCGCGCCGCCGAGAGGTCCGTGAGGCTCCCCTGGAAGAATTCCTGGTCGGTGAGAACGGAGAGTGCGGCGGCGCCGCCGCGCTCATAGTCGCGCGCGATCGCGGATGGGTTGAACTCGGAGGCCAGGAGGCCCTTGCTCGGAGACGCCTTCTTGATCTCGGCGATGATGGCCGGCGGACGGGCCCGCAGAGCGGCGGAGAAGTCCCGCCGCGGCGCCGGGTTTTCGGCCGCTTTCCGCTCCCACTGGTCGCGGGTGGCGCCGGAGCGAGCCAGTTCCTCGCGCTTGTGGCGGACAATTCGAGAGAGGATGCCCGGGGCCGTGTCGCACATACGGGGAATCCTTCATCGTAGCAGAGACCCGATATAATCGAGCAATGAAAACAAAACTCAGCATCGGGATGGCCTGTGTGCTGGCCCTGCTTGGCGTCGCGGGCTGGCTGAGCGGGCAGCAGAGCGGGGGTTCGGTTGTTGACGGTTTCAAGCTGGTGGAGGTGGCCTCGGTGGCCGACGCAATCGAGCAGCTTTACGGCACCCAGAACTACATGTGGCACGATATGCGGCCGCTCTTCAAGACGAAGTTCGTCGGACCGGCCGTTACCGTCTATCTGAAGAAGGAAAAACACAAAGAAGGAAGCGCCGGCACTCAGGCGTCGATTGACGCCATCGACACGGCGCCCGCCGGTTCCGTCTACGTGATCGTGGTTGAAGACGGCCTCAACTACGGCGCGCTCGGCGGCCTGATGGGAACCACGCTCAAGTATCGTGGTGTTGCCGGGGCGATCGTGGACGCTTCCATTCGCGACCTGCCGCAGTTGCAGCGGATCCAGTTCCCGATCTACAGCCGGGGCGTCTCGCCGGGGACAACCGTGAATCACTACAGGGCCACCATGAATGTTTCGGTCATGTGCGCCGGCGTGAAGGTCAACCCGGGCGACTTGATCTCAGCCGACGAGGACGGCGTCGTGGTCATCCCCAAGGAGAAGGCGTCCGAGATTCTGACCAAGAGCCAGGAACTCGACTACACGGAGCACGCCACATTCCCGTTCATAGAGAAGACCAAGTCGCTGGCCGAGGCGGTCAAGAAGTTCGGGCGCCTATGATCAATCGCAAGGCACTGCTGGCGAGTATCCGCCACAACAGCATGAGCACAACGCCGGGGGACGCGGCGATGCTGCGCATCCTGATCGAGACCTCTCGGGCCAGACGCGGCGTCGAGATCGGTGTCTTCAGCGGATATGGCGCGATCAACATGGGCCTGGGCTTCGAGCGGACGGGCGGACGCCTCTTTTCGATCGAATCGGATCCGGAGAGGGCCGCTGAGGCCGAACGCAACGTCCGGAAAGCCCGGCTCTCGAAAACGGTGTCGGTGATTGAAGGCGACGCGCTGGAAGTCCTGCCGGCGATGAAGGGCCGCTTCGATTTTGTCTTCATTGATGCCATAAAACGCGACTATCTCAAGTACCTCAAAGCGATCGAACCCAAGCTGAAGGCAGGCGCCGTGGTCGTGGCCGACAATGTGATCCGATACGCGGCCGAGATGCCCGATTTCCTGAGGTACATTCAGACCAGCTCCAAGTACGACACCGTCCTTATCCGAGCCTCGATGGAGAAGGGCGACGGCATGACCGTGAGCTGCAAGGTGGTGTGACAAGGCGCGAGTACTGCTCTGGCGGGCATTCTCCGTTCATGAGGTTCGACGTGCTGCCGTGAAACAGGTTATCTTCCGCTTCTACGCCGAGCTGAACGACTTCCTGCCGCCGGAGAAGCGCATGACTGCGTTCCCTTTCTCGTTCGATGGGAAGCAGTCGGTTAAGCACCTGATCGAGGCTCTGGGCGTCCCGCATACGCAGGTCGATCTGGTGCTCATCAACGGCCTCTCTGCGAGGTTCGCGGAGAAGCCGGCTGACGGAGACCGCATCAGCGTCTATCCCATGTTCGAATCGTTCGATGTCGCGCCGGTCTCGCGCGTCAGGCCGCGTCCGTTGCGAGTGACGCGGTTTGTGGCCGACGCACACCTGGGGAGACTGGCGGCCTATCTTCGGATGCTCGGATTCGACACTCTTTATCGAAACGATTTTCAGGACGACGAACTGGCGGCGATCTCGGCGAGCGGCCGGAGGATCCTTCTGACGCGGGACCGGGACCTGCTGAAACGCCGTGCGGTGACTCACGGGCACTTCGTGCGCGAGACGAGCGCGCGTCTCCAGTTGGCGGAAGTGGTGAGCCGCTTCGACCTTTCGGGCTCGATCAAGCCATTCACCCGCTGCATGAAGTGCAACCGCCTCCTTCATCGGGCCGGACAGCTCACGCGATGTCGCGACTGCGGGAATCTGTACTGGGAAGGTTCCCACCACAGCCGGATGCAGAGACTCATCGCACAAGTCGTGGGGAGAGTAAAGCATGGAGTTTCATGAACTGATCCAGCAGCGGCGCTCGGTCCGCGTGTTCACCAGGCAGGCGGTGGAAGAGAGCAAACTCCAGGAGATACTCCAAGCGGCCAACGCCGCGCCGTCGGCCGGCAACCTCCAGGCCTACGAGATTTTCGTAGTGAGGGACGCCCGGCGGCGGAAAGAGCTGGCCGGCGCGGCGCTGGGGCAGGAGTTTGTCGCGCAGGCGCCTGTGGCCCTGGTTTTCTGCGCTCACCCCGCGCTCTCCGAAGAAAGGTACCGGGACCGTGGGCGGAGTCTGTATTCGGTCCAGGACGCGACCATCGCCTGCGCCTTCGCCATGCTGGCTGCCGCCGACCTCGGGCTCGCAACCGTCTGGGTCGGCGCGTTCAACGACGAAGCGGTCTGGAAAGCGATTGGCTCGCCCCGCGGGCTGTTGCCCGTGGCCATCCTGCCCATCGGCTACGCTGGTGAGCGGCCCGGAGCGACCTCCCGCCGGCCCTTGCAGAGCTTAACCCACGAGGTCTAATATAGGCGTGGGCTCGAACTAAAGCCCAGGAGGATCAGATGCACACCGAGTCGTGGCTTCGTGTGTCAGTGGCGTTGCTCGTGGTTTTCCTGCTTGCCGCTTCCAGGGAGGGCTTGGCCTTTCAAGCCGCCCAACCACGCGCCGGCGGGCCGCCGCAGCCTTCTCCTGCGCAACTGGCGATACAGAAGGCGTCTCAGGAGGACCGGCAGAGGATGCTGGATCTGCTCGGAATCAAGTCGCTCCGGGACCCCGTGAACGCGCGCACGCCCGAGGGGCAGCCGGGTGCGGCCAACTACGACGAGTCCAAGGCCAATCCGTACCCCAACCTGCCCGATCCTCTGACTCTGAAGAACGGGAAGAAGGTGACGAACGCCGAGATGTGGTGGAAGTTGCGCCGCCCCGAGATCGTGGAAGATTTCGATCGGGAAGTCTACGGGCGGGTGCCTAAGGTCACCCCGAAGGTGAGGTGGGAGGTGGTCAACATCTCCAAGGAAATGAACGGCGACGTGCCGGTCATCACCAAGCAGGTCGTAGGACACGTGGACAATTCCTCCTATCCCCAGATCACCGTGGACATCCAGCTTGTCCTGACCACGCCGGCCAGCGCGACGGGTCGCGTGCCTGTGATCATGGAATTCGGCGGCATGGGATTCCTGGGGGGAAGAGGCGCTCCCGCCATGCCCAAGCCTCCCGCCGGCAGAGGTCCAACCGGCCCGACCTGGCAGCAACAAGTGCTTGCCAAGGGCTGGGGGTATGCATTACTGTCGCCGGCCAGTATTCAGGCCGACAACGGCGCGGGGCTGACACAAGGCATCATCGGGCTGGTCAACAAGGGCCAGCCCCGCAAACCAGACGACTGGGGCACGCTGCGCGCCTGGGCCTGGGGCGCCAGCCGGGCAATGGATTACCTGGAAACCGACAAGTCCGTGGATGCCAAGCAGGTCGCGATTGAAGGCGTGTCGCGTTACGGAAAGGCGGCGATTGTCGCCATGGCTTACGAGCCGCGCATCGCGATGGGCTTCATCGGTTCCTCCGGCCAGGGCGGTGCCAAACTCCATCGCCGCAACTGGGGCGAACTTGTGGAAAACGTAGCTGCGGCGAACGAGTACCACTGGATGGCGGGCAACTACCTCAAGTACGCGGGCCCGCTGACCTGGAACGATCTGCCGGTGGACTCGCACGAACTGGTGGCTCTGTGCGCGCCTCGTCCGGTCTTCCTCAGCGCCGGCAATTCGATCAGCCCCGCGGTCGACATCGGCAACTCGGACGCGTGGGTCGACGCCAAGGGCACGTTTCTGGCCGGCGTCGGCGCGGGGCCGGTGTACAAGCTCCTCGGCAAGAAGGACCTTGGAACCACTGAATTTCCGCCGATCGACACCGGGCTGATGGACGGCGACGTGGCCTTCCGCCAGCATAGCGGCGGGCATACCTCTGGGCCGAACTGGCCGGTGTTCCTGAAGTTCGCCGAACGCTATTTCAAAGTTGTTCCGTAGCGCTAGCGGGGCATCCAGACGGATAGGCCCGGGTGTAAACTCGACGTGACACGGGATCCGGTTGCCCGCTGGTTCGAGTATCAGGAGCAGGCCCATGTTACGATCCGTCTGTAGATTCCTCCCGATTGTATTCGTCGCAGCCACTCTCTCTGCGGTCGAGCCGAGATTCTCGGCCACGCCCGTGCTGCTGCCGCTGGTGTTTGAGCCCAACCAGGGCCAGGCGGCCGGGGATGCGAGGTTCATCGGCCGGAACGGGCGGCTTACGCTGCGCTTCTTGCCGTCACGAGTGGAGTTTCTCAGCAAGGATACTTCCCATCTCTTGCGGATGCGTCTGGAAGGAGGCGATCCGCGGGTTCGCATGGAGGGGATGAAACGTCTTCAGGGGCTCAGCTTCTACTATCGCGGGAGCAATCCGAAACGCTGGCTGACGAACATCCCGAATTTCGCCTTGGTCCGATACCGCGACGCCTATCCCGGCGTCGACATGGTGTTCTATGGGAACGGCGGCCAACTTGAGTATGATCTGGTGGTTGCTCCGGGCGCGGATGTCGGTGCGGTGCGCCTCCGCTTCGACGGCGCCAAGAAACTGGCCCTGGAATCGAGCGGCGATTTGCGGATCGATACGCCGTTCGGCATCCTCTGGCAGAAAAAGCCGTTGATTTATCAGGAGAGTGGCGGCGTTCGGCGGAAGGTCACGGGCGGCTACGTCATCGACGGCTCCCGCGTTCGGTTCGCGGTCGAGGACTACGACCGGGACGAGCGGCTGGTGATCGACCCGACAATCATCTATGCCACGTATTTCGGGGGCAGCGGCAATGACTCTCCAGCCGGCTTGGGGGCGGACGCCGTCGGCAATGTGTATTTCGCCGGCAACACCGCTTCCGCGGATTATCCTGCCGATCCGAGGGGCCCCACCAACGCGCCTCATGGCGGCGCAGATACGTTCGTCACCAAAATGGACCCCACCGGCAAGACAATTCTGTATTCGGTGATCCTGGGAGGGGACAAGGACGACAAGGCACGCGCAATCTCCGTCGACCCATCCGGCAATGCCTACATCACCGGTTATACCCACTCCGTTGATTACCCGGTTAAGAACGCATATCAGGCCAGCTACAACGGCGACGACGACACGGTCTTTGTGACCAAGCTCGACCCGGCAGGCTCCATCGTCTATTCAACCTTCTTTGGAGGTAGCTCTTGGGAGTACGGCGACGCCATCGTCGCCGACGTCAAAGGAAACGCATACGTGGCGGGGCACACGTGGTGGTCGAAGGACTTCCCGATTACGGTTGGCGATCTCACTAGCTCTCATGGCTGGGGTGAGGCCTTTGTGGCCGGATTCGACCCGACCGGCAACCTGCTTTTCTCCGCTCTGATCGGAGGGAATGATGCGGACGACCCCGCGGCCATCACTATGGACAGTTCCGGCATGTTGTACGTGGCCGGCGAAACCTACTCAACGAACTTGTCCACCACGCCTGGCGCGATCCAGTCAAGCTGCAACCGGTGCCGCTCTCCATCCGGTGATGCATGGATCGCCAAGATCAATCCGCTCGCCTCGAGGGCGGACTTCATTCTTGCCTTGACCTATCTGGGTGGCTCGGGATATGACTTCGCCACGGCCATCCAAGCCGATTCCTCAGGCAACGTTTACGTGGCCGGCACGACGCATTCCACCGACTTCCCGGTTACCGCCGGCGCCTACCAGACACAGAACGGAGGGCTGTCGGAGGACGCATGGATCGCCAAACTCGACTCCAAACTCACCAGGAAGCTGTATTCGACTTACGTGGGATGGTCCGCTGCCGAGGGAGCTTCGGGCCTTGCCGTGGACGCGGACGGCAGCGCCTGGATCGCCGGCTATACCGGCACCAGGGTCCTCACGCCGGCCGGGCTGGGCACACGCTCCGACACGCTCCAACCCGAGCACGGTGGCGGCAGCGAGGACGCCTTCTTGTTCCAGTTGAATCCGGCCGGAACGGCGGCCCTTTACTTCACTTACCTGGGCGGCCGCGGGGAAGACTCCGCTATGGACCTCACGTCCGACTCTGCGGGGAACTTCTATCTGCTGCTGCGGACCGACTCAGCCAATATGCCCTACGTGCAGCAGGCGCTGCAACCTACCCCGGCTGGCGGAGTAGACATTTACTTGCTGAAGGTGGTTCTGAGCCCGCAGATCAGCGTCGGAGGTTTCTGCAACGCCGCCAGCTATGAATGTGGCAAGGTCGCCGCCGGAGAGATCCTCGCCGTCTTTGGCAGTGGCTTCGGTTCATCGTCGCTGGTGCCGCTGCAGGTGGTGAACGACCGTCTAACAACTTCGCTCGGAGACACCAAGATCTTCTTCGACGGAACGGCCGCGCCAATGATCTATGTACTGGGCGGGTCTTCCAGTGTGCTGAGCTGTGTGGTCCCCTATGGGGTGGCCGGGAAGTCCTCCACGCGGGTGCAAGTCGAATACAAGGGACAGAAGGGAAATACAGTCACGGTGCCGGTGGTAGCGGCCGCGCCAGGCGTCTTCAGCATGAACCAGTCCGGCACCGGGCCGGGCGCCATCCTGAACTCGCCGGACTACTCCGTAAACAGCGCGTCCAGTCCCGCCCCCGCCGGCGGATACATCATGGTCTTCGCGACCGGGGAAGGGAAGACCGACGTTGGCCTGGACGGCCAGATCGTGCCGCTCTACGGCCCGTACCCCCGGCCCATCCTCTGGCCTTGGACGGCCACTGTGGGCGGCAGGAACGCAGCCGTGGTCTGGGCGGGCAGCGCGCCTCAGAGCATCGCCGGCCTGTTTCAGATCAACATACAGATTCCGGCGGCTTTGCCGCCAGGAGTCTATGAGGTCGTCATCTCGGCTGGCGGCTTCTCAAGCCAGCCCGGCCTGACGGTTGCGGTGAACTAGCCCGCACTCCTCACGCCGTCCGGCGTGCGCAGGTCATCTCGTCGCGATGACAGGCAACGTCAGGAACGACTTGTGCGCGGAGTCGCGATAAATGGTGACCTTCGGCGCGGGATCGAGCCTGGGCGTCGTCCGGTCCGCGAAGCTGATCACCAGCCTTATGCGATGTCCGGCCTTGAAGACGATCGATCCGGGCAGAATGGGGAACACAAGCTCGGCCGGCTGGCCGGGCACCAGGGGGCTGACGTCCTCCTTGCGGGAGCGGTGCCAGGGCAACCCCAGATTGTTGTAGGGCGGATCGTACAGCTTTCGCAAGGACGCTCGAAGCTGGCCGGTGATGTTGTATGAGGTCGCCTTGCCGTCCGGCGCGACATCCTGGACGTTGACAATGAAGTCGCCATCGGTCGCAGTCGAAGATACCCACAGGTTCATGACCGGATGGCCGGTGACCTGAACGTCCGCGCCGAGGGGGGCGGTTTCATACACGAGCCCCTTGGCCGGGGCGTTTGGAGATGCGTCGTATGTGACGGTGGTTTCGTCCTTTTCGGCTGTTCCAGCCGGCTCCGTGGTGCTCAGCGCGCCCGCTGCCAGGTAGTAGCGGGTCCGCTTTTCATTGGGCAGGGGCCACTGTTTTGCAGAACGCCACTCGGAGCCCGCCGGAGCGTTGTAGGTGTAGTAATACACGGGGGGTTCGTCCATCACGCCATTGTCAACGCCCTTCAGCCAGTGATCGAAGAAGCGCCGTTCCTCGACAGTGATGTCGAAGCCGGTCTCCTTCTCGACGTATAGCCAGTCGCAGTGGCGGCCGGGTCCGATGATGAGCTTTCTCGGACTGGTCACGTTGTTGAAGGTGAAGAAGTTGCCGTGCTTGGTGGGCCCTTCGTCCCAGTTGGCGGCCATATACATCGGGATTCTGGCGGCGTTGATCTGCTGTAGGTACGTGTGAGGACTGCTGCTGATCCACCATGCCCGGGTCTTGGGATCCGTGATTGTGGTGCTGAGGCTGTCGCGGTATGGCACGTAGCCTTCGCTTTCCACGTTACCTGCGTGTTCCGCGATGGCTGCCTTCAACTGCGACCCGTCCGTATCGGCGTCCACCGCGACCGCCGCGGCGTCGCGAAGCTGCTGGGGCGACTGCCCGGAGGCGCGGGCCCCGGCGCGGGCACCTTGTGGCGACGTCATGCCGCCGGGCGCGCGAAATGCATAGACGTCGAACTCGCAGCTCATCGGGAAGAGCGCTTTCAAGTGCGGGGGCGCTGTGGTCGCCGCTTGCATCTGACTGCCCCCGGTGGCCGAACAGCCCCACATGCCGATATTGCCGTTGCTCCACGGCTGCCGCGCAAGCCACTCCGTGATGTCGTACGCATCCCGGCTTGCGGCCGTGATCCATTCGCCGCGGTTATATCCTTCGTTATGGCCGTAGGAAGCGTATAGACCCCTAAAATCGACGGTCGCGACCACATACCCGTACTTCACCAGCCTTCCCGCCGTCCCCGGATAATACTCCACGGCCAACGTCGAACGATTGTTGTTGTTGTACCTGCGATTGTAAGGGGTGTGCATCCAAAGGACAGGAAGCGGGGTGGTGACCACCTTTCCGGTGGTTTTCTCCTTGGGACGGTACAAGTCCACTGCGAGCTTGGTGCCGTCGCGCACCGGGACGTAGAGGGAGGAAATGTCATATCCCTCAGCGTAGATCGCCTCTCCATAGCCGGAGTATTGGCCGGGTCTGGAGACGCGGCTGGCCGCGGAGGAGGCACTGCTCCAGATTGAGAGTACAAAGACACAGAAAACCGCGCTCATCAACAAGACACATCGTTTCATGAGGTCCTTCTCCATTCACGTGACACAATATCATGACTTGGCTCTGGGCTGACAAAGTGCGCCAGGCTCCAGGCGGTCTCCGCGTACCGGCGCGGATCGGCGGTGATGACAACATGAAAGCTGTGTTCTTCGGAGGGACCGGGCGGCGGATGCTGGGAACCCGGGGAGACCAGGGCGAGGTACTTCAGGACCGTGTAAACGTCCCCCGTTGCGGGCACGGTTGTCGCCATCTCCTGGGTGAGGAAGCGCACGCGCGCCTCGCGCAGGGTAAGGTGCCAGACCAGGTAGGCGCAGCAATCAACGGCGTGCTCGAACCAGGCCTGCCGGCCGGCGGGCGCATCGATGTCGAACAGGATTTCGACGAGAGGTTCCTGCTCCCGGGCGAACTCCCTCACTTGCAGGGCGCCGGTGCGGGCCGTCGCCTTCCAGTCCACGTGGCGCGAACTTTCGAACAGCTCGTAGGGCCGGATGCGGTAGAAGTCGTGACCTCGTCCTCGATAGTGCGCGGCGGCTTCACCGCTCATCACCGACACCAGATCGTCGAGGTCCGGCCGGGGGTTCATGCAAGGGTATACGAGGATCTCTCGGCGCAGCGACACCTGGGCGCGGCGCTCCAGGAAACCGAACGGGAAAGCCGTCGAGAACTGAAAACCGTCCTCGCGATGGACGCCCCGCCGCCGGAACTCCACCTCGACCGTCTGGCTGAGTTCCTTGCCTCCCGGCAAGACCGGAAAGTAGAGCGAGGAGAAGACACTGTCGCCGATGCCCGCCAAGCGTATCGAAAAGGAAGGCATCCAGCGCTTCGAATTGCGCACCAGGATACGGGCGGGGAACTTCCGCCGCGCGGAAACATGTTCGGGCATACGGAAGTCCAACTCCAACCCCGCCAGGGAGAGCCGGCTAATCAGGTTGGAGACCATCAGCGTCGATACCATGGCCGCAACCAACAGAAACAACAGGTTGTTTCCCGTGAGAACCGCCCCGATCGCCACAAGAACCATCGCGGCCGCGAAGAGCACGCCTCCTGCCGTAGTCCTGCTCAGTTCCAGTGTGCGACGGACGATGTCCCCGGCTTTGCGCCAAATCAACGGCATGGTTCAGGGCCCGAACCAGCATAACAGAGGGGGCATCCCGCCTCGAGCCTGGACATGCCGGACAGACCCCGCTGCACAACCTAATGGTAGACTCGAAGTAGATGGGTTCCAAGGACAAGAAGAAGGAGCCGATGGCTCCACTGAAGGTGTGGCTGCCGGCGGTGGCCTTGGGCTGGCTGCTGCCGGGCGGAGGCCATATCCTCTTGAAGCGCCGCGTCAGGGGCGGGCTGATTCTGTTCGCCGTTGCCGCGACCTTCCTTTTCGGAATCATGATGCGCGGGGTGATGTTCTCTCCCAAGACCGGGGATCTGCTGACGACCATCATATACTGCGGCGGGTTCCTGGGCGATCTCGCCTCCGGCGTCTTCTATCTGCTGAGCGTGTGGTTGGGATACGCGCAGCCGGACCTGGCCGGCCATATGCACGATTACGGGACCAAGTTCCTGGTGACGGCGGGCTTGCTTAACGTTCTGGCCATGGTGGACGCCTACGAAATTGCCGCCGGGAAGAAGAGCTGATGCCGAAGGTAACCCTGTCTCACTTTGAAGCCGCCCTTCTGTTCGCGTTCCTTTGCTCGATTGTGATGGGTGTCGTGACCAAGTCGACAGATCGCGAGCGCCTGCGATACGGAGTGAAGTGCTTCATCTGGTTCGTCGCGTGTTTGTTCGCCATCGGCTGGGTCATGCGTCTCGGACACGGCTGAGAGCCGCTGGCCGCATGAAGAAGTTCTACATCGAGACGTTCGGCTGCCAGATGAACGTGCACGACTCCGAGAAGGTGGCCGGCATGCTTCTTGCCCTGGGCTATGCCAGCGCTGAAACGCCGGACGAGGCAGACCTGTTGCTCTACAACACTTGCAGCGTCCGGGGCAAGGCCGAGCAGAAGGTTTACAGCCGCCTGCAGCAGTTCAAACGGAGAGCGGGGGAGCGGAAGATCGGCGTCTTGGGGTGCGTCGCCCAGCAGGAGGGGATGCGGATTTTCGAGAGGGCCCCTCACGTCAGCCTGCTCTGCGGTTCCGCCAGCTACAGCCGGTTGCCCGAACTCATCGCGGCGCTCGAGCGAGGCGACCGCAGGGTCGCGGGCCTGGACCTGGCCACCGACCAGACGTTCGAGACGCCCTACACTAGGCGGGACAGCCCGCACCGGGCCTACATTACCATCATCGAGGGGTGCGACAAGTCATGCGCCTACTGCGTCGTGCCTTTCACCCGGGGGCAGGAGAGAAGCAGATCCAGCCGGAGCATTTTGGAAGAGGCGCGCCAGCTCGCCGATTCGGGCTGCACGGAGATCCAACTGCTGGGCCAAAACGTGAACAGCTACCGGGACCCTTCGCCGGAGCGATGGGATTTCGCGGCGCTGCTCGAAGCCATCGCCGGCGTTCGGGGTTTGAGAAGAGTCCGCTTCGCCACGTCCCACCCGAGGGACTTCAGCCGGGCGATTGTCGACGCCATCGACGCGAATCCCGTGCTCTGCGACCACGTCCATCTGCCCGTGCAATCCGGGTCGGATCGCGTGCTGGAACGGATGCAGCGGCTCTACTCCCGCGGTGAGTATCTCCGGCGGATCGAGTGGCTCAGAAACGCCCGCCGGAAGATCGCTATCTCCACGGACATGATCGTTGGCTTTCCCGGGGAAACCGAGGCCGACTTCGAAGACACGCTGTCCCTCATGGACGCAGTTCAGTTTGACTCCATGTTCAGTTTCAAGTACTCCCCTCGTCCAAACACGGCGGCGCTCAATCTGGATGGGCACGTCCCCGACGAGGAGGCCGGTTGCAGGCTGAAGTTGCTTCAGGAGAGGCAGCGCTCGATCCAGATCAAAAAGAATGCGGAGTGCCTGAATACGATTCAGGAAGTGATGGTCGAGGGCTATAACCCCGCGACGGGCCAGTGGATCGGGAGAACGAGCCAGAACCGGGTGCTGAACTTCGTGTGCCGGCCGGGCGGCTCGGTGCGGCAGGGACAGTACCTTCCGGTGCGCGTCACGCGGGCGGGCCCCAACTCGTTGGCGGGCGAGGCGGCGGATTTGCTGTAATGGGACGGGGGTTGGCGCCATGGAAGTCGAGATGAAAATCCGCGGACTGATGATGGATCCGGTGAGCAACATGCCCATCGTGATCCTGCGGGACATCAACGGCAGTTCCATCCTGCCGATCTGGGTAGGAACTTACGAGGCCAACGCGATCGCGCTTGAGATCGAGAAGGTGGCCACCCCGCGGCCCATGACCCACGATTTGATACGCACCCTGCTGATGGGACTGGAGGCGGGCGTACGCAAAGTCGTGGTAAGTGAGCTCAAGGATGACACTTTCTACGCCGTCATCTGGCTGGAAAAGGACGGGGAGCTGATAAGCATCGATTCCCGGCCGAGCGATGCCCTGGCGATCGCTCTCCGCGTGGACTGCCCCATTTACGTGGAGGACTCAGTTCTGCACTCGTCCAAGGCTGCCAGTTCGGTCTCCGACAAGATCAACACCGATGAACTGCGGCGCTGGCTCGAGGGCCTCGGTGACGAGGATCTGGGCCGCTACAAGATGTGAGGTAGGGCGCTCTCGGCGCCCTACTTCTTCACCGGTGCGGCCTTCTTGACCCCGGGTGCCTTCTTCGCTGGAGGCGCTGCCACAGGCCAGCCTGACAGTTGATCGGGGGCGACCTCGAAGGTAAGCATGAATGGGTTCGCGGTGTAAGATGCGGGTACGCCCTCGAACTCGAGTTCCGTTCCAACCGGAGCCGAGCCGACGAGCGCCTCGTCCATGATCAGGGTGGCTTCGCCTTCCGCCGTATCACCGATCGAAACCACCAGCTCCTTGGGGTTCTTCGGCGGCTTGGCCGCGACCAGCTTGGCCTTGAACCTCTTGATTCCATCGGCACCTCCAGGGAGCAGTGCGCCCTTCACGCCGCCTTCGAAGTAAGTGGCGCCGTTCTCGCCCGTCAGCTCCGTCTTAACTCTCTTCCAAAGCGCCAGCATCGGGTTGGCCCGGCGATCCGCCTCTTCCTTCTCCGCATCGATCTCGACTTTGCTGAGAATCTTGAGGTCCTGCGGCGGGAACGCGTGTTCCGCCGCTATCTTGCGGAGTTCATCGAGACCTTCGGTCGAGCCGTGGTAAGTGGTATACGCCTTGGCCAGGTAGTCGGCGGCCTGCTTCCGGTTAGGCTCGGCGTATGCTCCGGGGCCGCTGTATGAGGCGGCCCGCGCGATGTGGTAAAGCCCCGCCACCTGCTTGTCGGCATTGCGCTGCGCCAGAATGACCGTCCCCAGCCAATAGGAAACCTGTCCGTTGTTCGGATTCACCTTCAGGCATTCCGTGAATTCCTTCTCGGATTCCTCGTACGCCTTCTGCTGCATCGAGATCCAGCCCAGCGTCATATATGCGGGGGCAAGGATATCCGGCTTTCCCTTGTTCCAGTCGGCTTCGGAAGTGGTCGCCGGCCGAAGCGCATCTATGCTGGAGGTCAGCGTCCGGCCGGCCTTCTGCACCGTCGCCAGTTGGTCGGGCGTCGGCTTGGGGATCCTCATCGCGCTGATGGTCATGTAGTACAGCGCCTGGAGATTCTTGGGATCCGCCGCCAGAATCTCGGCTCCCGTTTCCAGCACCTTGTCCGGCTGGTTCAGCGCGCTGTAGGTGACGAGGAAGAGTTGGAGCCGATCCAGGTTGAAATCGCTTGTCGGGTACTTCTGCTTCCACGTGTTCAGCAGTTCGAGTTTCTTGTTATTGTCCGTGGCCTTCTGAATCCCGTCGGCCAGGTCGTACTCGGCGCGGTCTTTCCAGTTCTTCTGGGGTGCCTGCCCCCACACGGCGACGGCCGCAAAAAGCGTGGCAACTGCCACAACGATTGATGTCCTGATGATTCGAACCGGCACAGTGGCCTCCTGATCTCGGATCTAATCACAACTCCGTCCGGCCCCTCCCATAACGGCAAGGCTGCCCGACCCGCAAGAGCGGAGTATACCCAATCGCTGCTCTCCCTGCAACCCGTTGGACGCCATACAGGGAAGAAATGTTCCAGGCTCTGTGGGGCCCCCGGGCGCCTGTGCTAGAATCCCCGTTTCTCGTGCGTTACGTTGATCTCGCCGTCATCGCCGTATACCTGGCCGGAATCACCTGGTATGGCGCGCATTTCCGCCGCACTCAGCGGACGTTGAAGGACTACTTCCTCGGCGGCCGGCGCGCTCCCTGGTGGGCGATCGGGCTTTCCATCGTTTCGGCCGAGACCAGCACTCTGACCATCATTGGAACTCCCGCGCTCTCCTTCGCCGGCAACCTGGGTTTCCTCCAGGTGGTGCTCGGCTATCTGCTGGCGAGGCTGGTAATCGCGGCGCTCTTTCTTCCGCACTATTTCCGCGGCGAGCTCTACACGGCCTACGAGTTGATCGGACGCCGTTTTGGCGGCCGCGCCCGGAGACTGACCGCTGCGACCTTCCTGGTCCTGCGCGCCCTCGCCGAAGGGGTGCGGGTCTTCGCGATCTCCATCGTCGTCTCGATCGTGCTGGGAACGGGCGAGCTTGCCTCCATCGTCGTCATCGTCTGTCTCACCCTGTTCTACACGTTCGAAGGCGGCATGACCGCCGTGATCTGGACGGACGTGGTCCAGATGTTTCTCTACGTCGCCGGCGCCTTGGTGAGCTTCGGTGTGATTCTCCAGCACGTCTCCGGTGGATGGGACGCCGTGTGGACATTGGCGGACGCGACCGGAAAATCACAGGTATTCGACTTCCGTTTTGAGTTGACGTCGGAGTTCTTCTCCCGGACATACTCGTTCTGGGCGGGCCTCGTCGGCGGTTGCTTCCTCACCACGGCTAGTCACGGCACCGAGCAACTGCTGGTGCAACGGCTGCTCGCCGCACGCAGCCAGCGGGAAGGCCGTGCCGCTCTGCTGGGAAGCTGGGTCGTGATCTTCGTTCAGTTCAGCCTGTTTCTGTTGATCGGCCTGGCTTTGTACGCCTTCTACGTCCAGACCGGGCTGCCGGCTCCACAACCCTCGGACCGCCTCTACCCGGCCTTCGTGTGGCGCTATCTGCCGCCCGGCGTGGCGGGTCTTGTTGTAGCCGCCATCCTGGCGGCGGCGATGTCCAATCTGAGTGCGGCCTTGAATTCGCTGGCATCGACCACGGTAATGGACTTGTACAAGCCCCTCCTTTCGCCCGTCGGTGCGCCACGCCGTGAATCGCATTTCCTCAAGACCGCTCGCGCAGCCACGGTGGTTTGGGGCCTGGTCCTTCTGGCGATCGGCTACGCGGCGCGTCACTGGGGCTCGGTGTTGGAGGCGGGGCTGTCCATCGCCTCGGTTATCTATGGGTCTTTGTTGGGAGTGTTTCTGCTTGGTGTCCTGACGCGGCGGGTAAAGGAGAATGCCGCCATAGCCGGGATGATCTTGGGCCTGGCGGCCATGGCTGCCGTGAAGTTCCGTACGTCGGTCGCCTGGACCTGGTATGTTCTGATCGGCACGCTGGTGACATTTCTGGCGGGCCTGGCGGCCTCGCAGGTGCAGAGGGAAAGCAAGAATGGGCTCGAATGAGCTGCGAAGAGCGCTGGGACCGGTGAGCGCCGCCGCCATCGTCTTGGGAACGATCATCGGCAGCGGCATCTTCCTGGTGCCCAAAACGATGATTGCCAGCGTCGGCACGGTCGGCCTGGTGTTCGCGGTCTGGATCGTGGGGGGGGTGCTCTCGCTATTCGGCGCGCTCAGCTACGCCGAGCTTGGCGCCGCCATGCCGGAAGCCGGCGGCGAGTATGTCTACCTCAGCCGGGCCTATGGGCCGGCCTGTGGCTTCCTGTACGGCTGGACACAAATGTGGGTGGCCAAGAGCGGCTCGATCGCGAGCATGGCCACGGCATTCTTCTACTACCTGGCGGACTTCTACCCCGGACTCGATCAAGTGCTCTATGTGCTTCGAATGCCGATAGGACCGGGGGGAGGACCGCTGGAAATCCGTTCCGGACAACTACTGGCCGCAGCCGTCATCATGGGGCTCTCGCTGGTGAACTACTTCGGAGTCGAACTCGGGGGGCGCGTCCAGGTAGTCGCCACGGCCGCCAAAATCGGCCTGCTCTTCCTGCTGGTGGCGGTGGGCCTTGGGGCATGGCACCAGGGCGCTGCCAACCTCCGCTCGTCGGCGCAGGCAACCGGGGGACTGGCAGGCTTCTTCGCGGCCATGGTAGCCGCCCTGTGGGCCTACGACGGCTGGAACAACCTGAGCATGGCGGCATCCGAGGTGTCCCGACCGCAGCGGAATCTGCCGCTGGCGCTCATCGGGGGAACTCTGGCGGCCATAGGGATCTATTTGGCGGTAAATCTGGCCTATTTCCTCGTCTTGCCCGCCAGTGCGGTTGCCGGGAGCGACAGAGTCGCCGCGGACATGATGCGGCGGCTGTGGGGCCCCGCGGGCGCCAGCGTCGTGAGCGTGGCGGCCATGATCTCCATTTTCGCCGCCCTAAACGGGTCCATTCTTTCCGGGGCCCGGGTTCCCTACGCCATGGCCCGGGAAGGGCGCTTCTTTCGCGTGGCTGCCCGAGTGAATCCCTCTCACAGAACCCCGGGCGCCTCCATCCTGCTGCTCGGCGCGTGGGCCTCAATGCTGGTTTTCAGCGGCCGGTTTGAGCAGTTGTTTACGTATGTGATCTTTGCCAGTTGGATCCTTTACGGCATGACGGCCGCCGCGGTCATTGTTCTGCGCGTGAAGCGGCCGGAAATGCACCGGCCTTACCGGACCCTGGGGTATCCTGTTGTCCCGGTTCTGTTTGTTTTGGGGGCGTGCTGCGTGGTGATTTCGACTCTCATTCATTCCCCTCGAGAGTCTTTCATGGGACTAGTACTCATATTTTCGGGAGTGCCGTTTTATTTGCGCTGGAAATCCCGCTCCTTGTGTTAGGATAATCAGCGAAGCCGCATGGGAGCCCACGAATGGACGTATCGAGGATTCTCGCCGAACTGCGCGTAGAGCGTGAACAGATTGAAGAAGCCATCTTGAGCCTGGAAAGACTGGCTGCGAGCCGTGGGAGGCGGCGCGGAAGGCCCCCGAAGTGGATGGCCGAGGCGAAGAAGAGGATACGGGTTCAGGCCAGAAAGGCCGATAGCCCGGCGAAGACGGCTGCGGCCTGACGTTGTTCTCCCGCCCGCGAGTTCACTTGTAGAGCAGGCTTTTCTCCCTCAAACGCAGGAAATCCGCAAGGCGGTCCTGCTCACTCTCCTCGATTTGTGCCGGCGACTGCCTTTTTTCCAGGGCCTCGATCGCGGCCTGGCTGCCGATCAGGCGCAAGTTCGCACTCAATCTTATCTTGCCGGGATATAACCGGACTAATGCGCCGGCGATTTCCAGCCCCAGCCGCTGGCTGCTGAAGGCTTCCCTGTCGGTGAGAACAAAGCGGACACCCTCAATCTCAAGCCCGGCACAGGCGGCCGAGGCCGGGCGGAACCGGGTGGGGTAGAAACGGATCCCAGGCACAAACCGGGAGTTAAGGTATGCCGCCAATTCGGCTCCATCGATCCATGGCGCGCCGATCTGCTCGAACGGCGCGTCGGTGCCCCGGCCGACGGAGTAGTCCGGGGACGCTTCCAGCAGCGCCACTCCCGGGTAGAGCAGCGCGGCAGTAAGGCTCCGGATGTTTGGTGAAGGATTGATCCAGCGCAGCCCGGTGGAATCAAACCAGTCGCCCCTCTGCCATCCGCGCATGGGCACCACCTGGAGTTGCGCCTTGATTCCATTGCTTTCATTGAATAATCGCGCCAGTTCCCCGACGGTCATCCCATGCCTGACAGGCATGGGGAAGTATGCCAGAAAGCTCCGGAGGCCGGCGTCCAGCATGGGGCCCTCCACCCGGACGCCGTTGATCGGGTTGGGCCGGTCGAGCACATAGAAAGAAATGCCGCGCCGCGCGGCCTCCTCCATGGCGTAGCCCATCGTGGAAATGTAGGTATAGAAACGCGCGCCGACATCCTGAATATCGAACACCAGGGCGTCCAAATCTGACAGCATTTCCGGACCCGGACGGCGGCTCTCGCCCAGGTACAAGCTCCAGATGGGCACGCCGGTCGCCTCGTCCTTGGAATGGGGAACACTCTCGCCCTCCGCCTGATTTCCCATGCCGTGTTCGGGAACAAGCAGCGCCCGCACACGGATGCCGGCCGCGAGCATGAGGTCGATGTTCCGGCGCCCCTTCCGGTCCACGCCGGTCTGGTTCGTGATCAGTCCCACGCGCTTTCCGGCCAGCGGGGCGAAGCCTTGCTCGGCGAGCACATCCAGGCCGGTCATCACCCGGCCGTTCCTGGCGACTTGCCGGCGCACCCCGGCGCCCGTCGTGGTCTCGCTGTATCCGGCGAGGTCGGCAGCGGGCGTGTCGAAGTGAAGTGCGGCGGCGACAATGGTCGCCACGCGGCTGCGGAGCGATGTCAATGCTGCTCTCGGTTTAGGGTGGACGCCGGAGGCAAGCAGGATGACCGCCGTCTGGCTTGCGGGGTCGATCCATATGGAGGTGCCCGTGAAACCCGTATGCCCGTACGAACCCACCGGAAACAATTCCCCACGGGGACCCGAATAAGGGGAGTCCAGGTCCCATCCCAGGCCGCGAAGGATGGGCTGGTCCGGAGGCGACTGGGGAGCCGTGAACCGCCGGATAGTCAGGGGGCTGAAAACAACCCGGTTGCCATGCTTGCCCAGAGCCAGCATCATGCGGGCGAATATTGCCAGGTCGTCCGCCGTGCTGAAAAGCCCCGCGTGACCCGCGACTCCTCCCATGTAGCGGCTGGTCGGATCGTGGACCACGCCACGGAGAGGCTCCGCCGCGCCGGGCAGTTGTTCGGTGGGCGCGATGCGGGGGCGCAGACCGTCCGGCGGGCGGAACATCGTGTCCTTCATTCCCAGAGGACGGAGTACCACTTCGGCGGCGAACTCGTCGAGCGGCTTCCCGCTGAGGCGCCGCACGATCTCCCCGAGCAGCACGAAGTTGATGTCGCTGTAAATGAAGCGTTCTCCCGGCGCGGCCACGGGCTTGTCCAGGAGGGCCTTCTGAATCCCCGTCTGGTAGCCGCTCCAGGCGGGCTCCAGATCCACGTCGGCCCTCAGCCCGGAGAAGTGCGTGAGCAGATTGCGCACGGTGATCTCGCTCGCGCCCCCCTGGAACTCGGCGAGGTACCGGGTGACGCGATCGTTCAGGCGCAGCTTCCCGGTCTCGACCAGCCTCATGATCGTCGGCGTGGTTGCGATCACCTTGGTCAGCGAGGCGATGTCGAAGATGGTATCGACGGTCATCGGTTCCCGGAAGGGAACCAGTGAGCGCAGACCGTACGCCTTGCGGTAGACCGTGTGCCCCTGGTGCGACACGAGCAGCACTGCGCCCGGAATCTCGTCCTTGCGGACTGCCTCCTCAATCACGGCATCGAGGTCCGCCCCTCCGTCGAAGCTGATTTGAGCGGGAAGGGAAAGTGCCACCGAGGCCGCCAGCAGAACGATCAGCCGTCGGGAGTGCCCCATCAGTCCTATCCTACTCAGGCTCGTCCATAGATGGGGATGACCGCGCCGTTCACGTCGGCGGCCGCATCGGAGGCCAGCCAGACCAGCAACGCGGCTATGGACTCCGGCTGCACCCATTTCGACGCGTCCGCGCCGGGACTGGCGGCGCGGTTGGCCGGGGTATCGATGACGCTGGGGAGGATCACGTTGGCGGTGACCCCCGAGTCCCGCACCTCGGCCGCGATGGTTCGCACGAGCGCAATGAGGGCGGCCTTGGACACGCCGTAGGCGCTCAACCCCGGCGCGGGTTCCACCCCTGTTCGCGATCCGACGGCCACAATGCGGCCGCGGCGGGCCTCCAGCATGTGAGGAAGGACGGCGCGGGCCATATAGAAGGCCGTATCCAGGTTCAGGCTCAGCATGCGGCGCCAGGTCTCGTCGCTCGTCCCGGCGACGTGTTCTCCCCCGGCGAATCCTCCCACCAGGTGAATCAGCGAATCGACCCGCCCCGCGCGGTCCAGCGCTCCCCGTACCGCCTGGGCCGCTCCTTCCGGAGTGGAGACGTCGGCCGCGAGCGGCAGAAAACGCGAGCCCCCGCCGGGCTCCGGAGCAATTCGGGGGGACACGCCTACCACCGTGGCGCCGGCATCCAGAAAAGCTTTGGCCACGGCCGTTCCGAGTCCTCCGGTTACACCTGTAATCAGAGCCACCTGCTCCAAGGGCATATCCATGCTCTTATCCTAGTGCGGGTGCGGAATGCGTGTATCCCCCATCGATGATGACGCAATCTCTGCGCTCCGGCCCCTGCGCGGCGTTCACCGCGTTGGCTGCGACATGCACTGACAATCGGTGTCTCGGCAGTAGGTACCATTACCCCTTTCCTTCAGTCCTATGCTCAATTCCCAGTCGTCATACTCGAAATCTCCTGTTTACTCAGCCACAATCAATGCGTGCTCGGCTGGCTGCTAGATGCGGTTCTGCCCAGAGCAATAGACCTCCAGGAGGTTTCGCCTCAGTCTTGCTGGTTAGCAGCCGGCGGCGGTCGGGCCGGGGACCGGCTATGAGTGACTCGGGTGCACTAAGAAGGCAGGGAGATTTCCCATGATTTCGATCGCCGGAAGGCGGATCAGCGTTCGGGCAGGCACGCGGCAGAGACGGCTTCGGGGGTATGTGCTCATCGCCTTTACACTCGGCCTGCCTTTTGTTCTAGGCATGGTCGGACTGGCTGTGGATTTGGGCACGATGTACACCGCCAAGAATGAAGCTCAGTCGATGGTCGACTCGGCTGCGCTGGCTGCCGCTCTAAAGCTAAACGGCACCCGTACAGGTGTGATGAATGCCTTGAGTGCTGTGGCGTCGAATCCCAAGCAATGGCTCTTCGGCACATCCCCCTTTGCGAGTGTCACGGTGACCTTTGGAAGCTCGCCTTACGGTACATTTGTCGACAGCGCGGCGCTTCCGGACCCTCCCACAGATTACACATTTGCCCAAGTCGAGACCCAGGTCAGCGTTCCGTTGCATTTCCTTCCCTGGCTTGTGGGACGCAGCGTCTCAACGATCGACGCCCGGGCGGTCGCTGGCAGGACCGAAGAGACCTCCTACACGGAGGGGCTCTTCCCGTTCTCGCCTTTCAGCCACAACATTCCTGGCGGTACCGGCATGTGTCCGGTAGCAACTCCCGGAGACCCATTCGGCTTCCAGGTCGGCGAGCACTACACGCTGAGGTGGGGATCCGGAGCGATCGATCCCACGAAACCCCAAGATCTAAACAAAGCATGCAGCGGCGATAGATGCCGGGAGATGCTCGTGCTGGCGGCTGATATGCCTGAAGCACGAGGCTTCATCATGATGAATCCGGCGTCTTCCATCCGGGACGCTATCGTCTCGGATGCGGGCTACTATGCACCGATCAGTGTTGGCACGTCCCTGCTATCTTTCATTCACGGCGTCCCACCCGGGACCAAGAACGTGGAGATGGACGCTCTCGGTGAGCGTGTATCGCAAGACACTGACAGTGCCCGCAGGGAGTACGGTGTCGGATCCGACCCGTGGCAGAACAGCTACCTGCAGCGAAGAACCGCGAATCCGCCCATAGAGCCATATGGCAACAATCGACGCGTCGTCATCGTTCCGATCAATGGTGGCAACACGAACAATTATACGGTCACGGGTTTTGCGCGGTTCTTCCTCGACGGCAGCGAGCATGATTACCGTACGATCGGCGGAAATGAACCGGGCTGTGCCGAATACATCGGGCCAGCCACCGCCGGCGGCGGTGGGGGCAGCGGCGTCAGTGAAGCGTTTCTCGTGAGGTTATACCAGTGAAATATCCAATGGCGAACTTGCGAGACATAGCGCGCCGCGAGAGGGATGGCGGCGCGCTCGTAGAGTTCACACTGTTGACGCCCTTGCTTGTAGCCCTCTTCCTGGGGACCTGGCAATTCGGCTATGCCTACTTCCTCTATGACAAGGCGGAGCAGGCGGTGCGGGCCGGGGCAAGATATGCCTCCCAACGCACGTACGACTCTGGAACGCCAACCCCCAGCGCGGCGTTCGTGAGAGATGTGCAGAACGTCGTCCTTTACGGCGACCCTGCCGGCGGGACAACCCCTGTGGTTCCGGGTCTAGCGGCGGCCAACGTGAAGGTACAGGTCAGTTTCTTCGCAAACGGTTTTTCCAGCCCGCCAGGCCAGAACATGTTGCTGCCAACCCGGGTGGCCGTCTTCATCGACGGCTTCTCTGTCGGGACCCTAGGCAGGATTTCACTCACGGGCAAACCACGAACGGAATTTCCATATGTCGGTGTATTCAAACCGTGAAGTAGGCTCCAGACGGAGGCGGGAAAGGCTCAACGGCCGCCGCGGCGCTGCCATAATCGAGGCGAGCCTCACGTTGATGCTGTTTCTGATCTTCTTGTTCTCGCTTTTTGATTTTGGCTACGTGACATTCTTCCACCATACGCTGATGCAGCACGCTCGCGCCGCGGCAAGGTACGGCGTCGTGATCGATGCCAGTACGCCGGAGAACCAGACGCGCATCAAGAATGTGCTGCTGTTCAACAATCCCCATTACGCGGGAGGTGACGCCACGGGGTTGCTGGGACTTGATCCTAGCAACGTGAGCGTCGAAGTCCGACCGAAGAGTGCGAGCGTTCCGGTAGCGCAGTTAGTTGTCACGGTTCGGGGATATAGGTATGGTTTGATCACCCCAGGATTCGCTGGCCTGCACGATGGGCAGACCCTCGTGGCGAGTCTCCCGATGGAATACCGATAGGGAGGCCTGTCTTGCGACGCCAGGACGGTCGGCCGCGTCCGGGACTCGGGAGCGCGCAACCCGCCGTATTCCACCAGGAAGGCGGTCGCCCACTGCCGCTAGAATAGTAGGCGCATGTCTGAGCGGCTGCCGCGTCTGAGGCTGAACCTGGATTTCATGCCGTCGCCCCTCCCGGAACAGCCGGGGCTTCTCATCCGGGATCCTCTCGGCTATTCGGACACCACCATGATCGTCCCGCCACTGCTCGTCCAGTGCCTGCACCTTTTCGACGGGGAGGCGACGGATCTCGACCTGCGCAAGATGCTAGTCGACCTGACCGGGGACTTCAACGTGGGAGAGATCGTGGAGCACCTGGTGCGGTCTCTCGGCCAGGCCGGTTTTCTCGAGGATGAAACCTACCATGCGCGGAGAGAGACGAAGCATCGCGAGTTCGCGGCGTCTCCCCTGCGAACCGCATCCCACGCGGGGGCGGCCTACCCGCACAAGGCGGACGAGCTTCGCGCCAGGCTGGCCGACTACCTGGATCACCGCGCCTCCGGCGCGCCCATCGAGAACCTGATCGGCATCGCCGCGCCGCACGTGAGCCTGGAGGGAGGGCGCACCTGCTATCAAGCCGCCTATGGCGCCCTGCGGCAGGAGCACAAGGACTGCACGTTCCTCGTCCTGGGGACGTCCCACTACGGGCAGAGCGAGCGATTCGGCCTCACGCGCAAACCGTATGTCACCCCGCTTGGCGAAACGGGCACGGATTCTGCGCTGGTCGATGAACTGGCCGAGCGGGCGGGGGAAGGCGTGGTCGTCGAGGACTATTGCCACGCCGTCGAACATTCCATCGAGTTCCAGGTCCTTTTCCTTCAGCACATTCTCGGCGCCGGTGTGAGAATCCTCCCGGTGCTTTGCGGACCATTTGGGCGCAGCTTGGCCTCCGGGGGGGCGCCCGAGGAGGACAAGGGAGTGAGCGCGTTTTTCTCCGTGTTGAAGGACATTTGTGCCAGGGAGCGATCCCGTCTGTTTTGGGTGCTGGGCATCGACCTGTCGCACATCGGCCCTCGTTATGGGGACGGGTTTGCCGTCCAGGCGCTCCGCGGCCGGATGGCTCAGGTGGCCGATCAGGACCGGGCCAGGCTCGAAATGGTCGCCGCTGGAGATGCGGACGGATTCTGGTCCGCCGTTCGGCTGCAAGAAGACGACCTGCGCTGGTGCGGCGCTTCCGTCCTCTACACCTTTTTGAGATGCCGGCCGGACGCCCGGGGACAAGTCCTCTCCTACGGCCAGTGGAACATCGACGAGCGCAGCGTGGTCAGCTTCCCGGCGATCGCCTTCACCGCGTAAAGCTCAATCGGGGACGGCCGCCATCCAGTAGCCCGCGCGGAAGCGTGTCTTGAGGTCGCGGCGCACTCTGCCGGTGCTGCCCAGAACCTCGACGGTGATCTCGTGGAAACCCGCCTCCATCTTGTTATTGGGGCTGTAGCTGATCAGGTACTGGCTGTGCAGCTCCTGACCGATCTCGTGGATGGCGCGCTCAAGGTCCTTCTCCCGGATGAACGAATGTTCCCGCCCACCGGTATACTCGGTGAACACCTCTACCGGATTGTCGATGAAGATTGCCTTGACCTGCTTGAAGATCTCCACAAAAACTGGGACGAAGCTTGCGGAGTTGGCGGGACTGGCGACGCTCAGCCGCGCGGCCTCCGGCGTGGGCGCCATGTTCGGAGGAAGCGGCCTCGCTCCGGCCGGGTAGGGGTCCGGCCGCGGCGCCATCGGCTTGGCCGTGAGCGTCGTAACCAGCCGGTTGACCGACACGGGGTAGAACAGAACGTTGTTGAGCTGCGCCAGGGTGAGGGTGTCCCGCACGCGGCCCTCGCTGCCCCTGTCACGCGTCTCACCGATGTAAAGGATGATGCGGCGGCGGTTGCCGGGGCGGCGGGCGAGCATCCGGATTGCCGTGTTGGTGGCGTCGATCATGGCGCTGGTGCTGCTGCCCGGCTTGAGCTTCTTCAGCGCCTGTGAGACCAAGTCACTCTCCGTGGTGAAATCCTGGAGAACCTGCAGCCGGTGATCGAAGCAAAGGACCGCCACCTCGCCCTGGTCGCCCGTGATCAGCCCCTGGAAGAGGGGCCCGATTTTCTGAATCTTCGGAAGGACAGCCTCCATGTCCCAATTGGCCTGAACCACGACAACCAGAGAGATGGGGACAAACGAGACGTCCACCTTGATGTCCTGAGGTTTCTGGTTGTCTAAGAGCCGGAAGTCGCTTGGCTTGAGGTCGGTCACGAAGTTGCCGTCGCGGTCGGTGACCGTCACAGGGGCCACTACGACATTGACCGTCGCCCGGAACACCTGGCCCGGGCTATCTTCCTGCTGCGCAAAAAGGCTTAGGGCCAACAGGCCGCCAATGAACAACTTCGGGCTGTGCATGGTCTATCCAGATGACGTTGGCCGCTCGAAACCAGTTTCCACGGCCATGCTTTCAACATAGCATCGAGAAGCGGGGGGCGGCTCCGCGCCGCCGGTCCTGAGCAGTACTAGACCTGGGTAATAGGACGATTCTGTCCGCAGGGACTTGGCGTCAGAAACATTTGATGCTTTCATCGTTGTATGGGCATGTATCCAGAACGGCGGGCCACAAAGCGTTATGCGATTGAACGGAGTCTGCGGTACCGGATACGGGGCGTGCGGCCCGCGCTCACGGGGGCCGGGACGACGGTCAACCTGAGCAGCACCGGCGTACTGTTCACCACCGAGCAGTCTCTCCCGCCTGGCAAGCCAGTTGTTCTCGAGATCCACTGGCCGGTCCTGCTCGACGAGGCCAAGCCTCTGAAGCTCGTCACCCGCGGACGCATCGTCTGGTGTGACTCTGCCACGGCGGCAATGCGTATCGAAGGGTGGGAATTTCGCACCCAGGGCGCCAACGGATTCTAGCGGACCGCTACACACTGCCTCCCTCCTCATCAAGCACGGACCTCTTGTGCTTGGGCCTCTTCTTCCTGATCCCGGGCTCGATAGGCCTCGAGGCTGGAACCGTGCCGACGCGGTCGCGCGCCAGCCGTCGCGCGGTCTTGCCCCGGTCGTAGCTCCGCTTGCTCTTGCGCATCTCACCTTCCCACGGCCACCAGGAAGCCTGCCCATTCCGCCATGGTGAGAGTATCCTCTACTCGGAGCGAGGCCTCCGTGAGAGGCTTGGAGAGACGGGAGGCCTCCGCCTGGGCGAAACCGGTCAGAATGGCGCGTCCCCGGGGTTTGAGGCAGGCTGCCAGGGACCCCGCGATCGCCTCGATGGCCCTGGCGCTGATGTTGGCCGCCGCCACGTCGATCGAACGGCTCCGCAGGCTGCGGCAGGAGCCGGCGTAAAGGCTGGCAGGGACACGCACCTGGTTCAGGTAGTCTCGTGCCGCTTCCAGCGCCTCCTCGTCGATGTCGCAAGCGATGATCGGGCATGCGCCCAGCAGGTGCGCGCCCGCGCTCAGGATTCCGGAACCTGTGCCCAGATCCAGGAAGGAGCTGCCGGGGAGAATCAGGCGCTCCATCGCCTGGAGCGCGAGCTGGGTACAAGGATGCAACCCCGTGCCCGACGCGGTGCCGGGGGGCATCTCCAGCCTTAGCCGTCCTGGCGGGGCGTCATCCTCGCGCCAGGACGGGACGAGGAAGAACCGCTCACCGACGGCCTGCGGCTGCCACGCGGCTTGCGCCAGTCCCACCCAGTCGGTGTCGCCGGCGGCGCAGCGAACCGGATTCCAGGCTGCGAACTGCGACTCTAGCCCGTCGCCGCTCGCGAAGAACGCTCGGAGCCGCCAGCGTCCGCCGAGTAGTTCCTCCTCGATAATGCCGAGCGTGCCCGCTTCGTAGAGTTCGGCTACGATCAGGTCCTTTTCCCGGCGGGCACATGCAAGCGTGAGGGTGTCCATAAACCCGGTTCTACTTGCTCTTGGATTCCCGATAGGCGGAGCGGACCGCGCGAATCTGATCGGCGTGCGCTTCCGCGTGCCGCGCGTGCACTCGCAGTTGGTCCAGCAGCGTGGTCGGTCCCTTCTCCGAATGCACACCCTTTCGCGCGAACGCCTCCTCGGCGAGGCTCTTAAGCAGCTCGTAGTTCCCGGCCCGCATCTGCCGGAAGGCCGACAGGGCCTGTACGACTTTGCGTCGCCCGTAATCGAGATTCCGCGCCCAGGCGTCCTGATCGTAGGCGACCAGCGTGGGGTTCTCCTCGGCAATCAGCCGCCGGAAGCGCTCCCCCGCGACGATCTCGGCGTCGGCTACGTGGCACAGGATCTGCCGTACGCTCCACTTGCCGGGTCCGGGAACGTAATCCAACTCCGCTCCGGCCGCGCCCGTCGCCGCCGCGGCAACCAGCTCCGGTCCCCGGCGATATCGCTCCAGCAGCTCCCCTAGTTCACTCATTTTTCCATCTTGACAGATTCAGACAGAAGCCAATTAGTCCAGCCTGCGGATTACGGTGCGGACCGCGCCCTGGATCACCAGGTCCGAGCGGGGATGGAGTTCGGGGTAGGCCGGATTCTCCGCCTTCAGGTACCACTTGCCCTTCACGCGCACCAGGCGCTTCAGGGTGCTCTCGCCGTCGATGAGCGCCACCACGACCTGGCCGGCGCGAGGATTCGGCGTAGGTTCAACCGCCACCAGGTCGCCGTCCAGAATGCCCGCGTCCTTCATCGAGTCGCCCCGCACTTTCAGCACGAAGCTGCCCTCTTTCGGACGGAAACCAAGGCTGGCCTCGTCCAGCGTCACGCAGCCCTCGGGAGCGGTCGCGCTGAACGACTCGGGCGGCCCCGCGGGAACGCGCCCGAAAAGGGGCAGGTCATAGCTGGGCGACCTCACCGCCTCCAGCGGCCCGGCAATGTCGATCTGCCGGGATCCGCGCCTGGCCCGCCGGATCAGACCCTTGGTTTCCAGCGCACGCAGGTGTCCGGCCACACCGTTCGGGCTCCGGATCGCAAACGCCTTTTGCAGCTCCGGGATGGAGGGGGAGCAGCCATGCCGGCGCCGGAAGTCCAAAATGAAATCGAAGATGCTCTTCTGCCGTGCCGTGAGCATGATACTATAAGTATTTACACATAACGGTCGCCATGTCAACGCCATCTCTATTTGACCCGCCGCCCGCGTTCGACCGCGCCAAGCTCGCGGCCACGCTGCGTAAGCTGGCGGCCGAAGGCGTCTGGATCGGGACGAGTTCCTGGAAATACGAGGGCTGGATGGGACAGATCTACAGCCGCGAACGGTACCTGACCCGCGGCCGCTTCTCCCAGCGCTATTTCGAGTCCGCCTGCCTGGGTGAGTACGCCGAGACCTTCCCCATCGTGTGCGGCGATTTCTCCTTCTACCAGTTCCCTTCGGAGGAGTACTGGCGCAGGCTCTTTCATTCCGCACCGAAGAGCCTTCACTGCGCTTTCAAAGTGCCCGAGAACATCACGGTGAAGGTCTTCCCTGTGCACGCGCGTTACGGCCGGCATGCCGGGGAGGAGAACGGGTCCTACCTGGACGCGGCCCTGTTTGAGGACGCCTTTCTCGGCCCGCTGGCGCCGTACCGCCGGCAGGTGGCCGCCCTGATCTTCGAATTCGGGACGTTTTCCAAACGCAGCTACGCGGGCGCGGGTGAATTCGTGGCGGACCTGGACAGGTTCCTTGCGGCAATTCCCCGCGAGTGGCGCTACTCGGTGGAGATCCGCAATCCCGAGTTCCTCGGCCCGGACTACTTCGCGTGCCTGCGAGCGCACGGCGTGGCCCACGTGTTCAACGGCTGGACGCGAATGCCAGGGATCGGCAGGCAGATAGAGGAGCCGGGTGCGTTCACCGCGGGCTTCTCGGTTTGCCGGGCGCTCCTGGCGCGCGGCCGCTCCTACGAGAATGCGGTGAAGATCTTCAGTCCCTACGAGAAGGTTCAGGAGCCGAATCCCGAGGCCCGCCGGGCCATGCGTTCGCTCATCGCCCGCGCCCGGGAGCGGCAGGAGCCGGCGTTCATCTTCGTGAACAACCGCCTGGAGGGCAACGCCCCCGAGACCATCCAGGCCGTGGTGGAAGACGGATAGCCTGCGGAAGAAGCGGGGTCTGCCGGTCGCTTACGCTCGCGGTTCGGTGCGGAGGGGAGTTGAGCGCATCGGGCCTACTCGAAGCGGAACCGGCGGACCGCAATCGCGCCGAGAACGAGCGCGCCGGCAGCCAGCGCCACCAGGTGCGGCAGCGCCGCCTGCGGCGAATCGCCGAAACTCACCAGTTTGTGCAAGGCGTCCATGGCCCAGCCGGTCGGCAGCAGCATGGCGAACTTCTGAGCCCACCGCGGCGCTACCTCGATGGGCCACCAGCACCCTCCCAACGCTCCCAGCAGGTTTGTCAGCAGGACGCCGATCCCTATAGCCTGCCCCTCCGTGTGAGCCAGGGCGCCCAGGAGCACGGATGCCGCGACCGCCAGCGCGGCGTACGCGCCGAGCATCACCAGGATGAACCAGAGGTTCGGCCCCCACTGGACCCGGAACAGCACGGAGCCCGCAATCATGGCAAACCCGATCTGGACGCTTCCCAAGGCCATCCGCGCCATCCCTTTACCCAGGACGATCGACGAGCGGCTCACGGGACTCGATGCCAGACGCCGCAATATCCCCTGTTTCCGCTCGATGACCAGCCACACCGCGCCGGTGGTCAACATGGTCAGCAAGACGAACATCACCATCGTGCCCGGCACCGACTGCTCGAACCCGCCTGGAGGGTAGGTGCGCTTGCCTGCCGTGGTCACATCGACCGTGATCAGCCGGGGCCGTTTCCGAATCTCCTCCAGCGCCTCGGGTGAGACTGCCTTCCCGGCTGTCGAGGTCACGATCAGATCCGCCAGCAGGGAATAGACCGCGCGGCCCACGCGGAACTGGTCATAGCTGGCATCCAGCCCATCCCCGGCACGCGCCAGAGAGAGCTTCATCGGGTTTCCGGACAATACGTTCTCCGTGAAGCCCGCCGGGACCGATAGCCGCCGGGCGTACCGCGCTGCCTCCTGCGGAGTTTCCACCCTCACGACACGGAACCCCCGGTCCTCGAGCCGGCTGGCCAGAAGGTCGGTCATGTAGCCGCTGTCGGGCGCGGCCAGGAGCGCAATCGACGGCCGGGTGGCGGGGCGGGAGTAACCTCCTGTCATCGTGCCGATGAAGTAGAAGAAGACCACCGGCATCACGAACGCCCAGATCCACGTGGAGCGGTCGCGGAAAAGGAACCTGAGATCCTTGCCGGCCAGATAGAGGGCGTCCCGCAACATGGCGTTCCTCATAGGGCGAACCCCCGGCGCAGGCGGCGCACGATCAGGACGAAAGCGACCGCCGCCAGCGCGGCCAGGCCCAGGCTCACCCAGGCGACGCTCACCGGGTCCGCCTTGCCGGCCAGAATTGCGCCGACTTCGGACACGGCCCGTCCGTTTGGCGTGAATCTTCCGATAGAAGCCAGCCAGCTCGGCATGACCTCGAAGGGGAAGAAGCTGCCGCCCAGCATGGCCAGCGGGAAAAGGAGCAGGTTGGCCATCACGCTGGCGGCGCGCTCATTGGGAGCGTACATCACCAGAACCTGGAAGAGAAGGTACATGGCGACGCCGGCCAGAACCGTCATGGCAACGGCCGCGGCGGCGGCGGAAATTGAAGTCGCCACCACCGTTCTGGCGACGATCAGGCCGCCTGCCGCAGCGACAAGCAACACCAGGGCAAGGGACAGGGTGCGCCCCAGCAGGAAAGCCTCGGGCCGTCCTGGCGTGGCCAAAAGCCGCCGCAGGACACCCTGCCGCCGCTCCTTCCACACCTCCCCGCTAAACCCCATTGCCAAGAAGAGGACCGCCAGGAACAACATGCTGGGGATGAACGCCAGGGCAAGATTGAACGAGCCGCCGTCCTCTCCGCCGGTCGTCTGAGTCTCCAGGTCGATTCGACGCCGGTTCAGATAGGCGGATACCTTCCTGCCAATCTGGTTGAAGGCGACGCTGGCCTCGGCCACCGTTTGATCCGTAGGAGCGGAGCCGGTGGCCAGATGGCGGATTCTGTCCCCAGCCAGCGCCTCCAGGTAGAAGGCCGCCTCCGCCAGGACCGAGACCGACTCCTCGATGATCTGAGGCAAAATGCGCTGCGAGGGATTGGTGACCAGAGTCAGGCGCGAAGCCTTTCCCTCCAGGACCGCGTCTCCGAAGCCCTTGGGCACCACCAGCAGCGCCGACCCGTCGCCCCGGCTGATCCTGGCGCGCCCCTCCGCCTGGGAGACCTTCTCCACCGTGATCATTTCGCCGAGAGGTCCCTGGCTGAAGGCGCCCGGCAGCAGGGAACTGACCAGGCTGCCGTCCTCGTCGGCCACCAGCAGCGTCCCCTTCGGTGTGACGCCGCCGCGTCCGAAGATCACAACAAGCAGCGTGCAGACCAGCAGCGGCACTCCCAGCCAGATTGCCAGGGCGATCGGGTCGCGGCGGAAGCGGCGCAGGTCCTTCAGGGCGCAGACTCGAACGAAGCGCACGGCTACTCTCTCAGCTCCCGTCCGGTCAGCTTGATGAACAGGCTCTCCAGGCTGGGCTGCGTCAGCGTGGTGCCCTTGACGTCGGCGCCCGCCGCGGCGAGCGCGGCGAAGATAGCGGGCAGGCGGCGCGATGCATTGGGCAGCGCAAGGACCAGGAGCTCGCCGGAGGCTTCGACCACTTCGACGGCGTCTTCCCGCTGGAGCGCTTCCCGGGCGGCATCCGGCTGAAAGACGCCGGTGAAGCGCAGCAGGTCGCGCTCGCCCATAATGGAGCGAAGCTCGGGAAGGGTGCCGTGGGCGATGATTCTGCCGTGGTCGATGATCGCCAGCCGGTCACAGAGCTCCTCAGCCTCCTGCATGTAGTGGGTGGTGTAGAGCACGCAGGCGCCGGAACGGGCTTCCTGACGGATGAGATCCAGCAGATGGGCGCGGCTCTGCGGATCGACGCCGACGGTGGGCTCATCCAGCAGCAGCACCTTCGGCCGGTGCAGGACGCCGCAGGCGAAATTCAGGCGGCGCTTCATGCCTCCGCTGAAGCGCTTGACCGGCTCCCGCGCGCGGTCCTGCAATCCCGCCAGGGCGAGGGTCTCCTGGATGCGGGCGGCGAGCTGCGGATTGCGCATGCCTTGCGCGCCGCCCCAGTATTCCAGGTTCTCTTTTGCCGAGAGGTCCTCGTAGAGGGCGGTCTCCTGCGGGACCACGCCCAGGCAGGCGCGGGCGGCCCGTCCGTCCCGGGTCACGTCGTGTCCCATGACGCGGACCGTTCCGGAGGTGGGCGTCAGAAGGCCGGAGATGCAGCCGATCGTGGTGGTCTTACCGGCGCCGTTCGGCCCCAGCAAGCCGAAGATCTCGCCCGGTTTGGCGGCGAAAGAGACCTCGTTCACGGCGGCGAGATCGCCGAAAGTCTTGACCAGCCGATGCACGTCGATCATGGGAGGACTCAGAGTATGGAAACGAGTCTATCGCAGGTTTGTTCCGGCAATCGGCGCGGATGGGGGGGAGGCGATGGAAATCGGCTTTGTTCGGCGGAATTTGGCTGTTTGCGATTTTGTGATTTGGTGACTGGAGGATTTGGCAAAGGGCCGGCGGTCCCCAAGGGAGGGGGACACCGATCGTGGGGCGAGTCTCCAACCGCCCGACGCCTTCGGCCCTGACTTTTCGCTAGGCTGGTAGATGACAGGCAAGCAGGAGAACAGGGAGGCGATGACATGAGACTGGCAGCCAGGAGCGCTCGTGCCACGCTCCTACTGGGCGCAATCGCGGCCTGGGGGGCAAGCGAGAACCACAGGGAATCGTTGCGCGGGCTGACCGGGGTCCAGGTGCGGGTCGAACGGCTCAGTGACGCCGCCCGCGGCGCCGGCCTGGAGGAGAGACTCCTTCAGGCGGACGCCGAGCAGCGGTTGCGTGCAGGCGGGGTCCGGGTGTTGACGGGCGCGCAGGCGCAGCAGGAGCCCGGCACTCCCGTGCTGTACATCCGGGTAAACGTCAAGCAGTCGTACGACGCTCCTGTCTTCGCGGCCGGCATCACGGTGGCGCTGCTACAGGACGTGGTCGCAACCAGGGACTCAGGTCTTCGGATCCGTGAGGCCAAGACGTGGGATGCCGGTTACATGCGCACTTACAATCAGAAGAGTCTTCACCAGGCCAGAGGCGTTGCCAGCGACCTGGTGGACGAGTTCATCCGGGATTTCCAGCAGGCCAATCTCAAGAAATAGACCGCACCCATCAACCCCATGTCCTTACGTTTCTATAACACCCTGACCCAACAGGTCGAACCCTTCACTCCCGCGGACGGCCGCACCGTCCGAATGTACACCTGCGGGCCCACCGTATGGAGCTACGCGCACATCGGCAACTTCCGCACCTTCGCGTTTCAGGATATCCTCCGCCGCTGGCTGCGCTATCGCGGGTTTGCGCTCGACCACGTCATGAACCTCACCGACGTTGACGACCGGATCATCAAGGAATCGGCCGCCGCCGGCAAGTCCATCCGGGAGTACACCGAGGTCTACTCGCAGGCCTTTCTGGAAGACGCCGCTGCCCTGCGCCTGGAGAGGCCGGAACACCTGGTCAAGGCCACCGACCACATCGACGACATGGTCGCGCTCATCCAGCAGCTCACCGCCAACGGCCACACCTACGAGAGCGACGGTTCGATCTACTTCCGGGTCTCGACCTTTCCTTCCTACGGGAAGCTGTCCCATATCCACTTCGAAGGCATCCTGGACGGGGCGCGCGTGGATACCGACAAGTACGACAAGGAGAACGCGCGCGATTTTGTCCTCTGGAAAGCGCGCAAGGAGGGTGAGCACTACTGGGACACGGTCCTGGGTCCCGGGCGCCCCGGCTGGCATATTGAATGCTCCGCCATGTCGATGAAGTACCTGGGCGCGACGCTCGACATCCACGCCGGCGGCATCGACCTCACCTTCCCCCACCACGAAAACGAAGTCGCGCAGTCGGAAGCCGCCACCGGCAAGCCGTTTGCGCGTTTCTGGCTGCACTCCGAGCACCTCATGGTGGAAGGGCAGACCATGTCCAAGACGCTCGGCAATTTCTACACTCTTCGCGATCTTCTCGCCAAGGGCTGGAAGCCGGAAGTGGTGCGCTACCTGCTCGTCTCGGTGCCCTATCGCAAGCAGCTCAATTTCACCTTCGACGGTCTCAAGAGCGCCGCCACCGCGATCGAGCGCCTCCGAAACTACAAGCTGCGCCTGGAAACCGCGCGCTTCCCCGAGGGCAAGGACGACCGCCTCTCGGCCCGCGCCGCGCTCGCCCTCCAGCAATTCGAAGCCAGCCTGGACGACGACTTGAACACCGCCGAGGCGCTGGCCGCGATCTTCGAATACGTCCGCGACACCAACACCGCCATGGACGCGGGCGAGTTCCGGGAGGGGAATGTCCCGGAGGCCCTCGACATCATCTCCCGGTTCGACGCCGTCTTCGATGTCCTGCGTCCCACGGCCTCCGCCGGCGCGCTTTCCGACGCCGAGATCGAAGCCCTGATCGCCGAGCGCGCCGCCGCCCGCAAGACCCGCAATTTCGCCCGTGCCGATCAGGTGCGGGCCGAATTGCTCGAGAAGGGCGTGGTCCTGGAAGATACAAAGGACGGAGTCCGCTGGAAGAGGAAGTAACGTGAAGATACATACGAGGGCAGTGCACGCGGGGGACCGCAAGAAGCCTCCCGTCGAGATACCCGTAACGACGCCGGTCTACAGCGCCGCCAGCTTCATCAGCGAGAAGACCGCCGATCTGGACCGCATCTTCGCCCACGAACTGGAGGGCTACTCCTACGCCCGCTATGGGACTCCCACCGCCGCGGCGCTGGAAGAACTGGTCACGTCGCTCGAAGGCGGGCATGGCTCTCTGGCCTGTTCATCCGGGATGTCGGCGCTGGAGATCGCGGTTCTCACGGCGCTGGCGGGCCGCCCCAAGTCGGTCGTCTCGGCCGACGCACTCTATGGGGCGACGATCAACCTCTTTCTGCGCATCTTCGAGCCGCTCGGCGTCAGGGTCCGCTATGTCGATTTCTGCGACCTGGCGGCGCTGGAGCGCGTCCTGGCGGAAGAGAAGCCCGGCTGCCTGCTGATGGAGACGATTTCCAACCCCTGCCTGCGCGTGGGCGCCATCGACCACATCGCCACGCTGGCTTCCTCCTGCGGCGCGGCCCTGATCGTGGACAACACCTTC
This sequence comes from Bryobacteraceae bacterium, assembly GCA_041946685.1. GTDB lineage: Bacteria > Acidobacteriota > Terriglobia > Bryobacterales > Bryobacteraceae > JBHGAV01. The sequence continues at coordinate 12,238 of JBHGAV010000005.1, read as the reverse complement.
GCCACGCCGCTCCTGGTCCGGCCCCTGGAACTCGGCGCTCACCTGGTGGTGCACAGCCTGACGAAATACCTGGCGGGCCACGGCGACGTTCTGGGCGGCATCGTGGTCTCCGACCTGGCCCACTACGAAACCATGCGCACCCTGGCCCGCACCTACGGGCCGCTGCTCGGCGCGTTCGAGTGCTACCAGGCGATGCGCGGCATCAAGACCTTCCCGCTGCGCATGGAGCGCCAGTGCGCCAATGCCGCGGGAATCGCCGCATGGCTGCGGCAGGACCCGCGCATCGAGCGGGTGATATATCCCGACGATCCCGGTCACCCGGACAGCGCCACCATCGCGCGCCTGTTACCGGCCGGCCTGCGCGGGGCCATGGTGAGCTTCGCCGTGAAGGGCGCGGACCGGGAGCGGATCTTCGCTTTCATGGACCGGCTGAAGCTGGTCGTGCGCGCCACCTCGCTCGGCGACGTGCACACGATGATGCTCTACCCTGTGATCAGCTCCCACCGGGAGATGCCGCCCGCCGAGCGCGAGCGGCTGGGCATCACCGAGAACCTGGTGCGGCTCTCAGCCGGCATCGAGGCAGTGGAAGACGTCCTCGCCGACCTCGACCAGGCCCTCGGTTAACTCCACCTCGATCATCTGGTTCGGCTCACGCGGCGGGGTGAGCCGCACCTTGAGGTAGTTGGTGGTCAGCGCGACAGAGCCGTCGTCGATGGTCACGGCTGAAAGCCGCTTGTCGGCCAGGCTCCGGCGAAACGCCAGGTTCTTCGCAGCCGCGATCCGGCGCAGCACTTGGTTGCGCCGCTTGCGCTCGCGTATGGGCACCTGGTCCGGCATTCCGGCCGCCGGCGTGCCCGGCCGCGCAGAGTAGGTGAACACGTGCAGGTAGGTGAAGGGCAGTTCCTCGATCAACGCTCTGGTCTGGTCGAATTCGGCCTCCGTCTCCCCCGGGAAACCTACCATCACGTCGGCCCCGATGGCCGCTTCCGGCATCCACTGGCGCGCCTTCCTTATCCGGTCCGCGTAATGCTTGGCGCGATACCACCGCCGCATTCTTCGCAGGACCGCATCCGATCCAGATTGCAGCGGCGCGTGGACGTGCTTGGCGATGCGCGGCGTGGAAGCCATCAGGCCGAGCAGGTCGTCGGTGAGGTCCATCGGCTCCACGGAACTGAGCCGCAATCGCTCGATCCGGGTCTCGGCCAGGAGGCGGCGCAGCAGGTCCGCCAGGCGCATCCGGATCGCGGGCTCCCGCCCCCACCGGCCCAGGTTCACGCCGCTCAGCACAACTTCGCGGCAGCTTCCGGCGAGCCGGCGTACCTGCTCCACCACGCGCTCGGGAGGTGTACTGATGCTGCGCCCGCGCAAGGAGGGGATGATGCAGAACGTGCAATGGTTGTTGCACCCGTCCTGGATCTTGAGGTTCGGCCTGGTGCGGTCCTGGATCGTGCTGCCCGGCTCCGGGCCGGGCTGAACGCCGAGGATGTCCGGGATGCGCATCTTGTCGGAATGCCCCACGACGCGCGACACCCCCGGCAGGCGCGCGGCTTCCGCGGGCGCCCGCTGCGCGTAGCAGCCGGTCACGACGAGCTGGGCGGACGGGTTTGCCCGGCGCACGCGGCGTACTTCGCGGCGGACATCCTCGTCCGCCGATGCCGTCACCGTGCAGGTATTCAGGATCACCAGATCCGCTTCCGACGCCTGGTGCGTGGCGTGGCAACCCCGGGCGGCCAGTTCCGCCGCGAGCTCGGCGCCGTCGGCCTGCGTCGCCCTGCACCCGAAATTGCGGATCAGGAACTTCATGTCCTTCCCTCCTATGGTAGTATTTCGGGGACCGACTCCTTGGAAGGTGAGCTCATGATCAATCAGGTGAACCTGGCGGTACTGCTGGCTGCGCTCGGCGGCGTATTGCAAGGCAGTTTCACGCTGCCCATGAAGCGCATGGAAAGCCGGTGGCGCTGGGAGAACACGTGGCTGATCTACTCCATCGTGGGGCTGATCGTCTTTCCCTGCGTCCTCACCTACCTGACGATCCCCGCCTGGCGCGAGGTCTACAGCGTGGCCCCCTCGTCGAGCCTGGCAGTGGTGGCCCTGTTCGGCTTGGGATGGGGAGTAGGATCGACGCTGTTCGGGTTGGGGGTCAGCCGGGTGGGGATGGCATTGGCGTTCGCCATCATCCTCGGTCTGACCAGCTCTTTCGGCACCCTGCTCCCCCTGCTGGTGATGGCCCCCGCCGAGCTATTCACGACTCGCGGCCTGATGCTGGGGATCTCATTGCTGCTGGTGATCGGGGGGATCGGGCTGCTCGCGACGGCCGGTTCCCGCCGCGACCGGGAGCGGAGGAGCCGGATGGAAGACTTCGAGCCGGGCGCGTTCCGGACGGGCATGATCATCTGCATCGCCGCCGGGTTGCTCTCGCCCATGCTGAATTTCAGCTTCGTGTTCGGCAAGCCGGTGCAGGACGCCGCCGTGGTCTTCGGGGCACGGCCCGATCTGGCCGCCAACGCCATCTGGGCGCCGGCCCTCGCCGGGGGCTTCCTGCCCAACGCGCTCTATCCGCTCTATTTGTTGTTCAGCAAGAAGACCTGGGGCAACTACACCGCCTCCGGCGTCTCCATCTTGTGCTTCCTGGGCGCCGCGGTCATGGGCTTGCTGTGGTATGGCGGCATCAGTCTTTACGGGGTGGGCGCAGCCATGATGGGCTCGCTTGGCGGCGTGCTCGGTTGGCCCATCTTTATGTCGATGAACATCATCGTGGCGAACATCCTGGGCCTCCTGACCGGCGAGTGGGTCGGCGCCAGCCCGGCGGTCCGGCGCCTCTCCTGGGCCGGGATTGGCGTGCTGGTAGTTGCTATTGTCGTGGTGGCGATGGCCGGACAGGCGTGACGCGAGGCCGCGGGCGCGGAGGATCAGCGCCGGCGCCGCCTCGCCGATGCTGCGAGCGCCATGAGGCCAACTCCGAGCAAAACCGGGGTTGCGGGTTCGGGAACCTGGTCCGCTGCTTGCTCCCACCGGAGGTCGTCTATCGCGAAGGCGTCGAGAACCGAGGGGTTGGTCGGCCAACCGGTGAGGGAAGGACCGAACTGCACTTTGGCGATAACGTTGCTACCCTGGTCGAATCCCACGAAGGCCCCGCACACTACCCCGGGAGCGGGAGCGTAGGTGTTGCCGCACGCGACGTAGCCCGGCAGCATGCCCTGCGAGATCGTCAAGCTGTCCAGCACCGCTCCGCTCTGGTCAAAGATCGCCACCGAGTAGCTGCCGACCCAGGCAGGGTCCGAGAAGAAGGCCCCCACACGGGCTACGGGGGAGGCGAACGTGGCGATCAACCCCGAAATGGAGCCGGTCGGCGCCCCTCCGTCCCTGGATCCCGTCAACACGCCTATGCCCGAACTTGTGCCGTAGCCCGGTGTGTACATGGGGTAGTTGTCCACCCGTGGAAGGCCGCCCTCCGGCTGGCTGAAGGTCACGCCGTAGGCAGCCTGGTACTGCGTGCCGATTCGCTCGCTTTCGCCGCGGCCCTCAAAGTCGATGACGGTTCCCGTGAACGGCAGCGGCGCTGGAGTCGTCCCCGGCACGATCTGCTGGAAGTAGACGGCTCCTGCCTGTAGTGGTAGGGCGAGCGCCGCTGCCAGGAGAATCGGCACGCCCGAGATGAGACCAAAAATCCGTTGGATCACAGTGATATTCCGCGTTCCTTCTCGGGTCAAGCATACGCGCCCATCACAGGTCTTCAAAGGAGCGGGGGAGCATGTTACCGTGACGGATTCGTAGCACCAGCCGCCAAGTGGTTGACGGAAGAGCAGCCGATATGGGCGAACCTGTCCATTTGGAGATCAGGTCACGGAGGACGGCGGGTTACAATGTCTTCTGACCATTCATGATTCAGACTCTCTTTGGTACCCCGCAGCAGGAACCCGGCTTCTTTGAGCGGCTCAAGAAAGGCGTCGAGAAGACGCGCGCCGGCCTTGTCTCCAGGCTGGAGGACGTCCTGGCGGGTGGAAAGCAGATCGATGCCGAGCTGCTGGAAGAACTGGAGGCTACCCTGATCGGCGCCGACCTGGGTGTGCGGACTACGGCCGAGATTCTGGAACTGGCGCGCGAGAAAGCCGATCGCAAAGCCATCGGCGACGCCCGCGAGCTGAAGAAGCTCATTCAGGATCACCTGCTTGAGGTGCTGAAGGGCGCCGAGAAGCCCATCGCCCCCGTCAGCGAGCCCCCCGCCGTGGTGCTGGTGGTCGGGGTGAACGGCTCGGGGAAAACCACGACCATCGGCAAGCTGGCGCACCGATACAAGTCCGAGGGAGCGAGCGTGCTGCTGGCCGCGGCAGACACCTTCCGGGCGGCCGCCATCGAGCAGCTCGAGATCTGGGGCAAGCGGACGGGGACCGAAGTGATCCGGCAGAAGCCTGGAGCCGATCCGAGCGCGGTGGTTTTCGACGCCGTGCAGGCGGCGCGGGCGCGCAAAGTGGATTGCGTCATCGTGGATACGGCGGGCCGGTTGCATACCAAATCGAACCTGATGGCGGAGCTCGAAAAGATGCGGCGGACCGCGGCCCGTCTGGTCCCCTCGGCGCCGCACGAGGTGCTGCTGGTGATGGACGCGACCACCGGACAGAACGGCCTCGAACAAGCGCGTCGTTTCACGGAAACCAGCGGCGTCACCGGCATCGTCCTCACCAAGCTGGACGGAACGGCCAAGGGCGGCATCGTGGTGGCCATCTCCCGCGAACTGGGGTTGCCGATCCGCTTTGTTGGCGTGGGCGAGCAGGCCGACGACCTGCTTCCCTTTGATGCTCAGAACTTTCTCTCCTCCATTCTTCAGACATGAACCCGGACTACATGCAGGAAGCGCTCGACCTGGCCCGCCAGGGGCAGGGCAGAACCAGCCCGAATCCCGCCGTGGGTGCGGTGCTGGTGCGTGAAGGCAGGATCGTCGGACGCGGGTGCCACACCTGGGCGGGCGTCAAGCACGCCGAGGTCCTGGCGCTGGAGGAGGCCGGGGAGAACGCACGCGGGGCCACACTGTATGTCACTCTGGAGCCGTGTTCGCATCATGGCCGCACGGGTCCCTGCACGGAAGCGATAATTTCGGCCGGCGTGAGCAAAGTGGTCGCGGCCATGGCCGATCCCAACCCGCTCGTTTCGGGCGTGGGACTGCGCCGGCTGCGCGAAGCGGGAGTAGCTGTAGAGGTGGATTCCCGGCACACGCGTGAGGCTTCCAGCATCAATGAGGAGTTCTTGCACTTCATGCGCCACGGGCTGCCGCTGGTGACTCTCAAGGCGGCTGTGACGCTGGACGGCAAGATCTCCGCTCCCGACGACAACCAGGGGTGGATCACCAGCGAGACGGCGCGGGCGCACGTGCAGCAGCTCCGCCACCGCAGCGACGCGATTCTGACCGGCATCGGCACCGTGCTGGCGGACGACTGCCTGATGACGGATCGCACGGGGCTCGAGCGCAGCCGGCCGCTGCTCAGGATCGTGCTCGACAGCCAGCTCCGCCTGCCCCCCACGGCCAGGCTGGTTACCACCTGCCAGAACGACGTGCTGGTGGTCACAACTTCGGCGGCCTCCCCGGAGCGCTACCGGGTGCTCGAGAATCTGGGCGTCAGGATTTTGACGCTCGACGGGCAGGGCGGGCGGACGGACCTTCACCGGCTGGTGGAGTACCTGGCGCGGGAGAAGTATCTCTCCTTGATGATCGAAGCCGGCGGCAAGGTCAACTGGACCGCGCTCGAGTCCGAGGTGGTGGACAAGATCTACTTCTACTACGCCCCGAAGATTCTGGGAGGACTGCACTCGCTGCCCGTCGTGGCGGGCGCGGGCCGGAGGCGCCGCTCGGAAGCGATCCTGTTCCGCGACGTGGCGCTGCACCGCATCTCGGAGGACGAGTTCGCGGTGGAGGCGTGGCTGGTGAAAGGCGGCTAAGCGGTGTTCACGGGAATCATAGAGGAAGTGGGGGAGGTGGAATCCTTTGAGCCGCGGGGCGCGGGCGGGCGGCTGCGCGTGCGGTGCCCCAAGGTCGCTTCGGGGCTGGCCGCGGGGTCGAGCGTTTCGGTGAACGGAGCGTGCCTGACCGAAGTCGAGGCATCGCAAGGGATGTTCACGGCGGACGTCGCGCCGGAAACGCTGCGGCGCACGAACCTGGGGGACCTGAAGCCGCGGGCGCTCGTGAATCTGGAGCGGGCGCTGTCGCCCGCGGGCCGGCTGGACGGCCACATCGTGCAGGGGCACGTGGACGCGACGGGGGAACTGATCGCACTGAAGTCCGTGGGGGAAGGGAACTGGTGGCTGACGGTGCGGGTGCCGCGGGAGCTGGAGCCGTACCTGGTTTCCAAGGGTTCGGTGGCCCTGGACGGGATAAGCCTCACCGTAGCCGAGATCGAAGGGGACGTGATGTCGATCACCGTGATCCCGCACACTTACCAAAACACGAACCTGCGGGCGCGGCGGCCGGGAGACCGGCTTAACATCGAGTGCGACATTCTGGCCAAGTACGTGGAGAAGCTGCTCAACCGCCGCGGCCGGTCCGGCCTGACGATGGAGAAGCTCGAAGAGCTGGGTTACTGACACATCGGTAGGACAGGACTCCCGTCCTGTCCCCTGGGGACAAGCCGGGAGGCTTGTCCTACGGCTGCGGTGAGACGCTACGTCCCGTCCGGGCACAATCTGGAGTGGGCGTCCAAGACGGCTGGTATCGGCGGAAGCTCCCTCACTGGCAACCGGACGGGGCGGCTCTGTTTCTGACCTGGCGGCTGCACGGTTCCCTGCCGAGTTCCGTCGCTGGGGACGGCGTGATTCGTTCCGGGCGGGACTTCGTCCGGATAGACCGCGAGCTGGATAAGGCCCTCTCCGGCCCAATGTGGCTCACAGAACCGGCAATTGCCGGGGCGGTGGCGCGGAGCATCGGGTTCGCGGGGAGGGAGCTGGACCTGTACGACCTTCAAGCGTGGGTCGTCATGCCCAACCACGTTCATCTGGTGGTGAGTCCACACGTGGAAATGTGGAAGATCACCAAGGCGGTCAAGGGATACAGCGCAAAGGAGGCAAACCTGCTCCTGGGACGCACGGGACAGCCCTTCTGGCAGAGCGAGTCCTTCGACCGCTGGGTTCGGGATCGCTGGGAGATGGCGCGGATCGTCAGGTACGTGGAGGAGAATCCAGTGAAGGCCGGCCTTACGACCCACGCCGAGCAGTGGCCATGGTCAAGCGCGTCCAGACGGACTGTTCGAGGTTGACCCTACTTGCGGTTCAACAGCCACAGCACAAGGCTCAGCACGAGGCTCAGCAGCAGCCCCGTCGCTAAAGGGAAGTAGAAGACTGAGTGCTTGCCCTTGATCAGAATGTCGCCCGGCAGGCGGCCGATGCGGAACGGGAGACGCCCGCCGAACGACAGCAGCAGACCCAGGGCCATGATCAGCGCCCCGACAATGATGAGCGTCCGGCCGAGGGAAGACATCCTCAGGGCAGCCGGGTGGCCTGGTGCGACGCCAGCTTCCATGCGCCTCCCTGCTTGACCCAAACGTGAGTCAGCACCGCGGAGACGTTGAACGGCTGTCCGTTATTGATCCCGCCCATCTTCACCTGAGCATGGACTATCGCGGCATCGCCGTACGGGATCACCCTGACCCCTTCCTCGTTGAGGGTCTCGTATTTCAGCTTGCCGGACTTCATGCTTCCAACGTAAGCGGCTTTGTCTTCCACGAGCCCGCTGGAATGGGTGTAGATCAGACCGTCCGCCAGCAGCTTGTCGAGCGTCGCGAAGTCGCCCTTCACGACCGCCGTAGCCCACGCCTTCTCGGCCTGCGCCACTTCATCTTGAACGGCGGCCGACAGAACCAGGCCCGCTGCCAAAACCAGTACGAGAATCGATGTGTGTCGTCGCATTGCGCCTACCATTGTAGCCCGAGGAATTCCAGGGCCTTCTCCAGGACTTCGTCGCGGCCCGCGCGGATGCCTGCGATGGTGGGCTTCACTTCCACGTCGGGGATCAGGCCGACCCTCTGCAAAGGACGCCCGTCCGCGTGGCGGATCTCCTGACCCGAGAAACTGATCGTGACGCCGCCCGGCACCACGATGTTGGTAATGTCTCCGTCCGCCCCGGCCGAGCGGCTGCCGATGAACCGGGTTCCATTGGCCGCCCGAAAGAAAAGACCGGCATGCTCGGCCTGGCTGATGGTGCGTTCGTCGATCAGCATGACAGTCCGGCCGCGATAGGTCCACTGGGACGGCTCCGGCAGGTACTGCACGAAATCCCAGCCCGCTCCGAGGGTGCCGACGTCGCCTGATAATCCGGGCGGCGCCAGCGCCAGCGGCCGCCGGAAGCGGGCCGCCGCGACCCGCTTCCGGTCCGTGAGCCGCGGAGCGATGAGCCAGGACGTCCCGTTGGGATATCCCCGCATGTCGAAGATGATGGCCTTGGTGCTCTTCAACCTCTCGAACATGCCGTCCACCTGCTCGGGAAGCAAACCGTCCAAATCGACGTAGCCGGCACCGCCCGGCAGAAGCTGCACGACGTCGCCGGTGCGTTCACGCCGCGGTGTGGAAGCGAGGCTGCGCTTAAGCCGGACCTGCTTGTTGCGCACCTCGATCAGAGCCTCAGAGCCGGGCTCTCCGTTGAGCCAGAGCTGCATGACACGCCGGTCGAGCGACTGCGGCGTCGAGGCGGCAATGTAGCGCGAGAGGCGGGCGATGCGGGCGGCAGCCTCCTCGCCGTCCACTCTGGTCACCACGTCGCCGGCAGATAGGCCGGTGTCCGGCGCCGCCCAGGTGACCACCGGCTTACCTTCGATCATCCGCGTGACAACGGCCGGCGACGCCTGGCCGAGGTAGCGGTCGAGGGCGCAGCTGCCTGTGAGCGTCACGTGCGAGTCACGGGCGTGGGCCGCCATCTCCGCCAGCGTCAGAGCGTACTCGGTGGCGTCGCCGGCACTCTCGAAGCGGGGCAGGAAGTCTTTGAGAACCTGGTTCCAATCCACCTCCATGAGATCCCGGTAAGCGAAGAAGTGTTGGAAGGCTCCCCATAGGCGGAAGGCCGCGAGCAGACGCAGCTCCCGGCCGGGGTACTCGGACGCCGCGTAAGCCTCCTCGCGGCGCGGGACCCCATAGGCGGGCAGCTTCGGCCGGACGGCGGAAGGAACGGAGGAAGGATCGCGGGCCGCGCGCAACGCGGCTTCGAGGGCGTCCTCAGCCGTTCCGGAAACGACCAGGTCGGGGACAAGGCCCGTGGAGCCATCCTCGTAAACCAGCTCGCTCGTACGCAGTTGGACGCGGACCCCGTCCGGAAGGTCGATGACGCTCTTTTCAACCAGGGATGCATCGCTGGCGCCACCCTGGGCCACGACCTTGGCCTTTCCCGCGGCCTGCAAGGCAGGCAGGATGGGGGGCAGGCTGGACGAGGCGTCGATGAGGAAGACGAGCGGCTTCTGGCGCACCCCCGGAGCTCCCTGGATCACCGCTCCATCGCGGACGTAGAACGCCGAATGGTAGTAGACGCTGCCCCCGTTCCAGGGAGAGGCGAGCCCGGAGTGAATCCGCGAGCGGTGGCCCGGAGCCTTCAGGGAGCCATATGCGAGACGGCTGTTCAGCCCTGCGGCGATGAAGAGCAGTCCAGCCTGCTCTTCGTACCGGCGGAGGTCGAACACCACGGCCTTGGCGGCGTCAATCCGAGGAACCGCGGAGCGCAATGACGCAGCAGGAAGAACCAGGACGCCGTCGTGGTTGGCAGCGGGGGGCACAAGGCCGGGGCCAGGGGTGGGGCCAACGACACGAGTTGCCGGATCGCCCAGCACATCGAGCATCGACTGGACGGCCGAGGCGTATTCGGCAGTGCTCCTGGCTGCGGCGGCCTTGGGGAGAGCCGCGAGCAGGGCGGTGTCCCAGTCGATGTCCTTGTACGCCAGGAAGGGATGAAAATACTTGACCGAAACCCAGAGCTTTCCAAGCGCGGCGAGGCGTTCGACGGAGGCAGCCTCCACGGCGGCCTGTCCGGCGGACGCAAGCAGCGACAGACCAAGCGCAACAGCGAGCCTGGAACCCGTCTTCAATTCGGCTTTCCGCCTATCGCTTCAATTCTTCCACAATCTCCAGGGCGGCTTTGCGAGCTTCAGCCAGTTGGTCGAGCCCGAAGCTAATGGCGCCGACGCGAGGGTGACCCCCGCCGCCGTAGCGCTCGCATATGGTAGCGAGATTGTGGACGAGCGGCTTTCTAGCCCAGGGATTGGAACCGACGGAAACCTTGGTCCGGAAACTGGACCTGCTCACCGAGACCGTATAGACCGAGTCGGGGAACAGGTAGTAGGGAATGAACTTGTTGTAGCCGTCCAGGTTGTGGTCGATCAGGTCGAAGAACACAACACCGTCGGACTGGGAGGCCTGAGTGCGAATGATCTCTATGGATTTCAGGTGACGGTCGTAGAGCGGCGCGTAGATCGCCTGGATCTCGGGCTGGGCCATGATCGCGGCCAGGCTGGAGCGCCGCATCCAGCGGATCACCCTCTCCACGATCCCCGGCTCTTTGGCCCCCTCTATGACCAGGGTGAGCTTCATGGCGGGCGCTCCCAGGTCCACGGCGGTGGCCGCGTCGGGGTACTGGGCGCCGTCGATAATGTCAGCCCATCTGACCAGGTCGGCGAGGTCCTCGGCCTCGTAACCGAATTTCTCCTTGGCGACCTTGGCGATGAACTTGGTGCAGGAGTGGGAAGCCGGGTCGTACATCTTCCGCCCGCTGGTGTCCTGGCGGAAGTGCTCCTCATCTTCGGGCTGGAGGAAGGCGCTCTGGTGGTGGTCGAACCACCAGGTCAGTCGGGGGTGGGGCGAGTACTTGAAGTCGACAATGGCGTTCTGGTCGCCGTCGAACATGTCTTCGCTGAAAAGCTCGGAGGCCTTGTGGGCCAGGCCCGTGAAGACGAACTCGGCGTCGGGATGGAACCGGTCCTGAAGGAACCGGCTAAAGAACGCCGCCGCTGCGGCGCCATCGAAGCAATGGTCGTGATAAAGAACTCTGACCCGCATTGGGTTGTCCGATAAAGATGGAAAACCATCCAGATTGACTCAATTCGATCCGATTTGCAAGGGGGTGCCCGCATTTGACTTCAATGCGTAGGTGCTGTAGGCTATTATTTTTGTGGCAGTTAGCTGACGAGGAAACGTCTGTCCATGAGTACGAAATTCCCTTCCGGGAACGACATCAAGCGAGACTGGTACCTGATCGACGCCGAGAACGCGGTTCTGGGCCGGCTGGCCAGCAAGGCCGCGAGGCTGTTGATGGGTAAGCACAAGCCGAACTACACGCCGTTCCTCGATATGGGCGATCACGTGGTTGTCATCAACGCCGCCAAGGTGCGGCTCACGGGTAACAAGGAACTGCAGAAGGTCTACCGCCGTCACTCGGGCTACCCAGGCGGCCTGGTCGCGGTCAGCGCGCGCGACATGCGGGGCAAGAGCCCCGTGCGGATGGTGGAGTACGCCGTCGCGGGCATGTTGCCGAAGACCAAGCTGGGCAAGCACATGGTGAAGAAGCTCAAGGTGTACGCCGGCGACAAGCACCGCCAGCAGGCCCAGAAACCGGTGCCGATACCGGCGACGGGGGATTGAGTCAGAGAGAAGAGAGAGGATTCCGAGTGGCAGCGAGTTTGGTACAACATTTGGCTACCGGCCGGCGTCGCACGGCGGTGGCGCGTGTATTCCTCAGGCCGGGCAAAGGACAGATCACGGTCAACAATAGGGCTTTCGAGTCCTATTTCCCAACCGAGGCGGAAAGGAGCCTGGTTCGCCAGCCGTTGCTCGCCACCGAGATGGCGGACCGCTTCGACGTCCTGATCCTGGCGTCCGGCGGAGGGCTTCATGGCCAGGCCGGCGCGGCCCGTTTGGGTATCGCGCGCGCGCTGGCTGGTTACAACTCCGAGCTTCGGCCGAAGTTGAAAGAACTCGGGTACCTCACCCGGGATCCCAGGGGCCACGAGCGGAAGAAGTACGGCCAGAAGGGCGCCCGCAAGCGGTTCCAGTTCTCCAAGAGGTAACCGTGGCATTGTGGAGGTCTGCCTAGGGTGGCGAACACTCGTGCCGGCAGGCCGGTTGACGAATCTCCTTCGCGCGAGCAAATCCCGTTTGGACCGCGCGCGTCGACGGGGATCGGAGGACAGTAAGGAGGCATTTTGCCGTCGATTTCGATGAAGGAATTGCTCGAAGCTGGCGTTCACTTCGGGCACCAGACCAAGCGCTGGAATCCGAAGAT
>JBHGAV010000049.1:0-31214 GCA_041946685.1 Bryobacteraceae bacterium | reverse complement strand
GATTCGAACCACGATTCACGGCTCCAAAGGCCGCTGTCCTACCATTAGACGACCGGGGATCTGGGTGGAGCGGGCGCGATGCTGCCGCCCACCCTCAGTCTATCAGACGTCACCACTCCGAATACGGAGTGCCTTCCAGGCTGGTGCGGTCCGCGCCGCTGCGCACGTCGAATATGCCCGGCTCGGTCTGGTTGACGCTCGACATCACGTCCTCCATGATCACCCGCCAGGTCTGGTTCGAGTTGGTGATCGGATCGATCGGGATCTGGCGCAGATAACCCTCCCGCACCAGGTCCTCCAGCGTCTGCGGCGCCTTCTGCTTGTCAAAGGTGTACTCGTCGATAAGCGTCCGCAATGTGAACAGGTTGTTCTTTAATACGCTTTCCTTGGCGCGGACGATCGCCTTCTGGTACATCGGCACCGCCAGCGACACGATGATCGTGATCACCGTCATCACGATCATCAGCTCGATCAGCGTGAAGCCACGCCGCCAGCCGTCACCACTCCGCATACGCCGTGCCATCGGCAGCTTTCTCGATGCTCTTAGTGTAGACGTCAAATACGTTCTGACCGCCCCAGCTCATCGATTTCGGATCGTCCCGCGTGCTGCGCTTGCCCCAGTCGTAGGTGCCGGTCAAGGGGTCCTTGGGGATGCGCCGGAGCAGCCGGATCTTCTTGTCCACCGTGCCGGCCAGTTTCACACCTTCCACGAGCACGTCCAGGCTTTCGGGGTATCCGTCCGAGTCCACGCTCTGCGGACCAAGCTGGTTCTGGTCGGCCAAGTCCTTGTACTTGTCGATCGCCGTCCGCATCTCGCGCAGCGCGTAGCGCAGCTCCCGCTCGCGGTCCCGGCGGACTTTGTACCGCGCCAGCGGCACCGCCATCGTGGTCAGAAGCGCCATGATGGTGAACGCCACGATCAGCTCCACCAGCGTCATCCCGCGGCGGTCTCCCCGTTTCATCCACCGCTCCTATTTGATCGTGACCGTTGCCTGTGGCGCCGCGTTCAGCGCGGTCTGCGCCCGGGAATCCAGAAAGGATAGCTGCGGCGCGGAAATCACAGTGATCCCCTTGCCCACCACGCGGAACGCGAAGGTGACCAGCGAACCCGAGCCGCTCATCCCCGTGCTGCCCGGCATCCGGCTCAGGTTGATGCTTGCCTCGCCCGCCTCGTTGAGAATATTCCGGGTGAACAGAACCTGCTGCCCGTCGGCGCCAAGAAAACCACCGCGGGTCACCTCGTCCAGACTTAACACATTGGGGTCAAACTTCAGCCGCACTGGCGTGGAGAACAGATCCCTGGCGTTCTCCACCTGCAAGTTCAGAACGAACGTGCCGCCCGGCTGTGTCTCGACCTTCTCCGGGCTCAGCACCACCCGCGCCGCGCCCGCGACAGGCTTCGCAGGCTCGGCGGGCGCGGGCGCCGGGACCACGGGCTGCGCCGGGGGAGCCGCGGACGGCTTGGCGGCCTCGGGCTGCGCGGCGCCGGACTCGCGTGGCGTATAGTTCAGACGGACGATATTCAGGTTACCCGAAGCGATGCCCTTGTAGCTGAGGTCGTCAAGCTCCGGTGTCCTGACCACGCGCGGAACCAGTGCGATCAGCAGTTCGCTGTCGTTTCGGGTCACGCTCTCGGTACTGAACAAACGCCCCAAGCCGGGGATGCTGGCCAGCCCCGGGATGCCCGAGATGGCCCTGGTTTCCTGTTCCTGCACCAGCCCGCCGAGCAGGCTCACCTCGCCTTCGCGCAGACGGATATCGTGGATGACCTTGCGCTGGCCCACCACCGGCTGCGCGATTCCCGCGATGTTGATCCGCTCCTTAATGTTGGAGATCTCCAGCTCGACGTGCATCGATACCTCGTCGGTGCCGTGCACCTTGGGTGTGATATCGACGTTAACGCCCACGTCAAGATACTGGAACGAGCTGTACAGCGAATTGGCGCCGGTCCCCACCTGACCGAATACCGGCTGAAAGCCCCCTGTTGAGTATGGCTGCCGCTCTCCGATTCGCAGGCTGGCCTTCATGTTGTCGATGGCCCGCACCTGCGGCGACTGGAGGATGTGCGCGTTACTGCTGCTCATAAGAGCCTGCAGCGCCGCGCCGGGCAGCGTTACCGAGAAGTCGCCGCTCGAAAGCCGCCCCAGGCGATTCATGGCAATGGAACCGGTTGAGGATGAGGTATCATCCGTTCCCGTGCCCTTCGCGGTCAGCCCGCCGGCAATGCTGAGCCCGTTAGTGCTGCCGGAGGTAAGTGTCGCTCCCAGGTCGCGGGTTCGGGATCGGTTGACTTCCATCACGATCACGTCCACCACAACCTCGGCCTTCGGCCGGTCCAGGTTGCGGATCATCATTTCCGTGAGTGCCACCTGGTCCGCCGTGCCGCGCACCACCAGGGCGTTCTGCGACAGCACCGGGCTCATGCGGATGCTGGGGATCATCTGGCGTATGCCGTTGACAATGTCGGTCAGATCCTGCTGGGTGGAGACGTTGCTGATGTAGAAGATCCTGGCGACCTGCTCCTCGTAATCGTTGCGCTTTTGAGGCGTGTCCTGCGTGACGAAGATGGCGTTGGCCGTGAGCGGCTTCCAGAAGGCCCGGGTCATCATGGCCACATAGTTGAGGGCTTCTTCCAAGGTGGCGTTGGCCAGCTCAATGCTGCGCGGCGTCTGGCTCCCCTGGGTCGTGAAGTCCGGGTCGAAGATCACGTTGATCCCCGCCAGCTTGGCCACGGTCTCAAACAGCACCCTGGGAGGCTGGTTGTTGATCCGCAGGTTCTGCGGCAGCGTCGAGAGCGGCTTCAGCTCCGGCACGGAAAGTACGCTCGCGAGCTTTTCATCCACCTCGCGACGTGCGTCCGCCCCAGGCACCCGGCCGCGGTCTTCGATCTGGACACCCGCCGCCTTGAGCTTCTTCTCGCGCTCAATCATCTCCGCCGTCCGCCGCGCCTCCTGCATCGCGACCGGCGACGCCGGGTCGATCGCCGCTGCCCGTTGGAACTCCGCCAGGGCCTGTTCGAGCTCGCCCGCCTCGCGCAGCTTCTGCGCCTGGTCTACGTGCGACTGTCCCGCCTGGAACCGCGCCCGCCGGTAGGCCATCTGGTAAAGGACTTCGGAGATGTCCGTTGCCAGGGCGCGCTCGTAGAAGTCCAGGGCTTTGTCGAAGTCCCTGATCTGCTCCGCCTCGCGGCCCTGGGCGTACAGCCGGTCGCCCTCGCGGGTGCGCGCCTCCAGGGCCGGCAGGGTCCAACCAAGGAATGCCGCGGCGGCAAGAACCGTCGCTAACCGCTTCGATACACGCATCTTATTCGCTTTCCGGGGCCTGTGCTAAGATATAGCTGCCGCTGCCGGCTAGCCTGCTCACATAACTGCTTGACGTGGTTCGGCTTGCCCCCGTGCAGAGAAAAGACGGCCCCGAGTGGAACCGAAAATCAAGATTCTGAACAACAACCGCTATGCCGCGCATCAGTACCACCTGATGGAGCGCTTCGAGGCGGGGCTGGCTCTGACCGGCACGGAGGTCAAGTCCGCCCGGGATGGCCAGATCCAGCTCAAGGACAGCTATGCCGAGGTCTTGGGGGGCGAGGCCTGGCTGGTCAACAGCCACATCAGCCCGTATTCCCACGGCAACCGGCAGAATCACGATCCGGTGCGGCGCCGCAAGCTGCTGCTCCACCGCCAGGAGATCGACAAGCTTCTGGGCAAGACCCGCGAGAAGGGTCTCTCGCTCGTGCCCACCAAGGTCTACCTCAAGAATGGCCGCATAAAGTGCGAAATCGCCCTGGCCCGCGGCAAGAAGCTGCACGACAAGCGCGAGGCCGAGCGCACCCGGACCCAGGAAGCCGAAGCTCGAGCCGCCGTGCGCCGCCGCGGACTCCGGTAGAGAAAGAAAGCAGAATGGACACCCGCCTCCTAACCTTACCCCTGAATCAGATTGAAGCTGACGCCGTGGCTGTCCTCTCGTTCGAGGAAGAAGAGGGAGCATCCGGAGTCCCGTCCGAGCTTGTACAGGACTTCTACAAGTCGGGTGAATTCAAGGGCAAGAGCCTTGAGACAGTTCTCCTGCACCGGCCCGCCGGTTTGAAGGCGGGCAAGTTGCTAATCGTCGGCGGGGGCAAGTGGTCTAAGTTCGACGCTGCGGGGCTGCGGAAGGCGTCGGGCGCAGCGCTGCGCCTGCTCAAGTCGAAGGGCGCGCGCTCGATTGTGTGCGCCCTGGGGCCGGGCTTTTCCGGGCAGGAGCACGTCCGGGCCGCGATCGAAGGCGCCATCTTGGGCGACTACGAGCCGGACCGCTACAAGACCGAGAACCTGGACGAGAAGAAGACCGTGGCTAGGTTCGACGTGGCGGTCGCCGAGGCCGGGCCCCCACTGGAGGAGGCCCTCCGACAGGGCCGCATCGTCGCCGAGTCGCAGAACTTCGCGCGCGACCTGGTGAGCGAGCCCGCCAACCGGCTGACCCCCACGGTGCTAGCCGAACGCGCCCGCCAGATGGCCGCCGAGCAGGGCCTGTCGTGCGAGGTGCTGGACCGCGAGCGCATGAGCCAGCTTGGCATGGGAGCGCTGCTCGGCGTGGCGGCCGGCTCCGAGGAGCCCCCGGCGCTCATCGTCCTTCGCTATCGTCCTTTGGAAGCCGCCGCGGACGCGCCGCACCTAGGGCTGGTGGGGAAGGGAATCACCTTCGACACCGGCGGCATCTCGATCAAGCCTAGCGAGAACATGGACAAGATGAAGTACGACATGGCGGGCGGAGCCGCCGTGCTGGGGGCCATGCGCGCGCTGGCGCAGTTGAAGCCGTCCGTCCCAGTGACGGCGCTGGTGCCGGCGGTCGAGAACATGCCATCCGGGCGGGCGCAACGGCCGGGCGACATCGTCACGACGCTCTCCGGCAAGACGGTCGAGGTGCTGAATACGGACGCCGAAGGCCGGCTCATCCTGGCCGATGCCATCACCTATGCCAAGCGCCTCGGCTGCACGCACCTGGTGGACGCGGCCACGCTGACCGGCGCGATCGTGGTGGCGTTGGGCTACGTCTACGTAGGCGCGTTTGCGAGCGACGACGCGCTGCTGGGCCGCGTGCTCGCGTCGGCGAAGGCTGCCGGGGAAAAGATGTGGCAAATGCCGCTCGATGACGAGTACAAGGAAGTCCTCAAGAGCGCGTTTGCCGACATGCCCAACATCGGCAACCGCTGGGGCGGGGCGATCACGGCAGCCATGTTCCTGAAGGAATTCGCGGGCGACACGCCCTGGGTGCACCTGGACATCGCCGGCACGGCCTGGCTGGAGGAGGCGAAGCCCTTCCTGGCAAAAGGCCCCTCGGGCACTCCCGTTCGGACGTTGATCCGCCTGGCCACGGAGTGGGGGGCCTAGGGATTGGGGGTGCCGAACCTCGAAGTAGCCCTCACCAATGTCGCCTTGCTCTGGCTTCTCACCATTCCCCACGAGTTCGCGCACGCCTGGGCGGCCACCCGGCTCGGGGACGACACGCCGAAGCTGGACGGACGCCTCACCCTCAACCCCCTGGCGCATGTGGACTGGCTGGGGACCGTTCTGCTGCCCGGTCTTACCTCAATGTTCGGCGGCGGTTTCCTGGGCTGGGGCAGGGCGGTCACGACCAACCCCCACAAGCTGCGCGGAGGCCTGAACGGCCTGGCCCTGGTGGCGCTCGCGGGGCCGGCCAGCAACATCGTCTTCGCCGTGGTCCTGGCCGTGGCCGCTTCGCTCCTGGCCGGCGCGCATTCAGGCGCTGCCGCCTTCGCGCTGCGCGGGGTTGTCCTCAGCCTGTATCTGGCGCTGTTCAACCTGCTGCCGGTACCGCCGCTGGACGGGTCGAGACTGTTGCTCGTCCTGCGCATCCCGGCCTTCATCTACAACGAGATCGCGCGCGCCGGGCTGATCCTTCTGCTCCTGGCGATGACGGCCACCCCGCTCGGCCGGTGGATGAGCCAGCTCAGCTACCTGGGCGCGGACCTCATCTTCAGCCTCGTTTCCCCGCGCCTCTGAAGCACGAAGTAAGGCTGGCCGCTCAATTCCTGCGAGAAGCCGGGATAGAGCCACGCGTTCTCAGGGCTCTCCTTGAACTCGAAGTAGTACTGAAGCGGATAGGGCGAGCCGGTGTACTCGCCGGGGATGCTGGCGCGGAAGAGGTTCCCCAGGACTTCCATCTCCGCGACGGCGTACCGCTCCGCCTGGTTCACGTGACGGTAGTAAAGCCGTGCCGATGCCGGCTTCCGAGCAGACTCCAAGGCAACCTCCAGTGTTACGGCTCTCCCAGGCTCGAACCAGGCCGGTGCGCGGTGGCTGCACTTGGGCGTTTCGCGCCGCCCGCGCCCCAGCGCCTCCTGGATGGCCGCCTCCACCCGCGCCTCGCCGGTCACCTTCGAGGAGGACAGGCGCTGCTCCAGGCCGGCGATGTCCTCGTCCATCGCCGGAAGCCGGTCCAGCCACTGGCCTCGATTCGAAACCTTGTCGCTGGCGGACAGGTCCGCCGCATAGACTCCCTTGGCCCGCTCGGCCACCTGCGCCCAGAAGGACCGTGCGAGGCGGTAGGCTTTCAAGGCCTCCTCCAGCGCGTGGCGGTCGCCGGTGCGCTCGTGGATCGAAAGCAGCACGCCGCTGCGGAGCTTCGCGGCGAAGAAGCGCCCCAGGCCCACCTGCATGTGGATGTCGATCGCCAGCCGGCGAAACTGGATGGAATCGAGCCTGCCGGCCTGCGACAGCGCCTGCTCCCCGCGGCCGGCAAGATCCTCCAGCCACTGGGCCACATCGAGGGGCGAGTACCTGCCGCTTCTTTCTCCCTTGAGCATCTCTTCCGCGAAATCGCTGATGCGGGAGAACAGTTGGGGGTCCAGGGGGCTCACGTTCTGGAACGTCCTTGGGGCGGGGCTGTCGCTGTAAGGATTGGGCCGCGGCTCGCCAGCCATGGGCTGATTCCAGTAGACCTCCGGCCAGTAGGCGTCGCACGCTGCGGAAGGCAGGTGCGCCGTGGTCACGATGGGCAGGATGCGGCTGACCTGTGACAGCGCCGATTCCAGCCCCCTGGCCGCGGGACCTGCTCCAAAATGCCTGCGGCACACCTCGGGGTCAGTCTCCGGGTCGTACAGGAGGCGGCCCCAGACGCGGTACCAATACTCGTACTTCTGCCAGTCCCACCGCGGCTCCCATTGGGGGTCGGCGTAGCCGCTGCGTCTTTCGGCCGTGCTTGTGCCCCTGCGGCCGCGGCAGGTCAGCGGCTCCATCAGGTCGGCGCCCGCCGAACCGCAGAACCGGAACGCGCGCGAGTAGGCCGCCGCCCATGCGGGGTCGCCGCACATCAGGAGCCGCTGGGTGCCCGAGAAGACGCGGTGGCGGATGGTGTACCTGCGGTCGTCGCGCATCAGGTCGGCATAGCCGTAGCGGGTGAAGACGCGCGCGCCTTCGCTGAGGGTCATCAGGCCGGCGCCCGTGCGGCCGGGAACGGGCATCTCCAGTTCGCGGATGGCCGCCTGGTGGTAGGGCATACCGAGGTGCTCCGCCCAGTATTTCGGCGCGACGTTCACCGGCATCCCCGTCGCCAGGGCGTTTTCGATCATGGCGGCGTCGATGCCCTTGGCGTGGAGGTCGATCTCGACCCGGCGGCCGCAGCGCTTCACGCCGTCGAAGATCGTTTTCCAGAAGTCGTAGCTGCCCTCGGCCACGCCGCTTTCGCCGTGAATGCGGAGCGCCACCGAGGAGATCGCGGGACAGGCCCGCAGGATCTGGGTGAGAGCATCGCGGCAATAGGGGGCGTGGGTCTCCGCGGTGAGTCCTTCGATGGTGTTCTGGGCGAGCGGGCTGTCCGGCCACTGGTATCCATGCGTCCAGATGCCCAACTGGAAATCCATGCCGCGGGCGACGGTCTGCTCGCTGATGAACCGGAGCGTCTCCAGATTCCGGTCCCGTTCGGCGTCCGTGAGGTTGGTGGCGCGCACCCGGTAGCCGGGGACCTGGACCAGGAAGGGATATAGAAACAGCAGGTAGGTGTCCGCCACCTGGCGCAGGGTATCGTAGCCGAGTCCGAAGGACAGGTGAAAACGGTTGAAGCGGTGGGCCGCCAGCATGGTGAGATAGCGGGTCCACATTTCGCGATCGTAGTACCAGGGCTTGTCGTAGGTCTCGGAGACGAACTGCCGCATGACGCTGCGCACCTGGCTGGCGGGTTGCTGGACGACCGGCTTGCCGATCTTCAGCGCTGTGTCCGGCGCCAGCCGCGCGCGGTCGGCAATTTCATGGAGGGCATAGACCAGGCCTCGCGCGTCGGCGCCACAAGCCAGGACGACCGGCCCTTGCGGGCCAACGGTGTCGGCGAGCGCCAGGCTCTCGGGCGCATCCGGCACGGAGAGACCCGTTCGTTTCAGCGCCGCAGCCGCCCACCCGGATCCGGCGCCCGCCGCGACGATGCACGGCTCGCTCTTGTCGGCCTGGTCGGGCCGCTCGCGGCGGCGGACCGTGAAACCGGCCTCGGACAGGGCCGCCTCAAGCTCGTCCGTTGCCCACACGGCGGGCGGGGAAGCGGCCACCCGGTCGGCCGGATCGGCCACCAGCGATATCGAGGCGGCGGCGCGAGCTCGCCCGAATGCGAAGGGGGCCAATGACGTGCTGCGAAGGAAGTCCCGCCTGTCCATGCCGACCAGAGTACAACCTTCCGAGGCGGGCTTGCCCGCCGGCATCCACTTGGCCCGATCAACTCCTGGCCTGGCTGTCTGACCTGGGCACCCTCTATAGGTAGGACCAGGCTGCTCACCTGGATCCCGCGTGCTGCGGAGAAGCGGCGGTTGGTCTTCGCCCGCGCCAGGCAAGCCACAGGAGCCCCAGCCAGCTTACAAGACTGACGCCCGCTGAAATGGTGAACAGGCGCGGACGGAATTCCATGCGGACCTGGTGGCGCCCGGCGGGAACAACCAGGCCGCGAAAACCGAGGTTCGTAGGATAGAGAACGGTCTCGACACCATCCACCCATGCCTTCCAGCCGGGGTAAAACGCTTCGCTTGAAACCAGGAATTGAAGCCCGGGAGCGTCGGTCTCCAGGTCAACGCGTCCATGCTCATAGCGGGCTACACGCACTCTCCCGGGCGGAGAGTTGCTCAATTGCAGGGCTGCGGCGCCCTCCACGATGGCTTCGGCAGCGGGGGACAGGTCCGGAGAGGCAAGAAGTCGCGCGGCTTCGTCCATGGAGCTTGCCTTCCGGACCCGCGACACCAGATGGAAGCGAGGCAGCGCATCCGCGTTCTCATAGACCAGGCTCCCGGGCACTTCAGCGGCGAGGCGCAGCGGGCTCTGGGGGGGGAGCGGCACGCGCGTGATCAGGTAGCGGACGTTCTGAAGATCCAGGGCGGGGGAGGCGGGGTCCTTCACCGGATAGTAGGCGCCCCAGCGCTCAGCAGCGCTGAACGGTGCTCTTGAGAGGATGACCCGGACCAGGGCCAGGATATCGCTGCCGCCCGCGGTGTAGAGCCGTGCGGCGGGCGCGCCGGCCACCCAGAGGATGGAATCGTCGATCGTGTCGACACGCCACGGCGGAAAGGTCCGATTTGCGAGCCTCCGGACCACCTCCAGATTGAGGGTTTGCCCGCCGAGTTGATTGCGGTCCACGCCTGGCTCCGACGACCGCGGCGCGGCGTTGAAGGGCCTGCCACTGCCGGTGAGCGTGATGTCGGCAAGCAGGACGGCCAGCAGCAGCCATTGCAGGCGGGGGCGGGGGTGGAGCCACTGGAAAGCGAGGGCGGCGAGGGCGGCGAGTGACAAGAGAAACACGGGAGCGGCGAATTCCGGGTGCAAGGCGTTGGTCAAGCCTTCGGGCAGGAGGCGGTAGAGGAACCGCCCAAGCGCCGTGGTGTTACCGAGGAGGATGAACATGCCTGTCGCGAGCATCACGGTCATGATGCGGACGGACCGGCTGCGTCCGGCCGACAGCAGAGCAACCACGGCCAATACAACGGTGAGCAGACCCGAATAAAGATAGAGGAAAGTGAGGTCGATTGGACCCCGAAAGTTGGGCGGGTCAAAGACGTTGTAGTAGTTCGGCCAGACGAGGGTGATGAACCCTCCCCACGGCAAGCCCCCGGTCTTCAGGAACCCGGCCCTATACCTGCCGATGCTGTGGGAAACGAGCTCCATGGTGGGCAGTAGTTGAACCGCGATCAGAGGCAACGAGAGAACCCCGGCGGCGATGGGACGCAGACGGTCCGGCCATCCACCGCACCAGACCATCGCGAACAGAACGGTGGACGCGTAGACGAGGACGCCGACCGGAATGTATCCGGCAAAAAAGCTGAGCGCGAGAGCGGCCGAGAGCCGCAGTATCGACCGCTGGACCACCAGCGCCCAACACCAGGGAAGCCAGGCGGCAGCGATGACGGCCCCCATGTGTTCGGGATGAGCGGCGAAAAAGCCTCCTAGAGAGTAGGCAATTCCCAGAAGAAGGCTTGCCAGCCGGGCCAGGCCAAGCTTGCGACCGAGCCAGTATGCGCCCAGGGCGGCGAACCAGATGTGAAGGATGACATTCCATTCGAGCAGCTTGCGCAGCCAGTCCAGGCTCGTCAGGTTGGCGAGACCCGCGATGAGAGGTGACGAGGGATACCAGACGGCGCTCTGCGGGTCCGCCTGGAAGGGACGGCCACAGTTGGTGTAGCTGTCCCAGAGAGGCAACCTGCCCTCAGCGAGGCTCTCAGCCAGGAAGTAGAAATGCGGGAGGTGGTAGCCGGTCAGGTCCCAGGGAATGACATAGTCGGGGGAGAAGGAGACGTGCCGGAAGAACAGTAGGACCGCAGCTAGAAGAACGAGCGCCGGCGCAAGGCGCGACAGCCGGGACATGGGATCAGTATCGCAACGAATCCTTCCTAGCGGAATAGCCGGGGGGCGAGGTCGTTCAGATCGCGGCGCCAGGTCTGCCATTCGTGGCCGGTCCCCGGCGACTCCCAAAACACGTTCTTGACTCCTGCCTTGTCCAGAGCTTCGTGCATTGCCTTGGTGCTGTCGTGAATACTCGTCTCCGCAGTGCCCGCGCCAATCCAAAACAGGCGAACGCGCTTGTTGAACGATGCCGCGTCGCTGAACACGCCGCCATAAGAGGATTTCAGATCGAAATTGCGTATCGGCGCGCTGAACACCCCGATCCAGCCGAACAGGTCGAGATTGCTCAGGGTGATCGCAAGAGTCTGCCCGCCTCCCATGGACAAGCCAGCCATGGCGCGATTGTCCCGATTCGCGATTGTCCTGTAAGTGGAGTCGATCATCGGGATCAGGTCATCGACTACGATTTTGGCGAACACGAGCGAGTCCCCGCTGGCTCCTACGGGCGGCGCTGCGGCGGCTGGGCTGCCCGTCGGAGCAGCAGGGCGGGCCCTGAACACCGTGCCCCCGGCGGGCTGCTGACCGTACCCGGTCTCCATCACGACGATCATCGGCTTCGCCTTGCCCGCGGCGATGAGGTTATCCAGGATCAGATTGGCCCTGCCCTGTCTGGTCCAACTTGAAGCATTCTCCGTCGCGCCGTGCTGGAGATAGAGAACGGGATAGCGCGTACCGGCGCTTGTGTCGTAACCGGGAGGCGTGTAAACATAGGCGCGCCGCCACTTTCCCGTGGTCGCGGACCGGTACCAATGGATACGCACATCTCCGTGAGGCACTGGCTGAGGCTCATAGAAATCCACCCCCTTTTCCGGGACCTCCACGGCGCTGGTTTCCTTGTTGTGGCCCCAGTATGACTCGCTTGACGTGTCGCTCACGGGAACGCCGTCCACCAGGAACCAGTAATAGTGGAACCCCGGAACGGCGGGCCCGACGGTCACACTCCAGGTTCCCTTATCGTCGCGATGCATGTCGATCGTCATTGACTCGCCCAACCCAAGTCCGTTATCCGCACCCGGCGTGTAGAGCTGCACCTTCTTCGCGTCCGGGGCATTAAGCTGGAAAGTGACTCTGAGGTCCGAGTGGATCCTTGGGTACTGGGCATCACCGACATTCGAAGGCGCCGGCTGGGAATCCGCCGATTGCCCGTAAACCAATCCGCAGAGCACCACCGGCAACAGGAACGACAGTCTCATGTGAACCACCTCGAGAATAGGCTCGTCTTTCGCTTCCTGGGCACCCTCGATTCTACACCCTACCTCTCAACCGGGAATGCGTGTCCGGATGATCGTTGTTGCCTGCGCCGTCACAACTGTCAGGTATAATCACTGCGAAAGAAGGAGAGCATCGAAAATGTCTCGGATTTCTCACCCCACCCGGCGGGGATTCCTCCGGAGCACTGCGGCGGCCCTGGTTTCCGTGCTGCCTGCCGCCCCCGCCGCCTCCATCGAACCTATGAAGCTCGGCGTGTTCGGCCTCGACTACACGTTCTGGGGCATCTGGGCCGACTTGCTGAGCCCGCAGGGACGGTACCTGGGCACGAGCGCGTTGCGAATGCGGCCCACCCATGTGTGGGACAAGAACGTCAAGAAGGCTCAGGATTTCGCCGGGCGGTGGGGCTGCGAAGTGGTGGAACGATACGACGGCATGGTGGGCAAGGTGGACGCGGTCTTGAACGGCGACCTCAACAATGTCCCCTGGCAGCACCTGTTGCTGCGCCCCTATCTGGAAGCCGGGATTCCATGCTTCCTGCAACGACACTGGGCCGATACCTTGGCGCACCTGGACGAAATGCTGGACCTGGCCGCCAAGCACGGAACGCCGATCATGGCTACCGTCCCGTTCGAACACTACAGCGAGGCGGATACTTCCGCCGGCCGGCTCAAGAACATCGGCGAGATCCAGAGCGTTTTCGGCACCGCCGATGTGACGGACGAGCCGCACTTTCACCTGCCGTACCTGCTGATGAAAATTCTGGGCTACGACGTGGAATCCGTCAGCATGATCGCCGACGATGTCAGGAAGACCGGGTATCTGAACATCAACTACGTTTACCCGAGGACCGAGAAGCGGCGGCCTTTTGTGGCCTCGATGCACGCGGCGAGGCCCGATGCTTTCAGCTTCACCGTGGTCGGCAACCAAGGCACGATCTCCGCCGGCATGCCGGCCGCCTCCAGTTACTTCACCCGCTTCTTCGGCCAGTTGGTGGACATCCAGAAGTCTTTCGAGAAGCGGGTCCAATACCAGCCGCTGGACGTCATTCGGAAGAAGTATCAGTGCCTTCAGGCCGCCTACTACTCGAAGCTCGAGCGGAACAGCTCTCCGGTGAAGGTCGGTTCCGTTCCGGCGGACTGGCCGCTCCCGGCCTGGCAGCCCGGCTGGTACGACGGATCGGAATTCCGAAGGTAACCGCGCCTGGCGGCTGCCTACTTCTTGTCCCAGTCTTGGCTGGCCATGCCGTTGAGGTCGTAGACTACGCGGCCGCCCTTGATGGTCAGTTCGCAGGTGAGCTTCTGGGTCCCGCGCAGGCGGGCATTGTCGCTGTCGACGAAACCGAAGCTGCCTTTCTCCAGCCGCAAGACGGCGATGTCCGCGTTTGCGCCCACCGACAAATGTCCCAGGTCCTCGCGTTGGATCTCGCGGGCGGGATTCCACGTGGCGCGGAGCACCACTTCGTCAAGCGGCATCCCCAACGCGAGGAATTTGCTCATGACGTTCAGCATGTCCTTCATGCCGGCGTTCATGCTGCTGACGTGCAGGTCCGTGGAGATGGAATCGGGCGTGAATCCGGCCTTCATCATTGGCACGGCGAGGCGCCAGCGGAAGCTCCCCGCGCCGTGTCCCACGTCGAAGATGACGCCGCGCCGCCGGCCATCCACGAGCGCCCTGCTGGGCCCCAGAGTCTGCTCATCCTGTTCACCGCGCACGCCGGAGTACATGTGAGTGTAAATGTCGCCCGGCCGGTAGATCTTGTTCAGCAAATCGTAAAGCGGCCGCTGGGGCAAGCTGGTGCCGAAGTCCACCATGAGGGGGATTCCCGCGATCTTGGCGGCCTCCTCGGCGCGCTCGAAGGGTGTCCATTCGGGCCCGGCATAGTGCGCCGACTTGATGCCCACGATCAGTCCCTTGTGCTTGAGCGCCATGTCCGCGGTCGGCTTCACTTCCATGTCATTCAGGTCCTGCTCGATCTTGCCTCCTCGCATGCCGTGGCCGACGATGTTGAGGAAGGCAAGTACTCGGGTTCGGGAACGGTTGATAACGCGGTCCAGGAAGTCCTCGAAGTTCCGCCAGCCCGCGCCGCCGGCGTCGGCCACGGTTGTGACGCCGGCGCGGAAGGTGAAGCCGTCCGGGTAGACGCTGTTGTCGCCGGCATAGGAGTCGCGCTCACCGGTGCCGGTATAGACGTGCGTGTGGATGTCGACGATCCCCGGGACCACATAGAGCCCGCCAGCGTCGATCACCCGTGACGCCTGGGCGGCAGGGAGGTTCGCGGCGACGGCCACGATCTTGCCGCCCCTGACGGCCACGTCCCGCACGCCGCTGATCTCATTCCTGCCGTCGATGACGTGGCCGCCTCTGAGCAGAAGGTCGTACTGCGGCTGAGCGAACGCCATGCCCGCCAGAAACAGAGCCGCCAGGATTCTCATGGGAGGCATTCTACACCACAGCGCGGCGCGAAAACTGAGATCATGAATAGGCGTGGCAGGATGCTGTTAGCCGACGCGGATGTCTGCTTATGGAGAAGAAGCATTACTCGTTTTTCGACATCTGGGATAAGCAGCGTTGAAAAGCCCCAAAGAAAACTGGGATTTCCAGATCTTCGCCAAACCCGCCGGCGCGGACTGCAATCTCGCTTGCGAGTACTGCTACTACCACGACAAGCGGGATCTCTATCCGCAGACCGCCCACCCGCGCATGTCGGAGAGCCTGCTCGAGGAGTACATCGCGCAGCACATCGCCGCCGCTGCCGGGCCGGAGGTCAGCTTCTCCTGGCACGGGGGCGAGCCCACAGTCCTCGGCGTGGACTTCTTCCGCAAGGCCGTCGAGATTCAGCGTAAACACAAGCCGGCGGGCTGGAGCATCCGGAACGGCATCCAGACCAACGGTGTGCTGCTGGACGAGGAATGGGCGCGGTTCCTCGCGGCGGAGAATTTCAGTGTCGGCGTCAGCCTGGACGGCCCGGCTGAGCTCCACGATCGGTACAGGGTAGCACGAGGCGGGCAGCCAAGCCACAAGCGGGCGATGCGAGGCTATGATCTGCTCCGCCGGAGCGGCATCCAGCCCGATATCGTATGCGTCGTCCACAGTCTGAATGTCCGGCAGCCCCTCACGGTCTACCGGTTCTTCCGCGAAATCGGCTGCCGGTATCTGGGATTCCTTCCGGTTGTGGAGCGGAATCCGGCGACGGGAAGCGTCACCGAACACACGCCTTCCGCCTCATCCTACGGAGAGTTTCTCTGCAAGATCTTCGACGAATGGATGCGCCGGGATGCCGGCCGCATGGCGGTGCAGATCATCGAGGAGGCCTCCCGGCCCGCCATGGGCCTGGAGCACTCGTTGTGCGTTTATCGCCCAACTTGCGGGCAGATCCCGGTCATCGAGCATAACGGCGACTTCTTTCCATGCGACCACTACGTGGACCGGGAGCACCGGTTGGGCAATATCCTGGAAAGCTCCGTGGCGGATCTGCTGGACAGCGAGGCGCAGCAGTCTTTCGGCAATGCCAAGCGCGACCGCCTCCCCCGCTGCTGCCGGGAGTGCGACGTCCTCGCCATGTGCAACGGCGGATGCCCCAAGTACCGCTTCATCCAGGCGCCGGATGGAGAGCCGGGACTGAACTACCTGTGCGAGGGGCTGAAGCGTTTCTTCCAGCACAGCCGGGAACCCCTGGCTCGCATGGCGGGTGCACGTCCTGCGCGGCCGCAGCGGGCCGCGGCTGCCCCGGCCGGCCGCAACGATCCATGCCCGTGCGGCAGCGGCCGAAAGTACAAGAAGTGCTGCGGCGCAAAATAGTCACCTTTCGGATCTGAAGAACCTTGTACCGGGGCGGGAAATCAGTCCAAAATGGCCGTATGCGGACATTCTCAAGAAGGCGGTTTCTGGAAGGGAGCGCGGCGGGTGTCGCCGCGAGTGGACTGGGCGTTCCCGCGCTCATGGCACAGGACTGGGCTCGTCAGGCGGTGGACAAGTCGCCCCGCAAGCGCGAGTGGGTGTCGGTCAAACATGGTGGCAGGACGGTCGAGTCGTTCGTCGCCTACCCGCAGTCGCAGGCGAAAGCGCCGGTCATGGTCGTCATCCACGAGATCTTCGGCATGACGGACTGGGTGGAGAGCGTCACCGACGAGTTCGCGGCGGCGGGCTATCTGGCGATCGCGCCGGACCTGCTCTCGGGCATGGGCCCCAACGGAGGCCGGACGAAGGACATGCCGGCCGACGCCGTCGGCCAGGCGATTCGCAAATTGCCGCCGGACCAGATCACCGCGGACCTCAATGCGGTGGCCGACTATGCCGCTAAACTCCCCGGATCGAACGGAAAGGTCTGTGTGGTGGGCTTCTCATGGGGCGGCGGGCACGCCTTCAATTTCGCGGCGAACCGTAGAGATCTCGCGGCGTCGTTCGTCTTTTACGGCAACGGGCCGGAAGCGGCGGCCATTCCGCGGATTCAAGCCCCCGTGTATGGCTTCTACGCCGGTTCCGACGCGCGCATCAACGCCACCATCCCGGCCACGCAGGAGCAGATGAAGGCCGCAGGCAAATTCTACGAGGTCGTCACCTACGAAGGCGCGGCGCACGGATTCATGCGAGCCGGGGCCCAACCCGACGCCACCGAGCCCAATCGAAAGGCGCGCGCCGAGGCCTGGGCGAAGCTGAAGGCGCTCCAGGAGAAATTCAGGTAGGCCCGCAGCCAACAAAGAAAAGGCCGGTCCTCCCATCGGGGAGGACCGGCCACGAAACAAACAACCGGTTTTCGATCAGAAGACGATCTTTGCCGCGAACTGCATGCGGCGCGGGTCGTTGCCCTGGCTGGTGACTTGGCCAAAGTTGGCGGCGGTTACCGTCGAACTCGGAGCGCCCCACTGCACGCGATTCAGGATGTTGAAGGCCTCCGCCCGCAGCGTCAGCTTCACTCTCTCGGTGAAGTCCAGGGTCTTGGACAGCGAGATGTTCTCGTTGAGGCCCCACGGGCCGCGCGCCTTCGGGTTGTACCTGGTAGAGTTGCCGAAGCCTGCGTATTGCAGTTGCGTGGTGGTCATCTTGTTGCCGTTCGCGTCTACGCCGAAGGCGTTCGGGTTCCACCAGCGATCCTTGGCCGGGTCGAACTTCTCGCCGGAGGGTTTGGCCACCCAGTTGTCATAGGAGTTGATGAACACACGGTTTCCCGCCCCACCAGGCACCGAGGTAATGCCTGGGGCCACCGAGCGCGGCGCACCGGAGGTGTATTCCAGGAAACCGGCGATTCCCCAACCGCCGAGGATCTTATCGGCGACTCCTGTCAGTGCCAGGGCCCTGCCTTTGCCCACCGGTAGGTCATAGGTGAATGCCTGGCGGATCATGTGCGTCCGGTCGGAACCGCTCAGCGCCTTCTCCAGGCGGCGGTTGTAGTGATCCATGGCACGGTTGCCGGAGTTGGCGCCGACATACGCTCCTTCGGCGTCCGCGAACATCTTGGACAATACATAAGAGGACAACAGGGTTAGCCCGGACGCGTACCTCTTGTCCAGTTTCAGGGTCATGGCGTGATAGGTCGAATTGCCGTTGCGCTCGCCGACCGACGAACCGCCGGTGTTGACGTCATTGAACTGCGGGAACGGTTTCAAGGCTCGTGCCACGTCGCCGGTGTAGCCGGGGTAGGGTACCTTGATCCCGGCGGCCACTGCGGCCGGCGATGTCACGCTGGAGTTGAGCAGATCGCGGCCGTACTGCCAGAAGTACTTGGGATCCATCTGGTTGACGTTGAGACTGTTCGAGGACAGGTGCACGCCCCGCGTGCTGGAGTATCCGGCGGAGGCTACGAAGTTCTGCGGCAACTGGTGCTGGATGTCGAAATTCCAGGTGTAGAACTCAGGCGGACGGCCCGAGTCATAGTCCTGCCACCAGTAGGTGGTTCCACCCAGGTCCGTGCCCGGACCGCGGAATGGCGGCTTCTGCCAGGCCGGCAAGCCGTCGTCGAGATTGAAGTACGTGTAAGGCGGCAACGATGCGTTGCTGTAATCGTTGTTGAGAATCAGGCCCTGAAAATGCGTGCTGCCCCCAGTGGTCTTTACGGCCCCATACGACTTGCCGCCGGACATGCGGATCACGGTGCCGGGCCGTACCTGGTAGGCCAGACCCAACCGCGGCCCCCAGGCCTTCTTATAGCCGTCAAATGGATACTTCTTTCCGGTACATTCCGGGCAATCTCCGGTGTAGGTTGAGGCGCCCAAGAGGCCGCCGGCCTTGGGATTGGGCACGGAGGGGTCGAAATCCATGAACCCGGATGGGTTCTTGTAGCTTCCAAAGTCCGTCCAGTCCGCAATGTCCAGAACAGCCCCACCGTGGATTGGGGTGGTGTACTCCCAGCGCAAGCCCAGATTGAGGGTGAGCTTCCTGTTCACCCGCCAGTCATCCTGGAAATAGCCGCCGTAGTAGAAGTAGGTCTGAATCACGGCACGGGGCGTCTCGATACCCCACTGGTAAGCCTGCCCGAGAAGGTATGAGGCGAAACCGCTGCCCGTATTGCCCGATGTGTCGCCGGGGATGGAAGTCGCGGCGAGATTGAAATCGAAACTGCCGTTCGGCCGGTGCTGGCCGCCGCCCCACCATTCGTCCTTGGAGTAGAAGAAGCCTGTCTTGAAGGTGTGTGAGCCTTTCACGATCGTGACGTCGTCGCTGATGTTTGTGTTGCGGCCGCGATCGTAGCCCCAGGCTCTTCCAGCCCAGCCGCTGAGGCTCGTGGTGTTTGCGGTCCAGCCGCTCTTGGTATAGTCCGGCAGACACTGGTCCGGCCCTGGGACGTTCTTGAGCCCCAGTTTGGCTCCCCATTTCGCATTGGAGTCAAGGCAGGAGAGAGCGATGACGTCGCCCATTTCGCGCTGGTAGGAGAAGCGAGCCGTGTTCAGGATGCGCGCGCTGATGGTGCGGTCCCATCCGAAGCGGCCCGAGCGATTCTTGCGCGCCCACGTATTGGTTCCGTTGAAGGGCGCGGGCAATCCGGGAGCTCCGTCAGGGCCGAACTTGTCGTCCTTCGTGCCATCCATCCACAGAAAAGTCAGGCGGTCCGACTGGCTGAGCTGGTGGTCCGCCCGGACGCTGTACTTGTTCCACGGAGTAATATTCATGCCCTTGTCGCGGAAGTAGTTGTTGACAAGAGCCCCCGGGATATTGGGGACCATTTCGGGAGGCCGGAGGTCATTGAACTTCTTGGCCACGCTGCTGAAGCGGTTTGTCGGAATCTGGTTTCCGGCGAAGGGCGTCCGGGAGTACGTCTTGCCGTCAGCGCCGAGCGTCGTAGTGGCCGGATCGTAAAGCTGCATCAAGACGCCGGACTTCTTGTAGTTGCTGAAATCTCCGTTATACATCTCCGGAAGTGGAATGCTCAAATAACGCGGGTTGTTTCCCTCCCGGTTCCGGAAACCTTCGTAGCTGGCGAAGAAGAATGTCTTGTTCCGGCCGTCGTAGATCTTTGGTATGTAAATCGGCCCGCCGACAGTGCCGCCAAAATCGTGCTGCTTCAGCACCGGCGCGCTCTGGGCGAAGAAGCCCCGCGCGTCGGCGGCGTTGTTTCGCATGAACTCGAAGAGGTTGCCATGGATCTGGTTGCCGCCGGACTTCGTTACGAAGCTGATGACACCCGAGGCGCGTCCAAACTCGGCCTTCATGCCCGCGCTTTCGACGTTGAACTCGGCGATAGCGTCCACAGGGACGGAACTGATCGGCGCCCGCTCGGTCTGGTACCCAGAAGAAGCGCTCGTTACCGAGCTGCCGTCCATCGTCATTTCCCAACCCCCGCCCTGGCCGCCGCCGATTCGGTAGCCGCTGTCCGACTTCACTTCGGGTGCAATCAGCGCCAGGTTATACACGCTGCGAATCTGCCCCGCCACCACAAGTGGCAGATCCTCAACCAGTTTGCTGGTGAGGTTCGTGGCCACGCGCGTGGATTCGGTCTCCAGGGCCACGGCCCGCGCCGTCACCTCAACCGATTCCGAGACGGCGCCAACTTCAAGAGTGAAGTCCAGCCGCACGGTTGCGCCGGCAGCGACGATCACGCCCTCACGGACGGAGCGCTTGAAGCCGGCCGCCTCGATGGCGACGTTGTACGTACCGATCGGTAGAGCGGAAAGCGTATAGTTTCCGGTATCACTGGAAGCCGTAGAGAACGGTACGTTTGTTGCTGTGTTGGTCGCGGTAACCTTGGCACTGACTACCGCCGCCGCTGACGGATCCTGAATAAGACCAGCCAGCGAGCCCCGATCCAGTTGGGCAGACGACGGGACCGCCAATGCAAGCAACAGGAAGACACAGCACAAGTTCAGCAGAGAAGATATTCTCATCCTCTTGTCCCCATTTTTTCGATCATTGCCCCCACACCAACTCCCCAAGCGTTGGAGGTCGCATAATTATACCACTAGAATTCATTAATGGAAGCCGCGTTAACGTTAAATGTTGTTAAGGGCAATGGCGGCTGCTGGAAGTCCCTGGATCGCCGCTCGCCCGGAGGGTTAAACTGTGGCAATGCTGAGGCGTCCGAAACAAGGCTGGGCGTTTGCGTTCACCGTGATTCTCGTTCTGGCCGTGCTGCTTCTCCCCCAGATCCACCTGGGCCAGGGCATGATCGGCCGCGGCGCCACGGCCATGCCCAAGCCCAAGCCCTCCGGGCGGGTCTTCCCGGTGGAATTCACCGACGTCGCAGCGGCTGCCGGGTTGACGGCGCCCCAGATCTGCGGAGCGGACAGGAAGAAGTACATCGTTGAATCCATCGGGGCGGGTGTCGCCTTCCTCGACTATGACAACGACGGCTGGCCCGACATTTTTCTGGTGAACGGGTCGCGGTTCGACCCGGGACCCGGGCCGCCTCCCACCAACCATCTCTACAAGAACAACCGAGACGGCACCTTCAAAGACGTGACCCAGCAGGCCGGCCTGGCCCGGTCCGGGTGGGGGCAGAGCGTTTCCGTGGGCGACTATGACAACGACGGGTTTGCGGACATCTTCGTGACCTACTGGGGGCACAATGCCCTGTACCACAACAACGGAGACGGAACCTTCACCGACGTTTCGTCGCGCGCCGGCGTGACCGGCGACCGGCTGAGGTGGGGCAGCGGCGCCAGTTTCTTCGACTACGACCGCGACGGGTACGTCGATTTGTTCGTCGCCAACTACGTTGACTTGGACGTCAAACGCACACCTCTGCCTGGTGCGGATGCGACCTGCCAGTGGCTCGGTCTGCCGGTCATCTGCGGCCCTCGTGGCCTGCCCCATTCCCACAACAGCCTCTACCACAACAATCGCGACGGGACCTTTACGGACGTCTCCAGCCAGTCCGGAGTCGGCCAGCCCATGAAGGCCTACGGTCTGGGGGTGCTGGCCGCCGACCTGGACGGCGACGGCTGGCAGGACGTGTACGTAGCCGGCGATTCGACAAGGAGCCTCTTCTACCACAACAACGGCAACGGGACGTTCTCCGAGCGCGCCATCTACCTTGGCCTGGCATACGACGACAGCGGCATGGAACAGGCCGGAATGGGCGTCGCTCTCGGAGACTACGACCGCGACGGCCTGCTCGACGTCGTGAAAACCAACTTTGTAGACGACTACCCCAACCTCTATCGGAACGTGGGCAAGGCCGGCTTCACGGACCGCGCCATGAAAGCCGGGCTGGGCGTCAATCCGCAGTATGTGCTGTGGAGCCCGATCCTCAATGATTTTGACAACGACGGGTGGCCCGATCTTTTCTTCACGGCGGGCCATTTCTTCCCCGACGTCGACCAATTGAAGTCCGTGCAGCGCTTCCGCAATCCACGCCTGCTGTATTGGAACCTGGGGAACGGCCAGTTTGAGGATGTCTCGGACCGCGCAGGCGCGGGCATCCTGGCGCAGCACTCCAGCCGGGGGGCGGCGGCCGGCGATTTCGACAACGACGGCAACCTGGACCTGCTCATCATGAACATGAATGAGCCGCCTTCGCTGCTCAAGAACCGCAACTCCAGCGGGCACAATTGGTTCAAGGTGAAGCTTGAGGGAAGAAAGTCGAATCGCAGCGCCATCGGGGCGCGGGTGCGGATCGTGGCCGGGAGCGCTCTCCAGACCAGCGTGGTTCTCAGCCAGTCCGGCTACTACTCCAGCCCGGATCAGCGCCTCCACTTCGGCCTGAGGCGTGCGGAGAAAGTGGACTCGCTCGAGGTCCTCTGGCCGAGCGGCGTGACGGACACCTGGCGGGACTTGAAGCCGGACCAGACCTTCGCGGCGATCGAAGGCGCGAGCGGGGCGCAGCCGTGAGATGGATACTGCCAGTTTTGGTCCTTTCACTCGTACCCGCGTGGGCGCAAACGCAGCCCTCCGAGGCGGCCAAGCTGGCCGCGGCAGGCGAGAGGTTCATTGAAGCCGGCCAGCTCTCCCAGGCCAGAAGCGCGTTTGAGCGCGCCCTGAAGATCGAGCCGTCGCAATTCGCGGCGCTTTCCGGGCTCGGCTACGTGTACTACTCCGAGGGCCGGTTCGAGCAGGCGAGGACCGTCCTCCAGAAGGCCGTGGCAGTGCGGCCGAACTCGTTTCAGGCGCGGTTCCTGCTGGGCGCCACATTGGTGGAGCTGAACGACGCCAAGTCAGCCATCCGCGAGCTTCGCGCCGCCCACAAGCTTGACCCCGGTCACCGGGACGCCCGAAAGCTGCTGGCCGTCCAGTACTGCCAAAACCGGCAATTCAAGGAAGCCATCGCCCTTCTGGAGCCGGTTCTGGACGTGAAGCCTTATGACGATGAAGTGCACATGCTGCTCATCGATGCCCTCCAGACATCCGGCGACGCCCCCGGCGCGTATGCGCTGGCAGTAAAGGCAGCCGAGCGTTTTCCATCCTCGGCCCAGGTGGCGAGTTGGCTCGGCTTTCAGTTGAATTTCGCCGGCCGTTACGACGAAGCGAAGAAGTATCTGGAGAAGGCCATCCGGCTTGATCCCTCGTATCCGGTCTCCTACCAACTGCTGGCCGACGCGTTTCTCAAAGAGGAGAACTTCTCCGAAGCGCTCGCGTGGTATCGGAAGGCCAGTGAGGGGATGCCGGAGGACGTGGAGACGCTGCTGGGTCTGGCCAAGGCATTACTTGAGAGCGGCGACACGGCGGAGTCGCTCGCCACGCTCGTGAAAGCGAGCCGCATCGACCCCGGGGACGCCAGGGTGCACCTTCAGCTCTCCCGCCTGCATTTCCGGATGGGCAACGAAGCGCTTGCGGAGAAAGAGGCCGAGCTCGCACTGAAGCTGAAGAACCCCGAGCCCGCGGTCATCGAGGCCCCCGCGGCCCTGCGGATGCGGCGCTGACCGCTTGTGTGAATCTGGATTCGGAGCGATACTCCCTGGAGAAAAGGAGACACCATGCAGAGACGCCACTTTCTGAATGCGTCGGTCGCGGGCGCCGCCTATGCCGCGTTTCTCGCCGATGCGCGTGCTCAGGGTACCTCTCACGCGCCGAAACTGAAGATCCGCGAGGTGCGTGCGGTTCGGATGCGTGGGACTGTCACTAATTATGTACGCGTCTACACGGATCAGGGCCTTACCGGCACTGGTGAAATGGTGGATAACGTCGGCGCGGACGTCATCGTCAACAAGAACCTCGGTCCGGGTCTGGTGGGGAAAGATCCGCTCGACGTCGAAGGGATCTGGTTCAACTACTGGGGCTGGGGCTCTCCCCCCGGAGGAATCGCGCCCGTGTTCATGCGGGGGATGGGTGGCCCCTACCTCACCGCCATGAGCGGCATCGAGATCGCCCTGTGGGACCTTGCGGGCAAAGCCCTTGGCGTGCCGCTCTTCAGGCTGTTTGGAGGGCTGGTGAGAGACAGGGTAGCCGTCTATCATCACTCGTCCGATCCGGCGCAGGCGAAGGAGATCATCCGCACGACCGGTGTTCGCGCTCTCAAGACAACCGTCGATGGCGTCACCGACAAGGACAACGCCGAAGTCGGCTGGGATCCGGGCAAGAGATTCACGTGGACCCTGAACAATACGCAGATCGACAACATCGCCAAACAGATTGCCGCCATGCGTGAGGCCGTCGGGAAGGACTTCGGCCTGGCGCTCGAATGTCACGCCCGCTATGACACGGAGAGCGCCATCCAGATCGCCAAGGCAGTGGAGCCCTACCGGCCTATGTGGCTGGAGGAGCCGGTGCCGCCCGACAACCCTGAGGCCATGGCGAAGGTGCGCAGCATGACGCGCATTCCCATCGCGGCCGGTGAGAACATTTACACGCGGTGGGGCCTCCAGCCGTACATAGAGAAGCAGGCGCTGAGCGTGGTCCAAATGGACATGACCAAGTGCGGCGGGCTGCTGGAGTCCCGCAAGATGGCCGCCCTGGCGGAGGTCTACCATATCCCAATCGCCCCGCACGGCGTAGCCAGCAACTTGGGGAAGGTGGCCTTTGCGCATGTCTGCGCCACGGTGCCCAACTTCATGATTCTGGAATGGGCGATCAACCGCAAGGCGAACGACCCGCTCACGACGGCGGCGACCCTTGAGAAGGGCTACTGCGTGCTGCCCCAGACCCCTGGCATCGGTATCGAGTTGAACGACGCTGCCGTGAAGGAAGCGCTGGAGCCGGGGTATCAGCCGTTGTAACCGCGTTCGTGCTATTCTCTCATTTCGGCGAAGGATACCCGAACAGGAATGCCGCCTCCCGCCGGTCCCTCGGGTACCAGCGGGCGATCCCATTGCGGCGCGAGTCTTCAGTAACGAAAGGACGTGTATGGCACTGAAAAAAGGTCTCACCTACAAGGACTTCGGATTGGAACAGAATCCCTTTCCCGAAGTGCCCAAGCCGATCGAATTCGGCGGCATCGGCAACAGGAACCCGCTCAGCTTCGGCTGCTACAACGCCGCCGAAGTCCTCCACGGGAAGACTATGGAGGAGCACCTGCCTTTCGCGGGCGCAAAGTGGCATTTCGACAACGAGTTGGCCGACATGTTCGGCCCCGGAACGGCGATCGCGCCGTGGGACGACGGGACCAATTCGATGGAGAACGCGGAACGCAAGTACCGGGCGTTCTTCTATTGCCTGTACCTCCTCGGCATTCGCTACTGGTGCTGGCACGATTGGGACGGCGTTCCGCATGGCAAAAGCCTGAAGGAGTTCCACGAGAACATCGACCGCATCCTGCCGACCATGGAAGCCTTGCAGAATCTATCCGGGATTCAGTGCGGCTGGACGACCCAGAACCTGTTTGGCCTGCAACTTTACCGGGAGGGGGCGTCCACATCCAACGAGGCGGGCGTGTACGCGCACGCTTGGGCTCAGACCAAAAAGATGCTCGAGGTCGGCAAGCGGCTGGGCGCGCGGAATCACGTGTTCTGGGGCGGCCGCGAGGGTTACAACCACCTGCTCGCCACCATGCTGGGCCTGGAGCAAAAGCACCTGGCCGGCTTCCTGCACATGGCGGTCGATTACGCGAAGAAGATCGGCTTCGGCGCCCAGTTTCTCATCGAGCCCAAGCCCTGCGAACCAAGCACTTTCCAGTACGACCACTCGGCTCTGGTGGTGATCGGCTTCCTGGTGAAGAACGGGCTCGACAAGGACTTCAAGCTGAACATCGAGACCAACCACGCCCAGCTCGCCGGATTTCCTGTCTTCCACGAACTGACCGTGGCCATGGAGCACGGGATGGTCGGCGGCGTCGACGTGAACGAGGGCACCGGCGGAAATGGCTGGGATACCGATCGCTTCCTGGGCGATCCCCTGATCGCGTTCGAGATCATGCATCCGGTTCTGAAGGCCGGCGGACTGGGGACGGGCGTGTTCAACTTCGACGCGCACCGCTACCGCGCCAGCTTCGCGCCTATCGATCTGATCCACGCCCATATCCTCGGCATGGACTCCATCGCATGGGGCCTCCGCACCGCCGTCGTGGTGATGGAGGATGGCGACCTGGAGAAGGCGGTCCAGGCCCGGTACGAGTCGTGGAAGTCGGACCTCGGCAAGAAGATCGAGGGCTCGGGCAGCTTCGATGAGATCGCTGCCGCGGGATACCAGATGCCGTGGAAGCTCACGCCGGAGCAGAGCAGCCATCATGAGGCGTTGCGCTCGATCGTCCTGCGTGCGATGATGCGGGCCGTTCGCGGCTAGTCTTTTGTGTGGGGGACGGTCGGCCCTGCCTGGCCGCCGTCCCCACATTTCCCTCCACCCCCGGAATCCCCGTTCTGCCGCACAAGACCGAGGTGCTATGCTCTTGGGAGGTTTTGTGCCATGGATCCAAAGAGCCTATCGCGGCGAGAATTAGGGAAGATCGCAGGGAGTCTCGCGGCAGTGCAGCTACCCCTGCGCGGAGCAGCCGGTTCCTCCGCAGGGGACATCGTGAAACAGATTCAGGAGCGCCTGGGCGGAGACTGGTCCGGCGCGGGACCGGACGGTTTCAAGGCGGGTAAGCCGGAGACCGTGGTGCGGGGAATCGCCACCACGGCGATGGCGACGATGGAGGTTCTCCGGCAGGCATCCAAGGGCGGGCTGAACCTGATCATCACCCATGAACCTACGTTCTTCGGAAGCAGGGATGGCGCTCCGCCGCCGCCCGCGGCTCCGGGGATGCGCGGTGGAGGCATGGGAGGAGTCTCCCCCGACGACCCGGTGTACTTGGCCAAGCGCGAGTTCATCGAGAAGAACGGCTTGGTGGTGTTTCGCCTGCGGGATCACTGGCTGGCGAGGAAAGAGAACGACATGGTGGCCGGCCTTGCCGATTCGCTGGGCTGGTCCGCGCGCCCCGTCCCCGGCGAGTCAGGGATGTTCGACATCCCTGAGACGACCGCGGAAGCGGCGGTCGCGCACATCCGCAAGAGCCTCCGCCTCCGCGGCGGGCTGCGCGCGGTGGGCGATCCGAAAGCCAGGGTCCGGCGGGTGCTGCTGCACCCCGGGTTGATGCCGCCGCAGGTCACGCTCAGGCAGTTCGACAAGGTGGACCTGCTGCTGGCGGGCGAGGTCCGGGAGTGGGAGTGCCCCACTTACGCGATGGATGTGAAGACGGCCGGGTTCGGCAGAAACCTGGTGACGATCGGGCGGGTGGCGTCGGAGGATCCTGGCATGCGCTTCTGCGCGGCCTGGCTCAAAACGTTTGTGAAAGGTGTGCCCATCGAGTGGATCTCCTCGGGTGATCCGTATTGGAGGGTGGCGTAATGACCGCGCGGGAAGTGGTGGAAGCAATTCGCAAGAACGTCGGGGTCCCCTGGAACGAGAAGACGTACCGCGACACCTTCAAGGTCGGCGACCCGGACACGGTGGTGACGGGCATTGCGGCCACGATGACGACCACGTTTGACGTGATCCAGCGCGCGCACAAGGCCGGGCTCAACATGATCATCACCCATGAGGGCACCTGGTGGAACGACCGGGACGATACGAAAGACCTGGTCGACATGCCGCTCTATAAGATGAAGTCCGAGTATTGCCGGAAGGCAGGGGTGGTCATCTGGCGTTTCCACGACCATCAGCATTCCAGGGTGCCGGATCAATCGGTTGTGGCTCTGCTGCGCCTGGTGGGCATTCACGACGAGAACGCCAGCATGCAAAGCGGCGTGCGCACCATTCCCGAGACGACGCTGAGCGCCCTGGCCTCGCTGATCAGGAAGAACACCGGTGTGCGCGCCATGCGTGTCGTGGGAGACCCGAACATGAAGGTCACCCGGATCGCGGTAGGCCCCGGATACGCCTACCCGAGAATGACGCCCGACGTGGATGTGGTGATCGGCGGCGAGGCACCCGAAAGCGACGGCATGTTCGACATCACCAGCTACGTGCGCGACGCGGCCACACTCGGGATTCCAAAGGGCCAGATCATCATCGGACACGCGGTTTCCGAGGAAGACGGAATGGAGGAGTTCGCCAAGTGGCTGCGCGGTTTCGTCACCGGGGTTCCGATCCAGCTTGTCCGCGCAGGCGAGCCCTACTGGACGTGAGGGGGATGACGAGATGCGGTTCCGGTTTCTATTCGATATCTCACTGTTCATGGCTCTGGCCGGTCCGGCTGTGTGCCATGCCCAGCAAGAGAATGCGCTGAAACTCTGGTACCGGCAGCCCGCCGCGGCCTGGACGCAGGCTCTGCCGGTGGGCAACGGGCGGCTTGCGGCCATGGTCTTCGGCGACACCCGCCGGGAGCACCTGCAACTCAACGAGGACACCGTCTGGTCGGGCGAGAAGCGCGACCGGAGCAATCCCGAGGCTCCGAAGGCCTTCCCGGAGATCCGCCGGCTGCTGTTCGAAGGGCGGCCCGCGGAAGCGCAGGCGTTGGCCGACAAGACGATGATCAGCATCCCTCGCGCGCTGCCGGTCTACCAGACCCTCGGCGATCTCTGGCTCGATTTCGGCAGTGTGCCGGAGCCGGAGAACTACCGGCGCGAACTCGACCTCGACACGGGCATCGCATCGGTTTGGTATACGGCCGGCGGAGTCCGCTTCGTGCGCGAAGTGTTCGCGACGGCGCCGGGCCGGGCGATCGTCGTGCGCCTTACCGCCGACAAACCGGGCAGCATCTCCTTTCGCGCCACCATGAACCGGCCGGCGGATGCGTCCACCGAAACAGCGCCGGGGCGGCTGATCCTGACCGGCCAGGCGCTGCCGAAGAAAGCCCCCGGCGAGAACGACACCGGCGTCCGCTTTCGTGCCGAGGTGAAGGCGAACGTGTCCGGCGGCCGGATGGAGAGTACTGGCGATCATCTGGACGTCGCGGCCGCGGACAGCGTGACGCTGACCATCGTGGCCGCGACCGACTATCGGGAGAAGGACCTGGCCGCCGCCTGTGCGCGCGATCTTGCCGTCGCCTCCCGCTCCTGGGAAGCGTTGCTCAAGGAGCATGTCGCCGATCACCAGCGCTTCTTCCGGCGCATGCGGCTCGAGCTTCCGGTGGATGCATCGCTGCGCGCCCTTCCCACCGATGAACGGCTCCGGCGCGTGCAGGGCGGAGCCGCGGACGACGATCTGCTGGCGCTCTATTTTCAGTACGGGCGGTACCTGCTGATTGCGAGCAGCCGCCCCGGAAGCATGGCCGCCAACCTTCAGGGGAAATGGAACGACAGCCTCACGCCGGCCTGGGGAAGCAAGTACACCATCAACATCAACACCGAGATGAACTACTGGCCGGCCGAGACCTGCAACCTCTCGGAACTGCACGAGCCGCTGTTCGACCTGCTGGAGAACGGAAGGGAAGACGGCCGGCGGGTGGCGAAGTTCTACTACGGCGCCGGGGGGTTCGTGATGCATCACAACACCGACCTGTGGGGACACGCGGTGCCGATCGACGGAGCGCGCTGGGGGATCTGGCCAATGGGCGCGGCCTGGCTGTCGCTTCACCTGGCGGAACATTACGACTTCACGCTCGACCGCAAGTTTCTCGCCCAGCGCGCCTACCCTGTGATGAAGGAGGCAGCTCAGTTCTTTCTCGATTACCTGGTCCCGGACGGTGAGGGACACCTGGTGACGGGGCCATCGACGTCGCCTGAGAATGAGTACCGGCTGCCCTCCGGCGAGCGGGCCGTCCTCGTCATGGGGCCGGCGATGGACACCCAGATTCTCGATGACTTCTTCAAGAAGGTGGTTGAAGCCAGCACGGTCCTGGGGATCGACGCGGGATTTCGCGCGCAGGTGGCGGCGGCGCGCGCGAAACTGGTTCCGCCGCGAATCGGCCGCTACGGTCAGCTGCAGGAGTGGCCCGAGGATTATGAGGAGGTGGAGCCGGGGCACCGGCATATCTCCCATCTGTTCGCCCTGTTTCCCGGCGACCAGATCACGCCCCATAAGACGCCGGAGCTGGCTCGAGCCGCGCGCACGACACTCGAGCGGCGGCTGGCCAAGGGCGGGGGACACACAGGCTGGAGCCGGGCCTGGATCATCGATTTTTGGGCCCGCCTGGGAGACAGCGCCAAGGCTTACGAGAACCTGGTCGCGCTGCTAGCCAAGTCCACGCTGCCGAACCTTTTCGACAATCACCCGCCGTTCCAGATTGACGGCAATTTCGGCGGGACCGCCGCCTTTGCCGAGATGCTCGTGCAGAGCCACGCCGGCGAGATCGCGCTCCTTCCGGCGCTGCCGAAGGCGTGGGACAGCGGCAGGGTTACCGGGCTCCGCGTCCGGGGCGGCGCGGAAATCGACCTCGCATGGAAAGGCGGGCTTCCCACCACGGCAACGCTGAGGGCGGCGGTGGACGGCGTGCACCAGTTGCGGCTCACCGCGGGAGTGCGCATCCGGGGCATCCGGGATGGCCGCCGCGCGCTGCCCACGCCTTCCGCGGGCGACGCGACGCCGCGACTGACCGTTCGGGCGGGTCGCGTCTACACCATCGAGTTCGAACCGTCTGGGGCAATGTGACCTATCTCGGGTCCCAGGCGGCGCGCAGGAAGGCGACGCGCTCGGGCGCTTGCGTGCCGTGCTATGGCGCGGAATTGACGTCGATCACGAAGTACCGGCGATCGCCGTCAGCCACCAGGTCCAGCGCCCCGGAGTCCAGTGAGAAGGCCTCTGCGAAAGCATGCACCGTCCGGAGGAGCGCCGAAGGAAGCGCCGCTGAGAACTCGCCCATCCGCAGGAAATGCTCGCGGGTGTCCGAGCAGTCCCCGATCTTCTTGATCGGCAGGCGTGAGGACCCTCTCGAGAAAACGACGCGGCCCACGACGACGTGCACCCGATTCAGACGGTGGTCCTGGCTGCTCATGAAGCGTTCCACCACCAGGTGCGGATGATCCCAGCAGGACCCGGGCACATCCGCGCGCGGCAAGATCCTGTAGTCAAAGGGCCGCGAATGACGGCATTGCCGGTGGCAAGTCCAAGCGTCCGCCGGTAGCGCCTGGGAAGTAGGCGCTCGTTGCGGCCGCCGTGGTTGCGGTTGATCTTAACGATCAGCAGTTCGCGCGCGTCGCCGTCGCGCGCCGCAAGTGCGCAAGGAATGCCAAGCTTTTGCGCCAGGGCGTGCACCGCCCGCTTGGAGATGTCGGTCACATGCGCGTTGAGCACCCGAATGGCCCGTGCCTGGAGAAGTTCGATCGCCTGCCCGCGTTCCTGCGGGAACCGGCTGGTATCGGTCACGTCGATGTGGAAAAGGAAGCTTCGAACGGCCGCAGGGAGGCGGGCGGAAACTTCAACAGCCAGGCCGGCCTGGCGCAGTTGGTCCGCCTCGGCGAAACCTTGCACGCCTGGAGCTCC
>JBHGAV010000048.1:0-33834 GCA_041946685.1 Bryobacteraceae bacterium | reverse complement strand
TACCGCATCGACGGCGTGCTGCACTACGCCATGCCGCCCATCGCCAAGGACTGGCACTCGACCATCATTTCGCGAATCAAGGTCATGAGCGAGCTCGACATCGCCGAGCGCCGCGTGCCGCAGGACGGGCGCTTCCGGGTACGGTACAAGGGCCGCCTGATCGACTTTCGCGTGTCGATCATGCCCACCATCTACGGAGAGGATGCGGTCCTCCGCGTGCTCGACAAGGAATCGATGAGCGAGAAGTTCGCCAAGCTCTCGCTGGACGTGGTGGGCTTTTCCGAGTCGGAGCTGGCCAAGTTCCGCCGCTACATCAAGGAGCCGTACGGGATGGTTCTGGTCACTGGTCCCACCGGCTCGGGTAAGACGACCACTCTGTATGCGGCCTTGAGCGAGATCAAGAACGACGAGGACAAGATCATCACCGTCGAGGATCCGGTCGAGTACCAGATCAAGGGCATCACGCAGATTCCGGTGAACGAGAAGAAAGGCTTGACCTTCGCCCGGGGCCTGCGTTCCATCCTGCGTCACGACCCGGACAAGATCATGGTGGGCGAGATCCGCGACCAGGAGACGGCCCAGATCGCCATCAATGCGGCGCTGACCGGCCACCTGGTTTTCACCACGGTGCACGCCAACAACGTGCTGGATGTGCTTGGCCGGTTCCTGAACATGGGGGTGGAGCCGTACAACTTCGTTTCCGCGCTCAACTGCATCCTGGCGCAGCGGCTGGTCCGGGTGATCTGCACCCACTGCAGGCATGCCGTGGTCTACCCAGAAGCCTACCTGGCGGACAGCGGCCTGAACCTGCACGAGTGGCGGGACGTCCAATTCTACGAAGGCGCTGGCTGCTTCGAGTGTGGCGGAACCGGTTTCCGCGGCCGGACGGCGATCTGCGAGCTTCTCGATTTGACCGAGCGGATTCGCGAGATGATTCTCGACAAGCGGCCCACTTCCGAGATCAAGCGAGTGGCGAGAGAGGAAGGCATGA
This sequence comes from Bryobacteraceae bacterium, assembly GCA_041946685.1. Lineage (GTDB taxonomy): Bacteria > Acidobacteriota > Terriglobia > Bryobacterales > Bryobacteraceae > JBHGAV01. The sequence goes on along the minus strand of JBHGAV010000048.1, from coordinate 32,843 downwards.
TCTTCTTGCGGGAATCCGGTCTGGAGAAGGTGCGCCACGGCTACACCACCCTGCGGGAGTTGAACAAGGTCACCTTCATCGAGGGTTGAAGATGTCAGTTCTGATGCGGATTGCCGGGCTCCTCAAGGATCCGCCACCGGTCTACGCGTTTGAGCTGTCGGAGGCGGGAATCGCCGCGGCCGCCATTGACGGCGCTCCGCGGGCGACCTTCGCCGTTCTGGAGCGCGACGTGATCTCGGTGTCCCCGCTTCGCGACAACGTGCTGCGTCCGGAGGCCCTGTTGAACCAGGTGCGAGCCGTCGCTCCCGGCGATGGCGGCCGCAAGCGGAGACGGGCGGCGCTGATCCTGCCGGACTACGCGGTGCGCGTCACAGTCCTGGATTTCGACGATTTCCCCTCGGACCAGCGGGAGCAGGCCTCCTTGCTGCGTTTCCGGCTCAAACGGACCGTGCCGTTCGACATCGACTCGGCGGCTCTGAGCTTTCAGCCGCAGGCCCGCCGCGCGGGCGGCAAGCAGGTGGATGTGGCCGTCGCCGTCGCTCCGCTGGAGATCGTGGCGCGCTACGAGACGCCGTTCCACCTGGCCGGCTTTCAGACCGGCCTGGTGACCACCTCGATGCTGGCGGCCCTGGAACTCGTTCCCGCCTCGGGCCTGAAAGTGCTTGCCAAGCGCACGGGGCGTATCCTGAGTCTGGCCGTTCTGGATCACGGGCGCTTGAAGCTGGCCCGCTCGATCGAGCTCACCGAATTCTCGGTGGAGGAGATTGCCGGCCACCTCTTCCCCACTTTCGCCTACGTCGAGGACCAGCTCTCGGCAAGCCCGGACACGCTCCTGGTCTGCGGCTTCGGCTCGTCTACCGAGGGGGCCCGGACGTGGCTCCAGTCCGAATTGGGAGTTCCTGTTCAGCCCTTGGCCTCACGCTTCGGCTCGCCCGGCGAGTATAACTGCGGGCTGCTGGGTTATCTGGAGACACTCGAGGGAGCTTAAAATCATGCGGATCACCATCAACCTCGCCAGCGAGCCGTTCCGGCGCAACCGTCCCATGGTGGCGGCGTCGGTCGCCGTGGGGCTGGCCTTATCGGTTCTGCTGGCGATGCTGATTTCGATGGCGGTCCTGGAACGGGGAAGCGAGGCCCAGACTCGCCAGGACATCGCGCAACTTGAGCGCAGGATCGGGCGCCTCACCGCCGAGCAGCGCAAGTTGGAAGCGGACCTGCGCCGGCCGGAGAACGCCGAGGTTCTCGACCGTGTGCTGTTCATCAACTCCCTGCTCTACCGCAAGGGCGTCAGTTGGACCAGGATCTTCTCAGACCTGGAAGGGGTGATGCCCTACAATGTGCGGCTCATCTCCATTCGTCCTCAGGTGAACGCGGCGAGCGACGTGCTTCTCGACATGGTCGTCGGCGCCCAAACCCAATTGCCGGTGATCGAGATGTTGAAGCAGATGGAGTCGTCGCCTTTGTTCGGCTCCACGGAGGTGCATAACTGGCTGCCCCCGAGCCAGACCGAGCCCCTCTACCGGTATCGCGTGACGGTGAACTACGGGAGGCAGCTATGAGTCCGTCGGCACCGGGACTTGCGGGCTTCCTGCGCCGCCTCCGCGAGCGGCTGGGGAAGGATCCCCGGCTGACCGCGCGCCTTCTCTTGGGCGTGCTTGTCGCCGCCAACCTGGTGGCGGCCGCCGCCTTGCTGCGGCCCTGGGGCGGCTCGCCGGAGCAGCTCCAGCGGCAACTGGCCGACATGCGGCAAGAGGCCGGTCAGCGGGAAGCGACCGTCCAGCGCCTCGCCGCCTTGGTGGAAACGGTCGAGAAAACGCGGACCGGCTCCAATCAGTTCTTCGCTAAGTACTTCCTGGACCGGCGGACAGCCTACTCCACAGTACTTACCGAGCTTAACGCGCTAGCCGAGAAGTCCGGCGTCAAACCCAAGGACCACTCCTTTAGCGAGGAGCCAATCGAAGGCAGCGACACGCTCGCCATGCTTAGTATCACCGGCAACTACGAGGGCTCCTACGCAGACTTGGTGGAGTTTGTGAACGGGATTGACCGCTCACCGAGGTTCCTGACCATCGAGAGGCTGCAGGCCGCCCCGATCCAGTCTCAGGGCACCCTGAGCGTCAACCTGAGGATCAACGTCTTCGTCCGCGGGGAGGCGGAGGCGCAATGAAACTCGGAGCCGAGCCGAAGAAACTGGCGATTCTTGGGGTGCTGATCCTGGTTGCCGGTTACCTGATCTTCACAAACGTCTTTTCCAGCCAGCCGGGGCCGCCCGTTTCCTCGACTCCCCCCGCTGCCTCGCGAGCGCCCTCTCTCACCCAGCCGGTCTCCGCCGTTGAGCCGGCAGGACCGGTGACACGCGCGGAGCCGCGTTCCTCCACGCAGAACTCGCTCCAGGACTTCCGCCCCTCGCTGAAATCCAAGAAGGGCAGTGACGAGCGCGACCTCAGTGCGATCGACCCGACCCTGAGGCTGGACCTTTTGGCCAAGCTGGAGGCGATCCAGCTCCGGTCCGCCGGCCGGAGCCTGTTTGAATTCTCTGCCGCGCCGCTCCCCAAGACGCCCGAAGCCAAGGTCATCCCCAAAGCAAAGATCCAGACCGTTCCCCTGCCGCCTCCGCCGCCTCCGCCCCCCCAGGCGGAACGCAAGCCGCCTCCACCTCCGATCCCGCTGAAGTTTTTTGGGTATTCGACGGCCTACCGCCAGGGAAACAGACGGGCCTTCTTCATGGACGGCGATCAGATTCTGGTGGCCTCCGAAGGCGAGGTGCTGAAGAAGCGCTACCGGGTCGTTCGCATAGGCGTAAACTCGGTGGTGATGGAGGACCTGGAGTTCAAGGCGGAGCAGACGCTGCCGCTGGAGCCCCAGGCGGGATGATGCCGGCCCGGCGCGAGCAGCAGCGGGAAGCAGGTTTCGCCATGCTGGTGGTGTTCCTGCTCGCTGCCTTCGTGGCAATCGGCCTCTACATGGAACTGCCGCGGGTCGTCTTTGAGTCCCAGCGCAACCGCGAGCAGACGCTGATCGACCACGGGGAGCAGTACCGCCGCGCCATACAACTTTATTACCGCAGATACTCGCGGTACCCGCCGGATATTAAGGCGCTCGAAAACACCGACAACCGGCGCTTTCTCCGCCAGCGGTACATAGACCCGATGACCGGCAAGGACGAGTGGCGTCTCATCCATGCCCTCGGTCCCGGCGTGTATCCCGACTCGCTGGTGTACAAAGCTCCAGGGCAGAAGGAGGAGAGCGGATCATCGACGGCCGCGGCCGAGACCGCTCCGTCGCCTTGGATGCAGCGCCGTCCGAGCGATCTCGCCCTGGCCTCCGGAGAGGTTCCGAACGCGCCCGTGGAGCCGGCCGCGGGCGATGCAGCCGACCTTTCGGCCGTCCCTCCCGAGACGGCCGGCGCCGCGCAGCCCGCCGAGGGCCAGCAGCAGCCGGCGGTCATCCCAGGACTCGTGCCCGGGCAGATGTACCCCCTTGCTCCCGGCCCGCAGCCTGTCACGGCCCCGGGGACCACGGTCCAGCCCGGTTTTCCGGCTGGCTTCCCGATGCCGCTCGGGCAGGCGGCTGTTCGGCCGGTGCAGCCGGGCGGCATGACCCAGTCTCAGCCCGCGCAGGGCGCCCCGGCTGTGCCTGGCGTGCCGGGCGTCGCCGGACCGGCGTTGGGAGCCGCCAATCCCGCCCTCGACCTCATTCGCAGAATGCTGACCACTCCCAACCCGCGTGGCTTGCAGGGGATTCCGACCGCACCCACAGCCCAGCAGCCCGCCACACCAATGCTTGCCGGAGTCGCCAGCAACCTGGAAGCCGAAAGCATCAAGGTCTACAACGACAGGACCAAGTACAACGAGTGGGAATTCTTGTACGATCCGCGGCAGGACAGGGCGGCCATGGCCGCCGCACAGGCGCAGCAACAGCAGCAGCAGATGCAGCAGCCGCTCAGCCCTGGCGGATCGGGCCAGAGTGACACTGCCGCACCGCCAAGCCCCGCCTTCCCCGGGATGCCGGGCCGCCCGGGGCGCCGGGGCGGCACCAACATGCCCCAGGTGCCCGCGATGCCGAGAAGGTAGCCGCGCCGCCTACTTTGGCAGCCCCAGCCAGCGGGGAACCCGGCGGCAGTAGTCGTCGTAACCGGCCCCCTGCTTGGCGCGCAGGTGAGGCTCCTCAACCCGCACAACCACGAGGTGAAAGAAGAGCCAGGCGGCCAACCCGTAAAGCGCAATCGCGGCCGACGCGAATAGCAGCGCCTGACCGAAGATCACCAGGAGCACGCCCACGTACATCGGATTTCGCGTGAACTTATACAGCCCCGCGCAGACCAGGCTGCCCGGCTCCTCACCGATTATGCTGTGCATCCGCCGCATGAAGAACGGCGCGGGTGTGCCCTTGGCGGCAAGGAAGTTCAATAGACAGCTCAGATAGACCGCTCCTCCAAGACTCAGCGGGACCCACCCGATCCTCCACCAGCCGGGCTGGAGGGGGCGCGAGCCGCTCAGCAGATAGGGCGCAAGCCCGCCGCCCAGGCACGGCATCAACAATGTGAACAGCAGTCCGCGGATCCAGAGCATGCCGGGCATTCTACTCCGCTCACGACTCTACCGGCTACTCAGTCTCGCCCTGCGGCGCTCGGCGCGGCGCACCCGCGCCTCGTCCATACCGAAATGGTGGGCCACCTCGTGCCATACTGTATCTTTCAGGAGTCTCTCCAGGTGGAGACTGTCCCGGGCCATCCTTTCGTGCGGGCCCTGGAAGATGGTGATCCGGTCCGGCATGGTGAAGCCGTCGGAAACGCTGCGGGTAGGGAGAGGGCGGCCTTCGTAGAGTCCCAGCAGCCCCGGCCGCGGCGGCTCCCGCTCCACGACGAATGCCACGTTGTCGAGCCGCCGGCGAAAGCGCGGCGGGATGGAGCGAACGGCCCTCTCCACCAGTTTGTCGAACTCCTGCGGGGACATCCTAGGACCATTGTAGGCAAGCAGCAGAACGGGCATGGGCAAGCGCATCGTGGTGGCCATCGACGGGCCCGCGGGAGCGGGCAAGAGCACCATCGCGCGCGCCGTGGCCGGGCGGCTGGGCTTCCTGTACATCGACAGCGGCGCCATGTACCGGGCCGTGGGCCTGTGGGCGCTCAGGGCCGGTCTCGCGCTGGACGACGCCCGTAGCCTGGAGCAACTGGCGCGGGCTTCGCGCATCGAACTGGAGCAGGAAGGCTCGCGCGTGTTGTTGAATGGAGAAGACGTTACGGAAGCGATCCGCACGCCGGAGGTTTCTCAGGCGGCGTCCAAAGTGTCGGCCTTCGGAGGCGTGCGCAGAGCGATGGTGGAAGAGCAGCGGCGCATGGCCGAGCGGACCAGCGTCGTCATGGAAGGCAGGGACATAGGCACAGTGGTGTACCCGGAGGCCGACGTCAAGATCTTCCTCGACGCCGATCCCGCCGAGCGGGCCGCAAGGCGGCTCCGGGAGAGCGCCGGGAAGGGAGAGCCGGTTGACCCAGAAGAACTTGCCCGGCAGATTCGCGAGCGAGATGAGCGCGACCGCAACCGCTCGGAGGCGCCGCTGGTGCAGGCGCCGGACGCGTTTTACCTGGATTCCACTGGCTTGACGATAGACCAGGTGGAGGAACGCATCCTGAAGCTCATCCGCGAGCGCACCAGCAACGGAAAGGAAGTCTCAAATTGAAGGACCTGCTTGTCATGAAATTTGGGGGAACCAGCATGGGTTCCGCCGACCGTATCCGCGTCGCCGCCGGCATCTCCGCCGAACAGGCGCGCCTCCGGCCCGTGGTCGTGGTCGTTTCGGCCATGTCCAAGGTCACGGACCTGCTCTTGGACACCTTGCGCCACGCCGAGGCGGGTGACGATGCCGGAGTCGAGGCCAATATCGATAAGCTCCGCGTCCGGCATTTTGATGCATGCCGCGAGCTGCTCCCGGCAGACAGGCAGGATGAGGTCCTGGAGGGATTGCGGAGCCTCATCGCGGATTTCCACCGCATCGCCAACGGCATCCGGATGTTGGGGGAGCGGCCTCCGCGGTCGGTGGACGAGGCGGTGGCCGTCGGCGAGCGCCTTTCCGCCCTTCTGATGGCGTCGTACCTGGCTTCGCAGGGGAGGCCTGCGGTCGCGGTGAACGCGGCGGGCATCATCGTGACCGACGCCGTCTTCGGCAATGCGGATCCGCTGATGGAACCAACCCGGCAGAGGGCCCGGCAAGAACTGACGCCCATGATCGAAAGCGGTGTCTTGCCGGTGGTGACAGGCTTCAACGGCGCCACGGCCGACGGCAGACCGACGACGTTGGGCCGGGGAGGCTCCGACTTCTCCGCTTCAATCCTGGCCTCTGCGCTGGACGCCGCCGAGCTGTGGATCTGGACCGACGTGGACGGCATCATGACCGCCGACCCGCGTTTGGTGCCGGACGCCGCGGTGCTGGATGAGGTCACTTACAGCGAGGCCGCCGAACTCGCTTACAACGGAGCCAAGGTCCTTCACCCGCGCACTCTGGCCCCGCTGGTAGAGAAACAGATCCCCGTGTGGAGCAAGAACAGCTTCGCCCTGGACAAGCCGGGCACGCGGATCGCGCCGCGGATTGAGGCGCCTGGGGGGCCTCGGGCGGTGACCTCCATGGCCAATGTGGCGCTGATTGCGATTGAACCGGACAGCCAGGCATTGAATGTGACGCAGGTGATGGCACGGGCGCTCGATGCGTTGGCCAGAGTGAACGTGGAAATCCTGTTGCTCTCCAGTTCGAGCTATCGCCAGAGCTTCTGCTTCCTGGTGCGCAAGGAGGAACTCTCCACTTCTCTGGCCGCCCTGGAGGCAGGACTAGCCCTGGAGATCACGCACGGCTACCTCCGCCCCATTGAGGTGGACGAGAACGTCGGCCTTCTGGCAGTGGTTGGAGAGGGTATGCGCGGGACCCCGGGCCTGGCCGGACGGGTATTCACGGCCATCTCGCGGGAGCAGATCAACATCATCGCCATCGCGCAGGGCTCCAGCGAGCTTACGATCGCTATCGTTGTGCATCGAGCCGGCCTGGAGAGGGCGGTCCAGGCCGTCCACAAAGAGTGCCGGATGGGTGAGTGGGCGCGGCCGGCCCGGCCGGGGGCCTGAGGAAAGTCCCGAAATCGTAGGCTATACTGGGGATTCCCCTCCTCGAGGAGAGCTACAAGTATGTTTGACCTCTTTAGAAGCCGCGCCAAGGCCGTGCGCATCCTGCTGGGCGGCCTGCTCCTGCTGGTCGCCCTCTCGATGGTGACCTACCTGATTCCCGGCGTCGGAATGGGCACCGGCGGCGACCCGCAGATCGTCGCCGAGTTCGGCAAGCAGGCGCTTACCCTGATGGAGGTGCAGCAGGCCGTCCAGCGGCAGTTGCGGAGCCAGAACATTCCGCCCCAGATGGCAGCTTCTTTTGTCCCGCAGATCACCAACCAGATGATCAGCGAATACGCCCTCGCCTATCAGGCTGAGCGCATGGGTTTTCGCCTCTCGGAAGCCGACATGGCGAACGCCATCCGTATGGTGCTGCCGCAACTGTTCAGCGGCGGGCAGTTCGCGGGCAGAGAGGCCTACGCGGCCTTCCTGGCTCAGCAGAACATGAGCATCCCCCAGTTCGAAGGCATGATGCGGCGGCAGTTGCTAATTGATGCGCTGCGCGGCCTGGTGGCCGGCGGCATTGTGGTGACCCCCGCCGAGGTCGCCCAAGAGTTCCACGCCAGGCAGGACAAGGTCAGGATCGAGTACGTGGCGCTTTCGCCCGATAAGTACCGCTCTCAGGTGACGGTTTCCCCGGAGGAGATCAAGGCCCAGTACGACAGGAATCGCTCCGGCTTCCAGATCCCCGAGAGCCGTTCTCTGGAGGCGGTGATCGTCGACGAGGCTCGCCTCGCACAGACGATAGTCGTGCCGGAAGAGGACCTGCGCAGGGCGTACGAGCAGAACAAGGATAGCTACCGGGTGCCGGAACGGGTTCACGTGCGCCATATCCTGCTCAAGACCACCGACAAGCCGAAGGAGGACATCCCCAAGATCAGGGCGAAAGCCGAGGAATTGCTGAAGCAGCTCAAGTCGGGCGCGGATTTCGCCGGAATCGCTAAGAAGAGCTCCGAGGATACGGGCTCGGCGGCCAAGGGAGGGGACCTCTCCTGGATAGTGCGGGGGCAAACCGTCAAGGCGTTTGAGGAGGCTGCCTTCTCTCTCAAACCGAAGGATCTCAGCGGAATCGTCACGACCGAATACGGCTTCCACATCCTCCAGGTCCTGGAAAAGCAGGACGCCCACGTGCAACCGTTCGAGGAAGTGAAGGCCCAACTGGTCGAGGCGCGCAAGAAGCAGATGGTCTTCGACCGCATGCAGGAGGTATCCGATCAGGCCCGTGCCGCGCTCAACAAAGATCCGGGTTCGGCCGCCAGGATCGCCGCGGAGTTGAATCTGCAACTGGTGAAGGCCGAGAAGCTGGGCCCCGGCGCGACGATCCCCGAGATCGGCGCGAGCCCCGAATTCCAGGATGCGATCTCACCACTCCGGAAGGGCGAGGTTAGCCCCGTGATCCAAATCGCTCCGACCAAACTGGCGGTGGCCGTGGTCACCGACGTGTTACCGGCTAGGCAGGCTGAGCTCGCCGAGGTCGAGGCCCGGATTCGCGAGCAGTTGATGTCGGAGAAGCTCACTCGGCTGGTTGCCCAGCGGGCCAACGAAGTCCTGGAAAGGGCCAAGTCGCTTGGCGGGGATATCCGCAAAGCCGCGCAGCCCTCGGGCCTGGAGGTCAAGGCGCCTCCCGAGTTCACGCGTGACGGCGCCATCGAGGGTCTTGGATCGGCTGGCTTCGTCTATGACGCCTTCAAGGCCAAGGTCGGCGACGTGCTGGGGCCGGCTTCGATCAACGGGCAGGCGGTGATCTACCGGGTCGCAGCCAGAATCCCGGCCAGTGACGCTGATCTTGCCGCACAGCGCGAGTCTCTGACGCAGGAAATCAGGGCAACCAAGGCCCGCGAACGGGTAGAGGTATTCGAGGAAGCCGTCCGCGAGCAATTGGTGAAGTCGGGGAAGATCAAGGTACACCAGAACGTGATCAACCGGTTGGTGTCGAGCTACAGCGGCGCTTGATGTAACCAGCATGATCCAAGCCCTGCTGGACTTTCTGCGTACGCTGACGACGCCTGAGCGGCTGATCCATCTCATCTCCACCGTGCTCACGGGGTGGCTCGGCTACGGGCTGCTGTTTGGCGTGATCTTCGCGGAGACGGGCCTTCTGACGGGTTTCTTCCTGCCGGGAGATTCCCTCCTGTTTACCGTCGGCGTGGTCGTGGGCGCCGGCAAGCTGGACCTTCTGACGATCAACCTGGTCCTGATGGCAGCCGCTCTGCTCGGGGACTCCATGGGCTACTTCCTCGGCCGCCGCACGGGGGAGCTCGTCTTCCGCCGGCCTGACGGCCGTTTCTTCAAGAAGCAGTATGTCCATCGGACACAAGCGTTCTATTCGAAGTACGGGGGCCGGACCATGATCTACGCCAAGTTCGTCCCGATCGTGCGCACCTTCGCACCGTTCATGGCTGGGGTGGGCCGGATGAATTACGCGCGTTTCCTTTCCTACGACGTCTTCGGCGCGGTCGGCTGGGTGTTTGGCCTCACGACTCTCGGGTACTACCTCGGCAGCGTTCCCCTCATTCGCCGGCACTTCGAGAAGGTGATCCTGCTGATCATCTTCGTTTCGCTCGTGCCCGTCCTGCGGGAAGCCTGGATCGCCAGGCGCAAGAAGCCGCAGAAGTGAACCGGAATTGGCCGGCTGCTCTGTAATCCATCCGCTCCCGTGCACATCAACTCCCGGTGAGGAGGCTTGCCGTGCGCAGTAAGACTGGTGTCCTGCGTCAGAAGTCAATTCAATAAGTCAGGCTTCACAAGTGGGGCCAGGCCTTTTGGCCTGCCGCCGGGCTTCGGCTTCCGTCCGCCGGCCCTGGTGCTCTTGCCCTGGTCATGGCGGCCCCTTCGCCAGGTCATCAGTCTGATGCCCGGTCCCAATGTTCGCGGGGAGTCCAGCAGAAGACGTTGGTTCTGTCTTTGATCTCCGACAACGGCCGGGCGGGGCCCATCAGATAGGCTTGTTTGCCCAGCCGCAGTTCCACCGCACGCTCGGCGGCCTCGAATCCGTAAGGGAAGCAGTGCACGTAGACCGGCCCCTCCACCTGGGAAGCAAAGATGACAAGCTGCTCGGTCGGAGCAGCCAGCGCCATGAACTGGCTCTGCTTTCGCGTCCAAAGGTAGACACAGTTGTGGAGTATGATGACCGCCGCCAGCGTCCAGCCCATCCACGGACGCGTCTGGAACCTCTCCCAGAAAGCCCGGAACGCGGCCGCGACCGCCAGAGCCAGACCGACACTGGCGAAGTAGGTGTGCCGGCTGGGCACCCTTGGCATATATGTCAGGAAACAATAGGGCAGCAGGGTGATGCCGGCCCATGCGGCCCCCAAAAACGCCAGGGCGGTGCGGGCCTTGGAGCGCCAAAACGCCAAGGGCAGCACTCCCAACCAGCCCCAGATCCAGAACAGGCGGCCCATGCTGTTTCGCCAAGTGACCCAGAAGGGGGCTTGAAGCGAGAATGTGCCGATGTCGTTGAAGTGGCCGTGAGTCGCCCGGCCGGCATAGATCGCCCCGAAGTACAGTCCCGCCAAGACGGCAAACGGCATTACCGCCCATGCCGTGCGGCGCCACCCCGCCCGCTCGATCAACGCGACCAGCGCCAGCAGCGGGCCAACGGCAACCGCCGACTCCTTCGACAGCAGCGCCAGGATGTATGCACAGATACTGGCGACATAGAGCCAGGCCCCCCTAGCGGACAGCCACCTCACCCAGAGGTGGAGACAGACCAACGCAAATACAAGGTGGATTTCTTCGTGAACTGCCGCGTACCAGATCACGGCCTCCTGGTGCCCCTCATGCACGGCGAAGAAGGCCGCGGCGGCTGCGGAGCATTTCCAGCCAATTCGAGGCCAGGCCCCCAGGAGCAAGATCAGCCAGACGTTCAGAACGTGCAGCGCCAGACTGCTGAGGTGGAAGGCTAGGGGAGACAGCCCGAAAGCTCTCTCAGTCCAATAGCTTAGAACCAGGGACGTGGCTCGGCTCCGGTATAGGAGGTCGGAGGCAAGCTCCGGCCATCCAGAGATCGGACCGTATTGCCTTGCCAGGTGGATGTGGGGGTAGTCGTCCGAAATGAAAGGCAGCCCCTGGGCGGGCAGGTAGGCGAGGACCGCCAGCGCCGCCAGAATCAACGCCACGCGCAACCGCTTGGCAAGCCACCAATCAGGACTTTCGGCACTTAACATTCTTGACATTTTGTTAATGAAGAAAGTATAATACGCTACCAAGACAGTTGGCATCAATTGGCGCCGCCGGCGGGGGCGGCGCGAAGGAGGCTGGAAAAGGTGAGTTCCAGCTATCGGCAGGTGAAAGCTGTCGTAACGGGCGGTCTCGGATTCATAGGCAGCAACCTGGTCCTCAGGCTGGTCGAACGGGGCGCCAGGGTGACTGTGATCGACTCGAAGGTCCACTGCTGCGGAGCCAACGAGCACAACATCCATCCGGTTCGGGACGCCGTCACGTTGCTGGCGCGGGACATCGCCGAGGCGCCCGAGTTCCGAAAGGTGCTGGCGTCAGCCGACGTTGTCTTCAACCTCGCGGGGGAAGTGAGCCACGTCCACAGCATGCAATTCCCCGAAAGAGACGCCGAGTTGAACTCGCGCGCTCAATTGAGGTTCGTTCAGGAATGCGCGCGGGCGGCACCGGGAGTCCGCATCGTGTACGCAGGTACGCGCCAGGTTTACGGGGTGCCCCAGTATCTGCCCGTGGACGAGGAGCATCCGGTTCGTCCCGTCGACTTCAACGGCGTCCACAAGTACAACGCCATGATGTACCACTTGATGTTCGCCCGCGGAGGCGCGCTGCAAAGCGTGGTGCTCCAGTTGACGAACGTCTACGGCCCCCGGATGGCGCTGGATACGGCCTGCCAGGGAGTGCTGAGCGTTTTCATCCGGAAGCTCGTGCTCAAGCAGCCGCTGGAAGTATTCGGCAGCGGCGGCCAACTGCGGGACCCCTTGTACGTCGATGACGCGGTGGAGGCGTTCCTCCTGGCGGGATCAGCCGCGAAACCCGCCTCACCGGTGTACAACGTCGGGGGGCCGACGGCTCTACCGCTGCGGGAGATCGCGGCCATCGCGCTGGAGGAAGCCGGCGGGCCGCCTCCGGTCTTCCGCCCGTTTCCGCCCGAGAGGAAGGCGATCGACATCGGCGATTATTACGCCGACTGCCGCCGCATCGCGCGCGAGCTGGGATGGACTCCCGCCACGCCATTCCGGCGGGGCATCGCCAGCACGCTGGCCTACTACCGCAGGGAGTTGAGCCGATATTTCGACTCGCAGAAAGCCAATGGGCGGTGTGAGCTGCTCGAACCCGTCGCGGCGCTGGAATGGCGGTCTGCGGCCAGATGATGAATCCGGCCGAATTCGCTCATATCGCTGAAGCGGAGCGCACGTTTTGGTGGTACCGGGGCATGCGGCGGATCCTGTTCCGTGCTCTTGAACCGCTTCTGGCCGGCCGCCAGATCCGCCGGGTGCTGGAGGCGGGGTGCGGCACCGGTTACTTTGCCCAAGTGCTTGAGCGTGAAAGGGGCTGGACGGTCTATCCCTCCGACATCGCCGCAAACGGTCTAGCCTTTGCCCGCGGCTACGGCCTAAAGAGGATCTCCCAGGCTGACCTGTCGGCTCTGCCGTTCCGCGAAGGCTCGTTTGATTTGGTCACCGCGATGGACGTTCTGGTGCACTTTGCGCCCGGAGAGGAGATCCGCCCAATCCGGGAGATGGCTCGCGTCCTGTCGCGCGGGGGTCTCATGGTTCTGAGGGCAGGCGCTTTGAACGTCTTACGCAGCCGGCACTCCGGGTTCGTGGGGGAGCGCCAGCGGTTCACACGCGGGAGGCTGACCGGGGCCCTCCGCGACTGCGGAATCCGCGTCCTGAGAAGCACATACGCCAACACGCTGCTGCTACCCGTGGCTTTAGCCAAGTTCCGCGTTTGGGAGCCGCTGCGGCGCCCTGCCCCGGAATCCGGAGTGCGTCCAGTCGCCGGCTGGCTGGACCGCACTCTCTACACTTTCCTCTGGGCCGAGTCGGTTTGGGTGGGAAGGGGCTTCGATCTTCCGGCCGGCCAGTCTCTCATTCTGGTGGGGGAGAAGATCGCATGAAATCCACACAAGAGTGTTCCTCCCTGAGCGCCTTCTTCCCCGCCTACAATGACGCACCCGGTCTGCCGTCGCTCGTCGGCGCCACCTTCGCCCTGCTCGAAGGGTGGGTGGAGGACTTCGAAGTGATTGTGGTGAACGACGGCAGCCACGACGACACCGCCGAGGTGCTTGAACGCCTCCAGGCGCGCTATGGCGAGCGCTTGCGCGTGGTCACGCACGAGCGGAATCGCGGTTACGGCGCCGCGCTGCGCAGCGGGTTTGCCGCCGCGCGCAAAGAGCTGGTGTTCTACACGGACGGAGACGGGCAGTACGACATCCGTGAGCTTCCCCTGCTGGCGGCGCGTCTCGGGCCGCGTACCGGATTCGTCAATGGCTACAAGCTGGAGAGGCACGATCCCCTCCACCGCGTGTGGATCGGCAAGATCTACAACTCGCTCGCGCGCCTCCTGTTCGGCGTTGAAGTCCGCGACATCGACTGCGACTACCGCCTGATCCGGAGGCAGCTTGTGGATGCGATTTCGCTGGAGAGCACCAGCGGGACGGTGTGCGTGGAATTGGTGCGCAAGCTGGAGACGACGGGCTGGGAGTTCGAGGAGGTGGGTGTGCATCACTACCCGCGGCTGTATGGGCGCAGCCAGTTCTTCCGGCTGCGGTCGCTTCTGGTTACGCTCTACCAGCTTGTCAGGCTCTACGCTACGGTCGTTGTGAAGCCCGCCCTTGCCAGGAAGGTGCACCGGACCGCATGAACATCCCGATGCTGGAGCTACGGCCGCAGTTGGCGGCGGCCGAACCAAAGCTGAGCCGCTACCTGAGCCGCCTGTTCGGCCGCATGCAGTTCATCCTGGGAGAACAGGTCGCTCTTTTCGAGCGGGAGCTGGCGCGGCGTCTGGATGCAGCCTATGCAGTGGGCGTGGGTTCCGGTACGGCTGCACTGGAATTGTGCCTTCGCTCGGCTGATCTCCCAGAGTCCAGGCGGGAGGTTCTGACTTCCGCATTGACCTCCCCGTTCACCGCGCAGGCGATCCTGGCCGCCGGAGCTCTGCCGCGCTTTGCCGACATCGACCCGTCGAGCCTGCTGCTGGATCCGGAAGACGCGGCTCAACGGATCAATCGCAAGACCGGCGCCGTCGTGGTGGTACACCTGTACGGCCAGCCCTGTGACCTGAACCGCTTCGCGGCCCTGGCAAGGGAAGGCGATGTGGCGTTGATTCAGGACGCCTGCCAGGCTCATGGCGCGCGGCATCGCGGCAAGCCCTTCACGCGCTATTCACGCTGGGTCGCCTACAGTTTCTATCCCACCAAGAATCTGGGCTGCCTGGGCGACGGCGGGGCTGTGGTGACCGGTTCGGCGGCGGTGGCCGCAAAGATCAGGCTGCTTAGGGACGGCGGCAGGGACGGGGATCAGTTCAGCCGCCTGCCCGCGATCAACTCCCGGCTCGACGAGATGCAGGCGTGCTATCTGCGCGCGTTTCTCCCTCACCTGGACGACTGGAACAGCAGGCGCGGGCGGCTTGCCGCCCTCTACGACGAGGCTCTGGCAGGATGCACCTCCGTCCGGCCCGTTTCTCGCGGCCCGGAATCGGTCAACCATCTATATGTGATCCGCGCGAAGAACCGGGACCGTCTGCGCGCTTACTTGCGGCAGCAGCGGATCGCCAGCGCAGTCCACTACCCGCAGCCGCTGCACCTCCATCCTGCGTTTGCCGTCCGCGGCGCCAGGCGCGGCGCCTTCCCCCATGCTGAGCGGGCCTGCCGCGAGATCCTGAGCCTGCCGCTATGGCCCTACATGACAGAGTCCGCTGTCCTGCACGTGGCTGAACGGATCCGCGCGTTCTACCGGCGGTGAAAACGGGTCCACGTCAGGGCACGTTCAGCGCCTTGAGCGCCGCCAGCACCGCGGCGTCGCGCTGCACTTCCACCTCGTCGCCCGCGGCCACGCCGAAGGCCTGGGTGAAGATCTCCGTCTTCAGGCGGTTCTCGGTCCAACCGCGCACCTCGCTCCATTCGGCCACGCCCGGCAGGACTTTGCGGGCGCTCAGGAACGCCCGGAACTCGTCGAGCACTTCGGGGGTTACCTCGAAGTCGCGCGACACGGGGCCGTGGGAGCGCAAGTACTCCGTGGCGAAGGTGGTAAAGTAACCGCTGGCCTGGAGAAACATCTGGAGCCGGGTCAGGGGCCGCTCCTGGACCAGGTAATCGGGCTGGATCCCGCCTCCCCCTTGTACGGTTCTTCCCCCGTCGGTGCGGTACACCTCGCGCTCGGGGGTGGCGATCTGCCCGCTCGCGAGAGGCCTCTGGATCGAGCGCCCGCTGGGGGTGTAATAGAAGGCCGTCGTCAGCGCCAGTCCCGCCCCCTCCGAGAGCGGGTAGACGGTCTCCACCAGGCCCTTGCCGAAACTGGGCGTGCCGACGATGGCGGCGCGGTCGTGATCCTGGAGGCAACCCGCGACGATCTCGGCGGCGCTGGCGCTCTTCTCGTTGATCAGCACGGCCAGCGGGAACGTGTATGGCTTTGCGTCCTCCGGAACCACCTCTTTCTTTCCCGCCATGGCGCGGCCGCTCACCGTCAGCAAGAGCTGGCCGGGCTTCAGGAATAGCGAGGCGGTCTCCAGCGCAACGGGCAACAGACCCCCGGGGTTGTTGCGAAGGTCAACCACCAGGCCTTTGAGCGTCTCTCCGCCCAGACCTTCTATGGCTCTCTTCAAGTCCTCCGCCGTCTGAACGTCAAAACTCGAGACGCGGATGTAGCCGACTCCGGGCCGCAGCAGGAACGCGCGCTCTACGCTGGGATTCTGCAGCTCCTCGGGAACCAGCGTGAACTCCAGCGTGCGCGCGCTGCCGGGCCGGCGGACATCAAGGTTCGCCGGCTTCTGCCGCGCCTCCCCCAGCAGCCCGATCAGTTGCTCCAGGGTCAGACGTCCCAGCGGAATCCCGTTGATGGCCACGATTTCGTCCCCAGGCGCCAGGCCCGCCTTGGCCGAAGGCGTGCCCGGCAGCGCCTGCAACACGATCACGCGGCCGGGCAGGACGCTCACCACGCTGCCGAACCCCTTGCTCACGGACTCCTGGAGCTTCTGAAGCTGTTCGAACTGTTCGGGGGTGAAGAAGACCGAGTGAGGATCCAGGGGGCGCAGCATCGAGGGAATCGCGCCGCCGTAAAACGCCTTGTCCGGATCGACCGGATCGGCCGCCTCGCGCTCCACGGCGGCGTACACCTCGGCGAAACGGCGCAGCTCGGTTTCCAGCTCCTGTCCCGGGGCCAAAACGGCCGCTGCCAGAAGCGCTGTCGGAAGCAGCCGCATGCTTCACCTCGTGTAGCGGGTTGCCTTCCGCGTCTGGTGGCGCTGGAGCGCGAGCTCGATGAGCCGGTCGATGAGTCGTGGGAATTCCAGACCCTCGGCGGCCCACATGCGGGGGAACATGCTGATCGAGGTGAAGCCGGGGATGGTGTTGATCTCGTTGATGTAGATGCGCCCGGTGGACGCTTCCAGGAAGAAGTCCACGCGCGCCATCCCCTCGCAACCTACGGCGCGATAGCACTCCATGGCCAGACGGCGCACTTCGGCGGTCTGCTCCGCCGTCAAGGCGGCCGGCACCTCGAACCGTGCGGCGTCCAGCAGGTACTTGTCCTCGTAATCGTAGAACTCGCGGCTGGGGAAGACCTCGCAGGGGAGCGAAGCGGACACCTCGTCGTTGCCCATCACGGCGCACTCCAGTTCGCGCCCCTTGACGGCGCGCTCGACGATGATCTTCCGGTCGAACTCGGCCGCCACTTCGAGCGCCCGGCGGAGCTCGTCGCGCGTCTTCGCCTTGGAGATGCCCACGGACGACCCGAGATTGGCGGGCTTGACGAATACCGGCAGTTGCACTCGGTTGAGGATCGCGTCCGCGTCCAGGCTGGAGCGCGTCACGGTCACCCACTCCACCACGGGCAAACCGCGCTCGCGGCAAACCCTCTTCATGGCGTCCTTGTCCATCGCCAGGCTGGAGGCCAGCACGCCCGCCCCGACGTACGGGAGTTCCGCCATTTCTAGCAGCCCCTGGATCGTACCGTCTTCTCCGAACGTCCCGTGCAAGACCGGGAAGACCACGTCGATGCCCGCGTTGGCGCCCGGCTCGGGCAGGATGGGACCGGGCTTCCACTTGCCCTCGGGACTGATGAAGAATCGTGCGACATCGTACTTGGCCGGATCCATCGCGGCCATCACGGCCTCAGCGGAACGGACCGACACCTCGTGCTCGCCGCTTCTGCCGCCGTAGACCACGGCCACCCGGAGTCTCATAGAATCCTCTTCCCCATCGCGGACATCACCAGTTCCACGGCCAGCGCCGCCGTGCGGTTGGCTTCGTCGATCACGGGATTGACCTCCACGACGTCCATGGAGAGCATCTTCGCCGAGTCGCAAATCAGTTCCATCAGCAGGTGGGCCTCGCGGTAGGTGATCCCACCGCGCACGGGAGTGCCCACGCCGGGAGCCTCGCGCGGGTCGACCGAGTCCATGTCGAGGGAGACGTGGAAACCGGCCGTGCCTGCGCCGGCGATCTCTATTGCCTCCTCCATCACCGCGCGCAGGCCGCGCTCATCGATGTCCCTCATGGTGAAGGCGCGAACCCCCGACCGCTTCACGTGGGGCCTCTCAAGCTGATCCACTTCGCGCACGCCGACCAGCGCCACATTTGCCGCCGCCACCTTGGGCGCAAACCCGTAGATGTGCGTCAGCGCCCGAGGTCCCTGCCCCACCAGGCAGGCCAACGGCATCCCGTGAACGTTTCCGCTGGTGCTGGTCCGCGGCGTGTTCATGTCCGCGTGCGCGTCGATCCAGATCAAACCAAGCGACTGCTTTCGCTTGCGCAGAAACCGTGACATGCCGCTGACGGAACCGACCGCCACGGAATGATCTCCGCCCACCACCAAGGGGACCCGCCCCCGGCCGGCGGTCCGCTCCACCATCGCGGCCAGGCGGCGGCAAGCCCCGGCGATCTGCGGCAGGTAGCGCGCGTTTCCCGGTCCGGCGGGAAGGCTCTCCGGCTGCGGCACCGGCACATTGCCGAGGTCTTCCACATCGTAGCCCAGGGCGGCGAGCCGGGCGCCCAGACCGGCGACGCGAACCGCCGACGGACCCATGTCCACCCCCCGCCGCCCGGCACCGAGGTCGAGCGGCACGCCGATAACCGCGATGCGTGACTGTTTCATGGCTAGCAGGGGCCAGGCATGCCGGGCGCTTAGGGACGGGTCCTGTACAGCATCCGCGGGAACGGAATGGTCTCGCGCACGTGGTCCAGGCCGCAGATCCAGCTCACGCACCGCTCCACGCCCATGCCGAAACCTCCGTGCGGGACCGAGCCGTAACGGCGCAGATCGAGGTACCACTCGAAAGCATCCCTGGCCAGGCCATGTTCCTCGATGCGCCGCAGCAGCAGGTCCAGATCATGAATCCTCTGGCCGCCGCCCACGATCTCGCCGTAACCTTCCGGGGCAAGCACGTCGACGCCCAACACCACTTCCGGGCGGTCCGGGTCCGGCTGCATGTAGAACGCCTTGACGGCGGCCGGGTACCTGTCCACCATCACCGGACGGTCATAGTCCTCGCTGATCAGCGTCTCGTCCGTGCCTCCCAGATCGCCTCCCCACTGGATTTCGCTGCCCTTCTTCTGGAGGATCTCGACCGCCTGGTCGTAGCTGATGCGGGGGAACGGGACCTGAATCGACTCCAGCTTCGCCACATTCCGCTCCAGCACCTCCAATTCCGGCCGCCTACGCTCCAGCACCCTCCCCACCACGAAGACGATCAGCTCTTCGGCCACCCGCTTGACGTCCTCCAGCGTGGCGTAGGCCATCTCCGGCTCCACCATCCAGAACTCGGTCAGGTGGCGCCTCGTCTTTGATCGTTCCGCCCGGAACGTGGGTCCGAAGGTGTAGACCTTTCCGAAGGCCATGGCCGTGGCTTCGTTATAGAGCTGGCCGGACTGTGTGAGGTAGACCTTTTCGTCGTCGAAGTAGTTGACCTCGAACAAAGTCGTGGTTCCTTCGCAGGCCGCGGGCGTGAAGATGGGGGTGTCCAGGAGGGTGAAGCCGTTCGAGTCGAAGTAGTCGCGGATGGCGCGGATCACTTCGTGGCGAATGCGCAGCACGGCGTGCTGCCTCCGGCTCCGCAGCCACAGGTGCCGGTGGTCCAGCAGAAAATCGATCCCATGTTCCTTGGGGGTAATCGGGTACGGCTCCGTCTCGGGCACGCGCTGGACGATCTCCAGGTCCTCCACGTCCAGCTCGTAGCCGCCCGGCGCGCGCGGCTCCGCGCGGATCTTGCCGGTGACGATGATGGACGACTCCTGGGTCAGGTCCTTGATCTGCTCGAACAGCGCTTCCGGCAACTGGCTCTTGACGGCGACGCACTGCATGATTCCCGTGCCGTCGCGCAGGATGGGAAACGCGATCTTCCCCGACCGGCGAAGGTTGTACAGCCACCCGGGGATCACAACGCTCTGGCCGGTGTGGCGGCTGGCTTGATCGATGGTAATCCGGGGCAAAGCGGCGGGGGCGTCCATCTACAGGCTCTCCAGTCTCTCGAAAATGGCGGCGACGCTGTCCAGCGGGTTGGGCGTCTCCTCCCTCTCCCGCAGCTCCAGCAGGAGGGGATACTGATCAGGGCGCGAGCGGAGCAGTTCCATGGTCTCCTTCCAGTCGATCGACCCGCCTTCGGCGACCAGGGGAAACAGGTGTATGTCGTTCACGCCGTCGTTATCGTGGATGTGCGTGGAGCGTATCCGGTCCTTCATGATCTCGAACGCGGCCCGGATCCCTTCGCCGATGTGGGCGTGGCCGACGTCGAAGCAGTATCCCAGATCCAGGTGCGTTTCGAGCAGGAAGTAATGCAGCCGCTCGGCGCTCGAAAAACCGTTGGGAATGTTCTCCAGCAGGATTTCCACGCCGCGCTGCCGCGCGAAAAGGCTCAACTCCTCCAGCGAGGTGAACGCGGCGTCCAGCTTGCGCTCGTCATACTCCTCCCCGCCGGCGCCGATGTGCTGGATCAGGTACCGGAAGGGCGCCCGCTCGGCGATCTCCAGAGCGCGCTTGATCTCGTCCAGCATCGCCGTGCGCCTGGCCTTCACCGGCTCGGCGATGTTGATGAGGGCGTTCGGCCCGGAGCGGCCCCAGACGTCATCGGTGTAGATCGGAGCGTGCAGCGAGTGAAACCGGAGGTCGGAGTCGCGGAAGAAGTGCGCCAGTTCGGAGATCTGGGCGCGGTTCCGGCAGTCGAGGTGCTGCAGGGCGCAGAAGATCTCCACCGCGGCGATGCCCGAGTCCCGGATTCTCTCCAGCCAGACCGTGGTGAGCGGCTGATTGGCGAGAACGTGCGTCGAAAGTGCGTGATCCATGCGGAATTCTGATTTTACTATTCCGCCTCCGGCCGCCGCCTTTTCCATTCGAACAGGACCACGCCGGCCGCCACCGAGACGTTCAACGAGGAGATCTTGCCCGCCAGGGGAATACGAACCAGACAGTCGCAATGCTGCTTCACCTGGTGATGGAGACCCCGGCCCTCGCTTCCCAGCACCAGGGCGGACGGCAGGTTGTAGTCCACCCGGTCGTAGGTCTCATTCCCCCGCTCATCCAGGCCGTAGATCCAGTAGCCTCGTTGCTTCAGTTTCTCCAGGGTGCGGTTGATGTTCGCCTCCCGGACCACGGGAAGGTGCTCGAGCGCGCCGGCGGCGGCCTTGGCGACCGCTTCGGTCAGGCCGGCGGCCCGGC
Source organism: Bryobacteraceae bacterium (assembly GCA_041946685.1). Classification (GTDB taxonomy): domain Bacteria; phylum Acidobacteriota; class Terriglobia; order Bryobacterales; family Bryobacteraceae; genus JBHGAV01. The sequence continues at coordinate 11,869 of JBHGAV010000048.1, read as the reverse complement.
GCTCCGGGATGATGACGGCGCCGGCGCCCGCCGCGTGGGCCGTGCGGATGATGGCCCCGAGGTTGTGCGGATCCTCCACGCCGTCAAGAACCACCAGCATCCGGGCGCGCCCGGCGACATCCTCCAGGGAGGCGTAGCGTTGCGGGGATCCCAGCGCCACGATTCCCTGATGAGACGAGCCGCCCGCCAGACGGTCCAGCGCCTCCCGCGGCTCAAACCGCAGGGAAACGGACCCGGCCCGGCACAGGTCGATAACCTCCTGAAGGCGGTGGCCCGCCGCCCCCCGCGCAATCAGGACTCTGTCAATAGAGCGCCCCGCACGCAGGGCTTCGAGAACAGGATGAATGCCAACCAGAACAGCCACGCAGACACCATCGTAGCGCGGCAGCGGTTTATTGACTATGATGCAACCGGAGGCGGACGGTGACAAGGCAAGAGGGCTGTTACGTTTGCCGCCAGTATGCATCCTTTGACCAAGACGAGCCATTCGGAGCCGTTCCATCCATGAAGATCGCCACACTTGCATTGTTGGTCATGCCGCTCTGGGCGCAGGGACCCCTGTCGCTCCGGGACGCGGCTCGCCTAGCGCTGGAGAAGCATCCGTCGGTGGAAGCGGCGGCAGCCTCGCTGAAGGCCGTCGACAGCCGTCTCCAGCAGGCCCAGAGCGGCCGCCTGCCTAAGCTCAACTACTCGGAATCCTGGCAGAGGAGCAACAATCCCGTCTTTGTTTTCAGTTCGCTCCTGACCCAGCACCAGTTCAACGAGAGCAACTTCGCCATCGGCCCCCTCAACCGGCCGGACGCCCTCAACAACTTTCAGTCTCAAGTGGTTGTGGACCAGGTGATCTGGGACGCCGGCATGACCAAGAGGCAGGTTGAGGCGGCCGGTTTAGGCCGGCAGATGGCCCGGGAAGATCAACGCCGCGTTGAGATGGCCGTTCTGGCGAATGTGGTCCGCGCCTATAACGGCGTGCTTCTCACTCAGGAAAGTCTGAAGGTCGCGCGGGAAGCCGTTGCCTCGGCCCAGGCGGACCTGGATCGCGCGGAAACCGTGCGGGCGGCGGGCATGGCCACGGATGCCGACGTCCTCGCCATCCGCGTGCATCTGGCGGCGATGCAGGAGCAGGAGATCCGCCGCGGCTATGATCTCCAGATCGCCCGGGCTGCTTTGAACGAGGCTCTGGGTCTCCCGCTGGACACAGCTCATGAGCTGACCACGTCCCTGGCGGCCCTGCCCGAAGCGGCCGCATCGCTGGCCGCGCAGGAGTCGAGCGCGCGGGAGAGCCGCCCGGAAGCGAGGCAAGTGCGTCTGGGCGTGTCGCTGGCCCAGAACCAGTCCGAAATGGCGCGCTCCAGCCTGCTGCCGCAAGTTTCGTTCCGGTTCGCCTTCGAGGCCGACCGGCAGCGTTTCATCAACCGTGGAGGGGCGAACTGGCTCGCCGGCGCGTCGCTGCGCTGGAATCTGTTCAACGGCTTCGCCGACAAGGCCCGGATCGCCGAGGCGAATCAGCAGGTCGTGCGGGCGCGGGCCCAGCAGCGGCAGGTGGAGGCGGGCCTGAGCCTGGAAGTCCGGCGCGCCCACCTCGATCTCAAGGCGACCGAGGAGCGCATACGCGTCACCGAAGCCGCCGTCGCCGGAGCCGAAGAGAACCTGCGCATCGTCAAGAACCGCTACGAGAACGGGCTGACCAATGTCACCGAGTTGCTGCGCAGCGAGACGGCGCTGGCCGAGACGCGCTTGCGCCGGCTCTCGGCCTTGCACGACCAGCGGCTGGCCGCCGCCGCCCTGGAACTGGCGGCGGGAACGTTGTCGCTCGAATCGAGTGTCCTCAACTAGGAGCACCCAGTCATGAGAATCACCCTACTCCCTCTGTTCCTCGCTGTCGGCCTGTTGACCGGCTGCGGAAGCAAGCCCCACCAAACCGGGTCCGCACCTGCCGCCGCGCCGGTCGCCGTTCAGCTTCTGAGCGTCGCCGCCACTGAGGTGCCATTGGTCTATGAAGCCACGGGCACGGTGCGCGCCAGGACCACGGGCGTCATCTCCAGCAAGGTGATGGGCTACGCCCGCCAGGTTTCCTTCCGGGAAGGTGATCGCGTGCGGGCCGGCCAGTTGCTGGTCGAGCTGGACTCCCGCGACCTGGAAACCCAGGTGCGACAGGCCGAGGCCGCGCGCCGGGAAGCCGAGGAGGCTCTGGCCGAGGTGGACGGCGCCATCGCCACATCCAAGGCGAACCTGGGACTGGCTCAGGCCACCTTCAAGCGCATGGAGGACCTGTTTGCCAAGAAATCCGTCTCCAACCAGGAGTACGACGAAGCGGCGGCCCGGCTGAAAGTCGCGCAGGCAGCCTACGACATGGCCGCCTCCAAGCGGGCGCAGGTCCTGGCCAAGGGAAGCCAGGCCGCCGAGGCGGTCAAGGCCGCCACCATACTACGCGAATACGCGCGGATCACGGCCCCCTTCGACGGTCTGGTCGTGGAGAAGCGCGTCGAGCAGGGCGACCTGGTGGCCCCGGGCGCGCCCCTGGCGACCGTGGAGCAGGAAGGACTCTACCGCCTGGAGGCCGCCGTCGAGGAGTCCCGGCTGCGGGAGATTCGCGCCGGCCAGAGCGTCTCGGTGGCCCTGGAGGCGCTCGGCCAGATGGTTGCGGCCCGCGTCGGCGAGATCATGCCCTCGGTGGACGCCGCCTCCCGATCCTACATCGTCAAGATCGACCTGCCTCCGGTCGCCGGGTTGCGCTCAGGGATGTTCGGGCGGGCCGTCTTTACTCTGGGCAAGCGGCGGGCGATCACGGTGCCGGCCACCGCAATCCTTGAACAGGGGCAGCTCCGCTCGGTGCTGGTGGTTGAGGGCGGCCACGCCCGCGCGCGGATGATCACCGTGGGGGAGGCTTTCCAGGACCGGCGCGAGGTCCTCTCCGGCCTGAATGAGGGAGAGCGGATCGTCTTCCCGCTTCCGGCGGGCATTGCGGACGGCACACCCGTGGAGGCCAGGCCGTGAACCAGAAACCGTCGTACGGCATCGCCGGCAAGATCGCTCAAGCCTGGATCCAGTCCAAGCTCACGCCGCTGGTGATCGTGGCGTCGCTGGCCCTGGGCGCTTTCGCGGTCTGGAAACTGCCCCGCGAGGAAGAGCCGCAGATCATCGTCCCGATGATCGACGTGTTCGTGCAGATGCCCGGGGCGTCGGCTCGCGAAGTGGAAGAGCGGGTCACCAAGCCGATGGAGAAACTGCTTTGGGAAGTGCCGGGTGTCGAGTACATCTACTCGACCTCCAGCCCGGGCATGTCGATGGCTGTCGTGCGCTTCTTCGTCGGCCAGAACGAAGAGGAGAGCATCGTCCGGCTGAACCAGAAGATGCAGGCGAACTTCGACCTCATCCCGCCCGGCGCGTCCCAGCCGCTGGTCAAGCCGCGGTCCATCGACGACGTTCCCATCCTGGCGCTGACGTTCTGGAGCAGCCGCTACAACGACTATGAACTCCGCCGGATGGTCGCCCAGGTGCATGACGCCGTCAAGCAGGTGCCCAACGTCTCGGCCGCCACCATCATCGGCGGCCAGCGCCGCGAGATCCGCGTCATTCTGAACGAAAGCCGGCTTTCGGCCTACTCCCTCACGCCCATGCAGGTGTACGGCGCGCTCGGAGCGTCCAACCGGAAACTGCCGTCGGGAAGCTTTTCCAGCGCGAACCGGGAGTTTCTGCTGGAAACCGGGGAGTTTCTGCGATCGGCCGCCGACGTCGAGGGCGTGGTGGTCGGCGTGGCGAATGGCCGCCCGGTGTATGTGAGAGATGTCGCCGAAGTCGTCGACGGCGGGGAAGAGCCTTCACAATACGTCCAGCACGCCGCGGGCAAGTCCTTCTATCCCGCCGTCACCCTGTCGGTCTCCAAGCGCAAGGGGACCAACGCCATCGACGTTGCTCATGCCGTACTCAAGCGCGTGGATGCGCTGAAGGGTTCCGTCATCCCCTCCGGCGTGGAGATGACCGTCAGCCGGGACTACGGTGAGACGGCGGCCGAGAAGTCCAACGAGCTGCTGTTTCACATGATGATCGCGGTGATCTCGGTCAGCATTCTGATCTGGATCACGCTCGGCTTCCGGGAATCGCTGATTGTTTTCACAGCCATCCCCGTGACATTGGCGCTCACGCTGACCGTGTTCTACCTGTACGGCTACACGCTGAACCGCATCACGTTGTTCGCGCTGATCTTCTCCATCGGAATCCTTGTAGATGACGCCATCGTGGTGGTGGAGAACATCGTGCGCCACGCTAGGCTGCCTCAGAATGCGGGCCGCCCGCTGATGGAGGTCGCCGTGGAAGCCGTCGATGAAGTGGGCAACCCCACCATCCTGGCCACGCTGGCCGTGATCGCCGCCATTCTCCCCATGGCATTTGTGGGCGGGCTCATGGGTCCGTACATGCGTCCGATTCCGATCGGCTCTACGGCGGCCATGGTGTTCTCGCTGATCGTGGCGTTCCTGGTCACTCCCTGGGCCGCGGTGCGTCTGCTCAAGATCCACGGAGAGCACGGACACGGAGAAAAAGAGGGGGCGGCAACCCGCCTCTACCGGCGCGTGATGGGACCGCTGCTCCATCAGGCACCCTTGCGCTGGGGTTTTCTGGCGATGGTGAGCCTGCTGCTCATCGGATCCGTCGCCCTGGTCTACATCGAGTTCGTCAAGGTGAAGATGTTGCCGTTCGACAACAAGAGCGAGTTCCAGGTCATCGTCGACATGCCCGAGGGCACTACGCTTGAGGAAACGGGCCGCGTGACGCGGGCACTGGCCGACCAGGTTCTCACGCAGCCGGAAGTCACCCATCTCCAGACCTACGTGGGCACGGCGTCGCCTTACAACTTCAACGGCCTGGTGCGTCACTACTACCTGCGCAGCGGCTCGAACGTGGCCGACATCCAGGTGAACCTGCTGGGGAAAGGTGAACGTGACAAGCAGAGCCACGAGATCGCCAAGCGGGTACGCGAGACGCTCGTGCCGGTAGCCGCGCGCTACGGCGCGCGAATCAAGGTCGCCGAGGTTCCGCCGGGACCGCCCGTGCTCCAGACGCTGGTGGCCGAAATCTACGGCCCGACGCAGGAGGGACAGATCGCACTGGCGAGGCAGGTACGCCAGATCTTCGAGAAGACCGGCGGCATCGTGGACGTCGACTGGTACGTGGAAGACGACCAGCCGAAGTACCGGCTTCTCATCGACAAGGAGAAGGCGGCCCTGCACGGCATTTCCGAGGACGACGTGGCGCGCACCATGCGGGTCGCGTCGGCGGGCGAGGTCGCCGGCCTGCTGCACGTCGATTCCGAGAAGGAGGATGTCGCCATCCGAGTGCGCCTGGACCGCGCCACGCGTTCGGATCTGGAGCGCATCCAGAATCTGAGAATTCAGGGACGGGCGGGCGCGTTCGTGCCGTTGCGCGAGCTGGTGAGGGTCGAGCAGACGGTCTCCGAAAAGAGCATCTACCACAAGAACCTGATGCCGGTGACTTACGTGACCGCCGACGTGGCCGGGGCCATGGAGAGCCCCGTCTACGCCGTGCTGGCTACCGGCCCCAAGATCGGCGCCATCCGCATGCCGGAGGGCTACTCGATCGAGCAATACACGGCCCGGCAGCCATCCGACGACAAGCGGTACGCGATGAAGTGGGACGGGGAGTGGCACATCACCTATGAGGTGTTCCGCGACCTGGGCATCGCCTTCGCGGCGGTGCTGGTGCTGATCTACGTGCTGGTGGTGGGCTGGTTCCAGAGCTTCATCACGCCGCTGGTGATCATGGCGGCCATCCCGTTCTCGCTGGTGGGCATCCTGCCGGCGCACGGGTTGCTGAACGCCTTCTTCACCGCCACGTCCATGATCGGCTTCATCGCCGGGGCCGGCATTGTCGTTCGGAACTCGATCATCCTGGTGGATTTCATCGAGCTGCGGCTCAAGGAAGGGATGCCACTCGACGAAGCGGTCATTGACGCCGGGGCGGTGCGCTTCCGGCCCATGCTGTTGACGGCGGCGGCAGTCGTGGTGGGGGCCGGCGTGATCCTGTTCGACCCGATCTTTCAGGGGCTCGCCATCGCGCTGATGGCCGGCGAGGTCGCCTCGCTGCTGTTGAGCCGCATGACGGTTCCCGTGGTGTACTACATTGTGAACAAGAGGAGGGCAAGAGGATGACTGTGGATCGATACTTGCGCATGATCGCCGGGTTTTTCGTAGTGCTGACCCTGGCGCTGGGCCACTGGGTGAACCCCTACTGGTACTTGTTTACGGCCTTCGTAGGGCTGAACCTGTTCCAGTCGGCCTTCACCAACTGGTGCCCGATGATGACGATTTTGCGCAAGCTGGGCGTGAAGTCATAGCTGCGGGTCACGGCGGAAGCGAGGCCGCCGGTACGATCGGGCGGCCGGCGGCTTTCTCCTAAGGCGCCGGGGGCAGTGTAGAATCTCCACTGATGGACGCATTGGCACTGCACCGTTTTCACTTCGCGTTTACCGTTACCTACCACTACCTTTTCCCGCAACTGACCATGGGCCTGGCGCTGCTGATCGTCATCCTGAAAACGATCGCCCTGCGCACGGGCCGGGAACGGTACAACCACTCCGCCCGATTTTGGGCGAAGATCTTCGCCGTCAACTTCGCCATGGGGGTCGTAACCGGCATCCCCATGGAGTTTCAGTTCGGCACCAACTGGGCGCAGTTCTCCAAAGCGGCCGGCGGCGTGATCGGGCAGACACTCGCTATGGAAGGCACGTTCTCCTTCTTCCTGGAGTCGACCTTCCTGGGCCTGTTTCTGTTCGGCGAGAAGCGTCTGGGCCCCAAGGGACACTGGTGGGCGGCGTTCATGGTGTTCCTGGGTTCCTGGCTATCAGGATTCTTCATCATCGCCACCGACGCGTGGATGCAACACCCGGTCGGTTATGTCGTCGGGGCGGGCGGCGAGATTTCGCTCGCCAGCTTCTGGGCGCTGATTCTGAATCCCTGGACGCTGTGGCAGTACATGCACAACATGTCCGGCGCGGTGGTGACCGCCTCGTTTGTGATGGCCTCGATCGGCGCCTTCTACCTGCTGCACGGACGGCACGAGGAGCACGCCCGGATCTTCGTGCGGCTGGGAGTGATTGCGGGGCTGATCTCGGCTTTTCTGATGCCCTTTCCCACCGGCGACGGGCAGGGCAAGAACATCGCCCGGCACCAGCCGGCGACTCTGGCGGCGATGGAGGGGCTCTTTGAAACGGTCGAGGGGGCGCCGCTGGCCATCGTAGGCCAGCCGGACATGGCGAAGAGGACACTGGACAATCCTCTCCTGATACCGCGCGCGCTGAGCTTCTTGACCTACCAGCGCTGGACGGCGGAGGTCAAGGGACTCGACGCGTTCCCCCAGGACCAGTGGCCCGACAACATCCCCTTGCTGTATTACAGCTACCACATCATGGTGGGACTGGGAACGATCTTCATCGCGGTGATGGCGGCCGCCGCCTGGAGACTGCGGCGGGGAAGGCTGTACACCTGCCGTCCGTTGCTTTGGATCCTGATGCTCATGCTGCCCTTTCCGTACATCGCCAACACGGCAGGGTGGATCACGGCCGAGGTCGGGCGGCAGCCGTGGGTCATCTACGGCCTGATGCGGACCAGCGAGGGCGCGTCTTTCAATGTCTCTTCCGGAAACGCCATGTTCACGTTGATCGGCTTCATGGGCGTGTACACGGTCCTCAGCATTCTGTTTCTGTTCCTGGTCTACCGGGAGATTGAGCACGGGCCAGAACCGGCCTCGAAGGGAGAAGCCTAGATGGAAGCGCTCTGGTTCTGCCTGGTCGCGGTGATGATCGCCGCTTACGTGGTCATGGACGGCTTCGATATCGGCGCGGGGATCATCCACTTTTTCGTAGCGCGCAGTGAGCGCGAGCGCCGCGTAGTCCTGCGCTCCATCGGGCCGGTGTGGGACGGAAACGAGGTGTGGCTGCTGGCCGGCGGCGGCACCCTCTACTTCGCTTTCCCGGGCCTTTACGCCTCGAGCTTCAGCGGCTTTTATCTGCCGCTGATGATGGTGCTGTGGTTGCTGATCCTGCGCGGCATCTCCATCGAGTTCCGCAACCACATCGACAGCCCCGTTTGGAAGCCGCTGTGGGATGCAGGGTTCATGGTCTCCAGCGCGCTGCTGGCCATATTCTTCGGAGCCGCCCTGGGCAATGTGGTCCGGGGGGTGCCGCTCGACTCCTCCGGGCGCTTCTTCCTTCCGCTTTGGACCGACTTCGGCGTGAGCGGGGCCCTGGGCATCCTGGACTGGTATACGATCTCGGTGGGCATTCTGGCGTTTCTTGCTCTCACGCAGCACGGCGCGCTGTGGGTGGCGTTGAAGACCGAGGTCCAGGTTCAGCTCCGCGCGCGCCGCGTGGCCCAGGCGGTCTGGTTCCTCGTGGTGGCGATGACTACGCTGGTGACGATTCTCAGCATGAGGTTACAGCCGCAGATAAGCGCGAATCTCCGGGACCATCCCTGGGGATACGTGTTTCCGGCGATCGCCGTGATCGGCCTCATGGCGATCCTGAGCCGCTCCGCGCTCGCGAGTTTCCTGGGCTCCTGCGCCTACCTCGTGGGGATGCTGACCAGCGCCGCGTTCGGAGTGTTCCCGTATGTGCTGCCGGCCCGGCCGCGGGCGGACTTCGGTCTCACCATCCACAACACGGCGACCAGCACCTACGGGCTGCAAGTGGGCCTGGCGTGGTGGATACCCGGTATGGCCCTGGCGATCGGCTACATTATCTTTACGTACAGGCATTTCGCGGGCAAGGTCCGGCTGGAGGGAGAGGGCTACTGAGGAGGCTTCTTGAAATCCTGGCGGCGGTGCCGCTCTGCGTTCCGCTTGCGCCTGCACAGGCGCTGCCGGGCGCCGAAGAGTGCGCGGCGTGTCATGACGCCGGCCGCCGCTCCGGCAAGCGCGAGGCGGGGGCCCCGCCGAGCTTCGACTCCGCCGCGCTGAGTGCGTCCCCGCACTCCTCTTTGGACTGCGGCAGTTGCCACGCGGATCTTTCGGGCGTTAGGAAGTTCCCGCACAAGGAGAAGCTTGCCCCTGTGGACTGCGGGAGCTGCCACATCGGCGAGCAGGAGCGTTACTCGCAGAGCCTCCACGGAACGGCGCGCCAGCGCGGCGACCGCATGGCGCCTTCCTGCACGCAGTGCCATGGAACGCATAACGTTCTGCGGCGCCGCGACCCAAACTCCCCCATCTCCACCATGGGCGTTCCCCGGCTTTGCGGGCAATGCCACCGCGATGGCTCGGAGGTTTCGCGGACGCACGACATCCCCCAGACCAATATCCTGGGCGACTACACCGACAGTATTCACGGCGAAGGGCTGTTCCGCCGCGGTCTGATCGTCACGGCAGTTTGCACGAGCTGCCACACTTCACATTTCGTGCTGCCGCACACCGATCCGCGCTCCTCGATTGCCAAGGCGAACATCGCCAAGACCTGCACCCAATGCCACGCTCGCATCGAAGACGTTCATCAGAAGGTGATCCGTGGCGAGCTGTGGGAGAGGCAGCCCAACCTGATTCCTTCCTGCGTGGATTGCCACCAGCCGCACCGGGCCCGCCGCGCTTCTTTCTAGAAGCGCCTGACCGACCGGCTTTGCGTGCGGAGCCGCTTCGCCGCCTGTGGCGCTATCCTGTGGACACAGGAATGGTGCCATGACCGGGGTGAGGATCGACAAGTGGCTCTGGGCGGCGCGGTTCTTCAAAACGCGTACGCTCGCCGCCAGGGCGTGCGAACTTGGCAGGGTGGAGGCCGGCGGCCAAGGGGTCAAGCCCGCGCGCGAGGTCCGCACGGGTGACATGCTGCGCGTGAGGACCGGCGGCGGCGAGTTCGAGATCGAGGTCCTGGGTCTCAGCCAGATGCGCGGTCCGGCAGCGGTGGCGCAGACGCTGTACCGCGAGACGGAGGCGAGCCGCGAGGCTCGAATGAGACTGGCCGAAGAGCGCAAGGCCATGCCGCGGTTTGAGGCGCCGGGGGGTAGGAGGCCGACGAAGCGGGATCGGAGGCAACTCGGACGTCTGCGAGGGAGAGGTTAGGCGGAGGCTCTCGTCGAGCCTCCCAGCCACCGCTCCAGCCACAGCCACTCGACCCCGACCAAGTGAGCCAGCGTATCCCGCACCAACGAGAAGCTGCTTCCCAATGGGCGCAGGAATTGTTCCTCGGTGAGGGCGCCGCAGGCTTCGAGCTGGCGGTCTCGCGCCCAGTAGTTATAGTCGTACAGCTCAGGCAGGGTCTCGGTCGGAATCATGTGCCACTCCTCATCCTCTTCCATCCCACATGCGTGTCCTCCGCTGCATCATGGATGGCGTTGCGCTTCCAGTCGTTTGCGGAAAGCGGCTTCCGATTTGTCCACCCAGGCGCGGTAGCCTGCGGGATCGACAAAGGGGTTGCCGCCCGCGCCGGTCTGGAGGGCCTTGCGCTTCGCTTCAAGGCCGAAGTCCCATGAGTGGCCCCCCAGGAAGATGTCGCAGGGCAGCGAGCGCAACCTGGCGAAGGAGGATTCAAAATCGCCGGCGATTTCCGGGTACTGCCGGTTGCCAACAAACTGGTAGTCCGGCCCTGTCATGCTGCACGCGAAGACGACGTTATAGATCCTGCCTTGGTGGCTCACCGCAGTCGTGTAAGAGGTACAGCCTCTGGTGTGACCGGGCGTGAATTGGGCGGTGAGGACAACGTCCCCCAGGCGGAGCTGTTCGCCGTCTCGAAACGTGCCGTCGTGAGCGACCGGCTCGAACGCGTACTTGTCCCCGAAAGCAAAATCGCCCTTGCCGCCCCGCGCGAACATCGCCACTTCTTTGGGATGGGTCAGGAAGCGGGCTTTGGTCATGGCTTTCGTCTTCGCCATCCCGCCGGCATGGTCGTAGTGCGCGTGGCTAGCCAGTAGCAGGCGGATGTCCTCTACGCGGAAACCGAGCTTGCGGATGCCAGCCTCAACGATAGGAACGGTTTCGGCGAAACCCGCGTCCAGAAGGATGTGTCCCTCCGGCGTAGTGATAAGGAAGGCCGAGACGTCGGATGCGCCGACGTAGAAGATGTTGCCGGCGATGCGGAACGGCTCGATGGGACGGTTCCACTGGGCATTGGCAGGCGCGTACTGAGCCGGCGCGGCCAGGGTGATCAGAAAAGGGAGGATGGCAACTATTCGCGGCATATGGCTGTTGCAGAAGATCGTGCCACCCGGGCTCAGGCGGTCCCCTCCAGATCGAGCCGCGCGGCGATTCCCTGCAAGGCCTGGATGCAGGTTTCGATGTGCTCCTCCAGCGGCACTCCAAGCTCCGCCGCACCGTTCACGATGTCGGCGCGGTTCACGGCGCGGGCGAACGCCTTGTCCTTCATCTTCTTCTTTACCGAGACGACGTCCACCTCGGTCAAGCTACGGTGGGGTTTCACCAGCGCGACGGCGGTGACGAAACCGGCGATCTCGTCGCAGGCGAAGAGGACCTTTTGGAGCAGCGTTTCGCGAGGCACGCCGGTGAAGTCGGCGTGCGACAGGATGGCGCGCCGGATCTCCTCGCAGACGCCACGCTCGGCCAGCAGCGGCTCTCCCTTGAGGGGGTGGTCGGGCAGTTCGGGATGGATCTCCCAATCGAAGTCGTGCAAGAGCGCGGTGACGGACCACTTGGCCTGGTCCTCGCCGAACTTGCGCGCGTAGGCCAGGACGCAGGCTTCGACGGCGAGCGCGTGCTTGCGCAGGTTCTCCGACTTGGTGAATTCACAGAGGATCTGCCAGGCTTGGTCTCGGTTCATCTCCATCCTCTGTACTATAATGGAACAAGCCTTTCGTACGGGTGGGCCTGTGGCGCAGTTGGGAGCGCGCTTCCATGGCATGGAAGAGGTCGTGAGTTC
>JBHGAV010000047.1:0-34955 GCA_041946685.1 Bryobacteraceae bacterium | reverse complement strand
TCGTAGTTGTCGATCTCTTCGCGCAGTACCCGCGCGATCTCGTCTGCTCGAATCTGAGCCATAGCGCTATACCGTCAATCTCCGGCGCAGGGCCTCCAACTGGCCCTTCACCGAACCGTCGTAAATCGTTGAGCCGATCCTGGCCACCAGGCCGCCAATCAGGCTTTCATCCACGGAGAATTTGCAGCGCACCTTCTTCCCCGTCAGGCGGCCGAGGCTGGCCTCGACCTTCTCCTGCTCGCCGGCGGCGAGTTGCCTGGCCGCCGTCACACCCGCTTCCACCGAGCCGGTTCTCTCGTCGATCAACGCCTGAAACGCCTGCCGGATCTCGGAGAGCATCGCCGTGCGGCGGTGGTCGATGATCACGTAGACGCAGTTCAGCACCAACCTGGAGACGCCCAGTCGTCCGGCCAGACGGGCGATCACGGCCCGTTTGCGTGCCGGGGCCACGGCGGGTGAAAGCAGCACATTGCGAAGTTCCGCGGAGCCCGCCACCGCCTGCTCCAGCGCCGACAGCTCCTCGACGACTCTCGAGGCGTCCAGGCCGCGGGCGGGGTCGAGCACCAGGTCCGCAAGCGCCCTTGAATACCGGGAAGCCACCGCCAGGGCCATGGTCAGTTGACCTCCTTGCGGCGCGGGCCCCCGGCCTGCTTCTCTATGTCATGGAGCACAGCTTCCACCAGTCCCTGATCCACCTGGGGCGAAATCATGGTCCGGATCTTGTCGGCAGCCAGCCGGAGCGCAAGCTCGGCCGCCTGGACGCGGACCTCGTGCCGGGCGGCCTTGACGGCGCTGGCGATCTCCTGTTCGGAGTGCTCGCGGATCTTCCGCAGCCCTTCCTCGGTCTCCCGCTGCAGCCGCTCCTTCTCGGCTGCCATCTCCTGCTCCGCGCTTGCGCGCAGGGCCCGAACCTCGCTCTCGAGGTTCTTCAGACGCTCTTCCATCTGGCTGGCGCGCTCTTCCGCGTCACGCCGAAGACGGTCGGCCTCCTCGATTCCTTTCCGGATCGCCTCGGTGCGGGAACGGAAGAACACCCCGGCATTCTTGTAGACCAGATATCCCAGGGCGCCCACCAGGATGGCGAAGTTGGCCCATTTCCAAAGGAGCTCGTTAGAACTCCCCCCGGCGGCATGTTCGCCCCCCTCGGCCCCATGCTGCGCGAGAAGAAGCGAACCGGACAGCGCGGTCAGGACGAGGCAACTCAGCAGAAGACGCTTCAACTCCGCCTCCCGGAAAGAATGGCTTCAGCGATTCCGCCCGCCAGCCGTTCGCTCTGAGCTGCGAGCGCCTGTGCGGCCTGAGCGGCGTCGCTGGCAATCCCCGCCCTGGCTTGCTTGACCGCTTCCGACTCGCTTCGTCGCGACTCGTCCAGGCGAGCAGACTGCTCCTCGCGCCATTTCCTCCGGGCGTCTTCCTGCTCCCTGTAGATCTCCGTGCGCGCGCCGAGGATTGCGGCCTCGTAGTCGGCTCGCCGGGCAGCGGCCACGTCGAGGCTCGCCTGCGCTCTCTCCCGGGCGCCTTCGGTGGCTTGGCGGCGCGCCTCCAGCACCTTGTCGAGGGGGCGGAAAAACACGCGTTTAAGATAGAAGTGCAGTAGAAGCAGCAGGAAGAACGTTGGTAGAGCCCGTAGCAGGAGCCCGCCGAGGGCGGTCAGGATTGCGTCCATCGGTATTAAGGAACTGTCGTCCGGAACGGCAGAAGGACAGCGGCCTAATGCGTCAAGCTAGCACATGCCGAAAGGGCCGGTCAACCGGGTAGCCCGCCCCTGAGCCGAAGGCGGCTGAATCACTGCGCCCCGCGCGAAAGGATCACCGTCTTGACGGTGTGGAAGATGATGTAGGCGTCCAGCGCGGGAGACATGTGCTTGATGTAGTAAAGATCGTACTCGAGCTTGTGCGCCGCGTCCTCCAGCGTGTTCCCATACTTGTAGTTGAGCTGCGCCCAGCCGGTGATGCCGGGCCGCACGAACTGCCGCTGCCGGTAGTATGGAATGCTCTCGGCGAGCATCTCCACGAACTCCGGCCTTTCCGGACGCGGCCCCACCAGCGACATCTCTCCTCGCAGCACGTTGATGAACTGTGGAAGCTCATCCAGGCGAAGCAGCCGCAGCCAACGGCCGACCCGGGTCACGCGGGGGTCTTCCTTGGAAGCCCAGACAGCTCCCGTGGCGGCTTCGGCATTGACGTGCATCGAGCGGAACTTGAGGACGGTAAACGGTCTGCCGTGCCAGCCGACCCGGGTCTGCCGGTAGAGCACCGGACCGGGGGAGGTGAGCTTGACGGCCAGGGCCACCAGCAGCATCAGCGGAGCGCAAAGGATCAAACCTGCCAGCGCTATCAGGGTGGAATAAGCCATTTGCAGCGCTACCTGGCTTGGCCTGGGGCCGAGCTCGCCGGAGTAGATGAGCTGGGCCGGACGCAGATCGTGCAGCGAGACTCTCTTCAGGAGGTTCTCAAAGGTCGTGGACGCCTCTTCGATCTTGACCCCGGAGAACCGCAGATCCAGCAGATCGGCCACGGGCACGTTCCCTCTTCGCTCCCTCAGGCCGACCACGATGCAGTCCGGCTTGGTGGCCGAGGCAACCTCCCGCAGTTCGGTTATGCCCCCCAGCCGCGGGGGGCCGCCAGACGGCCCCTCGTCGCCGGATGCGTCGTCCAGGCACCCCACCACCCGCATGCCGAACTCGGGCCGCTCGGCAAGGTGCCGCGCGATCTGAAGGGCGAGATCGTTCCGCCCCAGTAGCAGCAGTTTCTGCTCGCCCAGGGCGCGGACCACGCAGGCTCCGTAAAACAGGCGCCAGCTCATGATCGCCACAAGGCTCAGGCCGCAGCCGAGCATCATCACCCACCGCGGAAGAATCAGCTCGGCGTTCACGTAACCGAGCAAGGCCTGAGCCAGGAAGGCGATGCCCATCACCTGGCATAGCTGCTGCAACAGCAGCAGCCGGGACTTCACCTGAATCTCGCCGTACAGGTCGTGCAGGTGCATGCCTATGAGAATGGTTACCACGGTGAGCAGGATGCGGCCCAGCCCCCCGTCGTAAAGCAGGTAGACAGCGGGGTCCACCTCGAGGATCCGGTAGGCGGCCAGGACGAAGCAGCAACAGATGATTGCCGACTCGGTGACCAGCAGGAGCAGCACGTTCGGAGGTACCAGGTCACGAAGTTGGCGGATCATCGTAGAACAAGCTCAAGCGCTAAGCCAACAGGCCAGTCTACCACGCCGGGCTGCGAAACCCTCAATCGAGGGGGTCTGTTCTCTGCACATGCGGATGACGCCGGGACGTGGCTTTAAGTCCAGTGTTTTCCCTGGTATACTGCGGTTGGATGTGGACCTTTCCGCGCGCGCGGATGGCAAGGTGTCTAGAGAGGCACGACGCCGCCCGCAAGCCTGTCTCGCCCGCGCCCAGACCCCTGACGTCTCATGGAGGTGGTTAGACTCACTTGAATACGAAGACCAGTGTGCGGATCAGCCGGGGAATCGAGGTTCTCTTCGGCACCCGCGACGAGAACATCCGTCTGCTCGAAACCGGCCTGAACGTGCGCACGCAGTTGCTCGAGGATAGCCTCGAGATCGAGGGTGACGAAGCGGACGTGGCCCGCGCCGAGAGCATCCTCGAAGACTACGTCGCACTTGTCAAGCAGGGCGCCGTCTTCTCCAACGGTGACCTCAACTGCTACCTCCGCGTAGTCACCGAGGACCGGGAAGTCACGCTCCGGGACCTGGTCACCAGCGGCAGGCAGCGCAACTTCGGCAAGAAGCCCGTGGCGCCGAAGTCGGGCAATCAGCGCCGTTACGTGGAGGCGATCGAGCGCAACGACCTGGTCTTCGGCATCGGCCCCGCCGGCACGGGCAAGACTTACCTGGCTGTGGCCATGGCGGTCTCCGCGCTGCTGGCCAAGCAGGTCGGCCGCATTATCCTTACCCGGCCGGCCGTGGAAGCCGGCGAGCGGCTAGGCTTCCTCCCCGGCACGTTGCAAGAGAAGATCGACCCCTATTTGCGTCCGCTCTACGACGCCCTCTACGACATGTTGGACCTGGACAAGGTGGAGAAACTCCTGGAACGCTCCGTCATCGAGGTCGCGCCCCTGGCCTTCATGCGCGGGCGCACGCTGAACGACAGCTTCATCATCATGGACGAAGCGCAGAATTGCACTCCCGAGCAGATGAAGATGATTCTCACCCGCCAGGGCTTCAATTCCAAGATGGTGGTCACCGGCGACGTCACGCAAATCGACCTGCCGGGCGGTAGGCGAAGCGGATTGCTGGAGGCGATCGACGTCTTGCGGGGGGTGGAGGGCATCCGGTTCGTCAATTTCGACGAGCGGGATGTGGTGCGCCATACCCTGGTCCAGAGGATCGTGAAGGCGTACGAGCGCTACCAGGAGACCAACGGACCCGGCGCACAGCTCTCGCTCAAGCTCGCCGACGCCCCCCAGGAGCCCGACAGCCCTGATGCCTAGAAGCGACGAGCTTCTCGTTTTCCGCGGGGGCAGGCGCTTGCCCCGGCGGCCTCTGAGACTCTTTGCGGAACAGATCCGGCGGCAAGTCGCCGGCGGGGGGCGTTTCCTCTGCCTGCTTGCCGGTGACCGCGAGTTGCGGCGTTTGAACCGTCAGTTCCTGGGCAAGGACTGTCCGACTGACGTGCTTTCCTTCCCCGAGCCGGGGCCGGACCGCTTCCTGGGAGAGATCGCCATCTCGGTGGACCGCGCCAGGCTCCAGGCCGTGGCGTTGGGGCACACGCTGGAGCAGGAGATCCAACTCCTGATGCTGCACGGACTGCTGCACCTGGCGGGCATGGACCATGCGACCGACCGCGGCCGCATGGCCCGCGCCGAAACGCGCTGGAGAAAGAAACTCGGCCTGCCTTCCGGCTTGATCGAACGGGCACGCTCATGACGCTGGCGCTGGTCTTGCTGCTCGCCTGTTTCTCGGTGCTCCTGACGGGGGCGACCTTTGTGCAGGTGCTGTATCTGGAGTCTCTCCGCCTCCGCACCAGGGGCCTGGCCGCCCTGGCGTTCTTCAAGGAGGAGCTACAGGACCGGATCGGGCTAAGGTCGGAGCGTGGAGCCCTGGCGTTTTCGCTCATCAAGCACACGCTGATCGTACTGGTGGGCGTCCTGTCGTTGGGCGTCACCAGCCGCCGCAGCTACTCGCCTTTGCCTGCCCTGCTCGAGGCCTGCCTGGTCTCTTGGCTGATCCTGCTGGGCACGGCCTACGTGATACCACAGGTTCTTTACCGCAAGACCGAAGGCCGCTGGGTGCTGCCTTTTGTGCCGCTTCTGCGGGCGCTCTCTCTGACGGTCGCCCCCGTTGCCGCCGTGCTGAGGTTCTTCCAAACGGTGGTGGACCTTGGCGACCAGGAGCCGGCCTCGGACGAAGAGTCCAAGCCCGAGGAGCACATTGAAGCCTTGATCTCTGCCGGTGCCGAGGAGGGAATCATCCAGGAGGAGGACCGCGAGCTGATTCAGGCCGCCGTGGAGTTCGGCGACAAGACCGTCCGCGAGGTCATGACTCCCCGGCCGCGTATTGTGGCGATCGAGGTCTCGCGATCGCTCGAGGACTTGCGGGATCTGGCCATCAACGAGCAGTATTCGCGCATTCCGGTCTACGAGAAAACCATCGACCACATCGTGGGCTTCATCCATGTCCGCGACCTGTTCGAGTTGGACGAGGACGAGCGGCGCGAGAAGAGCATCCGCGACTTGATGCGGCCGGTGCGGGTGGTGCCGGAAACGCAGCCGGTGAGCGACCTGGTCAAAGAGATGCAGGCGGACCGGGCGCACATGGTCATCGTGGTGGACGAGTACGGAAATACGGCGGGCTTGGCGACCCTGGAGGACGTGGTCGAGGAGATCATCGGAGAGATCCGCGACGAGCACGAGCCCGAGCTGGACGTCACGCCCGACGCCAATGGCGCCTACATTCTCGCCGGAAGCTGCGACCTGGACCGCCTCCGGGGTCTGCTGGAATTCAGCCCTCACGGGGAGATCGAATCGACGACCGTGAGCGGCTTGGCTGCGGAGTGGCTGGGCCGCGTGCCCGCGGTCGGCGACGTCATCGAACGGGAAGGCATCCGCATCGAGGTGCTGGCCGGCGATGAGCGGCGCGTGGAGCAGGTGCGGGTGAGCCGCTCCGGGGAGGCCGCCGGTGCCTGAGCCGGCAGGCACGGATTTCAGGAGCGGCTTCGTCTCCATTCTGGGACGGCCGAATGCGGGCAAGTCGACGCTGCTCAACAAGCTCGTCGGCATGAAACTGGCGATCGTCGCCCCCAAGCCGCAGACCACCCGCACGCTGGTGCAGGGAGTGCTGAACCTGCCGGGCGCCCAGGTGGTGTTCGTGGACACGCCGGGGATACACAAGCCCGATACGCTCCTGAACCGCCGGATGCTGGATACGGTAAAGACGGCCCTCGATCAGCGGGATCTGCTGCTATTTGTCGCCGACGCCACGCGGCGCATTGCCGAGGAAGATCGGGAGGCGGTCGAGCTGGTCAAGACCGCGCGGACGCCCACGCTCCTGCTGCTGAACAAGATCGATAACCTCCGCGACAAGAGCTCCCTGCTGGCACTGCTGGACGGCTACCGGGCGCTCCACGATTTCGCGGAATACCTGCCCGTATCGGCGCTGCGCGGCACGGGTTTGGACACGCTCCGCACCGAGATCGTCCGGCGGCTTCCCGCGGGGCCCGCCTATTTTCCACCCGACTACATCACCGACCAGCCGGAGCGCTTCTTGGCGGCGGAGCTGGTTCGCGAAAAGATACTGCTGTTGACCCGCGAGGAGGTTCCACATTCGGTCGCGGTGGTGGTGGAACGGTGGGAGGAATTGGAACGTCTGGCCCGCATATCCGCCACCGTTCTTGTGGAGCGGGAGAGCCAGAAGGGGATTATCATCGGAGCTAAGGGAGCCATGCTGAAGCGTATCGGCACAGACGCCCGACGGGAAATGGAGGGATTGTTCGGCCGAAAGGTTTTCCTGGAACTGTTCGTCAAAGTGCAGGCGAAGTGGCGGGATGACCGGGCGTTTCTGGATGCGGTAGACTGGCGTTCTGGCTCCGCCAGGGAGGTAGAGTGAGATGCGCGCGGTTTCCGCCATTCTAGTCCTTTCCTTGTTGGTTCTTGCCGGCGTTTCGGTCCTGGCCCAGCCCAAGGTGTCCGACGACCAGATCTACGACGAGGTGCGCCGCAGGCTGGCCAACGACATGACGGCCCAGGGCGGCGGCATCGAGGTGGAAGTCAAGGAGGGCGTGGTCACCCTCAGCGGCAAAGTCAAGAACGAGAGGCAGAAGAGCCGGGCCGAGCGCATCACCAGGAAAGTGAAAGGCGTCACCAAGGTCGTCAACAAGCTGGTTATTGAGGTGTAGCGCCGGCCTTGGCTCGCCGCGAGACGGAGAGAGGGCGCCCTCCGTTGGTCTCCAATCCGCGTTTCGGGCCGGGGCTTTCGATCGGAGTCGGATGGGGCGGAGGGCGAGGCGACTTCCGGCGCTGGCAGAGTCGTTTCGATGAGCGCACAGGACCATCCGCCGGTGTCGATGCGCGCAGGCTTAGAATGCCGTTTTGCGGCCGCGAGAGGTGCAAGCCAGGAACGGCGGCAAAGCGTCGCTTTGAACCCGTAAACGCTGCGCCGTTAGTCGCGGGCGTTCACAAGCCAGCGCTCAATTTCAGCCATCCTCGCGGAGGGCGTTGACCGGGTCGATGCGCGATGCGCGGCTGGCGGGGACGAATGCGGCCAGCAGGCTTATAGTCGCCATCGCCAGGCAGCCGATGGTCAGGACTAGAGGGTCGAGAGTGGGTGTCTGAAAAAGCAACCCTTTCATGAGTCTGGTTAGAGCCAATGCTCCTGCGAGGCCAAGACAAAGGCCGACAACCACCACGAATAGGGCGTCGTGCAGGATGTGTGAGACGACATTTCCCGGCGTCGCTCCAAGGGCAAGGCGGATTCCAATTTCCTTACGCTGTTGAATTACGGTGTGTGAAAGCACACCATAGAGGCCGAGGACTGCAAGCAACACGGCCACCAGGGCAAAAGCTCCTATAAGCGAGGCCGGTTGCGTTGCGCCAGAGAGGCTCTGTTGGCGGATCTTCTGTATGGATCTCAAGTCGCCAAGCGCCACATTGCGGTCGAGTTCCCAAACGGCTTTTCGAATCGCCGGGACAAGCGCGAGAGGGTCGCCGCTGGTGCGCACGATGAAGCTGGCTCCACGTTGGGGATTCTGTTCAAACGGCACGTATGCAATCGGGTCCTCCGGCGCGCCCGGATTTCCGGCAAGTTCACTACGAATGATGCCAATGATCTCAGCCTCGACAAGGGATGCCTCCAATTTCACCCAGTGCGGAGTAACTATGCGAACGGTCCGCCCGACAGGATTGTCAAATCCGAACACGGTGGTGAGCTTCGCGGCCAGAGCCTGATTGACGACCACTACCTTTGGCGCCCCGGTCGCGTCCTGGGGGCCGAAACCGCGGCCGGAGACTGTGGCGATACCAACGGTGCGAAAGTACTCGGGGCCGACACGTTTGTACCTGACGTCTATACTCTTGTCGAACGCCATGGTCATCATCGCCTCCCCCTCTTTCACGCGAAGAAGCGGTGGATCGGATGCGATCGAAGCTTCCTCGATTCCTGGCGTGCCCTGCAACCGTTCGCTGACCCCGCGAAAGAACTGGGTGGCTCTTTCGGGAGTGGGGTAGGCGGCCAGGGGCAGTTCGACTGACATGGTGATGATGTTGTCGAGCTGGACTCCGGTGTTGATGGCCTGGATGTTGAACAAGCTCTTGAGAAGGAGCAGCGCTCCGCAAATCAAAACGAGCGAAACGGCGACTTCGGCGGTGACGATCATACGGCGCAGCCCCTCGTGCGACCGCGAGGAACCGCGCGAGGCTTGATTCAGGGAGGCGGAAGTCCCTCGATTGGAAACCTTCAGCGCCGGCACGAGGCCGATCACGAGGGTCATTCCAAGGACCGCGGCGGCGGCGAACGCAAGCACGCGCGGATCCAGGCCGAGTTCGGCGGTAAATGGGAGGGAGTCGCCGATGAGCGGAAGGGCGGCGCGAAGGAGCAGATGGGCGAGGGCGACGCCGGCGACGCCCCCAGCGAGGCAAAGGACCAGGGTTTCTGTAAGCATCTGGGCGACGAGCCGGCCGCGGCTGGCTCCGAGCGCGGCGCGTACCGCCATCTCCTTTTTCCTGGTTGCCCCGCGCGCCAGCAGGAGGTTTGTCACATTGGCACAGGCGATCGCCAAGACCATCACAACGGCTCCGAACGCGACGAAGATGGATCGGCGAAGAGTGTCGCCCACCAGCATATGGGTAAATGGCTCCACAGCCACCCCCCAGTTACGTTTCCAGGGAGGAGACAACTCCGTCAACCGGGCGTCAATCGCTTGCATTTCCTGTTGAGCCTGCCGCAGGGTCGCTCCTGGGCGGAGTCGGCCCGAGACCGACAGCCAGTGGAAGCCGCGTGTACGCTGTTCTGGACTGAACACCAGTGGTTTCCAGAACTTGGCGGTCTCGCGATCAAAGGCTCCTTTGGGTAAGACGCCAATAATGCGATGCGGTTGGCCATCCAAGATAAGACGGCGATTCAGGATGCTGGGATCGGCGCCAAAGCGAGTACGCCAAGCGCCATTGCTCAACAGGATGACCGGTTCGGCTCCCGCCTGGTCTTCTTCGGGCGCGAAAGTGCGTCCGAGTTGCGCCTTCACTCCGAAGACCTGGAAATAATCGGCCGAAACAAGCTTGCCCGGCAAACGTTCCGGCTCGCCTTGCCCCGTGAGAGTGGCGGTGATCCCGCTCTCGGCCGAGAGCGCCTCAAAGACCGTATTCATCCGCTTCCAGTCGAGGAAATCGGCTGCGTTGGCGGTGTTGTGGCTACCGGGCGAAGGCGTCTCCCATACTTTGACCATACGCTCCGGTTCGGGAAACGGGAGCGGGCGCAAGAGTACAGCGTCCAGCAGGCTAAACATGGCTGTGTTGGCGCCAATGCCGAGCGCCAGCACGCCGATGGCAACGGTGGTGAAGGTAGGATCCCGTCTCAGTGACGCCACGCCGAGGCGGAAATCGCGCAGCGCGGTTTCGACCCAAACGACTGTTCGGACGTCGCGATGTTCCTCCTGCATCTGGGCGACGCCGCCAAAACTGCGCCGCGCGGCGGCCCGGGCGTCTTTGGGCGACACGCCCCGAGCGATCTCGTCCCGCTCGGCGAGTTCGAGATGAGACTGGATTTCGTTTTCGAGTTCGCTATCCAGCCGTCGGCGGCACAACGAGGCCAGAAGGCGCTGAATCAAGTTCGGATTGCTCATGACTCGGACTCCAGGAAACGCGCTACTAGCGTTGTAGTCTGATGCCATTTCTTCACTTCGGCCTTCAGGCGTTTCTTGCCAGCTTGGGTCAGGGAGTAGAACTTCACTTTGCGATTCGTTTCGGAGACACCCCAGTCTGTTCGAATGAGACCGGACTGCTCTAGTCGGATCAAGGCGGGATAGATGGAGCCTTGGTTCAACCGAAGCAGGTTGCCCGAGACCTGCTCGATTCGGCGGGCGAGGCGGTACCCATGCATGGGACCCATGGAACTAAAGGTCTGCAGTATGAGGAGATCGAGAGTGCCGTAGGGGATTTCACTTCTTGTTTCCGACATGTTGTCTATCCACATCTCACACGTTAACCTGCATACCGGTAGCCTGTCAACATGTGGTCATTGAGCGTGGCCGGTGGAAGGCCCGTCGGATCGGTCGCAGGCCGCAATTATCGCGACTTTTGCAGCGGCGAACCCGATAGATAACGATCAGTCGCCTAACGTTTAGGAATCCAGCACAAGCCGAAAGGTCACTTGATCGTAAACGCCCGACCTGCAGATATGCGCCGAATGACTGGGGCCGGAAGTCCACTTCTGAGAAGGTTTGCCAGATAGGGACCGACACGCGCCCCAAGGTCGAGCGGCGGGGTGGTCAGGCGGATGGGGGATTGGCTCGAGCGGCCGACAACATGACCGCGCAGGGCGGCGGGATCGAGGTGGAAGTGAAGGAAGGAGTCGTCACGCTCGTCGGCAAGGTCAAGAACGACAGGCAGAAGAGCCGCGCCGAGCGCATCACCAAGAAGGTGAGAGGCGTCACCAAGGTCGTCAACAAGCTGGTTATTGAGATTCAGAGTGCGTGTGAATGCCGCACTCCAGCTTCACGCCGCCCCAGCGCCCCGAACGCGGGTTGGAAGGATCGGCAGGAACTGCGGTGCAGGGCTGGCACCCTATGCTTGTGTAGCCCTGCTCGTATAGCGGCAGGCTCTCGATCTTGTGTACAGCCAGGTAGCTCCACACCTCCTTGGTGGTCCAGCGGGCCAGCGGGCTGAGCTTCAGGATGGAGGCGCCCGAGTCGAGCCGCTGAAGTTCGACCTCCTCGAGCGCAGCGCGCGTGGGCGACTGCTCCCGCCGCAGGCCCGTGAGCCAGATCTGGTAACCTTCCAGGGCGCGCCGCAGGGGCTCCACCTTCCGCAGGTGGCAGCAGCGGCCCGGGTCCGTCTCGAACAGCTTTCCCAGCTTGGATTCCTGCTCGGCGACTTTGAGTTCGGGTTGAAGGTTGAGCAGGTTCAGTCCCCAAAGCCCCGCCATTCGATCGCGGTACGCGTAGATCTCGGGAAAGTGGTAGCCCGTGTCCAGGAACAGCACGGGGATACCGGGGCGGACCTTCCTGATCATATCGAGCACGACCATGTCCTCGGCCTGAAAACTGCACGTCAGGCATGCTGCCTTGTCCTGGTGCTTGAGCACCAATTGAATCAGCTCCTCGCCCTGAAGACCATCTGCGAAAAGGCGTATCTCTTCCAGTCTCATGCGGGGGTCCTTTCAATGAGCTCGCGGAGCAGTCGGCCGGCTTCATCTCTCCGCGAGTCCCTCAAGAGGCTCAAGGCCTCGGAGTCCGCCAACCTGTACCAGAGCCGCCGGCGCTCGTCGAAATCCGGGAATCTAGCGGCCAGTTCCTCGCGCAGCTCGCCCAGAAGCTCGAGCAGACGGCCATATTCCGGTCCGACCCCGGCGGCGATGCGGTCCCTCAAGCGGACCGCCACGGCGGGACTCCTGCCACCCGAAGAAACCGCGACCGTGAGGTCGCCCTGCCGGTGAACGGCGGGAAAGATGAAGTTGCAGTTCGGAGGATCATCCACCGCGTTGCACAAGATCCCCATCCGCCCGGCCTCCGCCGCGATGCGCGCGTTGAGCGCGCCGTCGCCCGTGGCCGCGATGACCAGGAAGAAGCCTACCAGGCAGCCTTCCTCGTAGTCCGGACGGCGGGTGACCACGGCGCCTTGCTCACCGAGCCCACGCGCTTTCTCTTCCGCTCCGAACGCGTCGCCGATCACCAGGCAGCTCTTTCCTTCGAGTCCGAGTACGACCGGGTATCGGAACGTCATCCTGCCTCCGCCACGGGCTCGGCCTTCGGGGCGCGGGGGCCAACGCGGTGGCAGAAGTCCCCGAACGTCTCGCCCGGGGTCCGTTCGTCGCGGTAGCGGAGCAGCACCGGAAGAAGCCGCGCGCCTATCTCGGAGCGGGGCACGCCCGAGGCGAACAACGCCGCCAGACGCGTGCCCAGGACCGAGCCCCCCAGGTAGATCCGGTAGAGATCTACGCTCTCTCCCACCAGGCCGATCTCCGCAGTCAATGGACGGGCGCACCCGTTCGAGCAGCCGGTCATCCGCACCACCACCTGCTGGTCCGGCAGCCCGGCCTCGCCCAGCCGCGCGCCGATGTCCGCGAGCACCTGCGGCGAGACTCGCTCGGCCTCGGTCACTGCCTGTCCGCAAGTGGGAAGCGCCGGACACGCCATCGAATGCCGCAGAATCGGTGGCAGTTGTTCCACCAGCGGCACTCCGGCCGCCCTGAGCACAGCCTCAATTCTGGAACGGTTCTCCGGCGAGATGCCGGTCAGCAGGACGTTCTGCTGTGGCGTAAGCCGTATCTCGCTCATGGGCCCTTGAGCAAGTTCCCGCAGCGCGGTTCGAAGACGGACTCCTTCCCGGTCCTTGATCCTGCCGTCTGGCACGCGCAGCCCCAGGAACCAGAGACCATCGGCCTGCTCGTGCCAGCCGAGGTGGTCGTGCGCTCCGTGCCAATCCAGAGCACCCGCCGGATTCAGCTTGAGGCCCGCGCGGGTTTCAACCTCCGTCTGGAACCGCTCCAATCCCCAGGCGTCGAGCACGTACTTGAGCCGGGCGAGCTTGCGGTTGGAGCGGTTGCCGAAATCCCGGTGGATCGCCACGACGGCCTCCACCACCTCCCACAACTGACCCGGCTCCACCATGCCCAGGGGATCGCCCAGGCGCGGGTGGGTCGCTCTCACGCCGGGGCTCAAGCCCAGACCTCCCCCCACCAGGAGCATGAATCCTTCCAGCCTTCCTCCGGCGCGCATCGGCACGATGCCGACGTCGTTGGTGTAGACGTCCACGCAGTTGTCGCCAGGAGCGGCGAAGGCGATTTTGAACTTGCGGGGAAGGTAGGCGGCGCCGTAGAGAGGTTCGTCCTCCGCGGGGCGGCTCTCGGCGGCGGCGGCCTTCTCGCCGTCGACCCAGACCTCGTAGTACGCCCGCGTCCTGGGCTTCAAGCGCCGGCTCAACGCCTGCGCGTACGCCATGGTTTCCTCCCGGCCCGCACCTCCAAGCGGAGCCGGACACGCCACCACGTTCCGCACCACGTCGCCGCAACCGGCCAGGGTGGTGAGCAGATTCTGATTCATCGTGCGCATCAGCGCCCTCAGGTTCGTCTTGCTCACCCGGTGGAACTGCATGTCCTGTCGCGTGGTCACTCGCAGGCTGCCGTCCCCGGCTTCATCGGCCAGGCGATCCAGGGCCAGATACTGGCGCGGGGTCACCACGCCGCCCGGGATGCTGACCCGCACCATGGAGGTGGACGGATTGGGCCCGCCGGACTTGCGGGCGTCCCGGTCGTTCTGTTGGTAGATCCCGTGGAACTTCAGGATGTGGACGGTCTCCTTGGCGAAACCGTCCGTCGCAAGCGCGAGTTCCTCCACGATTTGGCCGCGCAGATGGCGGCTCGCCAGCTTGGCCTTCTCGACGGCCGACGGCGGCGTGCTGGTCGCAGTGCTCATTCAGATACCCTCCCCATCACAGAAGTTCGATGCAGCCGGGATGATGCCTCCGGCTTCGAGCCGATCGCAGATCTGCCGCGCCGCCTCCTCGTCGGAGGGCGGCAGCGCGTCGGGGGCCAGTTCGACGAAGCGGCCCGGGGGAACCAGTTCGCGGGCGCGCTCGATTTCGCCGCGGTCCATCGCCGGGACCGAGAAGATGGCGATCAATCCCGCCGCCACCAGCAACTGCGCCAGTTCGGGCAGGATGGCGCTCTCCGTCTCCCCGCTCACGACGTGGACCTGAAAGCCGCGGGTGAACAGCTTCACCTCCAGCAGGTAGGCCAGGTCCTTCCGGGCCGACAGCCAGATCACCGCCGGATAGTGTCCGGCCCGCGAGTAGCGCTCCGCGGGCGTCAGGCGGCTGCTCCGGAACTCCAACTCCTGAAGGGCGGCTTTGACTTCCTGCCCCGCAGCCCCGCCCCTCGCGGGCGGCTCGATCATGCCCGCCGCGACCGTTGCGTTGCTGGCCGGGTCGATCAGGATGAAGCTGCCGGTACCTCGAATCGACTCGTAGGTATCGAAATAGATCGGGCGGCTGGTCTCCACTGTGACGCCGCCAATCTCGTTCATCTCCAGCCGGTCGGCCTCTTCGCGCTCGAGCGTGTCCACGTTAAGCCGGTGACGCAGGCGCGTGACCGTTGCCGGGACCTGCTGCGTCGTTTGCTTGAGCAGGTAGGGCCGGTTGGTCCTCAGCGGTTCGGCGTGCATCCAGATCAGGCGCGCTTGGAACCGGCGGGCCACGTGCGGCAGCCGGCGCGGGTCCACCAGCATGTCCCCCCGGCTGATGTCCAGCTCGTGTTCCAGGCGGACCGCGATCGACATCGGCGGGCGGGCCTCGTCCAGATCGCCCCCTATGGCGGGCAGCGATTTCACGCGGGTGGTGCGGCCCGAGGGCAGGACCATCACGGGGTCTCCCACGCGCAAGCGCCCGGAGACAAGCTGGCCCGCGTAGCCGCGGAAGCTGGAGTCCGGACGCAACACGTACTGCACCGGGAAACGCAGCGGCCCCTCCTCGCCGGACAGAGCCACAGGCGCCGCCTCCAGGTGCTCGAGCAGGCTGGGTCCCTGGTACCAGGGCATGCGGCCGCTCCGCGCGACCACGTTGTCGCCTTCCAGCGCGCTGACCGGGATAAACTGCGCTTCCCGGATTCCCAGCCGCTCCAGGTGCGGCTCCAGCTCGCGGCGGACCTTGTCGAAGGGCTCGTGCCGGCAGCCGGCCAGGTCCATCTTGTTGACCGCGACCACCACGCTGGGAATGCCCAGTAGCGAGGCGATGCAGGCGTGCCGGCGCGACTGCGGCGTCACTCCGCCCGCCACATCCACCAGAATCACCGCCAGGTCCGCCGTCGAGGCGCCCGTGGCCATGTTGCGTGTGTACTGCTCGTGCCCGGGCGTATCGGCGATGATGAAGTTCCTCGAAGGCGTCGAGAAGTAGCGATAGGCCACGTCGATGGTGATCCCCTGCTCGCGCTCCGCCCGGAGCCCGTCGGTGATGAGGGAGAAGTCCAGCGGCCCGGCGGAGCGGTTCAGGCCGGAGTTGCGCACAGAGGCGAGCTGGTCCTCAAAAACTCCGCCGGAGTCGTGCAGGAGCCGCCCGATCAGCGTGGACTTGCCGTCGTCCACGCTGCCCGCGGTGGTGAAGCGCAGCAGGCCCTTGTGCGGCATCAGAAGTATCCCTCGCGTTTCTTGAGCTCCATCGAACCCTCCCGGTCGTGATCGATCACGCGGTTCTCGCGCTCGGAGCGGCGGAAGGCGGCCAGCTCCTCGATGATTCGCGGCACCGTGTCGGCGCTGGAGCGGATGGCGCCCGTGCAGTAGGTGCAGCCGAGTGAGCGCATTCTGCACAGGACCGGCTCCGGCTTCTCGCCGGGCAGCAGGGGCGGATTGTGCTCGACCGGGAGCAGGGAATCGCCGCGCACGACGACCTCGCGCACGCTGGCGAAGTAGAGGGGGACGACTGGGATGCTCTCGACGAGGATGTACTGCCACACGTCCCGCTCGGTCCAATTCGAAAGCGGGAAGACGCGAATGCTCTCGCCCTTGTCCACGCGTCCGTTGAACAGGTTCCAAAGCTCGGGACGCTGGTTCTTCGGGTCCCACTGTCCCATCCGGTCCCGGAAGGAATAGACCCGTTCCTTGGCGCGCGACTTCTCCTCATCGCGCCGGGCTCCCCCGAAGGCCGCGTCGAAGCCGCCTTCGCTCAAGGCGTCCAAGAGCGCCCGGGTCTTGAGCAGCGCGCAGCACTTCTCGGTGCCCAGGCGGAATGGACTTGCGCCGTCCCGGATGGCCGCCTGGTTGGTGTGAACAATCAGCCTGGCGCCCACAGCTGCCGCCTGCTGGTCCCGGAACCGGATCATCTCCCGGAATTTGTAGGTGGTGTCGATGTGCAGGAGGGGGAAGGGAATCGGGCCCGGATAGAAGGCCTTTTGCGCCAGCCGCAGCATGACCGAGGAGTCCTTCCCGATCGAGTAGAGCATCGCCGGCCAGGCGAACTCGGCCACCACTTCGCGCAGGATGTGAATGCTCTCGGCCTCTAGAAGGCGCAAATGCGACATCTCGGAAGACGATATGTGTTGATGTCCGCCAGGTGCGGGATGGTTCAGCGCAAACCCGGTTGCCATTGTTACCCCTTCGATGGTCAAGCCCCTTGGCTGGAGAGTGCGGGCGTCTCTGCCCACTCCTCGCCTCCCGCTGGCATCTCGCGGAGACCCACGACTGCCCCCACAACCAGCGTGGCGGGAGAGGAGACCTCCACGCCGCCCGCGGCGATGGATCCCAGAGTGGTCGAGCAGACACGCTGGCCGGAGGTTGTGGCGCGCTCGATGAAGGCCGCCGGCTCACGGGGGTCCCGACCGGCGTCGATCAGTTCTTGTGCGATGGAGGCGCGCCGTCCGACGCCCATCAGGATGACCAGCGTGTCCACATTCGAAAGGCCCCGCAAGTTCGGGAGCGTGCCCTCGCCGCAGTGTCCGGCCAAGACTGCGAAGGATCGCGACACGCCGCGGTAGGTCAGGGGAATGCCCGCGGCGGCCGGGGCCGCCAAAGCCGAACTGATGCCCGGCACGACTTCGACTTCGATTCCGTGCTGCTGGAAGAAGCGGCACTCCTCGCCGCCGCGCCCGAACACGAAGGGATCGCCCCCCTTGAGCCGCACCACATCCAGGCCGGAGCGGACCTTGTCGATCACCTGGCCGTAGATCCAGGCCTGCACGGCCTCCTGATCGCCTTCGTGCTTGCCGCCATACAGGAACTCGGCCTGAGGATTGGCCAAGGCGAGGATCTCGGCCGTCACCAAGCGGTCGTAGAGTACCACCGAGGCTCCCTGAAGGAGCCGTAAGGCCTTTATTGTCAGCAACTCCGGATCGCCCGGCCCCGCCCCCACCAGATAGATCTTCCCCATCAAGTCCGCCTCTGAGCACTCCAATACCCCAAAGCATATCAAGATTGTGCAGATTAATCAAGTGGAGTTGCGGCACACTCCCGCCCGATGAAGTAAACTGGGCGACGGAGGAACGGATTCATGGTCGCTCGCGGAACGATGCGAATACTCCTGTTCTCACTTCTCTGCTCGGTCGGCGCGCTGGCCGCGGACAAGCCTTACTACCCGCCGCCCGACAGCGCAGGCGGGTGGCGGACTCTCAAGGATGCGGCCCAGATCCGCAAGGTCCTCGGCATGGACGTCAGGCGACTGGAGCAGGCGTTCCAGTACACTACGCGAACCAGCCAGCATGGTGGTCTTCTGGTACTCCGCCGCGGATGGCTCGTCTACGAGAACTATTACGGAAAGTGCGCGCGCGACGTCACGCCCAGCACGGCTTCCGTGGGGAAGACCTTCACCAGCATCGCGTGCGGCATCATGCTCCAGGAGTACAAGGACCAATTCCCTGATGGGCTCGACACCAAGGTGTTCACCCAGAAATACCTGCCTCAGGCCCTCCCGCTCAGCGACCCCCGCAAGGCCGACATCAAGCTGGGGCACCTGCTGGCGATGAACTCGGGGATGCAGGACGGCAGCGGCGGCACAGCGATCGTCAACGGAGAGGGTGTCAAGGTGGAGGCCGCTCCGCCGGTCGACCGGTCCATCGGCGCTGACCTGCTCGCCCTGCGCGCCCCGATGTGGACCAATCCCGGAGGCGGGTATTTCTACTCGAATCAGGGAACCCATGTGCTGTCGATCCTGATTCACAACATCACCGGGAAGCAGATGGAGGAGTACATCCGCGAAAAGCTGGCGAACCCGATGCAGTTCGGACCGTGGGGGTATCCGCCTCGTCCCGGCGCCACCAACACACCCGGTGGCGGCGGTATCGCCGTGCGCGCCACCGACATGCTGCGCTGGGGATACCTGCTGCTGCACAAGGGGAACTGGGCCGGCCGGCAACTCATACCGTCCGCTTACGTCGAGCAGTGCTCCAAGCCGTCGCCCTACGGCCCGCACGCCCCGTACAGTTTTCAGTTCACGGTGAACGCGGACGGGCACATCGTCGGCGCGCCGCGCGACGCTTATTTCAAGTCGGGCGCGGGCGGATTCGGCATCATCGTGGTGCCCTCGCTCGACCTGGTCATCTGGAAGATCGCGGGCAGCGACTCGCAGTACCAGTGGAGCCCGCCCGGCCTCGCGCCCAACACCCGCTATGACGGCAGCCGCGACAAATGGCAGCCTCACCCCGGAGACCAGTTCTACGACCCGCCCATCAACGTGGATACAGGTGTGCGGCGCACGCTGGAAATGGTTGTGGCCGCCGTCGTGGACTGAGGAGCAAGCCTACTCCAGCCCCAGTTCCCTCAGCACCCGGCCCGCGCCGTAGACTTGTCGCAGGGCTTCCACGATGCTTTGCACGGTCACGTGGACGCTCCGCGCCCGCTCGTCCGTATACAGAAACCGGTCGGGAAGGCTCTCCAGGTTGCCGTCGAACAGGATCCCCACGATCTCGCCCCTGGTGTTCACGGTGGGGCTGCCGGAGTTGCCGCCATGCGTGTCGGCCGTGGAGACGAAGTTGAAAGGAGTCGCTAGGTTCAGCTTGCCCTTGGATGCCACCCACCGCGAAGGCAGACGGAAAGGCTCCTTGCCGGTGGCTCGCTTGTAGAGCCCGGCGAAATCCGTCGCATAGGGGATGTCCCTGCCCGCCGCGTCCTTGTACCCCTTGACAGGACCGTAGGACAGGCGAAGCGTAAACGTGGCGTCGGGATAGGCGGCGGCGCCCATCACGGCGAAGCGCGCCCGGGCCACGCTGGCGCCGTCGCCGTTGATGACTGCCTCCACGCGGTCCTCGTAGCGCTTCCGCAGCTGTCTGGCCCGCGAGTCCAGGAGCAGCGCCAGGCGGATCATGCCATCGCTCGACGACTTCACTGCCTCGGCGCTCGCCGCCAGCCGCTTTCGCTCGGCAACATCCCGCAGCTTCGAGGTGCTCACGAACTCGCGCGCCCGGGCTTGGGGCGACCGGCCGCCGAGCAGCGCCCTCACCGTCGGATCCGAGGCGCCGAGCGACCGCCTCAGAAACTCCAGGTAGTCGCGGACGGCGACGATCTCCATCGAGTCGGTGATCGGAATGGTCGCGAACAAGGATGCCTCAACTCCGGGTAAAGCCGCGTCCCGGTACTCCCGCAGGCGCTGGTCGTCGGGCTTCGATTTCTCTTCAGCCAGCCGCACCACGTCCCGGGCGAGGCGGAACAGGTCTGAACCGCGCCCGGCGGCGGTCTCCAGCAGCCAGTAGGGCTGATAGAACTCGGCAAACTCCGTGTAGGCCGCGGCCAGCCGGTCCCAGGCCTTGCCGTAGGCTTCGTTCAGATTCGGGTCCTTGGCCACGGCCGCCCTCAGTTCCGACTCCTGCTTGCGCTTCAGCTCGATTAGTTTCGGATCGCGAAGGCCCGCAAGGAACCCCGTGTATGCCTTGAGGCTGTTTTGCTGCGAGAGCAGATTGTCGGCGGCCGCCCGCTTGTTCTCCGGACTCTTCGAGGAGTAGGCCAGCAACGCTTTGACGAGAGCGTTCAGCCGCGCATGAACGAGCGGGTAGGAAACGTCTCTGAAGAACTCCAGTTGCGCCACCGTGTTGAGCCGGCCGGTGGTGGAGGGGTTTCCAGGCACGAAGATCAGCTCGCCTTCCTTGATGCCCTCTTTACTCCAACGAAGGTACTCGGGCGTGCGTGCGGGCCGGCCGTTCTCGTAGGCTCGGAAGAACGTAATGTCCAGGCAGTAACGCGGATAGGTGAAGTTGTCCGGATCGCCCCCGAACGCGGCGATGCCGATTTCGGGCGCGAGCACCAGCCGGATGTCCGTGTACTTCTTGTAGCGGTATAAGTGGTACTCGCCGCCCGAGTACAGGGTCACAACCTCGCAGCGGCTGTCCTGCCCCGTGGTGCAGTCTTTTTCGATGCGGGCGATGTTCGCCCGCCGCGTCCGCCCTGCGTCGGCC
This sequence comes from Bryobacteraceae bacterium, assembly GCA_041946685.1. Lineage (GTDB taxonomy): Bacteria > Acidobacteriota > Terriglobia > Bryobacterales > Bryobacteraceae > JBHGAV01. Next base: position 14,411 of record JBHGAV010000047.1, on the reverse strand, counting down.
GTGGCAGCACCGGCGGGCGCTCCCTGCTGCACCTTCGCCGTCACGTCCTCGATCGACAGCAGCACGTCCGCCTCCAGGTCCGGGCACTGGCGCTCCTCGGCCTCGGAAGCGGCGAAGAACCCGTTGCTCATGTAGTCGTTCTCCTTGGTGCTGAGTTGCTGGATGCACTCGGAGGCGACGTGATGATTGGTGAACAGCAGACCATCCGGCGACACGAAAGACCCGGATGCCACGCCGACGAACTTGACGGAGCCAAGCCGCAATTGGTCGAGGAAACGGTCCGTGACCTCAAAACCGTATTTCTCCTTCACTGCCTGGCTCGGGAAGTGGCTGAAAAGCCAAATGCCTTCGTCAGCGACAAGTGTCGTAGAAGGGAGCAGGAAAAGCGCCTGCACGGCCAGGAGCCGCGCCGTTAATCCATTGATATTCATAACACATTGATTATAAAACATTTGCATCCGTTCTCGGAGTGCTGTTTCTTGGCTTTTTGACATCGGTGTGCAATATTAAGGAAAGGAAGCTAGAAGCGTCAACATGACCCAACTGGGCGAGGCCATTGCCCGCTACCACAAGCTAATCGATTCAGAATCATACAGGAACCTGGACTGGGCGAGCGAACTTCAAGAGAAGATGCTCGCCGCCAACCTGAAGGATGGCGCTCGTCCGATCTGCCCCTTTCTGAGGCCTCATTTCCTCTCGGTACGCCAGCACGCCACCCTTGTAAGAGCCGCCGACGCGCTCTGTTCGGCCATCGACCGAATCAAGCAGATGGCCTTGGCCAATCCGGCTCTCCTGGCCCGGCTCCACCTCCTCCCGGCTGAGAAGATGCTGGCGGCCATCGATCCCGGCTATCCATTTCTGGCCGTGACTTCACTGCTGGATACGCACCTCAACGGAGGCGGGCTGCATTTTGTCGGCTACAATGCCGACACAGCCCCGGGGGTCACTTACGGCGCAGCGCTTGCGGACCTGTTCTTTGACTGCCCCCCGATGAGGCAGTTCCGGAGGCAGTACAGCCTGACCAAGCTCGGCGGCGGCAAGCAGTTGGTGTCATCCGTCCTGGCGGCCTACAAGCAGTTCGGAGGAAAGCAGAGACCGCGAATCGGAGTGATGGAATTCCGCCAGGCTTTCCAGACCGCCGAGCCGAGCGACTACGTTCTGTTGTGCGAAGCGTTTCGGGGGCACGGGCTGGAAGCTCAGCTCGTCTCCCCCGACCAGCTCGAGTACAAGGGCGGAGTTCTGCGGCAGGGTTCCTATGTCATGGACCTGGTCTTCCGCCGCGTGAAGATCCACGAGTTCCTGTTGCGGTTCGATCTGTCTCATCCCCTTGTGCGCGCTTACCGGGACCAGGCCGTTTGCGTGGTCAACAGTTTCCGTTCCGAGTTGGCCCATAAGAGATCGATCTTTGCTCTCTTGAGCGACGAGTCTCTCACCTCGGGCTTCCCGGCGGCCGAGAGAAAGGCCATCCAGCAGTACGTTCCCTGGACCCGTGTGGTAGCGCCCGCGAGCACGCAGTACAAAGGCAAGACAGTCGATCTTCAGGAGTTCATCGTCAAGCATCGCCAGAACCTGGTTCTCAAGCCGAACGACGACTCCGGCGAAGAGCACATCGTGCAGGGCTGGATGACTGACGATGCGGGTTGGGAACGTGCTCTGAAACTGGCGGTGCGGACGCCGCACGTCGTGCAGGAGAAGGTTGAGCCGGTCAAGGAGGTCTTCCCCTTGCTGCGCTATGGCAGCCTGGAGATGCGCGAGCTTCAGGTGGACGTGCATCCCCACGCCTACCTGGGTAAGGTTCAGGGCTGCTCGAGCTGGGTATCCGAGACGGCTTCGGGCAGTTTCTCCAGCGTCGCCGGGCTGGCGCCGACGTACATCCTCGCACCCAAGTCTTAGCCTTCTCGCTCCACGCTAACCTCGGCCCCCAGGTTCGCCACGCCGGCGGTGAAGCGGGAATCCACCACCAGGAAAGCCAGCGCGTCCTCCAGCCACTCGTGCAAAACGCCGTCCGGGTCGTGTGAGGCGGCGGTCAGGGTGTACTCGCGCGGGCACAGGCCGCAGCGGAATCGGAACAGCACACGGAGCGTAATGCCCGCCGCGCAGGGGCCCAGCTTCAGCTTCTCCAGTTCGGTGTTGGTCCCATAGACCTCGAAGCCGATGCGCGTGCGGATCATGATCCCGATCACGGGGTCCTCCACTGCCTCGTGATATTTCACCGTCACACGGACGCCGACCATTTCACCGCTCCTCCAGGCCATGGTGGGAGCGCCCTGCCCGTCCAGCGTCTCAATCGAAACCAATTCCGCGCGTCCGTCGCCGCGCCGCAGCGGAGGAGACAACCGAGAGCATCGGTCCGCACCCCAGGCGCGCACCTGCCCGGCGACATGTTCCCGGTACTTCGCCAGGACTTCCGCGGGATCGCCCTTAGCCGCCAGCTTACCGCTGTCGAGCCACCAGATCTCGTCCGCCAGGCTGTCGACCAGATCCAGTTCGTGCGACACCAGCAGAATCGTCGTTCCCCCGCGCCGCAGATGAACCAGTTCTATGGCGACGCGCGCCCTGGTAACGGCGTCCCGCCGGCTCAGCGCGTGGTCGAGTAGCAGAAGCCCCACCGGGCTGAGGTCCAGATCGCTGGCGGCGTCCAGCAAGCGCCGGTTGGCTGGAGCTTCGACAATGCCCTCCATCGGCGACGCCAGTCCGGCGGCCAGGCGCAGCAGGTCGCGTCCGCCCGAGCCCTCTTCGCCGACGATGCCGATCAGAGCGCCGTCCGGAGCCGACAATGTCAGTCCGGCGAGCGGCGGGAAGGTAACGTCCCGAAATTTGACGGCCATCAAGGTCAGGATAACTGTAGTTAGAATAGCGGTGTCATGCGACCCTGCGTAATGGCGTGGGTGCTGGTCCTCTGCCTCGGTTGCGGGAGCCGCGAAGCCCGCATTCGAAACAGCCTGGCACGCGGCGCCGGCACGGTTCAGCTTCCTCCGGGGGTCACCGAGGTCTCCTCCGAGTTGGTCATCCCTGAGGGCACGCATAATCTGGTGCTGGCAGGCTCCCCTTCCGGGAGCTTAATCCGGGCCTCCGCCGCCTTCCGGGGAAGCGCCCTGGTTCGCGTCAAAAGAGGAACGAACATCCGCCTGACCGGTTTCTCCATCGACGGCAACCGGGCCGCGCTATCCAGGCCCGCTGGCCTTGCTCCTTCCGACGTCCCCTTCTGCCGGTTCACCGGGAACAACGGGATTCTGGCAGAGGACGTCCAGGGTCTCACGATTTCTTCCATTCAACTGGCGGAAGTCGCGGGATTCGCGGTCCTGGTGGCGCGGTCCAGCCGGGTCCTGATCGAAAACATCCAGGTGGACCGCAGCGGCTCCAGCAGCGCCGCGGGCCGCAACAACACCACCGGCGGGATCCTCCTCGAGGAAGGAACCTCCGGCTTCCAAGTGCTGAATTGCACGCTGAGAAACGTGCTCGGAAACGGAATCTGGACCCACTCGCTCTACACCTCTCCCCGCAACCGGGACGGGCGGATCTCCGGCAACGTCCTGGAGGACATCGGCCGTGACGCCTTGCAGGCCGGGCATGCAACCGGCGTTCGCATCGAAAACAACTCGGGGCGGCGCATCGGCTATCCTCCCGGGGTGGTGGACGTCGAAAGCGGAGCTATCCCCGTGGCCATCGACACGGCGGGCAATGTTGACAAGTCCGTGTACGCCGGCAACCGCTTCGAGGAGGTAAACGGAAAATGCATCGACCTCGACGGCTTCCACCACGGCGAGGTAAGCCGCAACTCCTGCGTCAATCGCGGTTCGGCCGACGACTATCCGCACGGCCACTACGGCATCGTGTTCAACAACAGCAACCCGGACATGGAATCGGAAGACGTCCTCGTCACGAACAACACCATCGACGGGGCCAAGTTCGGCGGCATTTTCATAATCGGCTCGCGCAACCGGATCACGGAGAATGTCCTGCGCAACCTGAACCTGGCGCGCTGCAACGATAGCGGCGCGAAGTACGGTTGCCTCTACTACCCGGAGGAGCCGGACTTGCTGCGCTCGGGCATCTACCTGGGCAAGGGCGCCCACCGGCAGGCTCCCGCCAGGGGCAACCTCGTCGAGGGCAATCAGGTGTCAGGCTACGGGATGGACAGCCGCTGCATCGCGGCGGCGCCGGGCGTCTCTCTTGCCGCCAACAGACTGAGGGCCAACCGATGCGGCGGCCCGTTGCACCCGGCGCGATAGGATGGATGGCGGGTGATGCGGGGAGCTCATGTCTGAGATCGCGGACCGGATGCGCGCGGACTGGAACCGCCGGGCGCGGGAAGACGCCAACTACTACGTCGCCTTCGGCCGCCGCGAGCAGGAACAGTCTGAGTTCGAAGCGACGGCCGCCGACGTCGTGCGCGACCTGACCCGGGAACTCCGCCATCTCGGCCGTCCCGCCGATCACCTCACCATGAGGGCGCTCGAGATCGGCTGCGGCCCCGGTCGCGTGATGCTTCCCATGAGCCGGCGCTTCCGGGAGATCCACGGCGTCGACGTATCCGACGAGATGATCCGGCAGGCCCGCGAGCGCCTGCGAGAGTCGCCGAACGCTCACGCGAAGGTCAACAGCGGACTTGATCTCAGAGGCATCGCGGACGAGTCGTTCGATTTCGCGTACTCTTACGCGGTCTTCCAGCACATCCCCAGCCGCGAGGTTGTCCTGAATTACCTGCGCGAGGCCTGGCGCGTGCTGAAGCCGGGAGGCCTCATCCGGTGCCAGGTCAACGGGCTGGAAGAAGTTCCCGGCTCGTGTGACACCTGGTCCGGCGTGCGCATCACCGCGAAGGAAATCGCGGAGTTTGCGCGCGCAGAGGACTTCCAGCTCCTGGCTCTGGAGGGCGCCCGTACCCAGTACATGTGGGTGACCATGCGCAAACGCAGCCGCGGCTGGCACGGGGCGTTGGAACAGCGCCGGATGGACGTAACGTCAACCCGCGTCCACCGCCTGACCAACGTCTTCGGCACCGAGCCGCTGGCCGCCTGCCGCGGCCGCTTTGCCGGCATCGTTCTTTGGATAGGCGACCTTCCCGACGAGTGTGACCTGTTGCACCTGGAAGCCTTCATCGGGGACGGTCGCGGAACTCCCTTCTACGTCGGCCCCGCCGAAAACGACGGGCTGCGGCAGTTGAACGTGTCCTTGCCGGCGGGGATCCCGACCGGGCTGCATCCGGTGGAACTCCGCTGGCTGGGACTGCCGCTGTGCCCCGCGGTCACTTTGCGCGTGGTCCCCCCAGGTCCCTTTGCGCCCCGGGTACTGTCGGTCAGCGATGCCATCGACCTGCTGGCGGGCCCCGTCATACGCTCGGGGATCATCAAGGCCGTCTTCGAGGAAGTGGACGGCATAGAGCGGCTGGGAGCCCGGGTGGACGGGCGTGAGGTGACGCGCATCGAGCCGTTCTGCGTCGACCCCGTTCCCATGCGCTACGAAGTCAACTTCCACCTGCCCGAAGACATGGGTGTTGGCCCGAAGAGGCTCGATCTGTGGCTCGGCCCCCGCAGATTTCCCCCAATTTGCATTGAAGTCCTGCAGACTCGGCCGGATCCCCCCAATTCGCGGCTGTAACTTCCTGTACACGATATAGATATAGTTCTTGACGGGATACTAGATCTTGGGGTACAAACGCAGATGTCGCCTCTTCGGGGTCTACCCCCGTGAGGCACAAGGGGGGTAGTATGGCAGTGGGCCAGGTCGCGCTAGCTTCAACGAATGCGAAAGTGAACGAAACAAAGGACAGGATCGAAACCAGATTGCGTAGCGGCTTGAGCTTCTCCCGCTACTTCACGGCCCGGTTAGAGGCCGGACGCAGCCCCTATGATGAAATCCAATGGGAGATTCGCACCGCCACCATCACCAACGACAAAGGCGCGGTGATCTTCGAACAGCGCGACGTTGAGGTTCCGGCCGACTGGTCTCAGACGGCCACCAACATCGTTGCCAGCAAGTACTTCCACGGCAAGGTCGGGTCTGCGGCACGGGAGCGGAGCGTCGCCCAGTTGGTCCACCGCGTCGTGGACACCATCACCGAGTGGGGGATGAAGGGAGGATACTTCCGCGCGCCGGAGGACGCCGACAGCTTCCGGGACGACTTGGCCCACCTCATGCTCACCCAGAAAGCGGCCTTCAATTCCCCGGTCTGGTTCAACGTGGGCGTTAAGGAATCGCGTGGTTACGGCTGGTACTACGATGAGGCCACCGATTCCATCCGGAAGCTGACCGCGGGTTTGCAGAAGCCCCAGTGCTCGGCCTGCTTCATCAATTCGGTGACCGATTCGCTGGAGTCCATCCTGGACCTTGCCAAGACCGAAGGCATGCTGTTCAAGTGGGGCTCCGGCACCGGCTCGAACCTCTCCAGCCTGCGCGAGGAGAACGCCGTGCTGAGCGGAGGAGGCCGCGCTTCGGGACCGCTCAGCTTCATGAAGGGCTTCGACGCCTTCGCGGGCGTGATCAAGAGCGGCGGGAAGACCCGCCGTGCCGCCAAGATGGTGATCCTCAACGTGGACCACCCCGACATCGAGAAGTTCGTGTGGGCCAAGGCCAAGGAGGAGAAGAAGGCCCACGTGCTCGTGGACGCCGGCTACGACGCCTCGCTCGACGGCGAAGCCTACGGCTCCATCTTCTTCCAGAATGCAAACAACTCTGTGCGCGTCACGGACGAGTTCATGCAGGCCGTCCTTGAGGACGGCGACTGGTGGACCCGGACCGTTCTGTCCGGGCAGCCGGTCAAGCAGCTCAAGGCCAGGGAATTGCTGCGGCAGATCGCCGAGGCCACCTGGCAGTGCGGCGACCCCGGCATGCAATTCGACACCACGGTGAACCGCTGGAACCCGTGCAAGAACACGGCGAGGATCAACGCCTCCAATCCTTGCTCGGAGTATATGTTCGTGGACGACTCGGCCTGCAACCTGGCCTCGGTGAACCTGATGAAGTTCGTCGGGCCGGACGGGCAGTTCGATGTCGAGTCTTTCCGGCGCGCGGTCGAGACGGTCATTCTGGCTCAGGAGATCGTGGTCGATAGCGCCAGTTACCCGACCGAGAAGATCGCCCGGAATTCCCACGAGTACCGGCCGGTGGGCCTGGGATTCGCCAACCTCGGCGCCATGTTGATGTCGCTCGGCCTTCCCTATGACAGCGACCAGGGGAGGGACTACGCCGGGGCCGTCACCGCCATCATGTGCGGCCAGGCTTACCTCACCAGCGCCCGCGTCGCCGAGGCCGTCGGCCCCTTCGCCGGCTATGCGCGCAACGAAGGCCCCTTCCTGGACGTGATCCGCATGCACGGTGAAGCTGTCGGCAATATTCACAAGGAGAATGTCCCGCCTGCGCTCTACGAGGCGGCTAGGGACACCTGGCGGGAGGCTTACGAGGCTGGCCGCCGCTCCGGTTTTCGCAACGCGCAGGTCACGGTGATCGCGCCCACCGGCACCATCGGCTTCATGATGGACTGCGACACCACCGGCATCGAGCCGGACCTGGCCCTGGTGAAGTACAAGAAGCTGGTGGGCGGCGGGGTCATCAAGATCGTCAACCAGACCGTGCCGCAGGCCTTGATCCGCATGGGCTACTCGCCGGCTGAGGTGGACCAGATCGTCAGTCACATCGACGCCACCGGCACGATCGAGGGCGCTCCGCACCTCAAGTGTGAGCATCTGTCCATCTTCGATTGCAGCCTCCGGCCGCAGAACGGGACGCGCTCCATTTCGCACTCCGGCCACCTCAAGATGATGGCCGCCGTGCAGCCCTTCATCTCCGGGGCGATCTCCAAGACCATCAACATGCCGGAAGAGTCCACCGTCGACGACATCATGAACGCCTACATCGAAAGTTGGCGGCTCGGCCTCAAGGCGGTGGCCATCTACCGCGACAACTCCAAGCGCGTTCAGCCGCTCAGCACCGGCAAGGGCGAGCGGGCCGCCAAGGCGCCGGCAGCGGTCGAGAAGATCGTGTACCGCCCGACGCGCCGCAAGCTGCCCGACGAGCGGCAGTCGGTGACGCACAAGTTCTCCATCGGGGGCCACGAGGGCTACATCACGGTGGGCCTGTACGAAGACGGCCAGCCGGGCGAGTTGTTCATCACCATGGCCAAGGAGGGCTCGACCATCTCCGGCCTGATGGACGGCTTCGCCACGGCCATCAGCTTCAGCCTGCAATACGGCGTGCCGCTCAAGTTCCTGGTGGACAAGTTCAGCCACGTGCGCTTTGAGCCCAGCGGTTGGACCGGCAACCAGCAGGTCCCCTACGCCAAGTCGATCCTGGATTACATCTTCCGGTGGCTGGGCGCGAAGTTTCTGGGGCCGGAATACGCGCAGACGGAAGCGGGCGATGCTGCCAAGCTGCGTCCCACCGAGCCCGAGCCGCAGCAGACGCTGCCCTTCGGTCCGGTGGTCGAGGACGCTCCGCTGTGCAGCGAGTGCGGCGGCCTGATGACCCGCAACGGAAGCTGCTACAAGTGCGAAAACTGCGGCGGCACCAGCGGCTGTAGTTGATCCTAAACCAATCTGGAAGACCTCTTGCCGCACCGGTTCCGGCGGAGGGATACTTGGGCCATGTGGGTGAGGCCGGGTGTACTCTCGCGGCCGGTCACGCTCGCCTTTGCGCTCCTGTTCGCAGCGGCCACGGTTTCTTGCCGACGTCCCTCGGCAACCGTCCTTCGGTCTTCAGCCGCCCCGAAACTGTCCGAACCGGCGCCGCTCTCGCGTAGCGCCGATGACGCGGGCCGGTTTCTTTCCGGCCTTCCCGCCGGTAACGGCTCTTCATTCAAGTACCTGGAGACTCAAGAGGCCTGGGACGTCCATCGACGCGAGCTCGACCAGCTCTGGAAGAGAGTGCAGGAAAAGTGGATCCCCGCCATGCGTGCGTTCCAAAAGGAGGAACTGAGCGGCGCACCATTCGAGGATTCCCTGCTCTTCTACCCCTTTAGCGGACCGGACGTCTTGATGGCGACCGTGTTCTTCCCCCGAAGTCCCGTGTGCGTCATGGTCGGTCTGGAGCCGGCGGGGACGCTGCCCACGCCGCGCCAGTTCGCCAGGGAGGACCTTTCCGGTTACCTTGCGGAAGTGCGTGATTCGGTCTCTTCCGAATTGGAGCGCAGCTTCTTCATCACCAGGGAGATGGACCGCGAGTTCCGCGGCCAGGTAACCGACGGACTGTTGCCCCCCATTCTCCTCCTGCTCGCGCGAACCGGGCACACAGTCCTCGGGCACCGCTATGTGCGATTGGACGCGGACGGGCGCGTCGTTGAGCGCCCCGCCGACTACAGAGCACCAGGGAAGATCGGCAATAAGGGGATCCAGATCGATTTCCGTGGGGAGGAAGACCATCGCGCGCATACGCTTTACTATTTTTCGGTGAACCTCTCCGACGACTGGCTGAGGCAAAACAAACCTTTCCTGATGTTCCTGGAGAGGTTGAAGGGCGTCGTGACCTTCTTCAAAGCGACCTCCTACATGCCGCACGAACCCTCGTTCTCGATCATCCGCGAGCGGATTCTGGCATCCAGCAACGCGATTCTGCAAGACGACTCAGGCATTCCCTATCGCTTCTTCGACCCGGCGCGCTGGCAGGTTCAGCTTTACGGCAGTTACGATCGCCCCTACGGCAGTTTTCGCTGGCTGGAACAGCCCGATCTGAGGCGGGCGTATGAAACGTCCACCTCCAGGCCGCTTGGCTTTCACATTGGCTACGGATTCTCACGAATCCCCTCCAACCTCCAGCTCGTCAAACGCAAGATGTAGGCTTGGAGTCTTCGAATGGCAACAGGGAGAACTTCATGGACGACTCAAGAACTTCACTGCTCTTTCGCGTCTGGACGGCAGTCAAGATACTGCTCGGCCTAGTGGTGGTTTGGCTCATCCTGGCCCAGTACCTCGGGGCAAACCGGGAAGAATCGGCCCGTTCCAGCCTTCTGGACCGCTTTCAGCAGCAGCGCAATTCGCGGGTGATCGCCATGATTCACCGGCAGGAGACGGTAAGCCTGTTTGGTGTCCCGGTGAGCAGCTCCATTTCGGTGGACGATTCAGAAGCTATTCTTCGCGCCATTCGGTTAACCCCGGCTGACCGGCCGATCGACCTCATCCTGCACACTCCGGGAGGCCTCTTGCTCGCTGCCGAGCAAATCGCCAAGGCTCTGGTGGACCGCAAGGGCAAGGTGACGGTCTTCGTGCCGCACTACGCCATGAGCGGGGGCACACTGATGGCGCTGGCAGCCGACCAGATCGTAATGGATCCCAACGCCGTGCTCGGTCCTGTGGACCCCCAGATTGGAGACATGCCCGCCGCATCTATCATCCGGACCGTGGAGCTGAAGAAACCACCTGCCGTCGGCGACGAGATGCTGGTGCTGGCGGACATGGCAGCCAAGGCGCGGCTGCAAACCGTGACTTTTGTCGCCGAAGTGCTGCTGAAACACCTGCCCAAGGAGAAAGCGGTCTCGCTGGCCACGGTGCTGACCGACGGGCGATTCACTCACGACTTCCCAATCATGGTCGAGGCGGCCCGTGAACTGGGCCTGCCGATCTCCACGGACATGCCTCCGATCATCTATGAGCTGATGGATCTCTACCCTCAGGCTGGCGCCGGAAGGCCCTCGGTGCTCTACGTCCCGCTTCGCCGCACCTTCAGCGATCAGCCCCGCAGGGACGCCGGCCCCACCACGGGGGGGGAGAAGAAGCAGTGAGGCGCACGCCGCCGGCGGTCCTGCTTGCCTTCCTGCTCACGCTCGGCAGCGGCCTGCTGAACCTGTACTCCGTGATCGGCCCCAGCCTTCCCGAGCGCGTTGTCCGGTTGAGGGAAGTATTCCCGTTGGAGTTCATACGCCTTTCCCGCAGCGCCACTCTGCTGATTGGCTTCGCGCTGGTTATCGTCTCGCTGAACATCTACCGGCGAAAACGGCGGGCCTGGCTGATCGCGGTCCTTCTGGCGGGCTTTTCGGTCCTGTTCCACCTCGCCAAGGGCGTTGACTATGAGGAGGCAACGGTTTCGGCGCTCCTGCTAGCGACGCTTTGGGCTACCCGCCATCGCTACTCGGTGAAGAGCCGTGGTGGCGGATGGGCCCTGGCGACAAGGCGGAGTCTGCTGGCCCTGGCACTAGCGCTCGTGTACGGGATCACAGGCTTCTGGCTGCTTGCGCCGCGCGAGTTCGGAATCGATTTTAATCTCCTGAACTCGGTGGAGCGCACGATGCACTTCTTCCTCCTCCAGGGAGACCCGTCGCTCCAGCCGCGCACCCACTATGCGATCTGGTTCCAGGATTCCCTGTACCTGATCAGCCTGGCCTCCTTCCTGTACGTGGGCTTCGCGTTCTTCCGCCCCGCCCTGTACCAGTTTCGGACCCACCCTCACGAGATCGAGCAGGCGAAGGCAGTGCTGGAGAGATACGGCCGCAGTTCCCAGGACTTCTTCAAGGCACGGCCCGACAAGTCGTTCTATTGGTCCTCTGGCCACGACTGTTTCCTCGCCTACAGGGTGGGCGGCAATTTCGCGGTGGTACTCGGCGACCCGATCGGGCCGGAGGACGCCATCGAGCCCATCATCCGTCGGTTCGTGTCCTATTGTGCGGACAACGACTGGGGACTGGGCTTCCACCAGGCTCTCCCGGATTTCCTGGATGTCTACCAGCGGCTTGGATTCAAGAAGCTGAAGATAGGTGACGACGCCATCGTCGATCTCACCAGCTTCACGCTTCAGGGTCCGGCGGCCAAGACGTTTCGCTCCAAGGTGAACCTGCTTGAGAAGGCAGGAATCCGGACCGAATACGTCCCTCCGCCGATCCCCGGCGCGCTGATCGCGCAGCTCAAGGAAGTCTCCGATGAATGGCTGAACATCCCCGGCCGCCGAGAACGCCAGTTCACGCTCGGCATGTTCGACGAGGAGTACATCAGTAGCACGCCGGTCGTCACCGCCCAGGACGAAAACGGCAAGGTGCTGGCCTTCGTGAACCTGGTGCCTTCGTATCGGCGCGGGGAGACTACGGTCGACCTGATGCGGCGGTGCGAGGAGGCTCCCAACGGCATCATGGACTATGTCTTTGTGAGAACCTTCCTGCTCAGCAAGGAACGCGGCTTCGAGCGCTTCAACCTGGGCATGGCGCCGATGGCCGGTTTCCAGCAGCAGGAAGAGGCCTCGCCGGAAGAACGCGCGATTCACGCTTTCTTCCAGCACCTGAACTTCCTTTTCAGTTTCAAAGGCTTGCTCGCCTACAAGGCCAAGTTCGCTACCATCTGGGAACCGCGCTACGTCGTATACCGCCGGACGCTGGAACTGCCAAGACTGGCGATCGCTCTCGGCAAGGTATCCGAGTTGCCCGACTGAGGAACCATGATGAAATCACATCTGTTGCGGCCGGTTCCTGCTGTGGTGCTTCTGGCCTGCGCTCTGCCGGCACAACATCTGGCGCCGGGCAAGAACTCGGTTGTGCTGCGTGGCCAGGCCCAGGAGGTGCATTCCTACCCTGCGGCAGGAGGCAGGACCGGCGCCCTGCTGTTCCTGCCCGGGGATGGCGGCTGGCGGGGCTTCGCCGTCGACATCGCGAGTGGCGCCTCCTCGTGCGGGTATGACGTCTTTGGCTGGGACACCAAAGTCTATCTCGAGGGTTTCACGCCGGGCAGGGCGACCTTGACGGAGGCCCAGGTCGCCGCCGATTTCCGTGCCATGGCGGGGATGCTGACCCGGGGAAACCCGGAGAGGCTGGTCGTAGCAGGGTGGTCGGAAGGCGCCGGGCTTGCGCTTTTGGGCGCCGCCTCGGCAGACAGCAGGACGGCCTTCCGCGGGCTGTTGACGATGGGGCTGCCCGTCCGCGGTTTCCTGGGCTGGAGGCTCGCCGACAGCCTCACTTACCTGACCAAGCGCGATCCCGACGAGCCTCACTTCGACACCGCCCCCCTCCTCGCAAGAGTCTCGCCGCTGCCGCTGGCGATGATCCATTCGAGTGGCGACGAGTACGTGACCGTGGATCAGACGCAGCGGATGTTCGCCGGGGCCGCCGAGCCCAAGCGATTCTTTCTGGTGAAAGCCAGGGACCACCGTTACTCCGGCAATCAGGCGGACTTCTTCCGGGTTCTGCGGGAAGCGCTGGAATGGATTCAGGCGACTCACTGACTGTACAGCCGGGGGCGGCCGCTGCGCGCTCCGCCTTCTGGAGAACGGTGCTGGGATACGCGCTCGCGGGCGCCGGATTGATCTGGGTGTTTCACGACGTCCACATCGAGCGCATGGCCGGCTACATCGGTTCGATGTCTTGGTGGTGGGTGCTGCCCGCTGTCGCCAGCGACATTCTTGGATACGTCTGTGACGCGGTACGCTGGCGCGTGCTCCTGCTCCCGGTAGGACGGATGTCTCTCCTGCGCGCCACCCAGGCCGTCTACGTCGGCTTGTTCGCCAATGAGGTCATGCCCATGCGCCTCGGCGAGCTGGTCAGGGCATATCTTGCCAGCAGGTGGTTGGGCCGGCACATTCCGGACGTTATCCCCTCCATGCTGGTCAGCCGGCTCCTGGACGGCGTGTGGATGGCAATCGGGTTCGGTCTGGTGGCCATCTTGGTGCCCCTTCCCAGGGACCTCATGCTGGGTGGAGACGTCTTTGGCGCCGTTGTGCTGCTACTGGCGGGCGTTTTCCTGTGTCTCGCTCTAGGCAAGTCCCGTTTCGGGGGCAGGTTCCAGGGCTTTCAGCAGATCGGCGCGGGGCGCACGATGGCCGTCGCAGGGGCATTCTCGTTTGCATTCCTTGCCTTCGAAGTGATCTCGTTCTGGCTGGTCATGGAAGCGTTCCACCTGGGGCTCCCCTTATCCGCCGGAGCTGCCGTGTACCTGATCGTGCGTCTGGGTACTGTGTTGCCGAACGCCCCGGCCAACGTGGGCAGCTACCAGTTCTTCACCGTGCTTGGTCTCAGCCTGTTCGGCATTGAGAAGACACGAGCGACCGGATTTTCCGTGGTCGTATTCATACTGTTGACACTGCCGCTATGGGCTCTGGGTCTGGCCGCGCTCTCGCGGACAGGGATGACGCTCTCCAACATCCGGGCCGACATCCGGTCGGCCGTCAGGCTCAAGGACGGAGGATAGGTGTATGCTCTCGGAAATCATTGGCAACATCTTCGTACCGCAGGTGTCGGTGATCGAGAAGGTCGTCCGGCCGCTGATTGTGTATGCAGTCTTGGTTGTCCTCCTGCGGATCTTCGGCAAGCGGGAACTGGCTCAGCTCAACCCGTTCGATCTGGTGGTGCTCCTCTCGCTCTCCAACACGGTGCAGAACGCCATCATCGGGAGCGACAACTCCCTCGTCGGTGGCCTGATCGGCGCCGCGACGCTGTTGTCGGTGAACTACTACTACTGTGTTATAAACGAAGCACACCACAGAAAGGGCAGCGGGAAAGCTGCCGGAGC
>JBHGAV010000046.1:0-35887 GCA_041946685.1 Bryobacteraceae bacterium | reverse complement strand
ACGGATCGTTCGTGATGCCGTAGCCGGCGCGGATCACGAACGTCTCGGTGGCGCGGTACGCGAAGCCGAGCCGCGGGCCGAACAGGCGCTTGCTGGTGTGCACGCCGCAGTCCTGCGGCACGCTGCCGACGCCGCAGACCAGCATCTGGTTGGTTCCGAGATCGTACCGCTCCAGCCCGCGGCCGCCGGTGCGGACCGGCATCGGGAAGTACTCCCAGCGGGTGCCGAAGTTCAGGGTCAGGTTGCGCGTCACCTGGAACCGGTCGCGGATGTAGAGGCTGTACGCCGAGGTCCGCGTGTGGTACTGGTCCGGGACCTGGAGCAGCCGCCCGCGGCTGGTCGGCAGCCCGAGCAGGAAGCCCCCGAAGCTGTTCCAGTTGTTTGACGACGAAGCGCCCGGAGCATTCAGCGTAGTCGGGCCGCCGTTGAACACGAATCCGCCCGAGGCAGCGATGTCGCTGATGCCGTAGAACTCGGGCTGGGTGTGGTTCAGGTGCTGGTACGACAGCTCCGTGCCGAAGCGCACGTCGTGTCTGCCATGCAGCCAGCTCGCATTGGCCTGGTAGTTGTGCTGGGGATCGTACCGGTAATACGGCATGTACGTCTCGGACTCCCCGAACACGGTAAAGCCGTTGACCGCGAAGCGCGGCCAGCCGCCCTCGAAGGGCCGGTCGCCGTTGGTGCCCGGCAGGCCCAGGAAGTCGCGGCCGAGCTTTTTGTCGATATCCGGCTGCACGGAGTTGGAGTCCATGAGGGTCACGCCGACGTTCGCGTCCACCACGAGCGTTGGCGTGGCCACGTACGTGACCGCGAAGGTCCCGCTGTGCGTGGCGCCGAAACCGTTGCCCGGATTCCCGCCGGCGATGGGCGGACCGCCGATGGCGCCCAGAGCCCGCGCATTGAACGTGTCGAACTTCAGGTAACTGTAGCGGCCGTAAGTGGTCAGCTTCTCCGAAATGTTCCAGTTTACCTTCGAATCAACGGTGTGGCGGTCGAAGGAGAAGTTGGCCGCGCCGTAGTAGTTGTTCGTGAACCGGTTCGCGATGGTCGGCAGCGGCATCAGGCTGATCAGCTTCTGCGAGACCGGGTTGATGCGGTCCGCGGGAATGATGTTGCCCGGAAACGGCTGCCGGTTGCGGCCCTGCGCGTCGCCGGTCTGCGGATCGTAGACCAGGCGGTCGGACTCGGTCATGTTGCCCTGCCGCATGAGCGCGGTCGGAACGGTGTACAGGTTCGACTTGAACTCGCGATCGAGCGTGCCCTCGTAGCTGAGGAAGTAGAACAGCTTGTCGCGCACGATCGGCCCGCCGACGGTGCCGCCGAACTGGTTGAACACCAGCTTCGGATTGCGCTCGCCCGGGGGGTTGAAGAACGGCTTGGCCTTCATCTTGTTGTTGTTGTGGTACTCGAAGACCGAGCCGTGCAGATCGTTGGTGCCGCTTTTGATCTGAACGTTGATCGCGGCGCCGCCGGCGAGTCCCTGCTCGGCGTCGAAGCTGTTCGTTACGACGTTGACGGTTTCAATCGACTCCAGCGCGGGCACGTATGCCGTCACGTGCGGCAGCCAGATGTTGAACTGCGTCGCGCCGTCCATGCGCACGTTGTTGGAGGCCGAGACCGTCCCGTTCACCTCGTACTGGAGGGAACGTGACGGGTTCGACGGGATCGAGTGCGCGTTGCGCGGCTGCGTGAAACCCGGAATCGTCCGGAACAACTGCTGGTAATTGCGGCCCGGCGGCACCGGCAGGCTTTCGAGCGTCTGCGCGCCCATTTCCGCGCGGACCTCGGAGCGATCGGTCTGGAGCGCCGCGGCGCTGGCCTCGATGGTGACCGTTTCGGTTACGGCGCCGAGTTCCAGCCTCGCGTCGGCGCGGGTGACATTATTGATCGTGACATCGACGTGCTGCGCCGTGAACGGCCTGAAGCCATCGCGGCTGATCTTGACGTCGTAGATACCGCTCGGAACGTTCGGGAAGCTGAAGCCGCCGGCATCGTTGGTGGTGGCCTGGCGGGTCTGGTTCGTCTCCCGGTTCGTAATTGTGACGGTAGCGCCGGGTACCGGCGCGTTGCTCGGGTCCGTTACGTTGCCCACGATCGAGCCGTACAGCACCTGGGCTGCGGCATACGGTTCGCAGACGAAAATCAGGCAGGTAAGGACCGCGGTCAAAACGGATAGACGGAGCCCTAATTTACAACCCTGAAGCATATCTAACCCCTCCTGGTGCTTTGTTCCCAGATGTCAGGATTTTAGTACGGACGCGAGCCTACTGCAATGCCGATTTTCCGGCAACATTGGGAGGCTGGCAGACTAGAACGTGCTCCCGGCGGCTGACGGGCGCCCCGGCGCTCCGTCATCGGGCGGGAAAGCAGGGTTTCACCCGGCTAGGACGCGGAACGGGGCACCGGCGCTTCCTGGTCCTTGTACTGAAGCTGATACAGCTTCCAGTAGATGCCGCGCTGCGCGAGCAACTGCTGGTGCGTTCCGGACTCACGCAGCCGGCCCTTGTGCATGACCAGGATGCGGTTGGCGCGCTGGATGGTCGAAAGCCGGTGAGCAATGAGGATGGAAGTGCGATCCTCCACCATGCGAGCTACGGCCTCGCGAATGCGAAACTCGGTTTCCGTGTCCACGCTGGAGGTGGCTTCGTCCAGGATCAGAAAGCGAGGGTTGTGGGCCAGGGCGCGGGCGAAGCTGATGAGCTGCTTCTGCCCCGTGGACAGGCCAGTACCGCGCTCGCGCACCTCCTGAGTGAATCCGTTCGGCAGGGTGTGCACGAAATCTAGCAGGTTGACCTGCTCGGCGGCGGCCCTGAGATCTTCGCCGGTAATGCCCTCGGTGCCCAGCCGGATGTTCTCCTCGATCGTGCCGGTGAACAGGTACGGGTCCTGGAGCACAAAGCCGAACTGGCGCCGCAGTTCCCTCGGGTCCAGGTCGCGGATGTCGGTCGAGTCCACCCGGATGCTGCCACGCTGGACGTCGTAGAAGCGGAGCAGCAGGTTCATGAGCGTGGTCTTCCCTGCCCCGGTATGGCCCACGACGGCCACGGTCTCCCGGGGCTCGACGGTGAAGCTCACGTCGCGCAAGACCCAGTCCTCGTCCTTGTAGGCGAACCAGACGCCGTCGAACTCAATGCGGACGGACCCTTGCGGCACCGGCCGGGGCGCCGCCGGAGCGGCTATCTGGACGGGGGCGTCCAGCAGCTTGAAAATGCGCTCGGCGGCGGCCATGGCGGCCTGAAGGATGTTGTACTTCTCGCTGAGATCCTGAATCGGCCGAAAGAACCGCATCCCGTACTGGAAGAACGCCACCATTACACCCAGTGTGAGGTGGCCGTCCCGAACCTGGAAGCCGGAGTAAGCCAGCAACAGCGCCAGCACGAGCATCCCTAGGAATTCCACCACCGGATAGAACCACCCATAGGCGACGATGGCGTCCTTGAACGCCTCCAGGTGATCGCGGTTGATCTTCCCGAACTGTTCCCGGCTCTTCTGCTCGCGGTTGAATAGCTGCACCACGCGGATGCCGCTCATGTGCTCCTGGAGATACGAATTGATCCTGGCGATCGCCACGCGGATGCGCCGGTAGCTTGCGGCCACCTTGCGGCGGAACAGATAAGTGACCAGGATCAATGCCGGCGTGACGGCCAGCAGCAACAAGGTCAGGCTGGGGCTGAGGCGGAACATCGCGACCAGCACGAGGCTGAGCATCAGCAGGTCCCCAAGGATGGTCACGAGCCCCGCCGAGAAAAGCTCGTTGAGGGCGTCGACATCGGTGGTGACCCGCGTCACCAGCCGGCCGACGGGATTATGGTCGTAGAAGGCAACGTCCAGCTTCTGAAGCTTGGCCATGATCTCGCGACGCAAGTCGAACATCGCGTGCTGGCCCGTCCACTGCATCGAATAAGACTGAACGAATCCGGACACGAGCGCCGCCAGGAGCACGATCAGAAACAGCAGCGCGATTTGCGCCAGTCCGCGATAGGGGTCCGCGGAAAGGTACGGCTCCAAGACGCCCGCGGACGTCCCCTTGGCTGGGGCGAGGTACTTGTCCACCGCCACTTTGGTCAGCAGCGGGCCCAGCACCTCGAAGGCGGAGTTGACCAGGAGGAAGAAAAGCGCGACGGCCACGACCTTCCTGTACGGGCCCGCGTACACCAGAAGGCGCCGCATCAGGCGCGCGTCGTAGGCCTTACCGAGTACCTCCTCTTCCACTACGACCAGTGTACAGCATGGACGCGCGGGAGCCTTTTCCCGCTGGTACATTAGAGATTCATGGACGGCGTGCTGGTTGTCGACAAACCCGAAGGCTGGTCCAGCCACGACGCGGTGAACAAGCTGCGGCGCCTCACGGGCGTGCGGCGCATCGGCCACCTGGGCACACTTGATCCCATGGCCACCGGGGTCTTGCCGCTGGTCATTGGCCGGGCCACGCGCCTGGCGCAGTTCTTCGTCCGGGCCGAGAAGGTCTACGACGCCGTGATCCGTTTCGGCTGTGCCACCGACACCTATGACCGCGACGGAGCGCCCTCCTCGCCGGTATCGGAGCCGCAATTCGACCGGGCCGCTCTGGAATCGGCGCTGGAGGATTTCACGGGCCTGCTGATGCAGACGCCGCCGCCGGTCTCTGCGAAGAAGATCGGGGGGACGCCGGCCTACAAGCTCGCCCGCAAGAATGTCCCGGTCGATCTGAAGCCCGTGGAGGTCACCGTCTACTCCCTTGACCTTCTGGAGTGGGCCTCCCCGGAGGCCCGCGTGGTGGTGCGCTGCTCGGCCGGCACGTACATGCGCAGCATCGCGCATGACCTGGGCCGGGCGCTCGGCTGCGGCGCGTTCTTGAAGAGCCTTTGCCGGAAGGTCTCGGGCGATTTCAGGCTGGAACAGGCGCGGCCGATTCCGGAACTGGAGCGCATGGCAGAGGAGAACCGGATCGAGCAGGCCGTCATCCCCGCCTCGGAGTTGCTGCCGCAGTTCCCGAGCGAGATCGTGGATCTGGTGACCGCCAGCCAGATCCGGCAGGGGCGGGATTTCCGCGTCTCGCCGTTTCGCGTGCGGCCAGCCACGCGCTACGTCAAGGCAGTCAGCCAGCAGGGGGAGTTGCTGGCGATTGGCGAGTTGAAACTGCCCAACGTGTATCATCCGTTTCTGGTGCTCTAATGAGGGCTGCGCGATGGCTTTGAACCCGATGGACCTCGCGGGGCGCCGCATCCTGGTGACCGGGGCATCCTCCGGCATAGGACGCGAAACCGCGATTCTGCTGAGTGAACTGAACGCGCGGCTGGCGCTCTCGGGCCGCCATCGGGACCGGTTGAACCAGACGCTGCTCGCGCTTCAGGGCGAGGGGCACGTGGCCGCGCCGTTCGACCTGAATAACCTCGATGACTGCGGGCTGTGGCTCAAGAACCTGACGATCGACGGCGGCCCCTTCCACGGGCTCGTGCATTGCGCCGGCGTGCGACATACGATTCCCTTGCGCTCCACCACCTTGCCCAGACTGGAGGAATCGCTCCGGGTCAACTACACCAGCGCGGTCATGCTGGCGAAGGCATTCCGCCAGCCGGGGTGCTCCGCGCCAGGCAGCAGCATCGTCCTCCTGTCGTCCGTGGCGGCGATGGCGGGAGAGGCGGGGCTGTCGGCCTATGGCGCCAGCAAGGCGGCGTTGATCGGCCTGACCAAGTCGCTGGCGATGGAGTTTTCGCGGGATGGAGTGCGGGTCAACTGTGTGGCGCCGGGCTTCGTGGAATCGGAGATGCTCGAGCGGTTCCGCGAGATGTTGATGCCCGAACAGTTGGAAGCTGTCGAGAAGGCGCACCCGCTGGGCTTCGGAAGAACCAGAGACGTGGCGAACGCCGTTGCCTTCCTCCTGGCCGAGACCGGCCGCTGGATCACGGGGACGGTTCTGGTGGTTGACGGCGGCTACACAGCCCATTGACATTGAGAGGAGAGCGCAACAATGAAAGCTGCAATCGCTGCAATCGAGTACCACCTCCCGAGCCGGGTACTCACCACGGAGCAGCTTGCGGCGGAGTTTCCCGAATGGTCGGTGGAGAAGATCGACGAGAAGACTGGCATCCAGGAACGCCATATCGCCGGCCCGGACGAGTGCTCGTCAGATCTTGCCGAGGCGGCGGCGCGGCGGTTGTTCGATTCGGGCGCCTGCCGCGCCGAGGAAGTGGATTTCCTGTTGCTTTGCACCCAGAGCCCTGACTACTTTCTGCCGACGACAGCGTGCATCTTGCAGCATCGGCTTGGGATCCCGACCCGCGCCGGAGCGCTTGACTTCAATCTCGGCTGCTCCGGCTTCGTCTACGGCCTGGGGCTGGCGCAAGGCTTGATCGAGACCGGCCAAGCTTCGGCCGTGCTCTTGCTTACGGGAGAGACGTACAGCAAGTTCCTCCACCCGCGGGACCGGAGCGTGCGGACGATTTTTGGCGACGCCGGCTCGGCGACGCTCTTGAGAGGGGTGGAACGGCAGGAACCCGCGCTTGGTCCCTACGTGTTCGGCACCGACGGTCGCGGCGCTCAGAATCTGATCGTGCCGACGGGTGGGATGCGGGAAGCGAGAAGCGCGGCGTCGGCCTTGGACCGGGAGGATGGGAGCGGGAACATCCGCAGCCGCGACAATCTCTTCATGGACGGGACCGAGATCTTTGCGTTCACGCTGGACGTCGTTCCACGGACCGTCGCAGAACTGCTTCGCCGGGCGGCGTTGAGCGCCGGGGACATCGACCTTTTCGTGTTCCACCAGGCGAACCGCTACATGCTGGAGCACCTCCGTAAGAAGATGAAGCTGCCGGCTGAGAAGTTCTACCTCTGCATGAGTCATTGCGGCAACACCGTGTCCTCGACCATCCCAATCGCGCTCAAGCACGCGGAAGCAGACGGGCTGCTCAAGGACGGAGCCCGGGTGGTTCTGGTCGGCTTCGGTGTCGGCTACTCCTGGGGCGCCGCGCTGGTACGTTGGGCCGCCGGCCTGCCAACGTTGCGAAAGTAGACCTCCGCAGGATTCCCCATGGCCAGCGAGTAGGGCGGCACATCGGAGATCACTGTGCTGTTGGCTCCGATGATGGCCCCCTCGCCGATGGTCACGCCTTTCATAATGTGACAGCCGCGTCCGATCCACGCCAGGCGGCAAATACGGACCGGCCGGATGTCGCCCGGAGTCAGGCGGGCATTCTGCGCGCGGAGATCCGCCGCCTTGGGATGCCCGTCGTTGTCAGAGATGCTGCAATTGGGGGCGATTCGTACATCCGCTCCGATGCTGACCTCCCGGCTGACCGAGATCAGGGTTCCTCCTCCCACACCAGCGCGGTCCCCGATGACCAGGCGGGGGCGGTCGAGCAAGTGGCCGCTCAATATGGAAACGCTCCCCGTGAACTCAACGTCGTCTCCGATCTCGATTTGAACGTGTCCCGAAACGTACGGCAGCGCCGCCAGACGCAGGCGCTTGCCGACACGCGCGCACCGGCTGATGAACAATGGCTGCCACAGAAAATACGACCAGAATGCCCTCCAGGCGATCACCCCCAGGTAAAAGCCGTCGTATGCTGCCCGCGCGAAAGGCCGCAGAAACGAGGGCACAGGAGGGCTGGAGCCGAGGATCGTAAGGATCGCGCGGCGCAAAAGGCGGCTCAGAGGCGTCTCCGCGCGCTTGATCTTCAGCAACCACCGATCATAGACCGACATGTGCGCGCTTCCGCCACTGGGGCTAGCGGCGGGCATGCGTCAACTGGCGAAACCCGCCAGTTGCAGCAGGTCATTCACCGTGCTGCAGTTCAGGAATTGCCGGGGAGAGAGCCTGACGTCGCAGCGCTCATCCACAAGGCCAATGAAGCCCACCATGGCAAGTGAGTTCCAGTTCTCGAGATCCTCGAGCTTCTCGTCGCCCTTCAGAGTGCCGGCCGGCAACTCCATCAGCTCATCCACAGACTCCAGAAACTCCTTCCGCGTCATCGTTGTCCCTGCACCCTCCAACCGGTGCCGCGCGGCGGAAACCGCCAACCTGCCGTTGCCGCCACCACTTCACGATACCTCAACTCAGATCGGCAGTCAGCCCCGAAGCGTCTTCCCGGCCGGGGCGGCACCGGCTCCCGTCCGGGCTGCGTAGAACGCCCAGGAGAGCGACAAGATGAAGAGATCGACCGCGACCATCGTAACCGATAGGGCCAGCGAAGGGCGCAGCAACCAAATCGTCACACCGAGCGCCAGGAAATTGACAAACACGCCCGAAATCATGATGCGGGACCACTCGCGCGTGAAGCCAAAAGCCAGCAGGAAGTAGGTGGAGAAGCAATGCGTCAGCGACATCAGCAGGGGAGTCACTCCCATGATTTGGAGCAGCAGCGCCGTTTCCGCGTATCTCGGACCATACAGAAAACGCACAGCGATGGGGGCGAAGAACAGGGTACCCAAGGCGAGGAACAGGAAAGGGATGGATAGGAGGAATGCGTAGCGGCGGAGGAAACGTAGTGCACGGTCGGGCGCACTGGAGGCCAGATGGCTGACGTGGGGGTAGACAGCCGTAACCAGAGGACCGACCATGGTCCTCATCGGGAAGATGATTCGCGACGCAGCGCTATAGATCCCGACTTGCTCGGGAGAAGCGATCAATCCAAGGATCACGACGTTTGTGGACGGGCAGACACCGGCCAGAAAAAGCGAGACGAACACGTGCCAGCCCTCGGAAAGAAGGCCGCGCAATTCCCTCAGGCTCGGTCGAATGAGGCGCACGGGGGCCGCCAACGGAACGGCAGCAAGTCCAAGTATGGCCGTTACCAGCAGCCCGCCGGACTGGATGGCGGCGGCAACCCGGTAATCGTTTTCGCTATGGACGAAAGCGAAGACGGCGGCAAGCACCGCCAGTTTAGAGACGATGTCGCGTATCCCCACGATGTGCATCTTCTCGAGACCTTGAAAGTACCAGAGGGGAAAGACGACGTAGGAGGCCACCGTGAGATAAACGATGCAAAACAGGGCCCACTCCGCCCGGAATCTGGGGACGATCAAGACGGTGGCGCAGAGAGCCAGGAAGCCGACGGTCATCAGGCACGCCTTGGCGGTCATGACCACACTGAAGATGCGAGACACGGCCTGGACGTCATCACGCTGGATAGCGATCTTGCGGGTGGCGGTGACATTGAAGCTGTAATCGGTAAGAACGACGAAATACCAGATGAAGTCCTGCGCGTATGCCAGCAGGCCGAACTTGGCCGGCGTGAGCACACGAGCCAGGTACGGAACGGTGATCAGGGACACCAGATAGCCGCCGA
Organism: Bryobacteraceae bacterium; assembly: GCA_041946685.1. Classification (GTDB taxonomy): domain Bacteria; phylum Acidobacteriota; class Terriglobia; order Bryobacterales; family Bryobacteraceae; genus JBHGAV01. The sequence continues at coordinate 26,621 of JBHGAV010000046.1, read as the reverse complement.
TCTGGACCGCATACAGGATAGCGGCGTTGCGGGCAACAGGCAGGGAAAACAGGCGTCGAATCACGGCCTACTTCACACAGACGAACGTCGTCGCTTCGAAGAAGGTCAACACCAGGTGCCGGGCGGGAGGAAAGCTGCGGCACACTTTCAGGGTGAGGCGCTTGACCGGACTGGCAACCAAGTCGGGGTCAGAAAGCTCGACCCGGTCGAGAATACGGGAAAAACCTGCTTGCCGGAACGCTCGTCGAAGAAGCGGGTATGTGAATTGATGGAAGTCGATGCCAAGCTTCATGATGTCCGGCCCGTGTGCGAGCTTGCGGAGCCGGTAACGGACACCGTTCGGAAGCCACCCGTAGAGGGGAAAGGACGGCCACTCCCCGGAAGTAAGGCTGAACTTGTTCGTGGACTCGAAAAAGAGTGCGCCACCTATCTTCAGAGCCCGGTAGACCCGCCCCAGGCTTTCCCGCCAGCGCTCCACGTGCTCGAACACCGAACTGCAGACGATCACATCATACTGCGCCTCGCCGAGGTCGACCGTTTCCAGATTTCCCAGTGTGAGGTCAGCCTCCACACCGTAGCTGCGCCCCAGTTCCCGGGCATATTCAATCAGTTGCGGGCTGATCTCCAGCCCCTTGCAGGAGAGACCGTTCAGCCCGCAAAGCAACGGGAACCAACCCACACCGGTGCCGACTTCCAGGATCCGGCAGGACGGCGTCACCGCCCGAACCTTGCGGATGTAGCGGAGGATGTTTTCGAACGCCGGTTGTTTCTCCTCGAGCCTCAAACGGCCGTGCATCTGGAGGTAGCGGTCAACGTCGCCTAACCGGTCGTAGTGGATCTCCATAGTCGCCTAAGCACAGGCCGAACCGCAGCCCGCAAGGCCTTGAGAAGTCCCCATCTTACCAGGACAGGGGCAGCCGGGGTACCGGCTGACTGCTGAGGTCAATCCGCTCCAGCGGCGCGCGACGGAAGTTCAAGCCATCGCACGCGACCACCGCGGCCGAAGACTCTGCTCTGCGAGGAGGAGAACTGCCCATTTCGTTGGACAGCGCGACGGACACCGAGACAATTTCGACGTCCCCGGGTACCGTGAACGGCTGCGTGTAGTAAAAGGAGCTGCCGAATTGGCCTGAGGATGGACCGCCGTACCATGCTGCGAACGCGCTCTCCACAGCTAACGTCAACTGAACCGTGTAGAGGTCAGCGCCCGAGGCGACGTTGAAACTGAACGCGGCCTGCCCGACCTCCCGCAGCGTCGAGAATCCAACGATGGCCACACTGAAGCCGGAACTGGTTCGGTCCGCAATCTGAACAGAGACGATTCTCGGGGGAGAATGGGGAACCACCAGCGACCAAACGGGAGGGGGACTCGGCGTTATGTCCAGATCTGCCACCGAGAACCTGAGCGTGAGATCGATCCGACCGGCCGATGTCCCGGTCTGCAGCGCAGGAGGAAACGCGGGGAATGCGCTGGTCTGGCCGGCAGGTATGGCGAAGCGCAAGGTTCGCCCGCCAGAGGAGAATTGGATCGCCGGATCGTCGGGGAATGCCGCGTCAGGCGTGAAAGTAAGGGTAAGAGTACCGGTGATCGGCAAGGGATAGGCGGCGCCCAGTCTGACGTCGAACGGGGGCTGCTCAGCGGGGCCGAGCGTGTCGGGGAAGCCCGCGACATAGATCGCCGGAGCGGACAACGGCGACACGACGAGGGTGTATTCCCGCGATGCCGCCAAGCTGGCTGAGTCCACGACGGCGATACCCAAGGGGAAGGAGCCGGCCTGCTCCGGCGTTCCGCTGAGCAGTCCCCCCGCGTCCAACTGCAGGCCGGGGGGAAGCGGTTCCGTTGAAGTCCATGTGAGGGTCCCCGTGCCTCCCGCCGCCAGAAACTGGAAGGCGAAGGGAACACCGAGGAGGGCCACTCCAGGCCCGTCTGCGGGAAGCACGGGAGGAGAGGCAGTGCCGGACACGCCAACCGTGGCCATCAGTTCGCTCCAATCCACGCCTGGGTCGCTGCCGCCAGTGCCCGCGCCTTTGTAAGGGGAAGAGGCCGCCAATGAGAACACGTCCTTGGAACGGTTGATCCAGCCGACTGCGTCGAGTCGGGCGCCATACGTGTTCCCCGACGGGGCCACGTTGCCGGCCGGGTAGAGCATCAGCTTGCGGCCCACGTCGACCAGATCGGTTGTGCTGTCCACACAGGACCGGGCCGACTTACAGCCAAACACGAGCACGTTATGATCGAACGTCCAGGAGGCGTTTCCCGGCCCGCGGACAACGGCCCCATCAAGCGTCTCCCTGCCTTCCCTGTCCGATGCCATAGGCGGCTCGCTATCCACCGACCCGTAGTCACGATGCGATGACAAGCCGTAGTTCCAGTCGTCGTAGTTGAACGTGAAAATGTTGTCCTGAACAGTCAGGCCTTCGATCCACAGGTCCGTGATCTTGAACGCAGACTGATACCCGTGCTGATCGTAGAACGTGTTATGCCGGACCGTGAAATCCTCGCCGCCCATAACAAACTGGAGGGCCATCCCTCGAAAGTGCCCGCCCCAGGGCGCAGTGTCGTGGTTCAGAAACCACTGGTGCTTCGTGTATGCATTGGAGCGGCATGCGTTGTTCTGGATCAACACCCGACGCAGGAGACCGTTGACGTGGGCGTCCGTTTCGTTCCAATTCGTCCCCGTAACCCAGATGCAGGAGGCCACATCGGTGATGAGGTTGTTGGAGATGGTGATATCGCTGGAGGCAATGCCATAGGTGTTGTCTCCGTTGGGCGCCGAGATGTAGATCGCCGCTCCGGGCACGCCGTTCTCCCCAAGAAACGAGGTCTGGAACAGGTTGCCGTCGATCTTGCACCGGACACAACCTTTGAACTCCAAGTGCTGGCGATGGACGGTGACACCCTCGGCGTCGCCTGGCGCATGAGCAAGCCACTTGGGATTCTGCTGGAAGGTGTTCTTCTCCACCAGGAAATCCTGAAACGGCTCATCATCGGCGGAATCGTGGAACATCTCGGCAAGCAAGCCGAATCCGTTTGCCTGAATGAAGTTGTTGCGGACCAGGACTTTAGAGGCCTGTCCTTCCCAGTTGAGGGCAATGCTCCCGCCCCAAATCCCTATGTCCGAACCGTCCTGCACGTCCCACGTCTTGCCGGTGGCGAGCCCACTCGCCGTCCTGAACTGGGCGCCAGTAATAGCAGTGTTGCCGCCGTCGTCAGCGGGCATCAACTTGAAGCAGTTGTCGGGAACACTGAGACCGGCGTCGTAGACAACGCTGCAGCCCGAGCACGTTGGGTTGAGCGTGGCGATATTGTGCTTGAATGTCACTGCGCCGTCGGGGGAGACGTACAGCCGGAAAGCGCCGGATCCCGTGCCGGCAAGGGTCACACTGAATGCTCCGACAGTCACCGCTCCGTTTCCACGGTAGACTCTGCCACCGCTGTAGGAGTTCCGCGCAGGCGCTTGGTGCGACACTTCGATGCCGCTCTGATACGCCCGCCAGGCATCGATGTTGTCGAACCGGGAGTCAAGGAACGCGATGTGATGCTGGCCGCCGTCCCCGTAATACGCTCCCCTTAGCCGATCTGGATACCCCCGGCCCCGGAAATAGCAGCGGTCAAAAATCATGTTGTACACCGGCTGCGAGAATTGCACCAGGTATGGGGCCAACTGGGTCTTAATGTCGCTTTCCGAGCCGAAGGCCCTGTGCGTGAACAGTATGCCGACGAAGCGGTAGTTGTGAACGGGCGCTCCGGCATCATCATCCACAAAGGCGCCGAAGTTGGCGTTATCAACGCGGATGGTTGCCATTTCCGGGGCATCCTCCGCGGCCACTCGCGTGCCCTCGGCGGGAAGCACACCTCCCGATTGGAGGACAATCCAGCCGGTGCCGGCCTTCTGTTTGAGGAGAAATCGTCCGTTCCCAGTCGCGCACACAGCACCCTTTGGAATAACCACCTTGACGGTCTGGTTGCGGTAAGTAGCGCCGGCTGCCGTCGCAATCACGCTGTCAAGGTCGGAGCAATCGGCCGCAACGTGGAGTGTGGCGTCGATGGGGGGATATGCTGTAACGAAGTCATGCAGGTCCGGCGGCGCGGGCAAAGCCGGGTGCGGAGACGGCTCGGGGAGGGTGGTGAATCGCACTTGGCGGCCCAGCGTGCATTCCGAGTTTGAGTTGCAGGAGTAAGGCGCGGCCACATAGTCGGTCGCCGGAGCCAGACCGCTAAGGTTGAAGGCTCGCGGCGTGTCCCCGCGCCCGCCGCTCGTAATGGTGTGGTAACGGTATCGGCCGTTGCTCGTCCACCATGCCAACGTGTCGAACCTGACCTGCATGCTGGTCTTCTGATCCGCAGCCCATACGACGCGAGCGGTCGAGTGGCTGATGTTGTCCACTCTCTCGCCGCTCAGGATGGGAGCAGCAGCCCAGGCGGTGACGCCCCCCAGGCACGCCAGAACGAGCGCCGCGCCACACATGCTGTTCACTGCAAACCGCAGGCAAGTTTTCCCCACTCGAATGCCAACCATGCGCTCCTGCAGCGCTCCCCACGCTAGCGTAATCCTACCCCTCCTCCTGCTGCGTCCGCAACTAGCGGGCCTTTCCTGCCCGGGATGCGATTCCCTCGACGGCCAGTCACGAAAAGGCCGGAAAATCATGCTCTCTGTTCTCTAGCACTTGGCGGGGTCATGCCAGGGTGCATCCGGGAGGTGCCTGGGAGAATGGGCTCGGAGGCGAGACTCGCGACCATGCGCACGATAGTGAAAACAATAGTGCCCGTTCTTCTGGCGGTGTCGTGGCTGGAGGGGCAGACCAAGATCGACCTGCGGGGGCAGAGCAAGACCGTGGACTTCACCGCAGCATCTTTCACCAAGCCGGTGAAGACCGGCGTGAACTTGCCGTCCACATGCGCGACGGGGGAAGCATTCCTCAAGAGCAACGCCGACGCCGGCCGCGGGTTGTACTGGTGCACCGCCACGAACACCTGGACTCAGCAGACCCCGAATGCGGTGGATTACACACAGCCCACCACCTTCTCCGGCGGCGCGCGGCAGACCTTCCAGCCCAGCAGCACAACGGCCGGCCTGCGGCTGCTCCCGGCACTGTTGCCGAGCGGCGGATTGGCCGGGGATCTTGCCGTGGATGCTACCGACTCCTACAAGCTGAAGGTGTTCGACGGCTACCAGTGGAGCGCGTCCAGCGGGGCATCGGGCGGCGACACAGTAATACCGGGGGTGGGGATTACGGTAAGCGGCGCTTCGCCCAAGCAGGTGTCCGTGGACACTGCCGTGGTGCCGACTTTCCTGACCGGCACGGCGATCCTCGACTTCCCGGCCATAGAGGCTGCATCCTGCCAGGAGATGAGCCTTCCCCTGGTGGGCGCCGCAATCGGAGATGCGGTGGCGGCCGGCTGGCCTCCGCTTTCGAGCGGCCTGATCGGGATGGCTCAAGTGACCACGGTGAATGAAGTCTCCCTGCGCCTGTGTAACCTCTCAGCCATCGAGGTGGATCCGCCGAATACAACCTACCGGGCAACCATCGTCCGAGGATTCTGAGGCAGCCTTATGACCACGGGAGACATGAACCGCGAATCGACGCCGCGTATTCTTCTGGCGGCCTTGGCCGCGCTTGCCTGCGTCCAGATTGCTTCTGCACAACCGGTGATCAGCAACGTGATGGTGGATTCGGTGTCGCACTCGGCCGCCCGCATCCGTTGGGAGAACTCCCCGGCAGGCAGCCGGCAGGTGGCCTTCGACACGGCGGCATACTGGGACGCAAACCGGATGTATCGTTACAAAACCAGCCGTCGCGATCACTACTCCACGGAACAGTTCATGAACATCACGGGGCTCGTGCCGGAGACGGAGTACGTTGCCTGCCCGCTGTCGTGCGACAGCCTGAACCAATGCGTGACCTGCGGAGAATCGGACCCGCAGGTTCGCTTCACGACGCTTCCCGAGCCGGCGTCTCACCCCGAATTGCCGCATCCGCCGGAGTTGAGTGATTTCGATCTAGACTACCCTGCCGTCGACGCCACGCTCAACGTCAGTTCCGGCTGCTCAGACTTGCAGCAACGGCTGATCGAAGCCGCCGGGGCGACCTACAACAATCAAACCGTCGAGGTCGTGATCCCCGCAGGCAGTCGGTGCTACACGCCGGCCGGAGGGCGTTTCTCGCTCTACCCGAAGAGCGGCAGCGGGTGGGTCATTGTTCGCAGCGGCGGGACGCTGCCCCCGCCGGGGATACGGATCACCCCCCAAGACGAGTCGCAAATGGCGACCATCGAAGCTACGACGGATGCCGGTGCGCTGCTGGCCGACCCCACCGGGACACCGGCGCACCACTATCGCTTCGTCGGAATCCAGTTTACGCACTCGCCCAGAGCCGCGGAGAATGACGTCAAGTCCACCATTCAACAGGTTCTGGTTCAACTCACCTTGCCGGTGCACGACATAGTCTTCGACCGCTGCTGGCTGCACGGGCGAGGATACCCGGACCGGGTCAGACTCGGTTACTTCGGCGGAAACGGCCAGTACAGGATCGCATTCATCAACTCCCGACTTGACAACATCGACACCTGGAAGGCCTACCAGGTGGGAGTCTCGGTCACGCACCTCGGCCCCAGAGTGAACCGATACAGCGCGGGCACAGCCTATCTAGGCAACGCCGCCGTGACGGTGAACGAGTTTTCCGTGACTCTGGCCGGCTCCGGCTCCGGACACTTTCGCCTGTATGTGGAGCGCAACGGTTCGGTTCACTTCGTCCACGATGTCGCCTCGAATCTGACCGTGCAGTGCACGGGATGCGAGGCGTCCTACGATCCGACGCTATACGTGCCCAACCAGGCGTTCAAGCTGATGCCCATCGATGATTACGGGAACACGGCTATCACGGGCGGGCAGTTCCTGACAAGCGGCGGGACGCCGACCGGCGCGACCTGGGACATGCAGGACGCCAGCGACATGGGGGCGTGGGAAGGGGGCGCCGGGATCTACCTCGAGGAAGTCTACAAATTCGTGGTTCGCAACAACTACATCGGAGCGACCGGGATCGGATTCATGCTGGAGCAGTATCCCTACAACTTTACCGGCGGAGTCGCATCCGACATCGAGGTCACGCGAAATACCTTCCAGTACAACCCAGAACTCTTCGCTCACAGGGAGGGCGACAGCAACCGGGTGGGGGTACCCCGGCAGCATCTCGAATTGAAGCAGGGGTTCCGGGTGAAGATCGAGTCGAACGAGTTCCTCGATAGCTGGGCGGGCGTGCGCGGCGTGGCCGGCGCCGCGGTATACATCGCCACGAGGAACAACGCCATCACGGCCTACAGCGGAATGAGCGACATTACGGTGCGCAACAACGTGATGCTGAACAATCCGAGTTGCATCTGGATCAGCGGCACCGAACCGTGGTACGAGCAGACCATGCTCACCCGAAGGGTATTGATCGAGAACAACGTGTGCAGGGCGAACGCCTACGACAACTCCCAGTTCTGGTTCGCGGCGACGCCGTGGGACGGCGCCATCCGGGGAATGTCGCTGCTCCTTACCTCCGGCGGAGAGGACTATACCATCCGCCACAACACGTTCCACGACGTGCGCGGCTTCCAGCCGCACCTGCTGAAGCTCACCGACAACTGGATGGAGGGATTGACCGTTGTCGACAACATTTTCTCCTACCACAAGGACACCTGGGGGGGAGGAGTGATGACGCAGAACGACTTCACCGACTCACCAGGAGTCCCACCAATCACAGCCGGCCTGGAGGGCACGGCAGCACTAGATGCCGCGGTATTGCGCATCCCGGATACGCCAGCCTGGACCTTCGATCACAATGTGATCGTGGCCGGCTGCAATTTCTCAAGTAACTGCTCGAGTTCCAGCACCGACTTGCTGGATCCGCAGGCCAAATCCGCCATCTACCCGGCCGGAAATCACTGGCCCACGGGCTCGACGTACGGAGCGCGAGTGTCGGCGGTCGGCTTCCAGGATCCCGACAACAACTACTTTCGGCTGAGCAGCAGCAGCCCCTACAGGGGGGGAGGCGGCCTGGCGGCATCGGACAACCGCGACATCGGGGCGCAGTACGGGGATCTGGAGACTGCCGTGGGCTATGTACGGAACGTCCGCGTAGCGGATGTAGGTCAGAACGCCGCGCTCCTTCAATACACGGCTCCGGATGGCGGCGCCTGCACGGTAGAGTATGTCGAATCGGCGGCCTGGGGCACGGGGCCGAGAATCAACGACGGCGGAGGCGGACGGCAGCGGCAGGTGGCTCTACCGCTGCTGACGCCCGCCACACGCTACGATTACCGGATCATGTGCGCCACACACCAGCCAGCCGGCGCGTTCTGGACGCAGGCCGGCCTGGGCTCGCCGACAGTCCTTCCGATTTACGTGAAGCCGCCGGCCAACCGGCAGATTGCCGAGGCGCTGGTGGAATATGGGCCCACGCGAAGCCTGGGCACGGCAACCGATCCGGTGAGCTGCGCCGAAGGCTGCACCGTGTCCATACCCGCGACCGGCGGCCAGGCCGTATTCCACCGAGTGGTATTCCGCGACGCCAGCCAGGCGATCGTGACAACAGGCTCCCCAGGGGTCTCCATCGCCCACTGAGAGGGAAGCCGCAGCGGACTCCCGGCTGTCCACACCGGCCGCCTTGCTATAGTAAAGTGACGTTGCGCGCCCTTCATGTGCGGAATCGCCGGCTTCTTGACCGCCTCCAGACCACCCGCCCCGCAGACGCTGGAGCGGATGACGGAGATTCTCCGCCACCGAGGCCCGGACGACGAGGGCCATTATCATGACGGGATCGTGGGGCTCGGGCACCGCCGTCTGAGCATCATCGACCTCCCCACAGGGCGGCAGCCGATCACGAACGAGGACGGCAGTCATTGGGTGGTGTATAACGGCGAGATCTTCAACCACGCCGACCTGCGGGAACATCTGAAGAGCAAGGGGCACGTTTACAGGACGCGCTCCGACACGGAGTCCATCCTCCACGCCTACGAGGAGTACGGGCCGGACTGCGTAACCCGCTTTCGCGGGATGTTCGCGTTCGCGCTCTGGGACCGGAAGAGCAGGACTCTGTTCTGCGCCCGCGACCGGCTGGGTATCAAGCCCTTCTACTACCGCTGGGACGGCAGCACTTTTCTGTTCGGCTCCGAAATCAAGGCGTTGCTCGAGCATCCCGAGGTATCGGCCGCCCTCGATGACTCGCTGCTGCCCGAATACCTCGGATTCGGCTACACGAGCGGCGACTCAACTCTGTTCCGCGGCATCCGGCGGTTGCCGCCCGGGCACCACCTTGTGCTTCGCGCGGATGGCGACCGGCCGGAACTGGAGATACGGCGCTATTGGGAGCCTCCGCAGCCGGTAACAGTGGAGCGGTCCGAAGAGGAGTGGATCCGGGAGTGCCGCAGCCGCCTGGAAGAGACCGTTCAGTTGCGCCTGATGAGCGACGTTCCGCTGGGGATGTTCCTTAGCGGCGGCGTGGATTCCAGCGCCATTGCGGCCATCATGAAGCGGCTGGTCACGACCCCCGTCGAGACGTTCGCCGTCGGTTACCGGGAAGCCGCGTTCAGCGAGCTCGAATACGCCAGGCAGGTGGCGGCAAAGATCGGCACGCATCACCGCGACGTTGTCGTCGGCATGGAGGAGTTTTTCGGAGCCCTTCCCAAGCTCGTATGGCACGAGGACGAGCCGATCACATGGCCTTCGAGCGTCTCGCTGTATTTCGTCGCGAAGCTGGCGGCGCAACACGTCAAGGTCGTACTGACGGGCGAAGGCAGCGACGAGCTGTTCGGCGGATACCGCCGCTACGACCTGTATCGGGCAAATCAGGATTGGATGAGGCGATACGCCTTGGTGCCCGCCGGGGTGCGCGCCTGGCTGCGGGATCGGATTGCAGCGTCGCGGCTGATCTCGGGCACACTGCGGCGCAAGCTCCAGCACACAGTCCTGGGCCGTGACGGGGGCCTGGAGGCGCTCTATCTGGATAATTTCTACTGCGCATTTCCGGCCGAGGAGCAGCGGCGCGTGTTTCGGAGGGAAGAGGCGGCGAGTGTCTACGCCGGTTATCTGCACCATTGGAACGCGTCCGAGGGGCGGTCGCCGCTCGGCCGCCTGCTTTACACGGACCAGAAGACGTACCTCCAGGAACTGCTCATGAAGCAAGACCAGATGAGCATGGCCTGTTCGATCGAGAGCCGCGTTCCTTTTCTGGATCATCCTTTCGTCGAGTTCTCCACTCAAGTTCCGGACCGCCTGAAGATCCGCGGCGGGGTGGGCAAGTACATCCTGAAGAGGGCGGTTGAGGATCTGTTGCCCCACGAGATCATCCACCGCAAGAAGATGGGCTTCCCGACGCCCTTGCGCAGGTGGCTGTTGGAGCCGAGAGCAAAGCCGCTGTATGACCGTCTCCGAGACCGGGACGGACTGGTCGCCGCCTACACGGAGCGCTCCGAACTGGATGGCCTGCTTGAACGGCACCAGAAAGGCGCCGAAGACGCGACGGACCGCATCTGGCGCTTGCTCAACCTCCAGGTATGGGGTGACCTGTTCCTGACCGGGAGAGCGGACCGGTACCGCAACGGCAACTGGCTGGAGGGCGCCCGCACATCGGAACCGGCCGCATGAAGATCCTGTGGGTGAATCCCAACTTTCTACATCCCACCACCAAGGGGGGGCAGATTCGAACCCTGGAGATCCTGCGGCACCTCCACCGCTGGCACGAAGTCCACTATGCCGCGCTCTCCAGCCCCGATGCGACGGAAGGACCGTCCCGGGCCGGGGAGTACTCGGCGCGCAGTTACGCATTCCCGCATCGGGTCCCGGGCAAGCGAAGCGCCGCGTTTCTGGGGCAGCTTTCCCGCGGGTTGCTTTCGCCGGTACCCGTTGCCGTGAGCCGCTTCTACTCGCCGGCGCTGGCCCGCTTTGTGGTGGAATCCCTCGAGAGCGGCAGCTTCGACCGGGTCGTGTGCGATTTTCTGGCAGCAGCGCCCCACTTCCCGGACCTGGGCCGGGCCCTGCTCTTCCAGCACAACGTCGAAACCATCATCTGGCGGCGTCACGCGGAGCACGCCTCCAACCCGATGGCCAAAGCCTACCTGCGAATGCAGGCCAAACGTATGTTTCAGTACGAGCGCCGGGCTTGCCGCGCGGCAGGCGACATCGTGGCCGTCTCTGGCGTCGATGCCAACAAGATGCGCGAGATGTTCGGGGTCACCCGCGTTCACGAGATTCCCACCGGCGTGGATCTGGAGTATTTCCGCCCAACCGCGCCACATCCGCCGGTGGCGGACCTTCTGTTCGTGGGCTCCATGGACTGGCTACCGAACGTCGACGGGGTGAAGCACTTTCTGGCGGAGATTCTGCCGCGAATCCGCAAGAAGCGGCCGCAGACCACCTTCGCCATCGTAGGGCGCGACCCTTCGCCGGAGTTGAAGGCGATCGCGGCGCGAACGCCGGGGGTGATCGTCACCGGCACAGTTCCAGATGTAAGGCGGTACGTTTGGGGAGCCAGGGTGTCGGTGGTTCCCCTTCGAATCGGAGGCGGTACCCGCCTGAAGATCTACGAGTCCATGGCAGCGCGGGTGCCGGTGGTCTCGACGCGCGTGGGCGCGGAGGGGCTCGAAGTGACGCACCCAGAGAACATCCGGCTTGCGGACGGACCGGACGAGTTTGCCGCGGCGTGTCTGGAGCTGCTGGCATCGGAAGGGGACCGCATTCGCCAAGCGGAATCCGCCTGGCAGCTCGTATCGTCCAGGTTTTCGAGCGAGAAGGTGGCCAGGCGGTTCGAGGAGATCTTGCGGGGCGCGCCGCCGGCCGGGAGAGCGTCGTGACCGCTCAAGGCCGCCGTTCGGGCACCCAGTACAGCCGTATGGATCGACCGACCATCTGGTAGGGGAGGCCGTCGAGCCAGCCAAAGGAGCCGCGGTAGACCATCAGTTCATTGAGGCTGACGGCGACCCAGCCGGTCGCAGTCTCGCCAGGGTGCAGGATTCTGAGCCCGGGCAGCCCGTGCATGGTCAGATCGGCGTCACCGTAGTAGAGCACGGAGAGAGCCGGAATCTTCAACTCCCGAGCCCGGTCGCGAAGCCGGAACAGATCCTGCCCCCAATCCAGGTCGGAATCCGTGTGGATCAGCTCAGGGCGGCTGCCTGCCAGTTGGTTGTAGTAGGCCAAGTAGTCGGGATGAATGATCGCGGCACTCACTACAACCTGCGCCATCAGCGCCGCGGCGACGGCAACCGATGCCCCGCGCAGCCGGCGCGAATTCCACAAAGCGGCCACGGCAACCGCGGCCACAATGGAAAGCAGCGGGTAGATAGGGAGGATATGGCGCAGGCCGATGTTGATCGTGGCCGGCAGGCTGGCAAGCAACATGGCCGCGGCGGCGGCCGCAGGAGCGAGCAGCCGCCAGTCGCGGCGGCGCAAGTAGCCTCGAACCGAGAGGAGGACTCCCACCAAGGCCAGGGCAAGGAAACCGAGCGGAGTCTTCACCGCGAGAAGAACCGGGAAGAAGTACCAGACTCCGGTGCTGCGCACTTCTCCGAGAAAGTACGACTTGTGTCCCTCCTGGGCGTGAACGCCGACGGAGCCTATCCCCCAGAAGAGCTTGTCGGCCGGTAGAGGCGTATTCGCGGCAAGATGCGCCCACCGGTCCCATCGGCCATGCGGCTTGTTCAGGAACGCGCGCATCGATTTGGCGTTCGCCAGAGTACCGATTGAGAAGCGGTAGCCGGCCCAGATCACCAGAGACGAGAGCAGCGCTACCGCGGCCAACTGCGCGGCTCGCCTGCTCAGGGCCAGGGCTGGCCTGGGCCTCCCTCCCATTGCTGCGATCAGGATGGCGGCGACCGCGGCTGGGAAGAAGAGGAAACACGAGAACTTCGACAAAACCATGGCAGCCAGGGCCAACGCGAAGACGAGGCCGGTGCGCAGGCTGGGCCGTTCCAGCCACAGCGTGAACGTGTATACCGCCCAGACGAAAGTCGCCGTCAGTCCCATGTCCACCGTGGCCAGTCCGGCATGAGCAAGGACCGGCGGGAGATTCGTGAAGAGCAGCACGGCGGCGAGCGCCGGCCACGCGCCGGTCAACCTGCGGCACCAGAAGAAGACACCCAGGGACGCAATCCAAAACCACGGCAAATTGCCCGCACGCGACACGGCAAGGATGTCCTCGTATCCCGCGCCCGAATACAAGGTCTTCTTGCCCGCCGTGTTGCAGTCGGGATCTTCGGAGTAGTGAAGCCCCATTTGATAGACGCCGAAGGCCAACCCAATTCTAGCGAGAGGCGGCTGCTGGGGCGCCAGGCTGTAGGCTCCCCGGTCCACCCACTCCAGGCCGGTAGCCAAATGACATGGCTCGTCAAAGGTGTGGCTAAAGACCCGGTAGTTAGAGGCGATTCTCAAGGAGCCAGCCGCGACAAGGAAGAGCAGCAGGCAAGCATGAAGAGGACCGGAATTCAGGAGCCGCGACCGGTGCCTTACCGGGACGTCCTCAGGCATAAGGCTTCAGTTTAGGATAAAGGCTCCAGGTTTTCACTTGCTCAGGCGGCAGCAACGGACGACTCATACCAGAGGCGGCAGATGCCGTTGCGGCCGCGCCCGGCGCCCCACTGCTGTGTAAGATAAGTGGAGTGCCCATGCATGTACCACTCATACGGCCCGACCTACCAAGCATCGAAGACGTTCAGGTACAATTCGCCGAGATACTCTCCAGCGGCCGAATCACGAATTTCGGAAAGTACGTGAACCAGTTCGAAGCCGAGACCGCAGACTACCTCGGAGTCCCGACGGTTGCCGTCTCCTCGGGCAGCGCGGGGTTGATTTTCACTCTCTGCGCGCTGGGCCTGGACGGCGCCCGGAAGGTTATTCTACCGAGCTTCACCTTCATGGCCACAGCGCAGGCTGTCCTGTTCTCGGGCGGAGTGCCGGTGTTCGCGGAAGTGGACGACGATCTGAACCTGTCCGCAACGGACCTTGAGAGGTTGCTCAGACTGCATCCGGACACGGGGGCGGTGATTCCGGTGCACATGTACGGTCTGCCTGCGCGCACGGCGGAGATTGAGGCCGTGGTGGAGCGGGCCTCCAGGGCAGTGGGCCGCCGGATTGCGGTGATGTACGACGCAGCGCACGCTTTCGGGGCCTCGGCAGGCGGCCGCAGGGTGGGCGGTTTTGGCGACGCGGAGGTCTTCTCGCTCTCTGTGACCAAGGTGCTGGTGACGGTGGAAGGCGGGTTGGTGGCGTCGCACCGCCCGGAACTGATCGAGCGGATTCGCTGCATGCGGAACTACGGAATTCGTTCCAACTACAACGCCCATTTCGCGGGTCTGAACGGCAAGATGAGCGAATTCCACGCCATCGTGGGCCTGCAAAACCTCCGGAAGATCGACAGCCTGATGGCCGAAAGGCAGCGGAAGGCGCGCGCCTACAGGGAGAAGGTGGAGAGCGCTTCGGAATTCCGTCTGGCGGCGTGGCCCGAGGACGTGGTGCATACCTTCAAGGACTTCACGGTCCGCGTCCCGGAGGGATGGGGACAGCAGCGGCGAGATGCTGCCATCGCCCTCCTGGCGGAACGCGGAGTGGAGACGCGCGCCTACTTTTTTCCTCCGGTGCACGAGCAGGAGTTCTTCCGCGGGTTCGCCGATCGCCCTCTCCCGCGAACCGAAGCGCTATCCAGGCAGGTGATCACGCTGCCGTTCTTCACTTCGATCACCGCCGAGCAGATGGACTATGTGGCTGACCAGTTGCATCGAGCCGAGAAGGAGATCGCGTGAACATTCTAGTCACCGGCGGGGCCGGCTACCTCGGCTCCGTGCTGGTTCCCAAACTGCTCGTGCGGGGACATAGGGTCCATGTGATGGACCTGGGCTATTTTGGCATGGGCCATCTGCGCGGCATGCGGCCGGAAGTGACCTTGCTGCGCGAGGACCTGCGCCGCGTCATCGAAGACGCCGGCTTCGCCGCATCGCTCTTGGAGAACGTGGATTGTGTGATGCACCTGGCGGCCATGTCCAACGACCCCTCGGCCGAGCTGCGGCCCGAACTGACCGAGGAGACCAACTATCGCGGCACGGTAGCGCTGGCCCGGGCGGCGAAAGCCGCCGGCGTGCGTTTCTTATTCTCCTCTTCGTGCTCGGTTTACGGCGACGCCGATGGCGTGCTTGACGAGGATGGGCCCGTGAATCCGTTGACGACTTACGCCGTTTCGAAGCTGAAGGCCGAGCAGGAACTGGAGCAGATGGCCGACGCGCAATGGCGCCCCGTCATATTGCGAAACGGCACCCTGTTCGGATACTCTCCGCGCATGCGCTTTGACCTGGTCATCAACATATTCAGCCTCTACGCCACGCTCTACAACGAGATTCGTGTTTTCGGAGAGGGCAAGCAGTGGCGTCCGTTTCTGCACATCAGCGACTGTGCGCGAGCGTTCATCTTTCTGGCGGAGAAGCGGAATCTGAAGCACCACCGATACAATGTCTGTCGGGAGAACTTGCGAGTGACCGACCTGGCGCAGATCTTCTCCGAGCTGAAGCCGGGCCTGAAAGTCAGCTACACGCCGACAGAGGACGCGGATGTGCGCGACTACGCAGTGAGCGGCGCCCGGCTCCGAGAGGAGGGTTATGAGCCCCGCATCGAGGTGCGCGTAGGCGCCGAAGAAATCATGGACGCCATCGTGTCGGGCCTGGTGCCCGATCCGGAATCGGTCTTCTATCGCAACGCCAAGTGGCTGCGCGAACTGACCAACATCGGCTCGCTGGATCACCGCCACATCGTGGGCCTTCTGGAGAGCTTCCAGTCGGTCCACTCTTCCCGGCGGCATTGAGGCTCTACGGTGACACAGCGGCTGAGGCTCGTGGTGGCGGGGGCCGGCGGGCACGGCGCGGAAGTGCAAGCCTACGTGCGAGACCTGGCCCGAGAGGGGTGGAGCGGGCAGTTGCTGGGCTTTCTAGATGACGGTGTGCCGGCGGGACGATGCCGCAACCTGGAGATTCTTGGAGCGCTGGATTCGCTCGCGGGGCGCCCGGCGGAGTTCTTTGACGGGCTGTACTACATCACGGCCCTGGGGTCGAATGCGACGCGCCGAAAGGTGGTCGAGCGCATAGAAGCGCTTTACGGCGGGCGCATCCTGCCTTGGACGCTGACCCATCCCGCCGCCTGGCTGGGAGAGGAGATCGAGATTGGGGCCGGCACCCTTCTGGCGCCCGGCGTTCTGATCACCACGCGAGTGCGCGTCGGCCGTCACTCAATTCTGAACGTGAAAGTCTCGATCTCGCACGACTGCTTCGTCGGCGACTTCGTCAACCTCAACCCTGGGGTGACGGTCTGCGGCAACGTGACCATCGGCGAGGGAGCCTATATCGGCACGGGAGCGACATTGATCGACAAGGTCTCGGTGGGGGAGGGCGCCATCATCGGCGGCGGCGCCGTGGTGATCGACGACATCCCCGATCACGTTACCGCGGTGGGAGTGCCCGCACGAGTAATCAAACGCCATGGCTAAGCTGTCGGTCGTGATGCCCGTCTACCGCGAAGCCGCCGCTCTGCGCCAGAACGTGCACACGCTCCGGGCCGCGCTGGATGAGCACAAAGGCTCGTTTGACTACGAGGTAATACTGGTCAACGATGGCTCGCCCGACGAATCGTTGGAGGTCATGGAGCAGTTGCGTCTCGAAGCGCCGGACTCCACGGGCGTGATCAGCCTCGTCCGCAACTTCGGGCAAGTCGCCGCCATCTTCGCGGGACTGCATCGCGTCAGCGGGGACTGCGTGGCGGTGATCTCGGCCGACTTGCAGGACCCGCCGGAGTTGATCCCGCAGATGTTCGAGAAATGGCGCGCGGGCGCCAAGACCGTGCTCGCGGTCCGAGGCGACCGCGAGGATGCATGGACCGCCAGCGTGCCTTCGAGGATCTTCTACGGCGCCATGAGGCGCTATGCGCTACGAACGCTGCCGGCCACGGGTTTTGACTTCTTCCTGTTGGACCGCAGCGTCGTGGAGCACATGCTGCTGAATCCCGAGTCAAACGGATTCCTTCAAGGCCAGATCCTGTACGTGAGTGGACCGGCGGTGGAGCTTCCCTACACGCGGCGTAGGCGCACCTCGGGCCGGTCCGGCTGGAGTCTTTTCAAGAAGATCAAGTACTTCATCGACGGGTTCATCGCCTACACCTACGCACCGATCCGGCTGATCTCGCTCCTGGGGATCGCGCTGTTTGGCGCGGGGATCGCCGTCTCCATTCTGCTGGTTCTCCAGAGGATTTTCTGGGGCACCGGATCCCAGGGGTGGACTTCGATCATGGTCGCCATGCTGCTGCTGCACGGATTGGAGATGCTCATGATCGGGGTCATCGGCGAGTACGTGTGGCGGACCCTGGACCAGGCTCGGAAACGGGCGCCTTTCGTCATCGATTACGAGAAGCTGCCGCCCGGCAAGGGGAGGTAAGTCTGCCAGCGGCACAAGCATCACGCCCGCCCCAACCCATGGGTGACCTGGTCCCGCGCGCTCTCGTTCTCGGGCTCTTTCTGCTTCTGCATGCCATCACCTCGCCCAACTACCTCGGCGATACGGTGAGATACGGTTCGGAAGTGGTCCGGCACGCAAGTGGTCAGCCTGTGCCGTTCTGGGAATTCGGGCATCTTTTGTGGCGCCCGTGGGGCTATTTCGGGCTGGCGGCGTTCGGCGGCTGGTTTCAGCACGCCTTCGGGGACACGCCCTTGCAGGCCACCGTGCGTTTCCTCACGGCCAGCAGTTTCCTGTTCTCCTGCCTTTCGCTGCTGCTCCTCTGCACTCTGGCGCGGCGCATATCGGGCAGAGCGGCCACGGTCGCCGGGGGACTCGCGATCGCCGGCACCAATGCATTCCTCAACTACAGCCGCTCCGGCTCTTCCTACATGGCCGCTTTCTTCTGGCTGGTGGCGGCCTTGTGGGCATTGGACCGGGGCATTGCGGGAGGGAAGTCCTCCGTCTTCTGGCCCATCGCGGCCGGCGCGAGTTTTGGGCTGTCGGCGGGGTGCTGGTTCCCCTTCGCCGTCTCCGGCCTGGGCGTCATCTGCTTCGCCCTGCTATGGAATCGGACCGAGCTGAAGCTGCGGGACGGTGAAGCCCGCCGCCGTTGGCGGATGCTGGCGGTCTTCCTGGTCACGCTCGTTGTGGGAACATCGCTGATCTTCGCCCTGGGCGCCAAACTGGAGGGTATCGGGAGCGCATCCGAATTCACACAGTGGATCAAGGACTCCGACAACGGCTGGGCACAGAGCATGACGGCGGTGCGGCTCGTGACCGGGCTGCCGAGGTGCTTCTACGATCTCGGCCCGGATACGGTGGCATTGAAGCGCTACTTCTTCCATGACCCCTACAATCCCGTCGGCCTTACGCAACTGATGGGCGCCATGGCGGTCAAGTTGGGCTGCTATTACGGCTTCGCATTCGTTCTTCTTCTGTCCCTCTCGCTTGCCGCCCGGCTCCGGCCGCTGCTGGCAATCGGCCTGAGCGCGGCGATTCCCTACCTGTTGTTTGCCGTCTTCGTATTCGAGCCAAGCAGCCCGGAGCGGTTCTTGCCCACCCTGCCGTTCTTGGGCGTCGCCGTGGCAGGAGCGCTCAACGCCTGGCGTGGACGAGCCCTGGCGGCTGCGCTCGCGGTGTTGGCCCTCTGCCCGCTCGTGCCGAACATCCTGTCGATGCAGAGGCGGCAGGCCGGCGCACGGTGGCACGCCGCTCGACTGCGCACGGCGGCCCTGGACCGGCAGGTGAACTCCCGCGCACAGGTATTCGTGCTGAGCCTCCGGGACGACGTCTACCTGCTGCCGTTGACACGGCCTCTGGACCGCAGCCCATCCGGTCATCGTCTCGAGTTCGTCGACGTTGCCGAGATCGGCTCGCAACGCATCGCTCACTGGCGCCGCGAGTTCTGCGAGCGCACACTCGCGGCATGGGGTCAGGGCGAGGAGGTCTGGATTTCCACCAGGCTGACCGCGACACGCCCGGAATCCTCATGGCAGTGGGTAGAGGGAGACTCCCCTTTGATCCGTTGGTCCGACCTTCCGGCCTTCTTCGGTCCGCTGGAGACGAACGGCCAGGCGAACGTGCCGGGAGACGGGTTTCTGAGGGTCGCCCCGTCGGAGGCCAACCGGGCTAACTTTCAGCGTTTCCTGAACCCGGAGACAACCGCCGGTAGAGCGCCAGCCAGGCGTCCCGGACCAGCGGAAAGGAGTACTTCGCCAATTCGTCTCTCGCCCGCCGCGTGACGGCCTCCACCAGGTCCGGATCCGACAGGAGGCGCAGCGCGCAGGCCGCCATGGCCTCGTGGTCTCCCGGCTCAACCAGGAAGCCCGTCTGTCCGTCGGCGATGATGTAGGGAACGCCTCCCACGTTGGTGGAGATGGCCGGGATGCCGGAGGCGAAACACTCCAACAGAGTTCCGGGCATGCAGTCGAGCCAGGGGCTCATCAGGTAAAGATCGGCTGAGTCGTAGAGCGCGGGAATCCGCGAAACGGGCACGTGTCCGACAAACTCGGTATTCCTCAAACCCAGCTCCGAGCAGAGCTCCTCCAGGTGGCGGCGGCTCGGGCCGTCGTGCGCCACCGTCAGACGGGCCTCCGGGTAACGGCGCTGGACGAGGGCGAAGGCGCGCAGCACGCAGTCAACGTTGTAGAGCGGATCCAGCATCCGGTTGGTGAGAAACACGGGCCGGATGCGGCTGCGCTGCCGGTAGACGAACCTGTCCGGATCGATGATGTTGGGGATGCACATGGCGGGGATGCCGCTTGCGGCGAACAAGCCCACCAGGTACTCCGAGGGCGAGACTACGGCGTCCGCCATCCGGAGAGTGGGCCGCGCAACGTGGGAACGCCGCAGGTGATCCCCGGCTCGCCCGTCGCGATAGTTGACGATCACCTTCCGCCCATAGAGCCGCCCGACCAGGATCACGGGTACCGTACACAGCAGGTAGGCCGTGAGCCCGGCGGAGAAAGCGTGGATGATGTCATACCTGGGGATTCGCCAGAGCAGATGCGAGACAAAGACCAGGAGATTGACGGCGCTCCGGACGTACTTCACCCGCCGCAACCAGTTCAGACCGGGCGGCAGCGGCGGGTCGATGTGCTGAAGATCCACGCGCAGGCCGGGAGCCTGCCGCAGACACTCCAGAAGACGGGCCGCCTGCACGGCCTGCCCGCCGACAAACCGGGACGACGGAGCAACGATCAGGACGCGAAGCGGCACTACGTTCCCTGCCGGCCGCGCAGCCAGCACTCCAGCACATAGCAATACCACAGGTGGTTCGTGGCTGTCCCCCGCCGGACCGCGCTTCGAAAAGCGTCCAGCAGTCCGGCTGAGCGAAGCCATCCCTGTTTGCCCAGAACCGAATTCTCAAACGACTCCTCCACCTGCGTCCTCCACTTTCCCACCAGCCAACGCTCCACCGGAATACTGAAGCCGCGTTTACGCCCTCGCGCAACGGAGTCTCCCACCACCCGACGCGCCAACTCCCGAAGAATCGACTTGAGCCGTCCACGATGCAGGCGGATGGAATGAGGCAGCGCGGCAGCGAAATTCCACACTTCCTGGTCGAGGAACGGCGACCGGGCCTCCAGGGCGAAGTACATCGCGGCGCCGTCGACCTTGGTCATGTACTCGCCGACAAAGCGGTGGTCCTGTTCGTAGCGCAGATACTCCGGCAGCAGAGCGCGGGCCGAGGCAAGCGACCAGGAAATTTCCCGCTCGGCCACCTTCGCCTCGCGCAGCCGCTCACCCAGGATGCCGTTGCGCTGATAGAAGGGAAGGCCGTCCAGGGCCGCGGTCACGGCCCCCATTCCCCCCGTTGCATAATCCAGGAAGTGCGCCGGCCGGCGCAGGGGGGGCGCAGACAAGGCCAGCTCCCTTGTGGAACGCCAGAGGGACGCAGCGGGGCCCGGCAGCGCGCGGGCGATCCGCTGTGACCAGAGAAAGTGGCGGTGTTGGGGGTAGCCGAGGAAGACATCGTCGCCGCCGTCGCCCGTGAGCAGCACCGTGGCCGAAGCCCGAACGGCTTCGCACACGCGCAGCATGCCCAGCGCGGATGCGCAGGCGAAAGGTTCTCCATATGCGTCGACAAGTTCCTGAAGAGAGGGGATGCGCTCCGCGGAGAGCGGAACAATCTCGTGCTTGAGGCCGATCCGCCGGGCCGTGGCCACGGCGTCCGAAGTCTCGTCCACAGGATCGCCGGGCGTCCCGACGGTAAACGCCGTGATGTCCGCGCCGAGATGGGCAACGGCCCAACATACCAGGCTCGAATCGACGCCGCCGCTCAGGAGCGCTCCCACCGGAACGTCGGCCTGAAGGCGCAACCGGGTCGCCTCGACCAGGAGGGCCTTGGTGCGGTCCACGACTTCGTCGAAGCGGTGCGGGCTGCGTGGTTCAGCCCGGGGCAGTTCCCAGTAGCGGCGGAGGCCGATTCCTCCGCCGGACCATTCCAAGATGGTCGCGGCCGGCAGCTTGCCGATGCCCAGGTAGATACTGCGGGCGTCCGTGATATAGCCGAATTCCAGGAGTTCCAGGACGGCCTGAGGATCAAGGCCGCCAGAGAATCCCGCCTGATGCAAGGCACGGACAGTGGATGCGAATGCAATTCCCTCCCCCGTAATCGCGTAGGCGACAGGTTTCACGCCGAGCCGGTCGCGGACCAGATACAGCTTCCTGGAACGCGCGTCCCACAGTCCGAACGCGAACATACCCCGCAGCCGCTCGACCAGGCCGTCGATTCCCCAGACGGCGTAGCCGCGGACCAGGACCTCCGTATCGGCGCGGCTTCGAAACGGGCCGGTCCGACGTTCCAGGTCGGCGCGCAACGAATGGAAGTTGTAGATGGCGCCGTTGAAGACGACGCCAATCTGCCCATCGGGCGAAGTCATGGGCTGACGGCCGCTCTCGGAGAGATCGAAGATCGCGAGGCGGCGGTGGCCCAGTACCGCGCCCGGCCAGGACAGCAGCCCTTCCGAGTCCGGGCCGCGTTTCGACATGTCGGCCATCATCCGGCGCACGCGGGTTTCCGCGATATCGGGCGCGAGGGTGCCTGCGATGCCTGCGATTCCACACATGGCTCAGGCGCACCCCAGATGGTTCATTGAGAAACCATTCATTCTAGACACTCCCGCGCCGCCCGGGGAAGGGGGGCATGCGGCCGGGCCGTACACCCTCACGCAACCAAGGCTCCAAGAAGCGCCTCGTAGCGGCTGGTAACCACATCCGCGCGGTATTCCTGCAAGACGCGCGTGCGCGCCGCCTGACCCATGCGTGCTCGCAGGGCAGGGTCACGGAGCAGCCGCAGGAGGCACTGCGCGATGGATTCCTCGCTTCCCACTTCGGCGACCAAGCCGTGAACGCCATCCTCGACAAGCTGCATGTTGGCCGGAATGCCGCTGACCACGGAAGGAAGGCCGGAGGACATCGCCTCGAGCAGCGAGCAGGAGAATCCCTCTCTGGGGGAGGTCAGCGCAAACACGTCGCTCAACTGAAGCCATTCACACACGCGGCCGGGATCCACCGCGCCCACGAATCGCACGCTGCCCCTCAGACCTGCGCCATCCACCAGCGACTCCAACTCGGCCCGGCATGGGCCGTCCCCCACCAGCAGGAGGATCGCTTCCGGACACTGACGAACCGTCAGGAAGAAAGCCTTGAGCAAGACAGGGAGCACCTTCTGAGGGGCGAGTCTGCCGGTGTAGACCACCACCGGCGCCGCATCCGGCAGGCCGGCATCCCTGCGCAAAGCGCTCCGCCGGCTCCGGTCACAAGGGCAGAACTCGTCCGTCGCCACCGGATTCGGCATCCATTCCAGGCGGGACTCCTCGAAGCCGGCGTTCACCGCTTCCTGGACCATGCCGCTGTTGAGAATCATGATCCGGTGCGCCAGCTTCCGCAGGATCAACAGCTCCAGACGTCCGAGCCTGGATTGCCCCACGGTCGTGATCTCCCCGCTGCACGAGAACTTCATCAGCACCCGCATACCGAGCAACCTGGCGACCGGCACTCCCACCAGCACGTGCAAGCCCTGCATCAAGAAGTAGGCGGTGCGAAAATGCCGCCGCCATCGCACGAGGGACAAGGCCACCCAGGGGGCGAAGAACCTGCCCCTCCATTTCGGGGACAGCCTTCCATCGAAGATACCGACGGGCGTGCCAAGCGGGTCCACCCACTCGCGGACAGGCGGCATGGGATCCCCTCCGGCACACAGCACGCGCACCAGGTAGCCTCGTTCCCTCAGAGCCGCGCTGACCCGCTGGGCCTCCGTCTCAGAACCGCCCACGACGGGGGGGTAGGAATAAGTGATCAACAACAGGGAGGTTCCGACGCCGGAGCCGGCTTGCGATGGAGCCATTGATCCGTTGGGCGGCGCGATCCAATCACTCTCGGGCGCGGCGTCCCTGCCCCGCGAGTCCCGGCGCGCGTTAGCGCCAGTATAGCATGCCGGCTTGCGGCCATCGCACGCAGCAAAAGAGGCGGAGGAGATCCTACTCGGCCAGGGCCAGGAGCGAGTACCCTCCCAGTACTCTGGCCTCAAAATCCCGGCTTGTCACCCGAAATAGCGTCCGCAGCAGTCTCTCCTTCCGGCCAGCCGTGTTCAAACTCAGTCGGAACGACGGCGTATAGAAGGAGTCGATGACCTTGTAGCCCGTGTCTCGCAGCGTGACCAGAGCCGTGTCCAGGTTGAAGTAGTGCAGGTGCCCGGTTTCCGCCCGATTCCGCAGGATTGACCGGCTGCATAGAGCAGAACGGGCACACATCTCCAGAGGTATATGGAAGATCTTCAGCGTGGCTCTAGTTCGGAGCTGGGCAAGAAAGCCCAGATAGTCCGGGACATGTTCGAGGACGTCGATGCAGAGAAGCAAATCGCTTGTTCCAAAGTCGTCACTCAGGTAATCCTGGCAGGAGAAACGCAATCGGTCGTTCTCAAACTGCCTGCTAAGTTGGATGGCAGGGGGCGAAATGTCGTATCCGCGCAGCGCCGCCTCCGGCGGCAGATGCGGCTGTAGGAGCCGCAGAATATGTCCCGCTCCGCAGCCCACGTCACAGACCGTCATCGGCCTCAAGCCGTGTCGCTGGAGCATCTCTAGAATCTGCCGCACCTTCCACGGCGAGTCGCCGGCGTGAAGGTCGGGGTTCTGCTCGCAGTAGGCGCCGGTACGGTACACGCCGGTGAAGTCCACCCCGGACTTGGAATTACGCGATTCCTCGAGAGTCATGGCGGCCGCCGCGGCCGTCACACGCATACCGCGGCCGTTCGTTTCCGCCCAGTATAGCAGGGGGCGCGCCGTCTCCAGTTCGGCTCGCCGCGAAAGGCGATACGCCGGGTTCGCGCGAAAATCAGCAGGTGGCCACATTCCCCCTCCATTCCTCCCGGGGCCCATTCAGGGTTCACAGCCGCCGGCCGGAACCGGACCGCTGCAAAGGTCAATTCTGCACCGGGCGACCCTCGTGGTCCGGCGCGGCTGGAGCCCCCGTTGATGTATTCTGGTTCAGAGCACTAAGGGGATGCAGCAACATTCCGTTCCGCAAGCCGCACGGCCTGCCGGGCCGCGGGCGGAGGCGCCGCCGGCTGCCGCGCAGGCGAGCCGGGCCGCTCAAGAAGCGGCATCAACACAAGTCCGCGGTTCCGTGGCTCTCATGGCGATCGCAGCCGTGCTCGTCATCCTGCATTTCGGCCGGCCCTTTGACTATATACTCCCCGGCCGCCACATACCAGCCGCGATTTGCCTGATCGCGCTGTTCGCCGGCGTCCTTGGAGGGGGGCTGCGTGTGCTGCGGACGCCGATCGGGATGGCTTTCCTTGTGATGATGGCACTGATGGTTCTGGTTACGCCCTTCAGCACGTGGAAAGGAGGCAGCGCACGGTATGTCGTGCGTTACTCCTTTTATGTGTTCAGCTTTCTATTGCCCGTTGCCGCCGCGCCTAGATCCCTGAAGGACCTCAAGCTGCTGTTTACCTGCGCCGTTCTGGCGCCGCTGGTGATGTTGATCTTGGTGGGCGATCCTGAGGGATCCGCGGCGTTGAGCAAATGGCGAGGCGGGGAGACGAGCGGCCGCATGGAACTCGAGGGCGGGACGTTCGCCAACGCCGCGGACGTGGCCATGACCTCGGGTTTCATCATCCCCTTCTGGTTGTTCGGCTGCTTCCATCTCAACATACCCCTTGTGCGCTTCCCGCTGGCTCTGTTTGGAGTCGCGTATCTCGTCCGGGCGATTCTCCTGTCCGGAACGCGGGCCGGGTTGGTGGCCGGAGTGTGCATGTTTCTGGTCTATTTCGGCTGGGCCAAGGCGCCGACCCGGCTCGTGCTGGTGCTGTGCGCCTGTTTGGCGGTCCTGACTGTGCCGCCGCTGCTCCCACAGCATCTGCGGACGAGGTTCGGCACACTCTTCAGCTACTTCAGCGGAGAAGCACTGGAAAACCCTCACTCCGAAGCCGGCCAGTCCGCTTTGGAACGGAAGTCACTTCTGATTGACAGCCTTCGATATACCCTCCTGCGCCCCTTGACCGGCGTGGGACCAGGCCAGTTCGCGGATCACCGCTGGCAGGAGGGCAGGGAGGAGGGTGTCAGGAAGTCCTACCTGGTCACCCACAATATGTACACGCAGATATCGAGTGAGGCCGGCATTCCCGCGATGATCGCGTTCATTGCCGTCTTCTGGGGTGTCATTAGGACGGCGAGGACGATCCGGCGCGCATCTCTCCTGGCCACAAGCGAAGAAGCGCGCCTGGCTGGCGCCATGGCGGGGTGTCTGCTAGCAAGCACCGTCTACTACTGCGTGTGCGGCATGTTTATGAGCCTGGTCCAGTATGTGCATCCGGTGTTGCTCGGTTCGCTGGCGATAGCGCTGGAGAGAACCAGCCGGCTCGCGCTGGCTCCTGCGGCGCGGGAGGCGGAACACGGAGCCGGCGAAACAGCCTTCTCCATCGCAGGGACCAGGGCCCGGCCCTGGTCTCCAGTCCTGAACCGGAATCGGCGCACGGCCCCGTACTCGAGGTAGGGCTCGACCGCGGCTCTCTTCCGATTCACCGCTTGACCCGGCACTCGGCGGGAATGCGTGAGCGCCCGGCTCTTTGAGCCGGTGCTGTTATGCTGTAAGTCTTGTGCGCGGCCTGAAGGAGATGCTCTTTCGAGCAAGGCAGGAGGCCGCTGACGTGAGGCTCCTGCTGACACCGCCCCGGCTCCCAGCGGGCGTCTGCGAAATGGCGCCGCTCTTGCCGGATGCCGGATGGTGCGTGGACCGCCTGCGCGGCACGCGGTTCGCTGCTGGGATCGAGTCGATCGCCGAGCAGATACTGGCCCACCGCTTTCCGCTCCTCGGGGTGACCATCGAGACGGGACCGGAGATCGACTGGCGGCGCGACTACCTGCACACACGATCCAGCGGCACAACGTATTCGCGTCTCGTCCCCTATCTTGATTTCGACGCAGTCGGCGATCACAAGCTCATTTGGGAGCTCAATCGCCATCAGCACCTTGTGGTACTGGCGCAGGCTTTCCGTTTCACGGGCCGGGGCGAGTTCCTTGACGAAGCCATGCGGCAGGTCGGCGGGTGGAATCGCGCGAACCCGTTTCTGCGCGGCATCAACTGGACCAGCGCCCTGGAGGTGGCGTTCCGCGCG
>JBHGAV010000045.1:0-36366 GCA_041946685.1 Bryobacteraceae bacterium | reverse complement strand
CTCCACCCTCGACTACGCCCGCAACCGCTACTACTCCCGCGCCATCGCCCGCTTCACCAAGCTGGTCCCATGCCGCGCCGCTGACTGCTTTCTAGGTTTCCGGCTCCTCTGGTTCCAGCGACTCCAGGTCCTCGGCGCGCTCGGAGTGCCGCTTGAGCACCCGGATCACCCCGGCCGAGGTGAAGCCGGCCAGCCGGAGCTTGCGATAGGCGGAGGCCATGTTCTTGGGCTCGGCCAGGTACGTGTCCAGGGAAACGCTCCGGCACTTGCGCTTTAGAAACGCCTCGATCAGCGCGGTCTCGTCCACGCCGCTGTAGGCCGCCTTCACAGCCTGCTCGGCCACGGCCGGGGCAACGCGCCTGGCCCGGAGGTCGCGCAGCACCCGCGCGCGGCCGAAGCCCTGGTTCTCCAGCCGGGCGGAGGCGAACAGCCGCGCATATGCCCGGTCGTCGAGGTATCCGCGTTCCTTCAGGGCGGCCAGGACCTCTTTCACGTCCTCTTCGCGCTCGGCGCGCCGGCGGAGCTTCTCTGCCAGTTCCGAGACCGAATGGGCCCGTCCGCCCAGCGCCCGCAAGGCGTACTCCCGAAGCGCCTCGCGCCCCAGGCGGCGCGGTTTCGATTGAGCCATGGTGAGCCTCTCTATGTTAGTATGCGGATGGAAGAGTCGCTAGCAAGCGTCGCCAGAGAGGAAAGCTGCCATGGCTGAGGAGAACAAGTTCACATATTTCGTACTGGGTTTCGGCATCGGAGTCGCGGTTGGCATTCTGTTCGCTCCCCAGTCCGGGGAGGAGACCCGCAACCTGCTTAGGTCAAAGGCGGGCGAGGGCAAGGAGTACCTGAAGCAGCGCGGCGAGAAGCTCTACGAGTCGGCCGGCGAGCTGGTAGAAAAGGGCAAGAGCGCGGTGGCCCGTCAGAGGGAACAGTTGGCGGCCGCCGTGGAAGCCGGAAAGCAGGCCTACCGGGAGGCCGTCGGCGCCGGGCCCGAAGAGGCTTCGCCTGCGGAAGGTTGAGCAGATCGGCTTCCGGGCTTGCGAGAACCCTTTTACGCCAATGACCCCAGACGCTTTGCTATACGTGATGGCCGCCGCCATCCTCATCTCGGCTGCCGCGATGGTGCTCCAGGCGCTGCTGCTGCTGGGGACGTACAAGGCGGCCAAGGCCATGCGAGACCAGGTGGCCAGGATCTCCGGCCAGGCGGAGTCGTTCCTCGAAACGGCTCATCGTAACCTGGAGCAGAACCGCAAGCAGATTACAGATCTGGCGGCGAAGGCCGGAGCGGTCCTCGATCTGACGCAGAAACAACTGGTCAGGATCGACGCGGTCCTCGGGGAGGCCAGCTCCCGCGCCAGGATCCAGATGGAACGCGTCGACATGATCCTGGACGACGCGATCGGCAAGCTGGACGACACCGTGGCGCTTTTGAACAAGGGCCTGCTGCGCCCGGTCCGCGAGATCAACGCCGTGGCGGCAGGTCTTCAGGCGGCCCTGGGTTACCTGTTCCGCGGCCGGCGCCTGACGGTGGAGAGGGCCACCCACGACGAAGCGATGTTCATCTGAACCGCGACCGGAAGGGCAGCGGGAGTGATCGACATTCACAGTCACATCCTGCCCGGCCTGGACGACGGCTCCCCCGACATGGCGGAGAGCGTCGCCATGGCCAGGATGGCCGCTGAATGCGGAACCACCGACCTGGTCGCCAGCCCCCACGCGGACTTACAGTACGCGTTCGATCCCGCCGTGGTAGAGCAGAAGATCGCCCAGCTCAACGAGGCTGCGGGCGGGGTGGTCCGGATTCATTACGGTTGCGATTTTCACCTCCACTACGAGAACGTCCAGGATGCGCTGGCGAATCCCTCCAGGTACGCCATCAACCACAAACGCTACGTGCTGGTCGAGCTCTCCGAGTTGCTGGTTCTGAAGACCGCGGACGACGTGCTGGAGCGGATGCGTGCGGCGGGCATGGTCCCGATCATCACGCACCCGGAGCGCAACGCCGTCCTGCAACATAATCTGGAGAAGCTCCAGGCCTGGATCGTCAACGGATGTCTGATTCAGGTGACGGGCCAGTCTCTGCTCGGCCGGTTCGGGCGGAAAGCCCGCGCGTTTTCGGTGGATCTGCTGAGGCGGAACCTGGTGCATTTCGTGGCCAGCGACGGTCATGACTGCCGGAAACGGCCTACCCGCCTTGACGATTCCTTTGCCTGGGTGCGAGAGCAGTTCGGCACCGGCGCCGCCGAACGTCTTTTCATTACGAATCCGGCCGCGGTGCTGGCCGGTGAGGACATCCCTCAGCAAGAAGGCGGCATCGAAACCACGCCCCGGAAGTGGTGGCGGCTGTGGAAGTAGACTGTAAGTATGAGGTGGCTTGCGGTTGTTTCCCTGCTGCTGCCGGCGAGTGTTGCCGCCTGGGACGGTTCGGCATCTGAGCTCGCCGGCCAGATACGGGAAGCCGGTCTGGACCCTGGCGAGTGTTACCGCGTCCGGGACCTGAGCTTCGCGAGAGAGGACCTTCGGTTCTACTTCACCGATGGCTACCTGATCTTCGGCAAGCCGGTGGACGGCCGCCGGCGCGCGGCCGTTTTCGCCGCTGAAGAAGACGCCGGGGATGCCGAAGTCCTGGTGTTTCCGCCGACACGCAGTGAGAGGATGTCGCTGGCCAGGTCGGCCGGTTCCCCCAATCTGAACGAGCACTTCAGACAAGCCGTCATGGTGTTCTCCGACGCTACCTATGAGGTGATGTCCAAGCAGATACGCGAGGCCATGGAGGTCACCAAGAGCCCCGAGATGGGGGTGCTGCTGGAGCAAGAGTGGGACGGCGTCGTCCGCAACCTCGCTTCCAGTTTTGAAACCAGGCTGGTGGGAGATGCGCTTTCCGGGCACGGCCCAGAGGCGGGCTTCTTTTTCTCGACGGTGACCGGCGACCGTCTGGGCAATTTCGATCTCATGTATGATCCCCACCGGAGCGAGCAGATCGCCATCGGCCGTGTATCTTTGCGCGATAACACCTCTTACTTTGACATCTGGACCAGTTTCGAAGCGCGCTCCTTCCGTAACAAGTCGCGCTCCGTGCCGGCCCAGGACTTTCGTCTCACCAGTTACAGGTTGGATGCCACACTGGAGCCCGATTTGAACCTGAAGGTGGTCACCAGGGTGACTGTGACGCCCGCCCAGAGCGGGATTCGGGTTCTGGCCTTCTCCTTTTCGCCCCGCATGCGGGTGACGTCCGCCATGATCGGTGGGCAGGCCACTGAATGCTTTCAGCGCGACGCGCTGCGCGAGAGCCTCTTGCGCGGCGGAGACGCCGCGCTCCTCCTGCTCGCGCCATTCCCCCTCGAACGCGGCAAGGCCTATGAGGTCGAATTCCGGCACGAGGGCAAGGTGATCCAATCCGCGGGCAACAACGTCTACTACGTCGGTTCTCGCGACAACTGGTACCCCAATCTTCTCTCCGAGTTCTCCACTTATGACGTGTTCTTCCGATATCCCAAGGAACTGGATCTGGTGGTGGCGGGCGAGATTGTGGAGGAGGGTGCGCTCGGTGATTTTGCTTACACACACCGCCGGATCACGACTCCGGTCCGGCTGCTGGGCTTCAACCTTGGGGCCTACGAGCAAGTCAGCCTGACTCGGGGTCCTTACAGGCTGAACGTCTACGCCAACCGTTCAATCGAACCTGGTCTCAGGGCCGCGGTCAAACCCTCGTACAGCATTGTGCCGCAGGTGGTGATCGACCCCGCCACCAAGAGAAGGACGGTTGTTCCGGTCGCGACCGAGTTGCCCGGACGGCCCTCCGATCCGGCGTCGCAACTGAAGGGCCTGGCTGCGGAGGTGGCCAGTGCATTCGAATTCTTCGCGGGAAGATTCGGCCCGCCGCCCCTTCGCGAGCTCACGGTCTCTCCGATTCCGGCAGGTTTCGGACAGGGATTCCCCGGCTTGGTGTATCTTCCCACCATCACCTACCTTCGTCCGGAAGAGCGTCCGGATGCCCTGGCGAGCGATTACCAGCAGTACTTCTACTCGGACATCCTCCATGCCCACGAAGTGGCGCACCAGTGGTGGGGCAACACTGTGGCGACGGACAGGCCGCAGGACAGTTGGCTGATGGAGGCCCTGGCAAACTATTCGGCGCTGTTGTACTTGGAGCGGCGCAAGGGGGTCAAGGCCCTTGACTCCGTGCTGGAGGCGTATCGGAAACGGTTGGTGTCGGAGGCCGCCGAAGGGCGCACCAGGGAATCCATGGGACCGATCATCTGGGGTTCCCGCTTGCTGTCCTCGCAGGCGCCGGACGCGTGGCAGGCGATCGTGTACGAGAAGGGGTCCTGGATCATTCACATGCTGCGGCGCCGGCTGGGAGACGAAAAGTTCTTCGCATTCCTGGGTGAACTCACCAAACGCTACAGCCGGCAGGCGCTGACCACGGAGCAGTTCCGGGCCCTGGCCGCCAAGTACGTGCCGCCGGGGACGCCGGATGCGAGTCTGGAGGCATTCTTCGAGAACTGGGTCTACGCCACTGGAATCCCGACGGTCCAGATGGAGTCCTCGATCCGGGGGAAGGCGACGGCTTACACCGTGACGGGCAAGGTGACGCAATCGGGAGTGGACCCGGACTTCACCGCGTGGTTCCCTGTCGAGATTCAATTCCGCGCCGGCAGGCCCGTGATCCATTGGGTGAGGACGGACAGCGAGCCGGTGACTTTCTCCGTGGCCCTCAAGCAACAGCCGCTGAAGGTCGTGCTCGACCCCTCCGCGAGCGTCCTGGCGCTGCGGAAGTAGGGGCGGATCCTACGCACGCATCCGATCCGCCCAGCGGACCGGCTCCACGCGGCGAACGATGAACAGGTAGGCGCAGGCGCCGGCCGCCACTACGCAGGCGACGGACACGAAGGCCAAGGAGAACCGGCCGGTCCGAGAGACGACGAAGCCGGTCAGCGCCGGCGCGATCACCCCCGCCAAGTTCCCGAAGCAGTTTTGCAGGCCGGACCATTTCCCCGTTGCCGCGGGCCCGGAGATTGTCTGGGGGATGGCCCACAAGTTCGGCGTGAACGCCCCATAGAAGGCGCAAGCGACCCCAAGCACAACCAGGGCAGGGAGATGGCCCGGAATCAGGGGCACCAGCACGATGATTGCCGAGCCCGCCAGTCCGCCCGCCGCGAAGCCGATCCGGACTCTCGTAACCGAAGCGCCTCGCTGGATCAAACGATCGGAGAACCAGCCCATCGTGATGGCGCTGGCGGCGATCACGACGTAGGGCAACGAACCGAACACGGCCATCTCGTCCATCGTGAATCCGCGCTCACTCACCAGGTACGAAGGCAACCAGGTGAGGAGGAAATAGATGAGGTAGTTTGCGCCGAAATGCCCGAGGAACGTGCCCCAGGCTACGGGCAGCCGCAGGATGTCTCCGAAACTGGGCGCGGCAGAGCCCGTCGTAGGTTCCTTAGTCAGCCGGTCGGAAGCTCGAGGGGCCCACATCGCCCATGGGAGCAGCCATAGCAGGCTGATCAGCCCGAGGGCGATGAAGAAGATTCTCCAGCCAAGCCGGGCTACCAGCAGGCCGCCGATCAGAGTGCCCGCCGCGGGCCCGAGCTTGGCGCCAGCATCAATCAGAGCGTTGGCGAGCGCAAGCCGGTGCCGCGGGAAGTAGTTCATCAAGATCTTGGAGTAGGCCGGATAAGCGATGGACTCGCCGGCGCCCAACAGCAAACGGAATGCGAGGAGAACTTGAAACGAGGTGACCACCCCCGTGACCGCGGTGGCGCCCGACCAAACGTAATAGCCGATCGCCAGCGCCCAGCATACGTTGAAGCGGTCCACCAGCCAGCCGGCGGCCGGCTGCAACGCCGCGTAAGTCCAGAAGAAGGCGGAAAGCAGGATGCCCAGATCGGCCGGGGTGAGCGAGAGTTCGGAGCGCAACTGGGGAGCCGCCACCGAGAGGTTCGCCCGGTCCACGTAGTTGATCCAGACCGAGAGCGCCATGAGGATGAGAACCCGCCATTGCGCCGGAGTGACTTTCTGAGCAACGGTCGTCAAGATGCCCCCGCGGCCAGGTTCAGCCGAACCTGCAATTGTATCCCGCCGGAGGGGACACGCCGCGACACCCCAGCCGGCGGCCGTGATACACAGGAAGAATGGATTACGTCAATCTCGGATCGGCGGGCGTGAAGGTGTCGCGGCTCTGCCTCGGCTGCATGACCTACGGCTCGAAGAAGTGGCGGGAGTGGGTGCTGGAGGAGGACGAAAGCCGTCCCTTCATCGGGCGCGCGCTCGAGATGGGCATCAACTTCTTCGACACGGCGGACATCTACTCGATCGGCGCCAGCGAGGAAATACTGGGCCGGGCCCTGAAGCACTACGGCGTCCGGCGGGATCGGGTGGTGATCGCGACCAAGCTCTGTATCCCCATGGGGGACGACCCGAACCTGCGCGGGCTCTCGCGCAAGCACATCATGCACTCGATCGACGACAGCCTGCGGCGGCTGGGCACCGATTACGTGGACCTGTACCAGATCCACCGGTTCGACTACCATACGCCGGTCGAAGAGACTCTGACGGCTTTGCATGACGTGGTTCGGGCCGGTAAGGCGCTCTATATCGGGGCGTCCTCCATGTATGCGAGGCAGTTCGCCAAGATGCTTTACAGGGCGGAGACGCTGGGGCTCACGCGTTTCGTCTCGATGCAGAACCACTACAACTTGGTCTACCGCGAGGAAGAGCGGGAGATGATCCCGCTGTGCCGCGAGGAAGGGATCGCCCTGATCCCCTGGAGCCCGCTGGCCCGGGGTTTCCTGGCCGGAGGCCGCCGCAAAGAGACCTTCGGCGATACCATCCGGGCCAAGACGGACGACTACGCGCAGCGGATGTATTACCAGGATTCGGACTTTGCCGTGGTGGACCGCGTGAGCGAGATCGCCCGGCGGCGCGGCGTGTCGAACATGCAGGTAGCGCTGGCCTGGGTGTTGGCGCAACCCGGGATCACCAGCCCCATCATCGGGGCCAGCAAGATGCCGCACCTGGAAGAGGCCTTCCAGGCGCTGGATCTGAAGCTGGAGGAATCCGAACTGAAGGCGCTGGCCGAGCCTTACCAGCCCCATCCGGTGCTGGGGCACTCGTAGGGTCAGCCATGCCCACCTACAGCACCCGGGCGGCGTCCTTGGCGAAGTAGGTGAGGATGATGTCGGCGCCGGCGCGGCGGATGGAGGTCAGGGTCTCCAGCATCGCCCGCTCGCGGTCCAGCCAGCCGTTCCGTGCGGCCGCCATGATCATGCTGAACTCGCCGCTCACCTGGTAGGCGGCGATGGGCAGATCGCAGCGCTCGCGGGCGCGGCGGATCAGATCGAGGTACGGCAGGGCGGGCTTGACCATGATCATGTCCGCTCCTTCCTCCAGGTCCAGATCGATCTCCATCATCGCCTCACGGCCGTTGGCCGGGTCCATCTGGTAGCTGCGCCGGTCGCCGAACTGCGGGGCGGATTCGGCGGCTTCCCGGAAGGGTCCATAGAAAACCGAGGCGAACTTGGCGGCATAAGAGAGAATCGGCGTGCCCGAAAAACCGTTGTCGTCGAGCGCGTCCCGGATGGCGGCGACCCGGCCGTCCATCATGTCGCTGGGAGCCACGATGTCGGCGCCGGCGCGGGCGTGCGAAACGGCCGACTTGGCGAGCCACTCCAGCGTCTGATCGTTGTCCACGTCGCCGTCCACCACCTTGCCGCAGTGGCCGTGGCTGGTGTACTCGCAGTTGCAGACGTCGGTGATCACAACCAGTTGCGGCACTTCCTTTTTGAGGGCGCGCACGGCGCGCTGCACGATGCCGTCGTCGGCGTAGGCGCCCGAAGCCATTTCATCCTTCGTCTCCGGGATGCCGAACAGGATTACGCCGCCGATGCCAAGCGAGCGGACCTCTGTGCATTCCTTAACCAGTTCGTCGATCGACAACTGGAAATTGCCGGGCATTGAGCCGATCTCGCGGCGCACGCCCTCACCCGGACAAACGAACAACGGCAGCACGAACTGGCAAGGGGCCAGGCGAGTCTCCCGAACCAGGCTGCGCAGCGCCTCGGTGGCGCGCAGCCGCCTCATGCGGTGAATGGGGAAGGCCATAACCAGGATTCTAACGCGCCTCGACTTGTTAGGATGAATATTCCATGAGCAAGAAGACAGCCCGGCGCTACCTGGTGCGCGGACGCGTGCAGGGCGTGGGCTACCGCTACTTCGTGGAACGGATCGCCGGCCAGCTCGGCCTCACGGGCTACGCCAAGAACCTGGATGATGGGAGCGTCGAAGTCTACGCCGTGGGGTCGCTTGAGGCGCTCCAGGAGCTGAACGGCCACTTGTGGAAAGGACCGCGCTGGTCGGATGTGCGCGGCGTCCAGGAACTGGAGGCGCCGGTGGTACAATACGTTGGCTTCCGCATCGGATAACCATGGAGAACCTGAAGAGACTCATTCGCGAAGTGCCCGATTTCCCCAAGCCGGGAATCCTGTTCTACGACATCACGACGCTGCTCAAGGACCGGGGCGGTCTCAAGGCCGTCATTGACGCCCTGAAGGAGCGCTACACGCAGTCCGGCGTGGACCTTGTGCTGGGCGTCGAAGCCCGCGGCTTCATCTTCGCGCCGGCGCTGGCTTACGCGCTCGGCGCAGGCTTTGTGCCTGTCCGGAAGCCGAAGAAGCTCCCCGCGGAAACGGTGCGGGAAGAGTACCAGCTCGAATACGGCACAGACAGCCTGGAAATGCACAAGGATGCCGTCCAGCCGGGTCAGAGCGTGCTGATCGTGGACGACCTTCTGGCCACGGGCGGAACCGCCGCGGCTGTGGCGCGCCTCGTGGAGAAGCTCGGGGGAAGGGTGGCCGGGCTGGGCTTCGTGGTCGAGCTCGATTTCCTCAAGGGCCGGGAGAAGCTGGCCGGCTACGACGTCTTCTCGCTGCTCAAGTACGACAGATGACATCCGGCCCCCGGCGGGCGCGCGTGAACGCGCTCGCCAAGATCAACCTCGGCCTCAAGGTTCTCAACAAGCGGCCCGACGGCTTCCATGAGTTGCGCACGGTCTACCAGACGATTTCGCTGGCAGACGTGCTGGATATCGAGTTCACGCCGGCCCGTCGCACTTCCGTGGCAATGGTCTCGAGCCCCGAGATCCCTGACAACCTTGTTCTGCGCGCGGCGCGGCTGGTCATGGACGCCATGCGGGTCGCCGGCAAAGCCGGGTTCCGTCTTCACAAGCGCATCCCGATGGGTGCGGGGCTGGGGGGCGGCTCCAGCGATGCCGCGGCCGTCCTTCTAACCCTGCCCGTCCTGGCAGGGCGGAGGATGCCTCTGGACGAACTGATCCGGCTGGCGGGAGAACTGGGCAGCGACGTGCCCCTCTTCCTGCTGGGGGGAACGGTGCTGGGCGTGGGCCGCGGGTCGGAAGTCTATCCATTGCCGGACTTGCCCCGACGGCAAGGACTGCTGGTGGTCCCGCCGATCCATGTTTCAACCGCTGAGGCCTACCGCGCCCTGGGCCGGGAGTTGACAAACGATGCTGTACCAAATATGATAAGTAGTTTCCAGTCTTGCATTTGGCGCAATTTGGCGGGAGTGTCGGAAGGGGTTTTCCCGGGGCTGGCCGGCAACGATTTTGAAGAGATCGTTTTCAGGCAGCACCCGAAGTTGAAGTCGATCAAAGCGAAGTTGCAGAGACTTGGGGCGGCCCCAGCGATGTTGACCGGGAGCGGTTCGGCGTTGTTCGGCATGTTCCGCGAACGGGAGAGACTGGAGGAAGCCCTCCCGCATTTTCACAACATGGGAGTTCATCCCTTTGTCTTCGTGAGCCGGCGAGGCTACCGCGCGCTCTGGCGCCGACGCCTTGGAGCTCACCGGGTTGAGGAGATATGGCCGCCGCAGAGCCGCCGCGACGACAGTTGAAACCGGACCGCTGTATCGTCTTCTCGGGGACGGCCAACCGGGCGCTCTCCGAAGAGATCTGCGCTTGCCTGGGCTGCAAACCGGGCGCCGCGCTGGTGAAACAGTTCTCCGACAGCGAGATCTACGTCCAGATCCAGGAGAACGTTCGAGGCGCCGACGTGTTCGTCGTCCAGCCGACCTGCAAGCCGGTGGAGCGGCACCTTCTTGAGTTGTTGCTGATGATCGACGCGCTGAAGCGCGCCTCGGCCGACCGCGTCACTGCGGTCCTGCCGTACTACGGATACGCGCGGCAGGACCGGAAGGACCGGCCCCGGGTGCCCATCTCCGCGAAACTGATTGCGGGCCTTCTGGAGCGGGCGGGAGCCGACAGGATCCTGTCCCTGGATCTTCACGCGGCGCAGATTCAGGGTTTCTTCGACATCCCGGTGGATCACCTGTTCGCAGCGCCGGTAATGATCGACTACTTCAAGGGCCTGGAGATCAAGAATCTGACCGTAGTTTCGCCCGACGCCGGCGGCGTGGAGCGGGCGCGCGCATTCGCCAAGCGGCTCAAGGCCCCACTGGCAATTATCGACAAGCGCCGCGAAGAAATGAACGTGGCCGACGTGATGCACATCGTAGGGCGCGTGAGGGGCCGCAACTGTCTAATGGTCGACGACCTGATCGACACGGCGGGCACGCTGGTCAAGGGCGCCAAAGCGCTCCTGGATCACGGGGCGCTCAGCGTGTCGGCCTGTGCCACGCATGCGGTACTGAGCGGGTCGGCGGTCGAGCGGATCGCGGAATCGAAGCTCAAGGAAGTCGTTTTCACCAATTCCATCCCGCTTTCGGCGCGGGCGCTGCGCTCCAAGAAGATCCGCAGCCTGTCGGTGGCGCCGCTGCTGGCGAGCGCCATCCGGTCCATCCACGAGGAGACATCAGTCAGCAAGTTATTTGTTTGAGAATACGGCCGGGCAACGCAGCCCACGTCCATCGGACCTGCGCCCCGGGACAGGGAGTATGAGATGAGGAAGAACATCACGGTTCCCGTTGAACTGCGGGAATCGAGGGGAAAGAACGAAGCGCGCCGGTTGCGCGCAGGCGGGCTGGTCCCCGCCGTTGTCTATGGTTCCGGCCGGCAGACGCTGGCCGTATCCGTGGACCCCAAGACAATCCTGAAGATCCTTCACAGCAGCACGGGGCACAACACGATCTTTGACGTCTCCGTCAAGGGAGGGGAAACCACTCCGGTCATGATTGTCGACTGGCAGTTTGACCCGGTCAAGGAGAACCTGCTGCATCTCGACCTGAAGCGGATCGACCTCACCAAGCGGCTGCGGGTGTCTGTGCCGGTGCAGACGCAGGGTGAAGCCAAAGGGGTCAAGCAGCAGGGCGGCCTGCTGGAGCTGGTGGCTCGCGAGATCGAGATCGAGTGTCTGCCGGACGACATTCCCGAGCATTTCACGGTTGACGTGACTGAGCTGATGATGGGAGACGCCATGCGGGCCGGGGACATCGTCCTGTCCGGGTCGATGAAGCTGGTTTCGCCAGCCGATGCGGTGGTTGCCCATGTGGTCGCGCTGAGGGCCGAAGCTGAGCCCGAGGCCGCCGCTCCTGCGGAGGGTGAAGCCGCGCCGGCCGCCGAGCCCGAGGTGATCAAGAAGGGCAAGAAGGAAGAAGAGGGCGCCGAGGCCGAGGAGAAGGGGAAGAAGAAGTAAGAGGTTCACGGCCTGTGGTGAGCGGGTGGTATGCCGGAAAGCGATGGTGCGGCTTCCGCGTGGCGTCTGGTGGTGGGACTTGGCAACCCGGGCCGCCGCTACGAGAATACGCCGCACAACCTGGGTTTCATGGTCATCGATCGGCTGGCGGAGCAGCATGGAATCCGGGTGAAGCGGCGGGAGGCGGAGGCTCTGGTCGGTGCGGGGGAGATCGCGGGAGCCAGGGTGCTTCTGGCCAAACCGCAGACGTACATGAACCGCAGCGGCGCTTCGGTCCGGGCGCTTCTGGGAAAGTTCGCGGCGAGCCCGGCGGACATGATCCTGATCTACGACGATTTGGATCTGCCCTGGACGGCCGTGCGGATTCGGGCCAAAGGAAGCCCCGGGGGGCACCACGGGGTCGAGTCGGTCAGCGGTGCGATCGGCACCACCGACTTTCCGCGTATCCGGCTGGGTATTGCCGGGTATCGGGTCGAGGATGGAGCCCAGTTCGTGCTCGCGCCGTTCCGGCGGGCGCAGGGAGAGGAATTGGACGAGCTGCTGAGCCACGCGGCGCAAGCGGTTGAGTCCATAATTTCCGCGGGCGTCGAAAAGTCCATGGCGATGTTCAATCGTCGCGCCCGCGGTCAACAGACTGAGGAAGAATGAGAATCTACGAAGAGTTGTTCATCATCAAGCCTGACGCGACCGAGGAAGAAATCGACCAGGTCGTCGAGCAGGTTCGGAGCCTGATCGTATCGGCGGGCGGCACGGTCGATAAGATCGACAAGTGGGGGATCCGCAAGCTGGCTTACAGGGTCAAGAAGCAGCACGAGGGTTTTTATGTGCTGTTTCAATTCAGCTCATCGCCCGACGCCGTCAAGGAGGTTGAGCGCCGTCTGCGCGTCTCGGACCTCGTTCTGAAGTTCCTCACAGTAAGGATCGACGAGAAGCTGAAGAGGATCGAGAAGCGCAAGAAACGGCGGGAGAAACGGGCGGCCCGCAAGCCGGCCCCGGCCGGACCCGCGCCCCAGGCTCCCGTGGGTGAGGAGATGCTGGCGGTGCCGGGCGTCCCCGAAGCGGAAACGGAGAAGGAGTGACCATGGCAGAGCAGAGAAGAAGACCCCTCAGCGCGTCCCAGCGGCCCACCGGCGGTGACAAGGCGATCGCGGGAACCAAGAAACAGTACTTCCGGCGCAAGAAGGTTTGCCGCTTCTGCGTGGAGAAGATCGACGACATCGACTACAAGGATGTCCGTCTATTGAACGCCTTCATCTCGGAACGGGGGAAGATCACGCCGCGGCGCATCACGGGCGTATGCACGCCCCACCAGCGGCGCCTCACCGAGGCCATCAAGCAGGCGCGCAACATCGCGCTCTTGCCTTTCGCATCGGCGGTGTAAGGAGAGAGCCATGGAAGTAATCCTCAGAGAAGACGTCGAGAAACTGGGCGACCGCGGCCAGATCGTCAAGGTGGCGGACGGATATGCCCGCAACTTTCTCCTGCCCAAGCGCTTGGCCGTACCGGCGACAGCAGCCAACAAGAAGATCGTGGAACAGGAGCGGCAGGCCCACCTGCGCCGGGAGGCGAAGGAGAAGAGCGACGCCGCCGACCTGGCCAAGCTGCTGAGCGGCGTTTCTGTCACCATCAAGCAGAAGGCCGGCGAGCAGGATCAGTTGTTCGGGTCCGTGACCGCCAAGGACATTGCCGAGGCGCTCGAGCAACAGAACTTCACCATCGAGCGGCGCAAGATTCACCTCGACGAGCCGATCAAGCAGCTCGGCCAGTACAAGGTGGCGGTGAAACTTCACCGCGAAGTGTCCGCCGAGATCGAAGTGAACGTGGTCAAGGAAGAGGAGTAGCGGCCGCTCTGATAGCCCGTGGCTCGTTGCTTGTGGCCCGTAGTTCCCACACACCACGAGCTACGGGCCACAGGCCGCCCTAGAACACCCGGTTCGGGATTTCGGCCGGGGCCATCAGAAGGTCGTACAGTTCGTCGTCCAGCTTGACCATCGTCAGCGACGCGCCCGTTTGATTCAAGTGTTCTAGTAGTTGTTAGGCGTTCTAGGAGTATTGGAGCCGACAGTCGCCTTGACCCGCGCCTGAAGTTGTGTAAGTATTAGGACCAGAAGGGACCCGGTATGCTGGACTCCTATTGTGGGGGATGGCGCGTGCCATTTCGTGGGGGGGGGAGGAGGGCAACCACCCAGCGTCTCCAGATTCCCGGCTGAGCCACCACCGGAGGGAGCGGCGTACCCCGCCCCTCTTCAAGTACAACGCTAGGACGAAGCCGGAGAAGTGGATCCATGTCGGCTAGGTCCGTTGAGACTTCCCACGAGCGAGGGCTCTCCATCGCGCTGCCCCCGCCGGAAACATACCACGCCGGAATTGACCTGTGCGCCCAGGGCAAGCCCGCGAAGTCCGTGTGCTACGTGGTCGAAGGTGTAGTAAAGTTGACTCACGTGCGTGCTGACGGGCGGCAGATTATCTTGGATCTCACCTTTCCGGGAGAACTGATCGGCGCTGACGCCGCTCTCCTCGGCGAAGAGTGTCTTGAGACGGCGACGACAGTGACAGACTGCGGCATAGCACGCTGGGGCTTGCCCGAATTCCGGGCAAGGTTCGAACGTGAACCGGGATTCCTCATGGAGGCGATGCGCGTGCTTTGCAGGCAAATGGGCAGGCACCGCTGCCGCATAACTGAGCTTGGCTTTGAGACTGGTCGCGAGAGACTCGAGGCTTTGCTCCGGCGCTGGCCGGGTGCGGCGGTGGGTTTCGATCTGCCTCTGAACAGGGAGGAGATTGGCCAGGTGCTGCTCATTTCTTCGTACCACGTCTCCAGGCTCCTTGGCGAGCTTGAACAGGACCGCGTGATCCGCCGCGAAATGCGGCGCATCCGCGTCCAGCCAGTGGCGCTCTGGAGAGCCGCCGCCCAACGCGCGTGAGCGCGGGCCCTTGCGGTCATGTCAAGAATCTCTTGCGCTATGTCAAGAATCGCTTGCGCTAGTTGCTTGTCACAGCGCCAATACTGTCACATACTTATTGCTGAAATAGGTGCTCCAACGCAGATGGTCTGAGGATTTCCTCTACATCGCACGAACGATGGGCACGCGTGGTTTTGACAAGGGAAAGGAGTGTCCGATGCGAAAAGCATGGGTTGTGTTTGTTGTCTTCTGCCTTTCTGCTGCTCCGGCAATGGCTCATAGTGTTACCTTCACGCCGTACGGCTGGTCAGGTGCCTGGGCCGGCGGCGGGGTGGGCAGCGGACACCCAGAAGACTTGTGCAAGAACTTCGCCAGCTACGTGTGCATGGTGGCTGCGGCGCACACATTTGGGGTGGGGCTGGGAGCGTATCCCATTGACTTCTGGGTAGCAGGACAGGGCACAATTCGGTACACGACCAACTCCGCGAATACGAGAGGGTGGATCGTTGTGATTTCAACGCCCAATCGATGGTATAACTTCAGAGCAGTGCCCGGGAGTTTCTCAGGCCAGCAATGTGACGCATTTGACCCGGGCCAAGTCACAGGCAATCCGACTCAAACGTACGGTGCGTCACGCTACTACTATCAATCCAGCCAGAACGGTTACAGGTGGGGACCCGTTCCTTGCCAATACTAGAATTGCTGATCCACAGCCCGACGGCAGCCGGGAAGGGGAAGACAGGTCCTGGCCTTGCCGGGGCGCTTCAGCACTGTTACGGGGTGGCACAATATGCGACGGCGGATGAGTGTTGCACTACTCCTCGTATTGCTGAATCACGGCGCAGTCCGCTGTGGCGGGGCGGAGCCAAAGACATCTAGCGATTGCGTCGTCACCGGGCGCGTGATCGACTACAGGTCCAAGCATGCGGTTCAGTGCGCGGAAGTCCAGGTGACGACGCTGGCCCTCGGTTTCACCGCGTCTTCGGAAGTCCAAAGCCACAATGGCAAACAGCAGCCGGCTGGCGATGCCCGGCTACGCCAAAAAGCGGTGTCAGGCGCAAACGGCGCATTCTGTATTGAATCACTGCCACCGGGGCAGTACCAACTGTCGGCTAGCAAGGCGGGATACTTACCGTCGAATTACGGGGCGACAAGTCCGTTTCAGTCTTCAGCAATTCTCGACATTGAC
Organism: Bryobacteraceae bacterium; assembly: GCA_041946685.1. Lineage (GTDB taxonomy): Bacteria > Acidobacteriota > Terriglobia > Bryobacterales > Bryobacteraceae > JBHGAV01. The sequence continues at coordinate 20,674 of JBHGAV010000045.1, read as the reverse complement.
GACGGGCAGCAGGTCAAGGCGGACGTTCAAATGATGCCGTACGGCGTAGTCTCGGGAAGGGTCACCGACAGTGACGGCGAGCGCGTTGACAGTGGCATGGTGCAGGTCATGGCAGAAGTCTCACGTGGCGGTGTTCTTCGTACCACAATCGTCGATGGTGTGGTCATCAACGACTTGGGCCAGTATCGAGTCGGGGGCCTCCTGCCAGGCAGATATTACGTTCGTTACAGGCCGCGCGACTTTGACAACAGTGCAAACGTGCATAATCCGTTGGTCAATGGCAATGCGAGGCGCATGGTGGCAACGTTCCACCCCTCTGCTGCGTCTCTCAGCGAGGCACTCAGCGTGCAAGTCGGCCTAGGAGAGGAAGCGTCAAACACTGACATCGTCGTGCGTCGTGTCTCAACATACTCTGTGAGGGGCAAGTTGATTGGAGATAGAGGACAGCCACCCGAGTTCGCCTCAGTTGACCTCCTTCCGGCGGGCGAAGAACCCGCAATGCTGCTCATCAGCAACAGTGTGCTCGGTCAAGATGGAACGTTCGTGTTTTCCGGTGTGGCACCAGGGGAATATGGCGTTGTGTATTACGGCGGGACAGGAGCGGATGCGAGTGCTGGCCGCGCACCTGTGACCGTCGTGGACCGTGACGTCGTGGATGTCCTGATACAGATGCAGACGCCAGTGACGGTGAATGGGGCGATACTTGTCGAAGACGCAGCTGAGGTGGATTTCACGAAGCTGCACGTCGGACTTGCGACCCTTGATTCGATGGGCCCCAGCTACGGTGCCTTCGTTCGCAGTGATGGTAGTTTTGTGCTCGAGGGGTGCAGCCCAGGCCGGTACACAATCAATGTGATGGCGCCATCCGGAACACACCTGAGGAGTGTACACTACGGTGACAGCGATATCACGAGGAGTCCCATGGTGATTGGCTCTAGCGGCCTGGACTTGAAGATTGTCCTTGCACGTGGCGGCGCCCGGCTGAGGGGCGCGGTTACGCTACCTGGAGGTGGGGCCCCGGGCAGCGCCTATTACCTGATCGTACCCCGCGACGGTCCAATCGACGGACCTGGGCTCCGCTTTGGCCACACGGACAAGAGAGGATCGTTCCTCATAGAGGATCTTCAACCAGGCCCTTACCGTGCTTTTGGTTTGGTTACCCTAGACCGTGGAGCTTTGGCAGCCCCTAGAGTGCTCAGAGCCCTGGAGTCATTCGGCACCGAATTGGAGCTGCATGACGGCGAAGAGTCGACGGTTTCGACGCCTTTGATCTCTGCAGAGGAGGGTGGGCGGATATTCAACCTCTGGAGGTGAAGTGCCTTCAGGCGCCTGCGTTCTATCGCATCCACAAGTGCAATGTGCTTGTCGAATAATATGGAGTACCTGCCTCTGCTCTCCTGCGGCCGTCGCACGTTCGGATCTGCGCAGGGAGCCATCTGTCTCGTCGTCCTGAGTCTTCTAGCGCTGCCTGCATTCGGCCAGCGTGCGTCCCTCGGAATCGTAATTGGTGGCCACGCGAACTCGGATTTTGACGCGCGTTACATCCCGAATCCTCCGTATCCTCCCACGATCTTCGAATCGGATTCCGGCGGATATCTCGTGGGGCCTTCGCTTGATGTCCGCCTACTCCCCCGTCTTTCGATAGGGGCGGAGGCGCTTTACAGGCCGCTGCACTACAGACAAGGAGTGACCATCGCCAGTGATGGCTCAGTCCTTGGTTATGCGCCTGCCACTGTCGTGACCTGGCAGTTCCCCATTCTGGCCAGGTACAGGTTCTCCTCAGGGGGGCTGACGCCACTCGTGGAGGGCGGGCCTTCTTTTCGCTCGGCTGGCAACCTGAACCTATCTAGTCCTTCCCGCCTCGGCGTGACCGCAGGAGCCGGCTTGGAGATGACATGGCGAAGGCTTACGATTGCCCCTAGGGTGCGTTACACCCGCTGGGTAGAGGACTCCTGGTCCACAGGCATCCGCACCCGTTCGGATCAGGTCGAGCTCTTGACGAGCTTCAGCTACGCGCCCACGGACAATGCACATCCGCTCGGCCGGAGGATCTCGCTAGGAGTCGTGATCGGTCCCGACCTCTCCGGCGGATCTAAGACGACTACGCGTACGTTTCCAGATCCATACAATGGAACACCGATCACAGTCCGAGACACTTTGCGTCCCGGACGCCTGGTGCTCGGCCCACTGATTGAACTGAGTGTCTCCTCGCGCTTCACTATCGAGGGAAATGCCATCGCCTCCTCTCGCGTGAACAAGTACACAACTACCTGGCAGGGTCAGGTTCGAAAGAGCTCGTCGAGTTGGGCCCAACCGTGGGAGTTTCCAGCGTTGGTGAAATATAGGTTGTTAACGCATTCGGTTCGGCCGTTCCTGGCCGCTGGGCCTACGCTCCGGCTTCCGAACGGAGCGGGTGGAGACAAGCGTTCAATCTACGGTCTCACCGCCGGCGGGGGCTTGGAGATTCGAGCGAGACGGATCAGGTTCTCCCCTACTGTACGCTACACCCGCTGGGGCCCCGATCGTGTGACGCCGAGTTCAGGCGAATCACTCAACCGTCTGTATCTTCTGGTTGGCGTCGCCTTCTGACAGCCACGCGAAGACAACCCCCCTTCTCAGTATCGGCGGCTGCTCCCCGGACTGCCTCAGAACACCCGGTTCGGGATTTCGGCCGGCGCCATCAGAAGGTCAAAAAGCTCATCGTCCAGCTTGACCAGGGTCAGCGACGCGCCCGCCATCTCCAGCGAGGTGCAGTACTCGCCCACGTAGCTGCGGCGCACCGAGATGCCCCTGGCCTGCAAGAGCTGATGGGCGCAGCCGTACAGCAGGTACAGCTCGCCGAGCGGCGTGCCGCCCAGGCCGTTGATCATCAGGGCCACGCTGTCGCCGCTCTTATAGGGGAGGTCGCCCGCCACGGCGTCCACCAGGATCTCCGCGATCTCGCTGGCCGACGCGATCTTGGCGCGGCGGCGTCCGGGTTCGCCGTGGATGCCGATGCCGACCTCCATCTCGTCCGGCCCGATCTCAAACAACGTCGCACCCTTGGCGGGAGGCGTGCATGAGGTGAGCGCGATGCCCATGGTGCGCGTCACGCTGTTCACGCGCTTGCCCAGCGCGGCCAGCGTAGCCAGGTCGGCCCCCTTTTCGGAGGCCGCGCCGACGGCCTTGATCACGAAGAAATTGCCGGCGACGCCGCGCCGGCCCACGGTGTAGCTGGAGCCGTCCACGGCCACGTCGTCGTCCACGATCACGGTTTCGACCTTCAGGCCGTCGGCTTCGGCCAGTTCCCGCCCCATCTCGAAGGCGAGCCGGTCGCCGGTGTAGTTGTTGATGAGGTGCAGAATGCCCTTCTCCGACTTCAGCAGCTTCGAGGTCTCGTACACGAAGTCCACCGGCGGGCCGGCGAACACGTCCCCCGGGCAGGCGGCGTCGAGCATGCCGCGGCCCACCAGCATCACGTGCGCCGGCTCGTGGCCCGAGCCGGAGCCCTGAATGATCGACACCTTCTTGTCGCTGGGGGCGTCGGCCCGCATGATCAGGTTGTAGGCGGGAACGTACTTGAGTGTCTCGGGGTTGGCCAGGGCCAGACCTTTGAGCATCTCGGGGACGAACTTCTTGGGATCATTGACGAACTTCTTCATGCCGGCTCCTTTCCTGCTGCGTAACGCTCACGCCACGCGGCGCTGATACCTTCCGCAATCACGGCGATGGCCACCGCGCCGGCGTCCACCGAGCCGATACTGCGTTCCCCGGTGTAGGCGGCGCGGCCCTTCTTGGCTATCATTGCGGCGGTTGCCTCGGCCGCCTTTCTGGCCGCCTCGGCGGCGCGCTGGAGCGCGCCAATACCGTGGTCGGCGGCGGCTCCCTCCTCGCCCAAGGCGGCCTCCAAAGCGTCGGTGGCCGGGATCAGGGCGTCGAGCAGCGTCTTGTCCCCGAGCACGGCTCCGCCGCGTTGCTGGATGCCGCCCGCGGCCGCCCGCAGCATGGCGACCACGTCGGACGGCGCGAGCGTCTGCTTGTCGCCCGCAACCGAGGCAGCGCGCAGGAAAGCGGTTCCCCAGAGCGGACCGCTGGCGCCGCCCACCTTGCTGGAGATGACCAGGGCGACCTTCTTCAGAAACGTCCCGATGCTGGCCCGGTCGAATTGATCGAAGTCGGCCAGGACCGCGGAGAAGCCCCGCGCCAGACTGTACCCAAAATCGCCGTCGGCCACCACGCCGTCCAGTTGGCTGAAGTAGGCCTCGTTGGCCACCACCGTTTCCGCCATGGTTCTGATCACCATCTCTACGGGGGGCAAAGACGAGTTTTCCATTCCGTTCTCCGATGCAGAAACAAGTATACACAGCCCCTCCGGGGGGCGGTGGGCGTTGGAGCGGCGCTTCTAACCCTTGCGCGGCGAGTACTTGTTGAACAGCGAGATCAAGCGCTCGGCGGCCTTGGGCGCAGCGACCTCCCGGTCTACGATCTCCTTGTTCTCCAAGGTCTTCCCGTAGAGTTCCCGATTGTCGTCCAAGTCCTGCCGAAGGGTTGCGCCGTTCAAGGCTATCCCGGCGAACACGCCCCTCGACCTTGACCAGGACAGAATCTCGGCGGTCATGTACGCGTCGGTCTGCGCGGTGGCGGTGCGGCCGACCGGCCCGGCGGCCACCGACGCATCCCCGCCCAGCGTGAACTTGCTGGAGAGCAGCCGCTGCGCCCCGCGCTCGTTCATCACCAGCATGATGACATCCGTCTCCGAGCCCCCGATCTGGAGCCCAAAGCTGCCCCCCTCGATGCGGACCGATCCCGGGGCTGTCCAGCCCGTCCCGCCCCTCTTGCGGCAAGAAAGGAAACCCTTGCCGTACTTGGCGCCCACGATGAACGCGCCCTTTTTCAGGCCGGGGACCACTACCACACAGGAGGCTTTGTCCAGCAGTTGCTGCGGGATCGCTTTGTCCGGCGTCGCCATCACCTCGGAAAAGACAACGGCTGCCGCATCCAGCCGCTTCGCCGTTTCAGACTGGCCGTACAGGGCGTACACGCTGCACAGAAGAATGATCGAAGTTGAGAGTCTCATGTCTTATCTCCTGCCCAGAAAACGAAGGCGCACATTCCAGGCTCTTTGCTGGCCCCTCCCATACGCCAGGAAGGAAGGCGAGTCTATATTGTTGTTTACCACATTCGGATTGCCGTGGTTCGTCAGGTTGTTCAGGCCGAAGCGCCAGGCCCACAGGTAGTCGAGGAAGCGGAACTTCTTCTCGAAGTGAAGGTTGATGTTGAAGTAGTACGGCAGGCGGCGCTGGTTGGGCCGCTCCGCCATGACGTTCTCTTCCGTCACTACGCTGAAGGGGAACCCGGTGCGAGTCTCCACCAGGTAAGATGCATCCAACTCGCGCAGCAGCGGGCGAAACAGGCGGGGAGACCAGCTGGAGGGCACGGGAGCCCATCCCCAGGTGAGAAACCGGTGCGGCGTGTCCCATTCCCGGGGTCCCGGGGCCTGGTGGCTGAACACCGGGTTCTCCAGGCTGTAGTCAATCACGGCGTTCGACCGCGCCCTGGAATAGGTGTAGCTGGTCACCCACTCGAACCGGCCCGCGAAGGTGCGGCGTGTGCTCAGTTCCAGGGCGTCGTAGCGGTCGCTGCGGCGGTTGGAGAGCACATAGTCGAGCTGCGGCTGCCGCGGATCGCCGGGAGGCTCGACGAACGTGAAGCCGTGCCAGCCAACCCTGCGCAGGTAGGAGATCTTGCCGTAGAAGCCCCGCGGCAGCATCCGCTCCACGCTGCCGCTATAGACGCGTGCCCGTGGAACCTTGAGCGAGGTCTCATCGCTCACGAACCCCAGCCGCTGCACCTTCCCCATGGGAAGGCCGTCGCGGGAGTAGAAGGAGGTCAAGCTTGACTGGTCCTGGTGCATGGTGAGCGTCTGCATGTTCAAGGCGTCGCCAAACACGCCGAATCCCGCAGCCAGCTTCGTGTCCTTCAGGAATGACGGAGACCAGGCGGCGGCAACCCGCGGCGAAATGAGGACGGTCCTGACGATCTGGTCCCAGTCCGTGCGCACGCCGAACTCCAAGAGAAGCCCGTCGCGTGGCGTCCAACTGTCCTGGACGTACACCGCCGATTCGAAGTTCCTTTTGGAAAGCCGTCCATCTCCAATGAAGGACACCCGCCTCGCCACGGTACCATCGTTGCGCAGGACCAGGTAGTCGTGCCGGGAGACGGTCTGGCCGAAACCGGAGCGCTGCAGATCGGCGCCGGTCCTGAGCCGGTGCGAGCCTCGCGCCTGCAACGCTGGCAAGAAGATCCCGGCGAGCCACTGCTGCCGGTCCGTGTGCCGCGCCAGATCCACAAAGTAGTTCCCGCTGCGGCCCGACGGGGCGAACACGTAGGTGCGGGTGCCTTGCGGACTATCTCGCACCACTCCGCGGGCGGCCGCGAAGCCGATTTCGATCAGCACGCCGCTGGGGAAGTAGATCTGGTCCTTCACCGTCGCCATATTGAGGCTGCGCCGCCGGTGGAGTGTTGTCTCCCGCGGGCTGAGGAACGAGAGCCCCTGGTAGTCGGAGTCGATGTAGTTAATCAGGTAACTGCCTGTGAGAATGTTGGCAGGAGTCAGGTTCGCCTGGAGGCGGGAGAGGTTGCTGGTCGTCAGGTTCCGGCTGCGGTCCTCGCCCCGGGGCAGCTCCGGAATCGTATCCACGTCATAGAAGGCGTCAAAGCCGTTGTGGAACCACGCCCGTCCGCGAACGATCGGGCCGGAGACCGTGAGCCGCGGCGTCCACTTGCTGAGAATCAGGCCGCGCTGTGTGCTGACGCTAGGCACGAAGTTCGTCCCTCCGAAGCGGTAACGGTCGTCTCCCATCCCCGTCCCCAGGTTCAGCGAACCGGCCGATCCGCGGCCCGTGCCGGCCGAGAAGCGGCCGCTTTCAAGGTCCAGGCTGCGGACCGCGTCGATGCTGACACGGGCCTCAAAGGCGCCGGTTGCCGGGTCAGCGATGTTGAAATCGTCCAGAGCGTAGCTGACCTGATCGCTGGCGCCGCCGTTGAAGTGCACCGAGCCCCGGGTGTCCTGCACCACCCCCGAGAACATAGGCAGAGCGCTACGCACGTCCTGCGAGGCCGGGTACGGGATCGCCAGGATCTCCATGTTGTTAAGTTGTTTCTGGTCGGATGTCCGCGCCGGGTCTATGGCCGGAGGTGAGTAGACCACGTCGATCGACTCGGAGAGCTCCTGGAGATGGTTCAGGGTGACGTTGACTTCGTTCGGCCCCAGAGCGAAGCTTGTCGGGGCTCCCTCAACCACGAAGAAGCCCTCTTTCTGCGCGCGAATGGAATACTCCCCGGGTTCGTCGAGCTCCAGGAGAAACCGCCCCTGAATGTCGGAAATCGAGAACGGCGTCTGCGAGCGGGCCGCGGTCCTGAATTCGACCCGCGCGCCCGGCACGGCCGCGCCGTTCTCGTCGACAACCCGGCCAATCACGGACACCTGAGCGCCGAGCGGCGCCGCGAGAACGGCCAGCAAGACTCCCGACCTCAGCGCCCTCATGCGCCCATTGTATCGTCCGGCGGCGCGGCTCCACTAGAATCAGATTGTGGCAAGAATACTCGGCGCACTTCTCCTGGCTGGGGTCCTCTTGGCGGCCGGCGCCGACTACGAGAGCGCGCGCCGGAAGATCGAAATGATCGAGGAAGACCGGGCCGCGCCCGGCGAGCGCATCTGGCTGAGCCTCGAAGAACTGAATGCGTACGCCCGGCAGCAGGTTGCCGAGCAGGTGCCGCAAGGGCTGAGAAGCCCCAAGCTCGAACTAGCTCCCGCTCTTGCCACGGGCTCGGCGTTGATCGATTTCCTCAAGATCCGGGAGCTGAAGGGACCTCCTCCCAATGTGTTGCTGCGCTGGTTTCTCTCCGGGGAAAGACCGATTCGCGCCGTCGCGGGAATTCACTCGGCGCGGGGACAGGCCACGGTCACCGTCCAGCAAGTGACCATTTCCGGAATCTCGGCCCGGGGAGCGGTGCTGGATTTCCTCATCGAAAACTTCCTGCTGCCGTTCTACCCGGAGGCGAAGATCGGCCGTCCCTTCCAGTTGAAGCACAACGTGGACCGCTTTGAGATCGGTTCCGCGGGTGTTATGGTCGTCATGGCCGCAAAGCGGCCTGCGCGATGATGGACTGGGCGTCCGCTCAGACCATCGGGTCCAGCGGCTCAAGGAAGGGAAAGCGGTGGAAATCGGTGTCCCGAGTGTAGATCCGCCCGATGCCGTGCTCGCGCATCAGGATTGCGGTGTGGGCGTCATGCACTAGGTTGCCGCCCAGATGCGGGACTTCTCGAACCACCGACGCCGCCACCTGCCTGTGGCGATCCCCGGGTACGAGGATTCCCAGGCCTGGCGACGCGAGAACAGCCTCGACGAAAGACCAGGCCACCGACAACTGCCAGGGTCTCCGGAATATTCTGGGGTGAGTGCTCACCCTCAGGAACTCGTAGAGAATCTCCCACGTCAGGTACCAGGCCGAGGGCTGGGCCCGCCAGCCTTCCAGCAGTCCGCGGCAGCGTGCGTGGAACGGGGAATCCTCGTCGGCAGCGTAAACAAGGACATTGGTGTCGACGACGAACACTACCTGCCCTCCATCGCCTGGTACAACGCCTCGCGGTCGGCGATGTCGACCAGGCTTCCGCCGCTCTTGAATGTGGGCAACGGCGGCAGTCCCCTCCGGCTCTTGGGCGGCTGCAGCAGCAGCCTCAGGGCGGACTCCACCAGTTCGGACATGGTACATGCCCGCTTGGCAGCCTCCTGCTTGAGCCGAGCCATCACGGCATCGTCGATGTTGAGCGTGGTCTTCATATGGAAAACCATACCACGCATATGGCTGTATGTCAAACCCTGATTTGGCGCGCTCTGCCGGAGCGCCGGGGTTACCTGGCCGGGGCTCGAACAATCGCCTCGGCGGCCTGCTTGCCCATGCGCGCGCAGTCGGGGACGCCGATGCCCGTGTAGGCGTTGCCTGCCAGGTACAGGCCGGAGACGGCCTTGACCCGCTCCTGGATGGCCTCCACGCGACGGCGGTGCCCAACGGTGTACTGTGCCATGGATCGGGGCCAACGGCTGACGCGCCAGAACGAAGGCGTCGCTCTTACGCCCATGATCTCGAGCAGCTCTTCCCGAATCCCTCCGATCAGTTCCTCATCGCTTTCGTCCGAGGTGCCGCCAAGGAAACAGCGCAACATGACCTTGTCTTCCGGGACGCGGTAGGGAAACTTGGTTCCCACCCAAGTGCAGGCCACCAGGCGCCTCCGTTCCTTCTTGGGGACCAGGAATCCGAAGCCGTTCTGCGGGCCGTCGAACGATCCGCGGTCGTAGCCGAGCGAAACGGTGATCGAGGAGTTGTACTGGATGGAGGAAAGCAACCCGGCAAGGTCCGCATCGATGGAGCCCAGAAGTCCGCCCGCTTCGTATGCCTGGCAGGCCAGCACCACCGCATCCGCCTCCAGTTCACCGGCCGAAAGCCGGATCACGAACCGGCCGTCTCTCCTTTCGATTGCCAGCGCCTCCTCCGTGATCACGCAAGGAGCAGCCGCCTGCTGAAGAGCCCGGATCAGGGAGCCCAGTCCCGACCGCAGGGTCTGGAACAGCGGGGCCTTCTTTCCGGACGGCCGCGCCCGGCGGCGCGCCGCCAGCACCCCTCGCGACAGGCTCCCGTATTTGGCCTCCATTTCTTCAAAGAGCGTGAGCACGCTTGAGATGCTGAGCTGCTCCGGGTCGCCCCCGTAGACGCCCGACAGCAGGGGCTCGGCTAGATAGTCCACCGCCTCCTGTCCGTAGTGGTCGCGTATGAAATCGGCCACCGAGCGGTCCTCGCGCGGCTTGCCGGAAGGACGCCGCAGGCACTCCAGTCCCATGCGGATCTTGGTGGGCCAGCCCACGAGGCGCGTTGTGACCATGGGCAGGATGCGGGTCGGAACCATCAGCATCAGTCCGTCCGGCAGCGGCGTCAGTCGGCCCTTCCGCCGGACGTAGGTCACCCGCAGGTGGTCGTTGGAACCGATGATCTCGCCCCCCATTCCCAGCTCGTGGATCAGCTCCAAAGCCGCGGGCTTGGCAGAGAGAAAACTGTCCGGGCCGGCTTCGACCACGCAGCCTTCGACGGTTTCGGTTTGAATCACGCCCCCCAGGCGCGGCCTGCGTTCGACGAGCGTGGGTGGGATGCCGGCCCTGGCAAGGTAGTAAGCGGCCGAAAGCCCGGAGATGCCGCCGCCGATGATCACGACGGGAGCCGGTTCAGACATCCGCGAGCTTCTCCCGGACTACGGCCGCGAGCGCCGAGATGAATGCAGGCGAGTCGTTCAGCGATGCGGGACGAACCAGGCGGATTCCGCGCCGGGCGGCATATCCGCGAAAGAGGATATCGACGTCGTAGAGAATCTCGATGTGGTCCGAGACGAACCCGATAGGATGGAGGACCACCTCGGTCACGCCCTCGCTCGCGTACCGGTCTAAAGCGGACTCGACTGTAGGACCGAGCCAGCGGTCGTCGGTCAGCCCCTGGCTCTGGTAGGCGAAATCCCATTCAGAGAGGCCCGCGCGCACGGCCACGGCTCGCGCGGTGGCGTGCGTCTCGGCGTCGTACGGGTCGGCGGTTTCCAGAATCTTCTCGGGTAGACTGTGTGCCGTGAACAGGACTTTCTGGCGGGGGAGCAAGGGCGCCAGCTTTTCCGCAAAGGCCTCGATCAGCAGCGGATGGGCATGGAAGCTCTTGGTCCAGACCACATCCGCGCCCACGCTCAGCTCGACCCTGGCTTCCTGCGTGCGGCGGAAATACAGGCCCACGCTCAGCTTCGAGTATTGAGGCGCCAGGCACAAAGCCACGATACGCCCGGCGCCGTCGGCCCTGATTTGCTCCATAGCGTCGCGGATCGAGGGCTTCCAGTTGCGCATGCCGACGTAGACGCGCGCTTCTCCGGCAAGCCGCTGTTGGAGCGCCTGCGCCTGCTCGTTCGTTCTGGCCGTGAGCGGCGAGCCCCCGCCGATGGCGGCATAGCGCTGTTTGATCTCCTCGACCAGATGCGGAGCCAGTGGCCGGCCCGCTCGGACCAGCGACAGGTACTCTTCCACATCTTCGAGCCGGTCGGGAGCGCCGTGGGCAAGCAGCAGGACTGCCTGCTTCATGGACGCAGTTCGCGAACCATCTGCACCACGGCCTTCACGTTGTCCACCGGCGTCTCCGGCAGGATTCCGTGGCCCGTGTTGAAGATGTGGCCTGGCCGCGTCCCTGTCCTCTTCAATAGCTCTGCGACCTTCGCCCTCAACTCCGGGAGCGGCGCGAAGAGCGCAGCAGGATCGAGGTTTCCCTGAACCGCCGAGCGGTAGCTGATGTCCATCCACGCCTGGTCGATGTTGACGCGCCAGTCCACGCCCATCACGTCGCCGCCCGCCGCGTGAAGCTCGCGGAAGAATCCCGCCGCACCCGTGCCGAAGTGGATGACCGACACCCCGCTCGATCGAATCCTCTCGATCAAAGCGCGGGAGTAGGGCGCCACGAAACGTACGTAGTCGTCCGGGCTGAGAGCCCCCGCCCAACTGTCGAACACCTGGATCGCCCTCGCCCCGGAAGCCACCTGCATCAGGGCGAACGGCCCCAGCACGTCCACCAGCTTGCCCATCAAGCGGCGCCAGAGCGTCTCGTTGGAGTACATCATCTGCTTGGTGCGCAGAAAGGTCCGCGACGCGCCGCCTTCGATAGCATAACTGGCCACCGTGAAGGGTGCGCCCACGAAGCCGATGACGGGCACCTTGCCCGCCAGCGCCCTGGAAACGATCTGGATCGACTCGCCCACGTAGCCGAGGTCGTCCGCGTTGGAGATGGAGAGGCTGTCCACATCCGCCGACGTGCGCACCGGGTTGTCAATGATCGGGCCCTCGCCGGCGGCAAACCGCAGCTTCAGCCCCATGACCTCGACCGGCAACAACAGGTCGGCGAAGATGATCGCCGCGTCCACGTCGAGGATCTCGACGGGCTGTAGGGTTACGGCCGCCGCCAGATCGGGGCGCTTGCAGATCTCGAGAATCCCGTGCTTGGCTCGAATCTCGCGGTACGGCTTGAGATATCGCCCGGCCTGCCGCATGAACCACACGGGCCGCACGTCTGTCGGCCGCCGGCGGCAGGCGTCCAAAAAACGGCTGTTCATTGGAGCCACGCGCATGCTAGTTTCGCTCCATCCTCGCAAAGAAATACGCGGAGTCCGGCCGGCCTGTTCTTCACTGCCCAGTCGCGGCCCTGTATGAAAAACGGCTTGGTCCAGGCTTCGCTGGTGAGCGTCCTGGGAGCCGTCACCGAGACCGACAACACCCCTTTGGCGGGGTAGCCGGTCCGTGGATCCATGATGTGGCTGTACATCTTCCCGTCCACCTCGAAGAACTTCTCGTAGTCGCCCGAAGTGGACATGGACTCGTTGTTCAGCTTCACCTCGGTCACCGTCTCCTTGTAGGACCGGGGGTGCCGGATCTTCACGGTCCACCCTGTGTCCTGGGGCGGCGTTCCGAGGCCGTAGATGCTGCTGCTGCCCGCGGAAATCAAGGCCGACTCAACTCCCTGTTCCTTCAGCTTCTCGACCATCCGGTCGACGGCATAGCCTTTGCCGATCCCGCCCGGGTCAAGTTCAATCCCCGGCTTCAGAAACCGGACCGTCCGGGTCCGAGCGTCCAGCACGACCTTCTTAAAGCCGACCTTTTCCAGCGCGCCGGCGACTTCCGCCTTGGTAGCCAACCGCCCCGTATCCCGGAAGAAGCCCCAGACCCGCATCAACGGCCCTACGCTGATGTCGAACGTTCCTTCGCTTTGGCGGTTGATCTCGGCGCAATACTCCAGCAGCGAGAACAGCTCCGCCGAGACCTCGACCGGCCTCTGGGCCGCTTCCCGATTCATCCTGCTCCACTCGCTCTCGGATCGGTAGTTCGACAGCACGCGATCCAGGCGTCTTACCTCGCCGAAGGCGGCCTCCACGCCTTGTTCCAGGACTGACTGATCCTCCGCGTAGGCGATCACGATGAACGTGGTCCCCATCGCGTCGAAGCTGTCCTCGAGCCGCAGCAGCTCGCCGGCCTGGAGAAGGCTTGCGGCTAATAACAAAAGTACCACAAGTTGTTTCATTACAACGTACTTTCTTGTGCCCCGCCGCCGCTTTTCGCCCGCCCCTTTCGCGCCCGCCGGAGCAGTTGTTCAAGCCGCTTCTCGTCTCCCGTGCCCAGGTCCGCCTCGAACAGCAGCTCGGGAAAGCGGAACAGGCGAAGCCGCCCCGCCAGTTCACGCCGCAGATAATGCCGCGCGCCGTCCAGGGCCTGCATCGTATTCTCGCGGCTCTGCTCGCTTCCGCCCAGGTGCAGCCGGACCCGGGCGTGCCTCATGTCCGGGGACACCAGGACTTCGGTCACGTCAACCTCCCCGATCCGCGGGTCGGCCATCTCGTAACCGATGATCTCGGCAAGTTCCTCGCGGATGGCCTCTGCCACTCGCTGGGAACGATGCTCATCCATTCTCCGCTACTCCACCCACTCGACCTGCGCGCCCACCAGATCCGCGCCCAACAGCCACGAGGCTTCCTTCTCCACCGATTCGAGGAGCTTGCGGGCGTACTCGTGGTCCGGCGACACGGTCACCGCCGCGACCAGCGCCCGCTGCCACAGGTCCTGGTAGTCTATCTCCGCGACCGAGACGTTGAACTTCTGTCTCAGCCTGTCCTTCAAGCCCCGCACGACGTGACGCTTGTCCTTGAGGGAGCGGGAGTGTTCCAGCCGCAGCTCAAGAGTGAGGACTCCGATGGTCGCCATTGGCAGGACAGCCCGCGAGGTTCCGCCAGGCCTCCTTCCTAGACCAGAGCCTCCGCCGCAACCCGCTCCGTCACGAAGGCCTCGAGAATGTCACCGGGCTTGAAGTCGCCGAAATTCTCGAGCGAGATTCCGCACTCCATGCCGCTCTTTACCTCGCTGGCGTCGTTCTTGAACCGGCGCAGAGAGCTGATCTTGCCCGTGTGGACGACCGTGTTGTCGCGGAGGAGCCGAATCGCACTGTCCCGCGTAACCAGACCATCCTGCACCCGGCAGCCCGCGACGTTTCCGACCTTGCTGATGTGAAAGACTTCCTGGACCTCGGCGCGGCCCCGGTAAACCTCCTTGTACACCGGCTCGAGCAAGCCGGCCATGGCCCGCTTCATCTCGTCCACCAATTCGTAAATGATGGTGTGGAGCCGGATATCCACCTTCTCCTGCTCCGCCAGTTGAGAAGCGTTCCTCTCAGGCCGCACGTTGAAGCCGATGATGATGGCGTTGGAAGCAGATGCCAGCAGCACATCGGTCTCGGTGATGGCGCCGACGCTGGAGTGCAGGGTGCGGATGCGCACCTTGTCGTTGGACAGCTTCTGGAGGGCATCGCTGAGCACCTCCGCCGTGCCGCTGACGTCGGTCTTGAGGATCAGGGGGAGCTCCTTGATCTCGCCGGTCTTGATCTGCTCGTGGAGCTGATCCAGGGTCAGCCGGGTCGTGCGCGCCATGGCCTGCTCGCGCGCCTTGGCCTCCCGGTAAATGACGATCTGCTTGGCCTTGGCCGTATCCGTGACCACCTGGAAGGTGTCCCCGACTTCGGGCAGGGAATCCAGGCCCAGCACTTCGAGCGGAGTAGAAGGGCCGCCGCTGCGAACCTGATTGCCACGGTCGTCGTACATTGCGCGGACCTTGCCGAAAACCGAGCCGCAGATGAAGTAATCTCCGACCGAGAGCGTTCCGTTCTGCACCAGCACCGTCGCGACCGGGCCGCGCCCGCGGTCGAGTTGCGCCTCCAGGACGTTCCCCATGGCCGGTCGGTCTGGATTCGCCTTGAGATCCTGCATGTCGGCGACAAGCAGGATCATCTCCAGCAGGAGATCCAGGTTCTGCTTCGCCTTGGCCGACACGGGGACGACCACCGTGTCGCCGCCCCACTCCTCCGGCAGAAGGCCGCGGTCGGCAAGCTGTTGCTTGATGCGTTCCGGTTGCGCATCCGGCTTATCGATCTTGTTGATGGCCACCACAATCGGCACGCCGGCGGCGCGGGCGTGGTCGATCGCCTCCAGCGTTTGCGGCATCACGCCGTCGTCGGCGGCCACCACCAGCACCACAATGTCGGTGACTTTTGCCCCGCGAGCCCGCATGCGCGTGAAGGCCTCGTGTCCGGGGGTGTCGATGAACACGATCCGCCGGCCGTCCTTCTCCACGCTGTAGGCGCCGATGTGCTGCGTGATCCCTCCCGCCTCCCGCTCGGCCACGTTGCTCTCGCGAATGGCGTCTAGCAGGGACGTCTTGCCATGGTCCACATGCCCCATGACCGTAACCACCGGCGGCCGCTTCATCAAGTCCTTCTCGACTTCGGCGTCCGCGACTTCCTGAACAGCCTCCTGCTCGAAGCTGACCGTATCGACCATGGCGCCGAAGCTACGCGCGATATCCTCGGCCAGCTTCACGTCCAATGTCTGATTGATCGTGGCGAAAATCTTGCGCTCAAACAGTCTCTTGATGACCAGGCTGGCCTTCAGTCCAAGCTTCTCGGACAGTTCCTTGACCGTCACGCCTTCGGCTATCGTGATCTGCTTGTTGACGGCGACAGCCGCCTCCTGCTCACGCCGGAACGCAGGCCGGAGAACCTTCTCCTCGCGGTCGACCTGGCGTTCCCGGCCGGCAGCCTTCACTGGCCTCCGCTCTCCTGGCCGCCGTTGGTCGGTCGGGGCGACGGCGGGCGCCTCCATCCGGCCCGCGGAAGTGGGATGAGTAGTCTTGCCTCGGGCAGTTCTGGCGGCGAGCCCCGCCGGACGGATGGTCTGTCCTGGACGAATCGGACCCCGGTAGATGGGTTGCCCTGGGATCGGCGCCGAGGCCGGCCTTGCTACTCTGGGCTGCGGCTGGCCCGGCACGGCCCGCGGCTGTGTGAGCCGTGCAACCAGGTCGGGACGCGGAGGCACCACGGGGCGAGCCGCTGGCTGCCCGGCAAGAGTGGCGCGGACTTGAGGCCTCGGGGGCGCAGGAGCCGCCGGAGGGTGCGGAATCGCAGCCGGAGCAGTGCGCTCCGGGACGGATGGAGCGGCTGGTGGCGCCTCGACCACGGTGGCCGGAAGCGGCTGCCGCGGACCCGAGAGAATCTGGCCCGGTCTGGGTGCCGCAGGCACCGGCTTAGCCGGGACAGACACGGGCCGGGCAGGAGCGGCTGCGGCCGGTGGAGGAGGGGGAGACGGCGGCTCCACCGCCGGTTTGACTCCGGCCAGCGGTGGCCTAAGCTTTTGGGGTGCCCCACGAGCTGCCAGGAAGCCCTCAACGGGAACCGCTGTCCCGGCTGTAGGCTGTTCCCTGATCTCGGGCGGCGCCGGGACGGTCGGAGGCTGACCGGGCGGTGCCTGAGCGGGGCCCGCCGCCTGCTCCGGCTCCGGCGCCTCCGGTGGAGCCATCTCGACCGACGGGCCAGTGGGGGCGGCCTCTTCTTGCGGCTCCTCCGGTAGCAGGCCAAAGTGCCGCCGGAGAGCGTCAGCAACCTCATCTTCAACCGAGCTGGAGTGCGTCTTCTTCTCGGTGACCCCGAATTCCGGCAGCAACTCCAAGAGCCGGTTCGGCTTCACCTCCAACTCGCGAGCCAGCTCGTTGATTCGGATCTTACCCATAGCACCTGCTACGCCGACTGTCTCCGCGCCGCCGCGGAGGCACGAGAGTCCTCCCGCGCTCCAGGGCCTGCATCAAGGCGAGACACGACTCCTCCCCCGCAGCTCAGTCCGCGTCCTTTATCGTATCAGATTCATCCGCGGGCGCCGCATCGCCCCCAGGAGCGGTTTCTTGCTCCGGGGCAGCCTGGGCAACCGCGTCCTGTGGCAGGCCGGAGGTCTCCTCCCCCCCGGCGGATGAGGCATCCGGCGGCGCGGGCGTGGCTTCCTGCGGGCCGCTGCCGAGCGCTTCCTCGAATTGCTGATAGTAGCTGTTGACCGCAATCTGGATGCGCTCCACCATCCGCGGCCCGATGCCGGGGATCTCTTCCAGTTGCTCGGGCGTCATGGATCCCAGCGCCTCCACCGTCCCGATCCCGGCCTCCGCCAGCTTCTCGACTGTCTTCTCGGTCAGGCCGTGGTCGATGAGCGCCGACACAGGAGCGCCCGGGACGACCAGGGCGGCCATCGCCGACTCGACCTCCTGGCGCTTCTCCTCCTCGCTCTTGATGTCGATCTTCCAGTTCATCAGCTTGGCGCAGAGCCGCACATTCTGGCCCTTCTTGCCGATGGCGAGAGAGAGCTGGGAGTCGTCGACAATGACTTCCATGTGTCGCTCGGCCGCGTCCAGAATCGTTACGCGCGAGATCTTGGCCGGGCTAAGGGCGTGGGTGGCGAAGACGACCGGATCGTCGGAGTACTCGATGATGTCGATCTTCTCGCCGCGCAATTCGCGGATGATGGACTGCACGCGCATGCCCTTCATCCCGACGCACGCGCCCACACAGTCCACGTCCCGGTCGCGGCTGAAGACGGCGATTTTAGTCCGCTCGCCCGCCTCGCGCGCGCATGCCTTGATGACCACGGTGTTGTCGTAGATCTCGGGGACTTCCTGCTCGAACAGCCGGATGACCAGCTCGGGCGCCGCGCGCGACACCACCAGCCCCGCATTCTTGCCGGTCTTCTCGACGCTGCGGATGACGCAACGGATCCTCTCACCCACGCTGAAGCTCTCGAGCCTGGATTGTTCTTTCTTGGGTATCCGAGCCTCGGTTTTGCCAAGGTCCACCACGATGTCGGCAGCCTCGAAACGCTTCACCGTGCAATGGACCAGCTCGCCCACCCGGTCCGAGTACTCCTGATACACTGTCTCCCGCTCCGCCTCGCGCACCTTCTGCAGTATGACCTGCTTGGCGGTCTGAGCCGAGATTCGTCCCAGCAGGTCCGTCGGTTTTGGAATGCGCACCTGGCCGCCCACCTCGGCCGCCGGGTCGATGCGCCTGGCCTGCTCAAGGGTCAGCTCGACAGCGGGATTCTCCACGTTTTCCACAACGTTGCGCACCGCATAGATCTGGATCGCACCCGTCTGCCGGTCCAGGTCCGCGACCATCTCTTCTTCCGTGTGGAAATGCTTGCGCGCGGCCGCGAGCATGGCATCTTTCACCGCATCCAGTACGATCTGAGGATCGATGCCCTTCTCTTTGCTCAGTATTTCGATGGACTGATAGATCGTTCCCAAACCGTTACCTCTTTCCGTCCTGTCCGCGGGATCACCACTCGAACTTGAGGTTCGCCTTCTGGATCTGCTCCAGCCGGAAGTCGACCCTCCGGCCGGGCGACGGCTCAAGGGTCACCACACCGCCGGAGAACCCAGCCAGTACGCCTTCCCAGTGGCGCCTGTTCTCCACCGGCTCCCTCAATGCAATCTTCGCTCGCTTGCCCTGGAAACGGACATAATCTTCCGGCCGGAGGAGCTTGCGCTCGACGCCCGGCGAGCTAACCTCCAGGGTGTAGCTTCCCCCGGGCATCACATCCTCCACGTCCAGAATCGTGCCCACCTGCTGAGAAACCAGCTCACAATCGGCATGCGTGACACCCGTGGGCTTGTCAATCGTGATTCGCAACAGCCTGCTCCTGCCGCCGCCCGCCAATTCCGCGTCCACCACCTCGATTCCCTCGGAATCTCCCACCCTCCGGGCAATCTCTCGGACTTTGGACAGAATTGCGTCTCTCATCTTCACCAGGCTCCGGCTGCCAACAAAAAAGTGGGCTTTCGCCCACTCATGGCGCTCGACACCCACTTTCAATTATACAGGACCGGCTTCGGTCCCGGAGGCCGAACCGTCTATAATCTCGGGTAGTCCCGCTTTCGGGCCGGTCTTTGGTGATGATTGAACAAGATACCGTGGGGGAGAGCGCCCCTGTCGCCCTGAACCGTTTTCTCCCCTCCCTGCTGCTGCTCTTCGTGGGCAGCGGATGCGCGGCCCTGATCTACGAGATCGTCTGGTACCAATTGCTCGAACTGGTGATCGGCTCCTCGGCAATATCCCTGGGGGTGCTGCTCGCCACCTTCATGGGGGGGCTATGCCTGGGAAGCCTCCTCTTGCCCCGTTTGGTCTCGCCAAACTGGCACCCGCTGAGGGTCTACGGCCTGCTTGAGTTGGGGATCGCGATCTGCGGAGTCCTGATCCTTTACGGCGTGCCCTATGTGGGACGGCTGTACGCCGCTGCCGTGGGCTATGGTCTCACCGGTCTCCTGCTGCGTGGCCTGGTGTGCGCGGCCTGCCTGCTGGCGCCCACCATACTGATGGGCGCCACGTTGCCCGCCATCGCCCGGTGGGTCGAGACCACCCCCAGGGGCGTATCCTGGCTCGGTTTCTTTTACGGCGGCAACACGGCGGGTGCCGTCGCGGGCTGCCTGGTGGCTGGCTTCTATCTGCTCCGCGTCCACGACATGGCGGTGGCCACTTGGAGCGCCGTGGCCATCAATGTCGCCGTCGCGCTGCTGGGCTTGGCCCTGTCGCGCCTGGCGCCGCACTCGACGCCCCCCACACACCCGGAGCCGGAATCGTGCCGCGCTTCCGGCGGCTCCTGGACGATCTACCTGGCGATCGCCTTATCCGGGCTCACCGCCCTCGGCGCAGAAGTGATCTGGACACGGCAGTTGTCTCTGATGCTGGGAGCGACCGTCTACACGTTTTCCATCATTCTCGCCGTGTTTCTGCTCGGGATCGGGCTTGGCAGCGGCGCCGGCTCCCTCTGGGCACGGGACTTTCAGCGTCCGCGCCTGGCGCTGGGCCTATGCCAGTTGGGTTTAGCGGGCGCCATCGCCTGGACCGCTTTCATGATCGCCCGGAGCCTTCCCTTTTGGCCGATCAATCCGTCGTTGACCTCCGACCCCTGGACCATCTTCCAAGTCGACCTGGTGCGATGTCTGTGGGCCGCCCTGCCTCCGGCTTTCCTGTGGGGGGCGAGTTTCCCGCTGGCGCTGGCGGCGGTGGCCGCGCGCGGCCAGGACCCGGGGCGGCTGGTCGGCAGGGTTTACGCCTCCAACACCGTCGGCGCGATCCTCGGTGCGCTGCTTGTCAGCGTGCTATTCATCCCGCGGCTTGGTACCCAGGGGTCTCAGAGGGTATTGATCGCGATCGTAGCCTTCTCCGCGCTGCTGGCTCTCACCGGCTGGCTGCTGACTCTTACTCCTGCCCTCCGGCTTGCTTGCGCGGCGCTGCTGGTGGCCTCGATGGGAGTCGTCGGTCTGCTGGCCCGGAGCGTGGCAGGCCTTCCCTGGCAGGTGGTTGCCTATGGCAGGCAGTCGCTCACCTCCACGGGCAGCTCGCGGATTCTCTACACGGGGGAGGGGATGAACGCGTCGGTTGCCGTTACGCAGTGGCCGGATGGAAGAAACCTGTTCCACGTAAGCGGCAAGGTGGAGGCGTCGACCGAGCCTCACGACATGCGGCTGCAACGGATGCTCGGCCACTTCCCGGCGCTCCTGCATCCCAATCCTCGCACGGTGCTGGTCGTGGGTTTCGGCGCGGGCGTGACGGCGGGCTCCTTCGTGCTTTACCCAAGCGTGGAGAAGATTGTCATCTGCGAGATAGAGCCGCTCATTCCGCTGGCCGCCGCGCGGTTCTTCGCCCGCGAGAACTACAACGTCAACCTGGACCGGCGCGTCCAAATCGTCTACGACGACGCCCGCCACTACAT
>JBHGAV010000044.1:0-36504 GCA_041946685.1 Bryobacteraceae bacterium | reverse complement strand
TTGAAGGCGATGCGGTCCTCGCCGCGCTCGATGGCGTCCACCTGCACGCCGATCACCTTCACGCCGTACTTTTCGAGCACGCCGGCGCGTGCCAGCTCCGAGCAGAGGTTCAGGCCCGACTGTCCGCCCAGGTTCGGCAGCAGGGCGTCGGGCCGCTCCTTTTCGATAATCTGAACCATGCTCTTCAGGTTGAGCGGCTCGATGTAAGTGATATCGGCCATACCTGGGTCGGTCATGATCGTGGCCGGGTTGGAGTTGACGAGTACAATCTCGTAGCCCACCCCCCGCAGGGCCTTGCAGGCTTGTGTTCCCGAATAATCGAACTCGCAGGCCTGGCCGATAACGATCGGTCCGGAGCCGATGATCATGACTTTATGGATATCGTTGCGACGTGGCATCGATGGGAAGGTCCTTGGGTGAGATAAACACTCCATTATCCACGAAAAGCTCACCGCTCCGCCGATAAGTGCTTTCTGACGAGCCGCGGCGCGTCTCCGGCGGCCGGATCACACGGATGTTGGTTCTCATCGGCATAGGGATCGTGCTCTCCGCGGTCTTGGGGGGATTCCTCCTGGAGCGCGGCAATATCCTCGTTCTTCTGCAGCCCGCGGAGTTAATCATTATCGTGGGCTCGGCGGTGGGCATCATGCTGGCCGCCAATCCGGCTTCCGCCGTAAAGAACATCCTGAGAGGCACCCTATCGGTCTTCAGGCCTCCACCCTACACCCCGGACTTCTATCAGGCCGTTCTGAAGATGCTCTTTGAGTTGTTCAGCATCGGGCGCCGTCACGGGATGCCGGTGCTGGAGACGCACATTGAAGATCCAGCCTCCAGCCTGGTGTTCGCCAACTACCCCGAGGTCACCCGCGACCACGGCGCGGTCACTTTCCTGTGCGACTCGCTCCGCATGCTGACCACCGGCGTCGCCCGGAGCGGTGAACTGGCGCACTTGATGGACCTCGATATGGAGGTGCAACGCAAGGAGCGGCATGGGCCGGTCAGCGCCCTGGGGATGCTGGCGGACTCGCTGCCCGGGTTGGGCATCGTAGCCGCCGTGTTGGGCGTGGTCGTGACCATGCAGGCGTTGGGCAACGCTCCCGAGGAGATCGGTCAGCGCGTGGCGGCGGCCCTGGTGGGAACCTTTCTAGGGATTCTGCTGTGCTACGGCGTGGTCGGGCCGCTGGCCTCGCACCTGGAGTCGCGCAACGAGGGGCGCACGCATCTGCTTCAGTGTCTGTACTCCGGCGTGAACGCCTTCTCGCGCGGGTCCAGCCCTCTGCTCGCCGCGGAGTTCGCCCGCCGCTCGATTCCCGCCGAGCTTCGCCCCTCGTTCGACGATATGGAGACCACCTTCAGGCGCGAAGTGAAGATCCCTCCGCTCCCGGCGGTGGCTGGAGAACATGGAATCGAACAGCGCGCCGGATGAGTTTCGCCCGCTACGCCGGAGTGACCACGGCGGCCGTCACCGCGGCGGGTCGTGGAAGGTGGCCTATGCCGACTTCGTGACCGCCCTGATGGCGCTGTTCATCGTCCTTTGGCTGATGAACTCGAGCCGGCAGGTGCAGCAATCGATCAGCGCCTACTTCCGCGACCCCAAGGGCCACGCCAGGAGCAAAGACGTCGCGCCGGGCCGGGGCGGCGGCGGAGACAGCATTGCTCTCGACAAGAACAACATCGGTGAGTTGAAGGAGCAACTGGAGGAGGCGATCCGCGCGCTTCCCGAGCTCGGCAAGCTGAAGGACCAGGTGCAGATCAGCATCACGGCCGAGGGGCTGCGCGTGGAGTTACTGGAGACCGAGCAGGGCCTCTTCTTCGAGAGCGGCCGGCCCGAGCCGAGCGCCGAGGGAGTACGCATGCTGGCTCTCTTGGCCGCCGAGTTGGGACGGCTGAAGAACCCTGTGGTTGTCGAGGGCCACACCGACGCGCGGCCCTACCGCTATACCGGCCTCAACGGTTACACGAACTGGGAGCTCTCGGTGGACCGCGCCAACTCGGCGCGCCGCTTCCTCCAGGACCACGGCGTCGATCCGGGCCAGATCGTGCAGGTTCGGGGATTCGCCGACAAGCGGCTGCTGAATCCCGACCTGCCTAACGACAGCCGCAACCGCCGGATCTCGCTGGTGGTCGAGTACAACGAACCTCCGCCGAAGCCCGATCCCTTCGGCGAGCCCGCCACCCGCGCGCCGGTGCTGCGGTGAGCGCTAAGCGCCTCCGCGGGAGGGTCCCCTGCCTGGCGCCCTGCGGAAAGTCGGCCTGGGAGGAACCGGACCCCAGAACTTGCGGTAGTCGATGCGCACGTTCTCAATCCGCTCGCCGACCACCTCGATGTTCTTCAGATCGCGGCTGCCCACGCCGTGTTTCTCGGCCAGCTCGAGCGTGTTGTCACAATTCTCGAAGGGCGGAGTGCCGCGGGAGGCCATCGGGTCGAAGCCCATCACCGCCATCGCTACGGCGTCGACGTTCACCGCATTTCCGCCCGCGATCAGGACGCCTGGCTGCACGGGCCGGCTTTGCCGGATCCACGGTCCTTCGCCGCCTACCATCGTGTGGACGCCATCGATGATTCCGAGGTGAATCGGTCTCGCAGCCGCCACGTCCGCAATGATGCGCGGAATCCGGTAACCGGCGTCCCGTGGCGAATTCGGGTTGTTCTCAGGCAACGCCGAAGCCGACGGTTGCCGGCGGCCCATGTGCATGATGCCGCGCCCGCTCTGCGGACTCTCGTTCGGCTCGTCCTTGCCCGCCGAGTCGCCGTAGATGCTGATCGGAGTAGCTCCGAACATGTTCTTCATCGACAGCGTCACCCCGGCCGTGGCGTGCTCCTTCATCTTGGTCAGGCTGACGAGCACGTCGCAGTCCTCGTAAGAGTGGTTCAGGTCAAAGGCCTTGAAGACGTGCCCGCCGTTGGGAACGAAGAAGCGCGAGTACTTCTTGCCGGAGCCCAGAAAGTTGGTGTTCTCAAATTCGACCAGCGGGGCGGCGCTGACGATGTCCTGCGGCTCCCACCCGACCGAGAGCATGGACTCCTCCAGCGGATCGTTGCTGGCCCAGACGCCTTCCACCACCCGGATCCGCCGCGCTCCCGCCTTACCCAGCAGGTGGGTAACCGCTCCGATCATGCGGGGATGCGTCCAGTATGTTTCCTCCTGGGGCAAAAAGCCCAAGCGTTCCGTGGCGGCGCCCACCATGTTGATCTTGATCGCGACCGTCTTGCCCTTGACCAGACGCCCCAGTCCGCCGATCTTGTCGAACATGCCCTCCAGCGCGGGAACCAGCCCGCTCCCATAGTCCGGCGAGCGGCCGATGGCAACAGGCGCGGTGGGAAGCGCAGCCTTCACCCCAGCCGGGCATAGTGCGGCGCACAGGCCGGCGCCCGCGGCGCCAAGAAACTGCCTGCGGCTCGATTGACTCGTTGCGTGATTCATCCCCTCATCCCCCTAATTCCAGAGTACAGAAAACGGAAAATGGCGGACAATGGACCTCCACGCCGGCCGGCCTCTGGACCAGTTCGAGGGGTTTGGGCTCGCCGGCGTCCAAGGTCCAGAAGCGGGCGGAGCGCCACGTGCGGGCGAATTGGATCGACATGTCCGATACCGGGCGGCGGGTGTAGTTCAGAACCTCCAGAACCCCGCCGCCTCCAGAGGTGGAGCCCGCGTAATACGTGTTGGCCGCGCCCAGGTTCCACAGGCGAACCGGGTCGAAGCGCCGGCTCAGCAGGACTTGGGCGTCTCCGGCGCACACGTAGGGGTCCATCACGTCTTCCGTGGACACCGCGATGCGGCCGCTCCCTAGCGTGTACACCTGGAATCTACCATGGGCCGCGGTCACTGCGGCGCCTCGAGCGAGGGCACCGCAGGCTTTGGTGCAGACCAAAAGCCCTCCGGCCTTCGCGAACGCCTCCAGTTCGGTGCGTAGCTGCCCGGCCGGGAGTTGCCAGTCGGCGTAAATGATCATCTTGAGCCCGGCCAGAGTGCCGGGACGCAGGGCCGGCTTCCAGTAGACGCGGAAAGGGACCTGGCGGCGCGACAGCAGATTCAGGATCTCTGTTGAGAGAAACTCATTGTCCCCGTGAAAGTCGGAGACGACGCCAACGACGCTGATCGGCTCATATGCGGACCACTGCTGGTGTGCGGCAAAGAACCTCAGCGCGCCGCCGATCGCCTTCCAGTCGGACAAGGCGGCGCTATCAGCGGCCGCGACACCCGAAGCGAACGCTTCGTCCAGCGTCAGGATCCAGCGCCCGCCATAGGCGGCTGCATCGGCGACGGCGAGCGCGTATGTCTCCGCACGCAGCGTAGTCAGCTTGGCCGGCGGGTCGGCCACGATCCAAATGCCCTTCCCGGGAACCAACACGCGGGCCATCTGGATGAACCAGCCGTTGGAGTCGACCCAGGGCAGGCCCGTCGGGCCGGCTTCTACCGGAGGCGCGGTCGCCTCTTCCTCCATCATCATGCGCCCTGACCTGACGGCCGGCCAGACGCTCTCGGTAACGGCCACCACCGGGGCCGCGGAATTGCGGGGCATCTCGCCGCGAGGCGTCCAAGGAATCACGCCGCCTGACGCCTTAGGCGAGGCGACCGTGTCGAACCCGGCCGCGCGAGCGGCATTCGGATCGGCAGGGCCATCGCTGAATGCCACCAGGGCGATGCCTCGGCGGCGCGCCTCGTCCATGAGGGGCTTGGCGCCCTGACCCGCCGCCAGCGGCAGGATCAATGTGTCGATTGGAGTGTCCTTGAGGACATCCAGCATGGAAGGCCGCAGCCATGCATCGCCTGCGGGCCAGCGCATGGGCCAGGAAGAAGGCTTCACGTCCATGCTTGCAGCATACCCCAAGGTAGGGAGCGAGCTACGGTTGGGCCCTGCCTTGTCCTCTCACGGGCACCGCGCGGCGGAGCTTACGAAACTCGACGCGCACGTCCTCGATCCGCGCGCCGAGGACCTCGATGTTCCTGAGGTCCCGGCTGCCCAGACCGTGCTTCTCAGCCAGCATCAAGGTGCTGTCACACCTCTCGAAGGGCGCCGTGCCACGCTCCGCCATGGGGTCGAATCCCATCACGGCTGTCCCTACGGCGTCGGCGTTCACCGGGTTCATGCCTGCGATGATTACCCCCGGCTGGACGGGACGGCAGTACGCGCCCCATGGGCCTTCACCGCCGACCATGGTGTGAACGCCGTCGATGATCGAGAGGTGTATGGGCCGGGCCGCGGCCAGGTCCGCCAGGATGCGGGGAATACGGTATCCGGCTTCTCGCGGCGACGTCGGGTCGATCTCGGGAAGGGAACTCTTGGGCGGTTGCCGCTCGCCCGAGTGCATGTAGCTCCTGCCGCCTTCCGGATTCTCGTTGGGCTCATTCTCACCCGCGGCCGCGCCGTAAATGCTGATCGGAGTTGCGCCGAACACGTTCTTCATCGAAAGGGTCACCCCGGCCGCACCGTGTTCCTTCATCTTCGTCAGGCTGACGAAGACGTCGCAATCCTCGTAGGAATGATTCAGGTCGTAGGCCGGGAACAGGAAGCCGCCGCCGGGGACGAAAAAGCGCGAGTACTTCTTTCCGGAACCCAGGAAATTCGTGTTCTCGAATTCGACCAGCGGAGCGGCGCCAGCGATGTCGCGCGGCTCCCAGCCGGCCTCGATCATCGCCTCCTCGAGCGGCTCGTTGCTGGACCAGACGCCCTCCAGCACGCGGATGCGGCGGGCCCCCGCTTTGCCCATCAGGTGAGCGACGGCTCCGGTCATGCGCGGGTGGGTCCAGAACGTTTCTTCCGCGGGCAAATAGTCGAGACGGTTGTAGGAGGCGCCGACCATGTTGATCTTGATGGCGACGGTCTTTCCCTTCACCAGGCGTCCCAGTCCTCCCAGCTTGTCGAACATGCCCTCCAGCACGGGAACCAGACCGCTGCCGTAATCCGGCGAGCGGCCGATCACGATGGGCGCGGTCGGGAGCGCGGCCCGCATCCTGGCCGGTTTCGCCGCGGCGTAAAGGCCCGCGGCTGCCGCGCCCAGAAACTGCCTGCGGCTCGATTGGCTCGTCATCTGATTCATCCCTCTATCCCTCCAGTTCCATGGCAAAGAAGACTGTGAACGGCGGAATGTGCATCTCCACACCGTCAAGCCGTTTGACGGCCTCGACGGAGCGGGCTTGTGGGCTGTCAATGGTGTAGAAACGACCGCCCCGCCAGGGATGAGCGAAGTAGACCGACATGTCGGAGACCTGGTGGCGCGTGTAGCTCAACATCTGAAGCAGAGCGCCGCGCCCGCCGGCAGGGGCCGTGTAGTAGGAGTTGGCTGCGCCCGGGTTCCATACGCGTATCAGATCCTGGCGGCGGCCGAGAAGCATGTGGACGTCGCCGGAACATACGTAGGGGTCCATCGAGTCTTCCGTCGACACCGCAATGCGGCCGTTTCCGGCCTTGTGCACCTGGAACCGGCCGTGCGAGCCGGGCACTCCGGGGCCCGAGGCCAGCGAGGCGGACGCCTTGGGACACACCAGCAAACCGCCGGCTTGCGCAAACGCCACGAGCTGTTTGCGGAGCGGCTCGGCGGGAAGCTGCTGGTCGGCATAGATGACCGCCTTCAGATCGTCCAAAGCGCCCGCGCGCAGCGCAGCACTCTCGATCACGCGGAACGGAACGTGGCGGCGCGAGATGAGGTTCAGGATCTCCGTGGAAAGAAACTCGTTGTCGCCGCGGAAATCGGAGACGATACCCACCACGCCGATCGGCGGGTACGCGGCCCACTGCTGGCGCGCCGCGAAGAACTTGAGCGCGCCGGCGACCGCCTTCCAGTCCGCGAGGGCGGAGCTGTCGCCGGCTGCAAGGCCGCTTGCGAATGCGTCGTCCAGCGTCACGACCCAGCGCCCGCCGTAGGCGGCCGCGTCGGCCACGGCGAGCACATAGGTCTCCGCCCGCAGCGTTGTCATCTTCTCCGGCGGATCGACCACGATCCAGATGCCCTTGCCGGGAGCCAGCACGCGAGCCATCTGGACGAACCAGCCGTTGGTGTCCACCCAGGGCACTCCCGTGGGTCCGGCGTCCGCGGAGGCGGCTCCGGCACCGCCTGCCCAGCGCTCGGTGTTGCTGGCCCGGACCGAGGGCCAGACGCTCTCGGTGACGGCGAGGACGGGGGAGGCGGAGTTGCGGGGCATTTCGCCGCGAGGCATCCAGGGAATCGCGCCATCCGAAGGCTTCGTGGATGCCACCGCATCGAAGCCGGCGGCGCGGGCGGCGGCCGGATCGGAAGCGTCTCCGGTGAATGCCACCAGGGCGACGCCTCTGCGGTGCGCCTCGTCGAAGAAAGGTTTGGAGTTCGAACCCGCCGCAGCCTGCGGCAGGATCAGGGTGTCGATCGGAGTACTGTCAAGAAGACTCAGGGAAGAAGGCCGGAGCCAGCCCTCCCCCGCGGGCCATCGCATGGGCCACGAAGAAGGCTTCACGTCCATGCATTAAGAATACAGGTGCCGCCGCCGCAACGGAGCAGCCGGGATCTTCAGAGCTGGAGCTTCGAGAATAGATATGTTCCAAGCGCCAGCAGACCGGCGGTGATGGCGCTCATCACCGCCAGATCGGTTGCGGCGCCGAAGTAGTAACCTCCTCCGAGCAGTGCGCCCCTGAGGCCGTCCACGCCGTAGGACAGCGGATCGAAAGCGGCAATCAGCTTCATGGCCGGAATTGTGTCGCTCAGCGGGAACAGCGCTCCGGACAGAAAGAAGATCGGCATCACCAGAAAGCTCATCACTAACTGGAATCCCTGGAAGTCTTCCAGGACGGAGGCGACGGCAGTTCCCAGGGCGGTGAACATCACGGCGATCAGGCTCATGTAAAGGAAAGCCAGCGGCCAGGATGTCCAGCTCGCCGGCCGGAAACCGACTGCCAGGCAGATTGCCACCACGATCATCCCTTGCAGCAGCGCAACCGTGGCGCCGCCGACCGTCCTGCCGATCATGATCATCAGCCGCGGCACCGGGGCCACCAGCGTCTCCTTGAGAAAGCCGAACTGCCGGTCCCAGATCAGATCCACGCCGCTGAACAGGGCGGTGAACAGGATGGTCATGCCGATGACGCCCGGCGCCAGGAACTGTATGTAGCTGCCCTGGCCCGCCTTCTCGAAGATCGGACCGAAGCCGAAGCCGAATCCCAGGAGGAACAGCAGCGGCTGGCCCAGAGCCCCGATGATGCGAGGACGGGAGCGCACGTAACGCTTGAGCTGCCGGAGCCACAGCACGTAGATCGCGTTCACCGGCGCCTCCGGGTCCACATCTTGGCGAAGTTGCGCATCTGGTCGACGCTGGAAGCCTCTTCGTCGCGGATGGTGGAACCCGTCAGGGCCAGAAAAGCCTGCTCCAGTGTCTCCGAGCCGGTCTGCTGCTTCAGTTGCTGGGGCGAGCCCTGCGCCACGATGCGGCCGTGATCCATGATGGCGATGCGGCCGGCCACGCGGTCGGCCTCTTCCATGTAGTGCGTGGTCAGGAACACGGTGACACGCTGCTCTTCGTTCAGCTTGCGGACGTGACTCCAGAGCTGGTTGCGCGTCTGCGGGTCAAGGCCGAGCGTGGGCTCGTCCAGGAAGAGGACTTTCGGGGTGTGCAGCAGTCCGCGCGCGATCTCCAGGCGCCTTCGCATGCCGCCCGAGAAGTGCTTCACCACGTCGTCGCGCCGGTCCCAGAGCTCGAACAGCTTGAGCAGACGCTCGATCCCTTCCGCGCGCGCTCTGCGGGGCACCTTGTAGAGAAGGCCGTGGAAATCCATGTTCTCGTACGCGGTCAGCTCGTCGTCCAGGCTGGGATCCTGGAAGACGATGCCGAAGCGTTTGCGCGCCTGGTGCTGGTGGATCGAGGGATCCAGCCCGTCGATCCGCACCTGCCCCGACGTGGGGCGCAGAAGGGTGGTCAACATCTTGATGGTGGTGGTCTTGCCGGCTCCGTTCGGCCCCAGAAAGGCGAAAATCTCGCCCTCGGCCACCTGGAAGGAGATGTCGCGCACAGCCTCGAGTTCGCCGAATCGTTTGACCAGATTTTCGGCCCGGATCATCAGATACCAATACCTCACGGCATGGCCGCCGAAGTCAAGACGGGCGCCTCTGCGACAATGGAGCCAGGAGGGGTGACTGGATGGCCGAACCGATGAAGCCCGGGCGAGCCGGCCCTTGCGCCATGGTCATTTTCGGCGCTTCGGGGGACCTTGCAGCACGCCTGCTGTTTCCCGCCCTCGCCAACCTGGCCAGGGATGGCCTGCTCCCGGAGGAGTTCGCCGTCGTCGGCTTTGCCCGCCAGTCCTCCAGCGACGGGCAGTTCCGGGAGCGGTTTCGCGCCGCGATCGCAACGGTGACGGATGACTCCATCGCGGAATGGTTTGCCTCCCGGCTAGGTTACGTTCAAGCCGATTTCAGCGAGCAGTCCGGTTATGTGCGGCTCGCCGCGCGGCTGAGCGAAGTGGACCGCATCCACGGCACAGGGCGCAATTGCCTCTTCTACCTGGCGACCGCGCCGGAGTTCTTCCTGGAGATCGTTCAGCGACTGGCGCGCGCCGGGCTGCTCGATGAGAGCGGCGGGCGCTGGCGCCGCCTGGTGATCGAGAAGCCCTTCGGCCACGACCTGAGTTCCGCCCGCCAGCTTAACCAGGAACTTACTCGGGTGGCGCAGGAATCGCAGATCTACCGCATCGACCACTACCTCGGCAAAGAGACGGTCCAGAACATCCTGGCGCTGCGCTTCGCCAATGGGATCTTCGAGCCCATCTGGAACCGCCGTTACGTCGAGCACGTACAGATTACCGTGGCCGAGACCGTCGGAGTGGAAAAGCGCGGCGGCTACTACGATCACACCGGCGCGTTGCGGGACATGGTTCCCAACCACCTTCTCCAACTGCTGACCCTGACCGCCATGGAGCCCCCCAGCTCCTTTTCGGCGGCGGCGCTGCACAACGAGCAGCTCAAGGTCCTCGAGTCGATCCCGCCGCTGGGGGAACAGGATTGCGGCCTCGCGGTAAGGGCGCAGTACCAGGGCTACCGGGAGGAGCCGCGTGTGGCGCCCGATTCGGCGACCGAGACCTACACCGCCCTCAAGCTGGCGATAGATAACTGGCGCTGGGCGGGCGTCCCCTTCTATCTCCGCACCGGCAAGCGCCTGGCCACGCGCAAGACCGAAGTCGTGATTCAGTTTCGCAAGGCGCCCCTGACGCTGTTCCAGAACGCGGCGGTCACCCTACCGTCGGCCAACCGCATGTTCATCAGCATCCAACCCGAAGAGAGCATTTCTTTGGAATTCGACGCCAAGGTGCCGGGCCCCAGCGTCGCCGTCCGGCCCGTCCGGATGCGCTTCTGCTATCGCGACTACTTCGGCGTGCAGAGCCGGACGGGCTATGAGACCCTGCTCTACGACGCCATGGCCGGCGACGCGAGTCTGTTCAAGCGAGGCGACGTGATCGAGGCGGGATGGGCGGTAGTCGAGCCGGTGCTCAAGACCTGGCAGCATCCGCTGGCGCCGCTCGGCTTCTACGCACCCGGTTCGGAAGGCCCTGCCGAGGCCGACGAGCTGCTGCGCCGCGACGGCTATGAGTGGGCGCCGCTCACATGAGCGGCAATCAGAAGGGGTTGCCCTGCTCGAAGACGATGTCCACCGGGATGTTGGCCTTCGCCAGACGCTCCAGGTCGGACTTGAGAGCCGGGCTCATCGCGCCCAGCTCGCTGGTGAAGGCGGCGACGGCGGCGTAGTCGCCGTCGCCTTGCATTCGCAGGATCTTGTCCAGCAGGCTGATCATGGCGAGCTGCATCTTCACGATGTTCACGCGGTACGTGTCTGTCTTCTCGTCCCTGGCAAACGCTCCGGCCTTTTCGAAGTAGTTGAACCGCACTAGGTTTGCCACGCCGTGAGCGCTGGATGCGCCGAAACGGACCGAGCGTAAAATCCCGGCAAGGAAGGTCACGTAGTTGTCCATGAGCTCGGTGTCGCGGTACTCGCCGCTCTCGTGCAGCTTGGTGATCATGTACAGGCCCAGGATGTCGGCTTTGCCCTCCTCGAGCCCCGAAGCCTGGTCCTTGAGCGCCTCGCGGACGGTGCTCTTTCCGTTGACCGTTCGCTTGATGCCCAGGCCGTGTGCCACCTCGTGGAACATCGTGTCGGCGAAGAAAGCGTCGAACTTGATGTGCTTGCGCTGATCCTGCGCGATAAGCACGTCCGCGATCGGAACCAGGATCTTGTCGAACTTGGCCCGCATGGCGTTCTTGAGCTGTAGCCGGCGCGTCCCCTTGCGTAGCTGGATCTGCTCGTCGTTGGGAAGGTTGATGGCGATGGTCTTGGAACCCGCATTGCAGTCGCCGGCGTAGAAGACCACGTCGTAGGCGTTCAGGTCCGAATCCGTGCCGGGCTTCTCGCGCTTGTATTCGAGCGGGACCGGCAGGCCCTGCTGGAGTTCGGGCAGCAACTTGGCGTAGCGCGCCAGGCGCTGGCTCCACTCCTTGTCCTTGACCAGGACGTAGGCTTCGAAGGCCGCCTTGGCGCCGAACAAACCGTCCTCGTAGGTTTCGATGGGGCCGATCACGACATCGACCGTGTTCTTCTTCATGTCCAGCCAGGCGATATCGCTGGCGCGATAGTCGTCGGTGACGAGGGCCTGCTCGCGGAGCTGGAGGTACTTCCGGAGACCCGGGTCCTCGGCCAGCTTGGCGGCTTCCCGCAGCTTACCCGCGGCGAGCTTCAGGGGTTCGGCGAAAGCCACATGGTAGGGAACGGCGACCAGTCCTCCGCCTTCGGGCCGCGTCACCATGGTGTAGAGGCTCCGCAATTGGCGGCTTGCCTCCGCGGAAGCCGACGCGGCGGACTCGAACTGGTCCTTCGTCATGTCGGTGGGATAGAAGTTCGCTCCCGGCGGTTTCGGCCCGTAGCCCGGGACGAATGGCTTGTTCCCGTCCAGCCGGTCCCAGGGACCGTAATTGATCTCGACGTAGCGAAGCGTGTCGGGGTCCTTGACCTTGGAGAGAAGCGTCTGCTTGTCGCCGTAGGCCTGCTGCCAGAACAGGCCGTCCATGATCCGGGCGGCGTCGATGAGCAGCGGAATCATCTGCCGCTCTTTCTCGGTGAGGACTGCGGGATCGACTTTGAGCTCGACCGTGGCGTATTGCGCCAGCTTGTCTTTCATGGTTGGGCCTTCGGCGGACTTCCTCTCCGGGGCCTGCCGGCAACCGGTCAAGCCCATCGCCAGGATGAGTGAGACGGCGGCTCTGGTTTGCATGGGGCTCCAGGAACGATTGTACCGGCTTACCTCTTGACAGCGTTCTCGGAGCGGAGCATACTAGTTTGGGGCACAGACTAGTCTGCTACGGACAATATCATGAACATGCCCAACTATCTCGACATCGAGCGGCGGCCGCTGAAGCATTGGAACGTGGACGGGCTGCCGGAACTGCTGGTGGGGTTGCTGTGGCTCGCCATGGCGGGCGCTTTCGCTCTGGGGCCCTCCCGTGGTGTCTTCTGGCTTGTTGTGCCGCCCGTGCTTGTGGCTGCGGTTCTGGCGGCCAATTGGCTGCTGCGGAGGCTGAAGGAGAGGATCACCTACCCGCGAGCTGGGTATGCGCAGCCAGGGGCGCCGGCGCGAAAGGTTGTGTGGGTTGCTGTCGCGGCAGCGCTGCCGGCGTCCTACATTGGCTACTACGCGGTGCGCAGAGCGGTTCTGCCGCTGGAGTGGATGTTCCTCGCTCTGGGCGTCATTTGTATGATCGGGGGCTCCGTTCGCCTTTGGCGGTTCCTTCGGGACAATCCGGAGTAGCCGGAGACGGGCGAGTGACCAGGCTCGACAAGGTCATTCACGAACCAGGACGGCTGCTCATTGTTGCGCTTCTCAGCGGGGCCAAGGAAGCCGACTTCCTCTATGTGCTGAAGGAAACCGGCCTGACCAAGGGTAACCTCTCCTCCCATATCGCCAAGCTGGAGGAGGCCGGCTACCTCGAGGTACAGAAGACCTTCAAGGGCAAGATTCCCTTGACCGTGCTGCGTCTCACCCGCACCGGCCGCGCCGCCTTCGAAGACTACAAGAAGCGCATGGGCAAGCTCCTGGCCTGGACCGGAGCGCGGTAAGGGGCGTGGCGAATCGCTCCCGCCATGACTTGTGATTCCACGCTGAGGGTGCGCTTTAACATATAATTCTCGACACCCAGAACAGGAGGTTTTCGTGAATCGACGCTATCTACGGATCGCCGCATGTGGCCTTGCTGCCGCCATGGCACTGGCGGCCCAATCGGACCCAGTCGTCACCGTGACCGGGGGCCAGGTTCGAGGGCGGGCGCTCGGCGGCGGGGCCGTCTTCAGAGGCATCCCCTTCGCCGCGCCGCCCGTGGGCGAGCTGCGCTGGCGCGAGCCCATGCCCGTGCAACCCTGGACGGGCGTCCGGGACGCAGTCAGCTACGGCGCGCCCTGCTCGCAGGTCGCCGGAGGCTGGAACGACAAGATCGCCGCCATCGGTAAAGAGGACTGCCTGCACTTGAATGTCTGGACACCCGAGTGGCCCGCCAAGTCGCCCAAGGCCGTGATGTTCTGGATACACGGCGGCGCCAACATGGGCGGGTCGACTTTGGGTGAAGGCGGCATCGAGCCTCCCTTCGACGGCGAGAGGCTGTCGCAAAAGGGGGTCGTGGTCGTTACCACCAACAATCGCCTGGGCATCTTCGGTTTCCTGGCCCATCCGGAGCTGACCGCCGAATCGCCGCATCGGGTCTCGGGCAACTACGGAATCCTCGACCTCATAGCCGCGCTCAAGTGGGTCAACCAGAACATCGCCAGGTTCGGGGGCGATCCGCAGAAGGTGACCATCTTCGGCCAGTCGGCCGGCGGGCACGATGTCGGATTGTTGCTCACCTCGCCGCTCGCCAAGGGGCTCTTCCAGAGGGCCATCGCGCAGAGTGGAACCGTGATCCTCGGCGGGCGACTGACGCCACCGCTCTCGCAGGTGGAGCAGGGGGGCGTCAAACTGGCCGAGAAGATGGGCGCGCCGGCCACGGGCGGCCTGAAACATATGCGCAGCCTGTCCGCAGCGGAGGTCTTGAAGGCATCCCCTCCCTACGGCGGGGGCGGGCCCCTACGCCCGGAGCCGAATGTGGACGGCTACGTCCTGCCGCAGTTGCCGGCTCAGGTGTTTCGTTCCGGCGGCCAGGCGCCGCTGCCGCTCCTCATCGGCAGCAATGCACGCGAGAGAGCCTTGGAAGGCGGGGCCGAGGCGCTGAACAAAGCTATCGACGATTTCTTCGGGAACCTCGCCCTGCGCGCCCGCAAGCTCTATTCGCAGGGCGTCACCTACCCGCCCCACGGCGACGCCAACGCGCAGTACTCCACCGACACGGTCTTCCGTTGTCCGTCGGTGGCGATCGCAAGCTGGCACAGCGTCAAGAATCCCACCTGGCAATACGAGTTCAGTCAGGCCTACGAGCCGCTGGGTGCGGCGCACTCCTGGGAACTGCAATACGTCTTCGGCAACCTGCTTCCGACCGCGCCCCAACCGGTCGACCGGACCGTCTCGGCCCAGGTGATGACCTACTGGACCAACTTCGCCAAGAACGCCGACCCCAACGGCGGCGGGATGCCCGCCTGGCCCAGCTACGACTTGAAGGCCGGCAGCTACCTGGAGTTCACGGGTAGCGGGCCGGTGGTGAAGCAGCACTTGCGCAAGCCCTTCTGCGACCTGTTCGTAGAGAGCCTGAAGCTTCCGAATCAGTAAAGCGTTTGTTTTGCGAATGGTTTACAAGGAGGGTGACTGCGCCCCTTGAAAGGTTAACAGTTATGTGCTTATAATACTTGATAGGGATGCACTAAAGTATGGACATCAACCGCTTCACTGAGAAAGCCCAACAGGCCCTTCAGGCCGCCCAGTCCAAGGCGGCACGCCTCAGTCACCAGCAGATCGACGTCGAGCACCTGCTCGCCGCGTTGCTCGAACAGGACCAGGGCCTTGCCCCCGCCATCCTGCACAAGGCCGAACTGCGCGCCGACCGGCTGCACCAGCGGCTGGAGCAGGAGTTGGACCGGCTGCCCAAGGTCTCGGGGCCGGCGGGCGCGCCGGATCAGGTGTACATCACCGGCAGGCTCAACCGCCTGCTGGCGCAGGCCGAAGACGAGGCCAGGCGTCTCAAGGACGATTACGTCTCGATCGAGCACCTGCTGCTCGCCATGACCGACGACGGCGGCGTGACGGGCAGGCTCTTCAAGGAACTCGGAATCACGCGCGAGCGATTGATGCAGGCCCTCCAGGAGGTGCGCGGCAACCAGCGGGTGACCTCGCCGAATCCGGAGTCGACCTATCAGGCGCTGGAGCGCTACGGCCGCGATCTGACCCAGCTCGCCTCGCAGGGCAAGCTGGACCCGGTCATCGGGCGCGACGATGAGATCCGCCGCGTCATCCAGGTGCTTTCGCGCCGCACCAAGAACAACCCGGTGCTGATCGGAGAGCCCGGCGTGGGCAAGACCGCCATCGTCGAGGGCCTCGCCCAGCGTATCGTGCGCGGCGACGTGCCCGAGGGGCTCAAGAACCGGCGCGTGGTGGCGCTCGACATGGGCGCGCTGATCGCCGGCGCCAAGTTCCGGGGCGAATTCGAGGAGCGGCTGAAGGCCGTGCTCAAGGAGGTGCAGGCTTCCGAGGGCGACATCATCCTGTTCATCGACGAGCTGCACACGGTGGTCGGCGCGGGCAAGGCCGAGGGCGCGATGGACGCCGGCAACCTGCTCAAACCGATGCTGGCGCGGGGAGAGCTGCACTGCATCGGCGCGACCACGCTCGACGAGTACCGCAAGCACGTGGAGAAGGACGCGGCGCTGGAGCGGCGCTTCCAGCCCGTGCTGGTGGACCAGCCTTCGGTCGAAGACACCATCTCGATCCTGCGCGGCCTCAAGGAGCGCTACGAGGTGCACCACGGCGTGCGCATTAAGGACAGCGCTTTGGTCTCGGCGGCGGTGCTCTCCAATCGCTACATCTCGGACCGTTTTCTGCCCGATAAGGCCATCGATCTGGTGGACGAGTCCGCGGCCCGTCTGCGCACCGAGATCGACTCGATGCCAAGCGAGCTGGACGAGCGCCTGCGGCGCATCATGCAACTGGAGATCGAGCGCGAGGCGCTCAAGAAGGAAACCGATGCCGCCTCCAAGGAACGGCTGGACAGGCTGGAGAAGGAGCTGGCCGACCTCAAGACGGAGGCCGACGCCCTTAAGGCGCAGTGGCAGGCTGAGAAAGGCTCCGTGCAAACGCTGCGCTCTCTGCGCGAAGAGATAGAGCAGACGCGTCACGCAATAGAACTGGCCGAGCGACAGTACGACCTGAACAAGGCCGCCGAATTGAAGTACGGGAAGCTCGCGTCTCTCGAACGGCAGTTGAAGGAAGCGGAGACGAACCTGGCCGGCAAGCAGGGGCAGGTGCGCCTCCTCAAGGAAGAGGTTGACGAGGAGGACATCGCCGAGGTGGTGAGCCGCTGGACGCACATCCCGGTTTCGAAACTCCTCGAAGGGGAGCTGGAAAAGCTCCTGCACCTGGAAGAGGAGTTGCACCGGCGCGTGGTCGGGCAGGACGAGGCGGTGAAGGCCGTTTCCGAAGCGGTTCTGCGCGCGCGCTCCGGGCTCAAGGACCCCAACCGTCCCATAGGGAGCTTCATCTTCCTGGGGCCGACCGGCGTCGGCAAGACCGAGCTGGCGCGCGCCCTGGCCGAGTTTCTGTTCGACGATGAGCACGCCATGATCCGCATAGACATGAGCGAGTACCAGGAGAAGCACACCGTGGCGCGGCTCATCGGCGCGCCGCCCGGCTACGTGGGCTACGAAGAGGGGGGGCAGCTCACCGAAGCCGTCCGGCGCAGGCCTTACTCCGTGATCCTGTTCGACGAGATCGAGAAGGCCCACAGCGATGTGTTCAATGTCATGCTTCAGATCCTGGACGACGGCCGCCTGACCGACGGCCAGGGCCGCACGGTGGATTTTAAGAACACCATCGTCACCATGACCTCGAACGTGGGCAGCCACCGGATCCTGGGCTATCGGGGCGCTTTCGAGGGCGCCGAATACGAGCGCATGAAGGACGCGGTCTTGGAGGAGATGCGCCGATCGTTCCGCCCCGAGTTTCTGAACCGGGTGGACGAGACGATCGTGTTCCATGCGCTCTCCGAGGAACACCTGGAGAAGATCGTCGAAATCCAGCTCGTCCGCCTGCGCGCCCGGCTGGCCGAACGCCACATCGAGCTGCAACTTGCCGGTGACGCCGTCCGTCACCTTGTCAGGGCGGGATACGATCCCAACTACGGGGCCAGGCCTCTCAAGAGGGCGATTCAGAAAGAGTTGGAAACGCCGCTGGCGCGTCTGCTGCTGAAAGGGGATGTCCGCGACGGCGCCCGCGTGGTAGCCTCGATGGACGCAGCCCGGGGAGAGTTGCAGTTCACCACGGCCCAAGGGGTAAAAGCATGAGCGAAAACCACCAGGTTCTACCGCTGTTGCCTTTGAAGAACAGCGTGCTGTTTCCCAACCTGCTAATGCCGCTGTCGGTGGGACGGCCGGCGTCGCTGGCAGCCGTGGAAGCGGCGCTGGCGACCGAGGGAAGAGAGATCGTCATCGCGGCGCAGCGTGACAGCGCGGTGGAAGCGCCTGGACTGCCGGACCTCTACCAGATGGGCACCAAGGCCGTCATCAAGCGCGTGAACCGGCCCACGGAAAGCTCGATGGAGCTGGTGGTCCTGGGAGTGGAGCGGGTCAACTTGCTGCGGATGGAGGAGAACGAGCCCTATCTCAAGGTCGCCGTGCAGACGGTTCCAGTGCCGGAGGACGCCGGCGCCGAGGTCGAGGCGCTGCACCACGAGGTGATGG
Organism: Bryobacteraceae bacterium; assembly: GCA_041946685.1. GTDB lineage: Bacteria > Acidobacteriota > Terriglobia > Bryobacterales > Bryobacteraceae > JBHGAV01. The sequence goes on along the minus strand of JBHGAV010000044.1, from coordinate 18,685 downwards.
AACTGGCCGCCAAGGCCATCTCCCTGGCGCAGCCGCAGGCGCCGCAGGAGTTGAGCCGCCTGCTTATCGGAACGGAAGACAGCCTGCGCCTGGCCTACGTGGTCGCCTCTATGTTCGGCCTGGAAGTCAGCAAGGAGCAGGCGCTGCTGGAGGCGCAGAGCCGCGCCGACGCCCTGCGCCTGACACACTCCTTCCTGGCGCACGAGATCCAGGTGCTGGAGCTGCGCAGCAAGATCGCTTCCTCGGCCCAAACCGAGATGACGAAGGAGCAGCGCGAGTACCTGCTGCGGCAGCAGTTGCGGGCCATCCAGCAGGAGCTGGGTGAGAAGAACCCGGAGCAGGCGGAAGTGGACTTGCTGAAGGAGCGGCTGGAGAAGATCGACCTGCCGGAGGAGGTCCGCAAGGAAGCCGACCGTGAACTGGCACGGCTGGAGAGGTTGCCTACGGCCGCGCCGGACTACCACGTCACACGCACCTGGCTGGAGTTCGTGATCGAGCTTCCCTGGAAGCATCAGACCGAGGACCAGCTTGACATCGCCAGGGCCCGGCAGGTGCTCGACGACGACCACTTCGACCTGAAGGAAGTGAAGGAGAGGATTCTCGAGCATCTGGGCGTGCTCAAGCTGAACCCCGGGGCCAAGGCGCCCATCCTGTGCTTCGTGGGTCCTCCCGGCACGGGCAAGACCTCGCTTGGCCAGTCCATCGCGCGGGCCCTGGGCCGCAAGTTCGAGCGTATGAGCCTGGGCGGGATGCACGACGAGGCCGAACTCCGCGGCCACCGGCGCACCTACATCGGGGCCATGCCGGGGCGCATCGTGCAGGCCATACGGAGGGCGGGGGCCAATAATCCCGTCCTCATGCTCGATGAAGTGGACAAGCTCGGCCGCGATTTTCGGGGTGATCCGGCCTCGGCGCTGCTGGAGGTGCTCGACCCCGAGCAGAACAAGACGTTTCGCGACAACTACCTCGACCTGCCGTTCGATATCTCCAAGGTGTTCTTCGTCACGACGGCCAACGCCCTGGACACGATCCCGAGGCCTCTGCTCGACCGCATGGAGATGCTGCGCCTCTCCGGCTACAGCAAGGAAGAGAAGCAGGAGATCGCCAGGAAGTACCTCATTCCCCGCCAGCTCAAGGAGGCGGGGCTGGCGGCCGAGCAGTGCGTTATCGGCCGGGAAGTTGTCGAGCGCATCATCGCCGGGTACACCCGCGAGGCCGGCCTGCGGCAGCTCGAACGCGGCATCGGGCGCGTGGCGCGTAAGGTGGCCCTGCGGTTTGCCGAGGGGAACACGGAGCCTGTAACCGTGCAGCCGGACGATCTGGTGGAGATGCTCGGTCCGGAGAAGTTCTTCCCTGAGCAGATCCGCAAGCAGCAGCCGCCTGGCGTAGCTACAGGGCTGGCCTGGACCGAAACCGGCGGCGACGTGCTCTACATCGAAGCCACGCTGCTTCCCGAGGGGAAGGGGCTCACCTTGACCGGGCAGCTTGGCGACGTGATGCAGGAGTCCGTGAAGGCCGCCCAGAGCTACATCTGGTCGCACGCCGACCGGTTCGGCATCGACCGCGCCGCATTCAAGGATTCCGGCGTCCATGTGCATGTCCCGGCCGGGGCGATTCCCAAAGATGGCCCCTCGGCCGGCATCACCATGGCCGTGGCGCTGGCCTCGCTTTACACGAAGACCCCCGTCCGTGATGACACCGCGATGACGGGGGAAATCACTCTTACAGGGATGGTCCTGCCGATCGGCGGCGTCAAGGAGAAAGTCCTGGCTGCGCGGCGGGCGGGCTTGAAGCGCATCATCCTTCCCAAACCGAACCGGACCGAACTGCGCGAGCTATCCGACGAAGTCCGCAGCGAGATGGAGTTCATCTTGGTGGAGCGCATCGAAGAGGTGCTCGAAGCGGCCATGCCCGCACTGGCGTTGGTTCGCCCCTGACGCCCGGCTATAATACGAGGCGGCGTCCGGCGCCGCGCCGATGACGGAAACCAAGCCCAAGATCGTGGTGGTCATGCCCGCCTACAACGCGGCCAGGACCCTGCGCATGACCTACGCCGATCTGCCGCACGACAAGGTGGACCTGGTCATTCTGGTGGACGACGCGAGTTCGGATGAAACGGCCCGCATCGCCAGGGAACTGGGCCTGGAGCTGTTCATCCACAACCGGAACTACGGCTACGGGGCGAATCAAAAGACCTGCTACCGCGAGGCGCTGCGGGCCGGCGCAGATATCATCGTCATGGTTCACCCCGACTATCAGTACGACCCCCGGCTGCTGCCGGACGTGATTCGCCCCATCCAGGAAGGCCGCGCAGACTTGGTCCTCGGCTCGCGTCTGCTGGGGGGCAACGTCATGGCACAGGGCATGCCGTGGTGGAAGTACCTTGCCAACAGATTCCTCACGCGGGTCGAAAACCTCGTCTTCGGCCTGAGACTGGCCGAATACCACACCGGGTACCGGGCGTTCGCGCGGCGGGCGCTGGAACGAGTCAACTTCGAGATGAACTCGGACAGCTTCATCTTCGACCAGGAGATCATCGCCCAGCTCGTCGAGCAGCGGGCGCGCATCGTGGAGGTGCCCGTCCCCACGCGTTACTTCGCCGAGGCGTCCTCGGCCTCCTTCGTCCAGAGCTCGATCTACGGCCTGTCGATCCTGTGGCTGCTGGTGCGATACAGGCTTCACCAGGTGGGATGGCTCCGGCAGCGGCAGTTTGAAGGGCTGAGCAGCCGCTACTCGGCCGCCGCGTCGCATTAATCGACGCGCCTCCGGTATGCTATTCTCACTTTTGGGCTGAGCCGTTATTTCTCTCCCTCACCGAGCCGAGGTTTCTTATGTCAGGGCATTCCAAATGGGCCACCATTAAGCACAAGAAGGCCGCCACCGACGCCAAGCGCGGCAAGGCCTTCACGCGCATCATCAAGGAGATCATGATTGCCGCCCGCAGCGGAGGCGACCCGGACGCGAACCCACGCCTGCGCACCGCGATACTGGCCGCCAAGGCCGTCAGCATGCCGTCCGACAACATCAAGCGCGCCATCATGCGCGGCACGGGCGAACTGGAGGGCGGCCAGATCGAGGAGGTCATGTTCGAAGGGTACGGGCCGGGCGGAGCGGCGGTCCTGGTGCAGGTGGCGACCGACAACCGCAACCGCACGGTCAGCGAGATCCGCCACGTCTTCTCCAAGTACGGCGGCAACCTGGGCGAGCTCGGCAGCGTGGCCTGGATGTTCGACCGCAAGAGCCAGATTCTCATCGACGCGGAGAAGGCCACTGAGGAGAAGCTCATGGATGTCGTCCTGGACGCGGGCGCCGACGACCTTCGCAGCGAGGGCTCGCACTGGGAGGTGATCTCGCCGCCCGACATGCACGAGAAGGTGCTCGAGGCCGTTCACAAGGCCGGCATCGAGACCACATCGGCGCAGATTGCCATGATCCCGAAGAACATGATCAAACTGGAGGGCAAGAACGCCGGGAGCATGCTCAAACTTGCCGAAGCCCTCGAAGAGCATGACGACGTCCAGAACGTGTACTCCAACTTCGACATCGACGAGAAGGAGATGGAGGCGCTCGCCGGTTAACGAGGCCCTCCGGGGGGATGAGAGTCCTGGGGATCGACTGCGGCACCGAGCGGACGGGTTACGGCATCATCGACAGCGACGGCCGCGATCACCGGCTGGTGGCCGCCGGAGTGATCCGCACGCAGTCCGTGCGGCCACTGGAGGAGCGTCTGCTGGCCATCGCACGAGAACTGCGGGATATCATCCGGGCGCACCAGCCTGACGCGGCAGCAGTCGAGCAGGTTTTCCACGCCGCCAACACCAAGACCGCTCTCAAACTGGCTCACGCCAGGGGCGTGGCGCTTCTTTCGGTGGCCGAGGCCGGCATGGAACTGGGGGAATACTCGCCGCTCGAGGTCAAGACCAGCGTGGTGGGCTACGGACGTGCCGGGAAGGAGCAGGTGCAGATGATGGTCGCCTCGCTCCTGAAGCTGGCGAAACCGCTTGCGTCCGAGGATGCCTCTGACGCCGTGGCGGTGGCCATCTGTCACGCGACCAGGCGGGCCGTGCGGCAACGTGCGGGGGCGGCGGGATGAGAGTCATCTGGGCGCTCGCGGCAGTGGTTGCCCTGCATGCGGCGGATGTGCCGAAGATCCGGTACACGAAGACCTTTCCGGGCAGCGTGCCGGCTTATGTGGCCATCTGGGTCGACAGGAACGGCGCGGGCGAGTTCAAAGACTCACTTGATGGAGAGGAGCCGCCACTCGCGTTCAATCTGGAGCCTCGCGAGACCGAGGCGATCTTCTCGCTGGCGGCTAAGCTCGACCACTTCTCCCGTCCCCTGGAGTCGGGTCTGAAGGTGGCCTTCACGGGGACCAAAGTGTTTCGCTGGGAGGAGGGCGCCGCCGGCCGCGAGGTGAAGTTCAATTACTCGGCCGACGCGGACGCACAGGCGCTCCAGGATTGGTTCGAAAGGTTGTCCGAAACCTCCCTGCACGCGATCAACCTGGAGCGCACGGCCAGGTTCGACCGCCTCGGTCTCGACAAGGCCCTGCTCCAGCTTCAGATCTCCGTGGACCGCCGGCGACTGGCCGGCGCGCAGCAGCTCCTGCCCATCCTGGACCGAATCGCGAAAACGCAGTCCACGTTCAACCGCGTCCGCGAGCGCGCAGCGGCGATCGCCGAGCTGATCCGGGCGGGAGGAACCAAGGCAGAGTGACGGAACCGTTCCGGCGGATCATCCTGATCGTCATCGACAGCCTGGGCGTGGGCGAAGCCCCCGACGCGGACCGTTACGGCGACGCGGGCAGCAACACCCTGGGGAACCTGGCGCGAGCCAGGCGTCTCGCTCTCCCCAACCTCGTCGAGCTCGGGCTGGCGAACATCGAGCCCCTGGCCGGCATCGAGCCTCCTGCGGCGCCGCTTGGCGCATACGGACGGTGCGCGCCCGCCTCTCCCGGCAAGGACACGACCACAGGGCATTGGGAGATGGCCGGCATCCACCTGGCCCGGCCATTCCCACTCTATCCGCACGGCTTCCCCCGGGAGATCATGGACGAACTGGAGCGCCGCATCGGCCGGGGTACCCTGGCCAACGTGGCCGCGTCCGGCACCGAGATCATCGAGCGGCTGGGCGTGGAGCACATCGTCACGGGACGGCCGATCGTGTATACCTCCGCCGACAGCGTCTTTCAGGTGGCGGCGCACGAGGAGATCATCCCGCTCCCGGAACTTTACCGGATCTGCGAGACCGCCCGCCAGATCCTTCGCGGGGAGCACGAAGTGGGGCGCGTCATCGCGCGCCCGTTCCTCGGGGAGCCAGGCGCGTTCGTGAGGACGGCGAACCGCAGGGACTATGCCGTGCCGCCGCCGGAGGGCACGCTGCTCGACCGGCTGGCGGAGCGCGATGTGCCGGTGCACACCGTCGGCAAGATCCACGAGGTCTTCCTGGGGCGGGGCATACGGACCCACGTGAAGAGCAAAGGCAACGCCGACGGCATGGAGAAAGTACTGGAGGCGATGCGGGACGTTCCGCGGGGCCTGATCTTCGTCAACCTGGTCGATTTCGACCAGTTGTACGGGCATCGCAACGACGTGGAAGGCTACGCCCGGGCGCTCGAAGCCGTGGACGCCTGGGTGCCTCGTCTGCGGGCGGGCATGACCGGCGATGACCTGGTCATCTTTACCGCCGACCACGGCTGCGACCCCACGACGCCCTCGACAGACCACAGCCGCGAGTACGTCCCGGTCCTGGCCCTTGGACCCGGGGCGCGCAAGAACGTTAACCTAAAGGTCCGGGCCTCGATCTCCGACATCGGCCAGACGGTGGCGGAGAACTACGGGGCCCGGGTGGAGAATGGAGTCAGTTTTCTGAGCGCAATCTTATGAGAAGACCTTTGTTGGCAGGTAATTGGAAGATGTACAAGACCGCGGCCGAGACCGCCGCGTTCTTCGAGAAGTTCCTCCCCTTGGTGGCGGGGGTCCAGGAGCGCGATATCGTCATCGCGCCGCCCTTCGTCGACATCCCCGCGGCGGTGGCCGCAGCGCAGGGGAGCAGGGTGGAGATCGGCGGGCAGGATTTGTATTGGGCAAAGGAGGGCGCTTTCACAGGCGAGGTGTCCGCGCCCATGCTGGCCGGAGTTGGGGCGAAGTGGGTCATCATCGGCCACAGCGAGCGTCGGCAGTATTTCGGAGAGACCGACGAAACGGTCTACCAGAAGACGGTGGCCGCCCTTGAGGCCGGGCTGAATCCCATCGTGTGCGTCGGAGAGCGTTTGGAGGAGCGCGAGTCGGGCAAGACTGAGCCGGTGCTGCTGGCGCAGTTGCGCGGCGGGCTCGGACAGCTCGGCGCCAACCAGATAGAGAAGGTGACCATCGCCTATGAGCCGGTGTGGGCGATCGGCACGGGCAAGACCGCCACGCCGCAGATGGCGCAGGAGGCGCACCGCTACATCCGGTCGATGATCGCGCGGCAGTTCGGTTTCGGCCCCGCCAACCAGATCCGGATTCTCTACGGCGGCAGCGTGAAGCCGGACAACGCCAAGGGCCTGATGGAGCAGAGCGACATTGACGGAGCCCTGGTCGGCGGCGCGAGCCTTGAGCCGGCCTCCTTCGCTTCGATCGTGAACTACTGAGCGGACAGGCTCAGTCCCAGAGACGGAAGATCTCGCGGCTGCCGGTCTGGTAGAGGTCGGTGTAGCCTTTCATCTTCTCGCGCATGGCCTTGTTGCTCATGTACTCCTGCATGCGCTTTTCGAACCCGGCCAGGCTGTCCACCCTGGTTTCCAGCACGACGCGGTTGAAATCCCCGGTCGCATCGGTCATGACCTGGCAGTCGCCCACCATGCCCGCCTGGACCGCCTCTTTGAACTGGGCCGCCAGCTTGCTGGCGCACCCCGGCTTGGCAACGAACACTTCTCGAACGATAAGCATCCCCTTCGAGCCTCCTCTGTCTAGTAGGGTAGCAGGGGCCCTCAGTCCGTGCTGTAGTTGATTTCCAGCTTGCGGATGGCGCGGGCGGCGAGCCACAGGACCAGCGCGGTCACCGCCAGCAGGCCGAAGACAGCCAGCGGCTTGGAAGGCGGCGCGGCGGGCGAGAACAGCAAGCGCAACACCGCCGGCATCTCGTCGTTGATGGGCGGCGGCACCGGGCACAGCGCCTGGACGTAGTACAGCACACTGATCTTCTGAAGCACGTTCGGCAGGAACGGGTTTACGCCCTCCCACAGAAGGAGCACCGCCGCCGGGATGATCGGATTCTTCACCAGCAGTCCCGCCGCCAGGAACACGCTTCCGTAGCCAATACAGGCCAGCACGGCCGCCGCCGCGTACGCGAGCGCCTGCGCCAGTCCGTGCTGCTGCCAGAACGCCTGCATTTCGGCGGGCTGCTGCGGCCACAGCATCATGTAAAAAGCGAGAATCGCGCCGCCCGCGAAGATCACGGATGAAGCGATGAGGCCGGCCAGGTACTTGCCGCCGAGCAGCACCTCCCGCCGCAGGGGCGCCAGCAGCCAGTAGTGCAGCGTCCGGTCCATCATCTTTCCACGGAACAGGTTCAGAAAGATCCCGAGGCATCCGAACAGGATCGCCAGCCGGAGGTAGAAGTGCTGGAAGACCGCCGCGAAGACCTGCCGGTCTTCCTCGAGGCTGATCAGCGGCCGGATATGCTTGGAGTCGAGTTCCCCATTCTTGAATACGAGGGTGGCCGTGCGACGGCCGTCAAAGTACTGAAGACGCCGCATAATCGCGGGCTCGTCGCCGCGCCGTTCCCAGGCGTACTCTCTGTAAGGTCTTCCGAGACGGGCGACGACCTTCACATCCGACTCCCCGTCCTGCACGGAATCCAGCAGCGCGGAGGCGGTGATGCCGGGACGGCCCAAGCGGTCGCGCTGAACCTTGGCGGCCACGCCGTGCGCGAAGAAGATGGCGGCGGGAAACAGAGCCAGCACGTAGACCCACAGGGCGCGCCTGGAGAAGAACGCGCGCCGGGCCTCCAGGCGGGCGACGGTGAAAAGCTGGCGCATCCTCGCGGGCACGGTCATCGTTCGCCTCCAATCAGGTAACGGTAGAGCGCGTCCACGTTCTCGTCGGCGGGCACCACACTGTCGATCCGGTGGCCCTCGCCGGCGATGCGCGTGAGCGCCTGGGACAGAGCTTCCCGGCTGCGAGTGGCGACCAGCAGCCCCTGGCGGTCCGGGTTGAGGCGGATCTCGGTGATGTGGTCCTGGGCGAACAGCAGGGAGGCGATGGCGGAAGCGTCCTGGCAGGCCAGCAGGAACTGTGTGGGGTGTTCGTGCATCTCCTCGCGGACGCTGCGGACCTCGCCTTCGGCCGCGATCATGCCGTTGGCGATCAGGATGACCTGGTCGGAAATGATGTCCACCTCCTGAAGCACATGACTGGAGAGAATCACGTGGCGGCCCTCGGAGGCCCACTGGCGGAACAACTCGATGGTCTCGGCGCGCACCAGTGGATCGAGGCCGTTGAGCGGCTCGTCGAGCACCAGGACCTCGGGGTCGTGCGCGATGGCCTGGGCCAGCCGCACCCTCTGCCGCATGCCCTTGGAATAGCCGGCGACCTTGCGGCGAGCCGCTTCGGTCATGCCGAGGCGCTCCAGCGCCTTCCAGGCCATCGCGGCGGCATCGGCTCGCGAGCGGCCGTGCAGTTCCAGCAGCGAAGCGACGAAGTCCAGGCCGGTCATCCCCCGCGGCGCGGCATCGTACTGGGTGGCGTAGCCGGTGATTCGCATCAGCCGCTCGGGATCGAGGGGAGAGATCCCGCGCACCAGGATGGAGCCGCGGTCCGGCCGCACCAGGCCCGTCATCAGGTTCATGAGCGTGGTCTTGCCGGAGCCGTTCGGGCCCACCAGGCTGGTGATGCCCGGCGGAATCCGCATGCTCACCCGATTGACGCCCAGAACCTCGCCGTAGAACTTCGACACATCGTCCAGGACGACCTCGGGCGCGCTCACGAGACCACCTCGACGGGGCGCAGCTTGCGCTCCAGTACCCAGCCGAGCAAGGCCGCGATCACCGCGAGCGAAACGGCGCTGGCCAGCGCGCCGGGGCCCTCGGGGGATTCCAGGCCGAGCATGGGATGCATCACGCGGCTCATAGCGGAGGCCGGATTCATCAGGGCGCTCCATTCCACGCGCAGGATCTGGTGAACGATCTCGGAGGCGCCCGCCAGCACGAAGAAGAAGGCCAGGATCAGCGCCCCGGCCACCACCCGCCAGCGTATGTACGCGGACGAGGCCAGCGCCACCAGCGACACCAGCAGGATCCAGATCCACGAACCGGCGAGGAGGGCCGCGCCCAGCCGCCAGTTCGCTGAAAACCAACCCCATCCGGCCATCCCCGACTGCATGGCGAACAGTAGCAGGCCGGGCACCCAGGTCACCAGGCTGAGCAGGCCCGAGAGCACGGCGAAGCGGGCCACGAGGTAGTCCAAGCGCGAAAGCGGGCGGCTGAGATAGAGAGGGAGCGCGCCGTTAGCGAGGTCCGGGGCCACCAGGCCGGGCCCGGCCAGCGCGGCCAGCACCACGGCGGTCACCGCTTGCACGTACAGGAAGACGTAGAAGAACCGGCCCTTGATCTCGAGGAACTTGACGAAGCCGCGGTCGAGCCCTCCGAGCAGTTCGGTGTGGTTGGAGAGATAGACGAAGGAGGCGCAGGCCAGCGGCCAGAACAGCGAGATCATCAGGACGATGACCACCAGCCGCTGCTGCATGAGGCGCTTCCAGGCGAACCTGGGAAAGGCGAGCACGCGGGCGCGGTGCGGTGTATACGGCCCGGTGTAGCGCTGGTAGCCTCGTCTATAGATTGCCACGCGTGGCCTCCTCGCCCGGTGTCCTTTCCAGGTGCCCGACGGCCTTGAGGAAGATCTCCTCCAGCGTGTCGCGGCGATGCGTCAGCTTGTGCACCCCCAGGTTCCGTCGCGCCAGCAGCGTCCAGAGCGATTCGAGCTCGGCCCCCGGGGGCATGACGATCCGCCACCGGCCTCCGCCCTCGCTGACACTGTCGGCGCCCTGATCGCGGAGCGCAGCGGCAAGACCGCTGTCGTCGCCGTTGACCTCGAGTTCGACGAAGCGCCGGTTGGCGCGCCGCTCTTCCTCGAGATCGGCATGATGCACCACGCTGCCGTCTTTGAGAATGACCGCCTCATCGCAGACCTGCTCCACGTCGCCAAGCAGGTGGGAGCAGACCAGCACGTTCATGCCGTGCGATTCCTTCATTTCGCGGATCAGGGCCAGCATACGATTGCGCGCCGCCGGGTCCAGGCCGTTGGTCGGCTCGTCCAGAATAAGGAGCTCCGGGCCGTGTACGATGGCCTGGGCGAACTTGGCCATCTGCTTCATGCCCAGCGAGTAGGTGCCGAGCGTGCGGTATCGGCTCTCGCCGAGACCCACATGGTAGAGGACTTCGTGCGCCTTTTCGAGCGCGGCCTCGGGGGGCAGACCGCTGGTCTCGGCCATCAGCCGCAGGAAGGCGACGGCGGTCATGTCGGCGATGAACGCATCGGTCTCGGGCATGTAGCCGATGCGCTGCTTGATGCCGCGGGCACGGCTGCGGCAATCGTGCCCCAGGATGCGCGCGCGGCCGGCGCTGGGCCGGTGAAAGCCGAGCAGCGTACGGATCAGCGTGGACTTGCCGGCGCCGTTTGGCCCGAGCAGCCCGATGGCCTTCCCGGCGCCGGAAACACCAAGCCGGCAGGAGATCCGGTGCAGGACCTCCCGCCGGCCGAGGCGTACACTGAGTCCGTCCAGCTCAATTACCGGCGTCGCTGGCAACATCTCCCTGTCGCGTGGCATGTCCCGGAGTGCCGGCCATCATCATGGTCAGCAACATACTCATCAAGCGAGTACGGCTGGCGACGTGGATTCGTTCCGTTTCTCCGTTGACCACGGCCAGAATCGGCTCACGGCTCCGAAGCAGGGCCTGCAATTGCCCGCCGCCTAGCAATCCGGCGATGTCGGCCAGCGGACCCTGGGGATTGAACCAGAAGAAGCCGGATTGACCCACGACGCTGGACGCAGGAAACTGCGCGCGGAACTGCTCGGAACGCACCAGCGGCAGGCCCGAGGCGCGCACACTGATCGCCTGCGCCGCAAGGCTCCGATCCGTGCTCATGATCCAGTACCCGCGATCGAGCGTCCAGTAGAGCGTCGTGTTCAACCGGGCGTTCTTGAGAATGGTCCAGGTCCGGCCATCGGCTGCCTGCTGCTCCAGCGTCAGCCTGGGACTTTGGCTCGTCGCGTCCACTTCGCGATTCACCGCGTCCACAAGCCGGTGGACGGCCAGGTCCAGCACGCCCGGCTGGTTCACCTGAACCGCCGCCACCCAGCCCGGCACAGGCACCGTCGGCCTCTCGATGGCGAAGCTGAAGTCCGTTCCCAGGGCCGCGGCCAGATCGTCGGCCACACGGACTCCGGTCTTGGTTTCCATCTCCGCCAGGTCCTGCTGGAACTTGGGACTTACCTTCGCCAGCAGCCGCTCCAGTTCCTCGAAGGCCTCGCGAGGGCTGCGGGTGCATGCCGACACGGACGCGATGGCGCTCGTGGAGATGTACTCCGCCGAGCCGGCCACTCCGGGGCTGGCCAGCCAGCCGGCGACGCCCGTGCGGGGACCGTCGAAGGTGAAGGAGGCCTCCAGTTCGTCTCCCGCCGCGGCCGGGTGCTGCTCAAAGACCAGGTACTTCAACTTGTTCGCCCCCAGCACGGTGGCGGCCGGAGGCGCAGTCTTACCGGCAAGCGCCGAGGCCGCGTCGAACGCGAACAGCACACCGACGCCCTCTTTGTAGTGGGAACCGATCTCGGCGGCGAAGGGGCTGGAGGCGCCCAGACCCAAGCGGCCGAGCATCGAGTCGAGCTGCGCCTTGGAACCGCTGACAACCAACAGCTTCTCCGATATGGAAGCAGCCGCCGGGGTACCCGAAAGCAGCTTGTCCAACTCCTGACGCAGCGCCGCCTGGCGGCCCGGCTGCACCTCGGCCAGCATGGCGTGCAGCGGAGTGCCGGTATCGGCCGCAGTCCGCGAAACTACGAATACGACTTCCTCGCCGATCAACGGCGCAAGCACGTGGGCCCGGTTGACCAGGTCCTTGAAATGCTGCCGCTCCGCCGAGGCCCACCACTCGCGAAGGGCGGCGTTCTCCGCGGCCCGCTGCTCGATCATGGCGACGGCTTGGTCCAGCGCCGGGCCCAGGTTCGGAAGCGCGACATAGACGAACGCCCCGGCGGGCAAATATGGCAGCAGCTTAGACTGTGTCCGCGGCGCGGGAGTCGAGGTGGCCGCCACGGAGGCTTCGACCTTGGCCAGTTCGCCCAGGACTTCGAAGTACTTCTGAGCGTTCTCGCTCCAGGCAAGCGTCCTGCGCACCGGAACTCTCTCCAGCGCGCGCGTGGAGGCCGCCCGCTGGCCGCGCGTGAGGAGGCGCTGGCCGGCAGGCTGGGTGACCTGGACCGATCCTTCCACCACCGAGACCAGCGTTCCCGTCAGGCCCGCCGAAACGCCGAAGATGGTCCCTTTGACGGACGCTTCCGAGTCCCTCGTGATTACCCGCAGCCGTCCCCGCCGCTGCTTAGCGGCCTGAACAATGACGTCGCCCCGCTCCAGGCGGATAGACTGGCCGCTCCAGGCGGCCTCCACCGACAACTCGGTACGCTCGTTGACCTCCACCAGGGAGCCGTCGCGGAGACGAAGCACGGCTCGTGTGCCGAGTCCCGTACGCACGACTTCCCCCTCGGCCAGCGGCGCGCCGGGCGCGAGCATGCCCTGCGGCAGCCGGTACAGAGGACCGGTCGCCCGCTCCACCGTCGCGCGCGGGCCCGAAGGCGCCAGGGCCTTGTCGATCGGCCCCCGGCCCAGATAGAGTGCCGCCGCGGCGAGGCCCGCGGCCACGGTCCACCGGGTCCACGCCGGGAGGGTACGCCGCCGCGCGATAGGCAGGGGCATCGGGCGGAGCTTGCCGCGGCCCTCGGCGAGCGTGCGCCGGCAGGCAGGGCAGCGGCCCAGGTGATCTTCCAGCAGCAGGCGGCGCGAGCCCTCCAGGCGGCCTGCCGCGTACTCGACAAGGTCCACCTGAAACTCGGGGCACACGGACGATGTCGCGGCCGCGAGCTTTTGCCACACTCGCTCCTTCGCCGCGGCCACCTCCTCGGAAGCGACATCCTGGTTGCGCATTTCGCTGAGCAGACTATCCAAGCGATCTTCGGGCATGGCGGGTTCTCCTTTCACTCCTCGATGGCTTTCTGCAACGCCTGGCGGATGCGGAACAAACGGCTGCCGACCGTGCCTCTCTCGATGCCGAACTGCTCGGCCAGCTCCAGGGTGGACCAGCCCTCCACGTTCCGCAGCAGGAACAGCTCAGCGTCCTCGCTGTCGAGGCCGGCGATGGCCCGGCGCAGGCGCTCCCGCAGCAGCGGCGCCGTTTCCTGGGACGGTTGACGAATCAGCGCATCGATCGGTGTTTCCGCGTGGGAGTAACGGCGGCGGAGGACGTCGATCGAGGCGTTGGTGGCGGCGCGCCGGAAGTAGGCTTCCGCCCGCCCGGGTTCCACATCCAATGCGCCGCGGCCCAAGAGCCGCAGGAACACCGTTTGCAGAACGTCCTCGGCGTCGGAGGGGTCGCCGGTGATTCGCCGTGCGGTGCGGTAGACGAGATCCGAATACTGCCGGTAGAACTGCTCGAACCCTGGTGGTCTGGTCACTGGAACGGGTACGGGGTGGATCGCCAGGCATCTGGTTGCCATTCAAGTGCTCCTACCCGGCTATACGCAACCCGAGGACGATTATTCCACGACGGGTGGACAAAAAGTGAATTGTTGAGGTGGAAGGGGTAAACAGGGCAGGTCCGAGGCGATGGGAGCACTCTCAGGACGGCGCCCGATTCGCCCCAAGATGATCCCTTCCGCAAGCCGTGCATGCTATCCTACCGACTGATTGCCGCCTCTCGCCGGCTGCCGGAGCCGCCTCAGCAGCAGCTCCATGGCGATCCCGGATTCCTGGAGCATGACACGGGCCTGCCGGGTGGCTGCAATCGAGAAATCGCCAACAGACATGTCGCGCCTCTGCTCGAATTCACTTCTCTTGGGATTGCTCGTGGTCGCGGGTTTGGGAGTGGCTGCTGCCCAGAGTCCATCCGGCCCCGTGCCGGAAAGAACTGTCGTCACGGTCACGGCGCGCCCCGTTCCGCTCGAAACCAGCGCTGCCGACATATCCATCCTGGATGCCGATGCCGTTGAACGCGGCGAGCCGAGGGTTCTGACGGATGTTCTACGGACTCAACCGGGGATCCATGTCGCGCAGGCGGGCCAGCGCGGAGGATCGACGACGATCAGCATCCGGGGCGGAGATCCCAATTTCACGCTCTTTCTGCTGGACGGGGTTCCCGTCAACGATATCACCGACCAACTCGGCGGCACCGTCGACCTGGGTACGATTCTTCCCCTTCTGCCCTCCAGAATCGAGATCGTCCGCGGACCCATGTCGGCCCTCTACGGGTCGGAGGCCGTATCGGGCGTCGTCAATATGATCACCGAGACGAAAGGGATGCCGCCCCTGTCGGTCCGTCTCGCCTCGGGCAGTTTTGGAACGGTGGAGGGCGGAATTGAGTTCGGGTGGTGGCGGCCCAAGTACAGCTTCTCTTTTGGAGGGGCAGGGGTGAGAGTCGGGGAGCAGGTGCGGCGAGACTCATTCCTCGCCGGCGACAATTCGGCCCGCCTCGACGTCTTCCTCGCCCGCAACACCCTTCTTGCGCTCACGGGCCGATACGGCAAGCACTCCATTACGAGGTTTCCCGCGAACAGCGGAGGGCCCATCTATGCCCTGAACCCGTTGTTGGAATCGGTCGACGGAAGCCGGCTGCTCGGTGGATTGAGCCTGCGGCATTCGACGGACCGTTGGTGGACCGCTCTCTCCGCCGATTCCGGGGTTCAGGAAGTCGAACAGGACGCGCCGGCGATTCTCGACCGGTTCCCGCCCTCCTACGGCTACATCCCTCCAACGTTGTCCTCCACATCTTTCGTCCGCAACCGGGTCCAAGGTTCTCTCTCATATCAACTGATGCCCGGCTGGAGTGCGACCGCCGGCGGGAGTTACCGCTACGAAAACGGCCGGAACAAGGGATCGATCACAGGATACGGTCCAACGGACTACCAGTTGCGCCGGACGACGGGGGCAGTGCTTGGGGAGACGGTGGTGGATAGAAAACGTTGGTCTCTGGTCGCGGCATTCCGGTCTGATTGGGTGGCGGGGCAGACCAGCCGCGTGAGCCCCAGGGTGGGAGGCTCGGTCCGGTCTCCCTGGAGAGGCGGGCGCTTGCGGGCAAGCGCGGGAAAGGGGTTCAAGATGCCATCGTTTTACGCGCTGGGCCACCCCATGGTTGGGAATCCCGCTCTGCTGCCCGAAACCAGCAACGCCGCCGATGCGGGTGTCGAACAGAGTCTGGGCAGACTCGGCATAGCGTCGTTGAACGTGTTTCGATCCGTCTATCGCGACCTGATAGATTTCAGCCCTTCGGAATTCCGGCTGGTCAATCGCAGCGAGGCCGTGAGCCGGGGCATCGACTTCTCGTGGCGGGGCCGCATCTCTGGAGTGTCGTTGCAGTCCCACGCCACCTATTCCGCGTCCTATCTGCGCAACTCGCCGGACCTTCTTCGCGACAGTCCCCGTTGGAGGATGAGCGCGGTCGTCTCCAGGCGGCTGCGAGATCGTGTCACGGCCCACCTGGAAGGACTATGGGTCTCTTCCCGGTACGACTTCGAGGTTCCCGTTCCCGAGAAGTCCGTCGCGCCCTCTTACCTCGTCGTGAACAGCGCCGTTCAGCTCAGGCTGAAAGACTCCGTTTTGACGTCTCTGCGCATCGACAACCTTCTGAACCGCAAGTTCCAGGAATACGTGGGCTTTCCGAATCCGGGAATCGGAGTGAGCGCCGGCGTGAAATACACTCTGAAGTGAGTTCCGTCAGAGCACCCGCAAGCACGCGCGGACCACGGCGGAATAACGCTCCGCAGCAGGCGGGCCGCCAGCTACGGAATGCGCTTCTTCTCGAGTCTCCAGTTCGCATCCGTGCACAGGCCGCAGGAAGGACCGGAGTACATCTTCGCGGCGGTCTGATCGCCCTTGAGCTGCCAGTCGAGCCATGCCAGAGCAACCCTTGCGAACTCGCCTCCGTTGGGTTGGGCGTAAGTGCCGCCGTGGCCTACCTCGAGGTTAGCCAGAGCTACGGGGACGTGCTCCAGCTTCGCGAAATCGTCCGCGGCATTGGGAAAGGCGATGTCCTTCGTTCCGCCGATGACGTACAACACCGGGGCATGGAGCTGCCGCAGCGAATCCTTGGTGATGCTCACCGGCATTTTCGGCGCCCCGCCGGTGGTATTCAGTACGCCGCTGTTCATGATCACCGAGGTGGTCACGCGCTGGTCCGGGCTTGCCTCCAGCGCCTGAAGCCCCCCGCAGCTCTGCCCCATCACGGCGAACTTCGCGGGGTTCAACTTCCGGTAGTACTTGCTCGCCGGACGCCCGTTTTCCGCTGTCGCCCAGTCCAGGGCCTGGAGCAGTTGTTTGTAGCTGGTCGGTTGCCGGGCGGCGCCTTCACCCGGAGGCACGGGCGGTCCGATGGCCACCGCCAGGTATCCATGGGAGGCGAGCTCGATCAGGAAGTTCGCGAAGCCGCGTGAAGAATTGGCGCAGCCTCCATTGGCCCAGGCCAGGACTGGCAGGGCGTTCGCCGGTCCGAAAGCGGCCAAATCGGCGGGACGGTAAACAGTGTGCCCTGGGACCCCAGGGTCGCCCTCGAAGATGGCCTTGTGCGGGCCGGTTCCGGCGGGAACCGGCGAATCGCTCTGACAGAGCAGGCTAACGGCTGTCAACAGCAGAGAAGTCAGTCTGTGCATGAGTGCTCGCTCCTCGGCGTTTGCCCTCTCAAGAACAAACAAGTATACTCTCTGGATTTGCGGGAGGTGCGATGAGATTCTTAGCGCTGTCGATGACTCTGGCCTGCGGGCTGTGCGTTGGCCAGGCGGCGCAGAATGGAGGACAGGAGCGGAAACCGACCATAGCCGAACTGGCGGACGCACCCGTGGTGCCGCAACTGGTGGTCGACTCTGACGGGACTCTTCACTTTGGACCCCGGACGGTCCCGCTGCCCGCCCTCGCCAGTCCGGAGGCCAGGCGGACATACACCGAGCAGATGCTGCGGCGCGCGCAGACCGCGTCGGCCAAGGGCCTCCCGGCCCACGCGCGGATGAACGGGATGAGCGGGGTTCCCCTGCCTGCCAACAGCAAACAGACCGCCCTGAAGATCTACCAGGTTACCGAGCAGAGCCAGAAGCTCGGCGGCATCGAGGTCACCATTTACTCGCCGAAGGCGATCCCCCCAGGAAACCGCAACAAGGTCTTGATGGAGTTTCAGATTGACGCGGAGGCGATTGCCGTCGCCAGTCTTGGCCAGTTGAAGGTGATCAAGGTGAATTATCGCGGGGGTGGTCCTTCGATTCCAGGAAACGAGGATATCGTCGCCGTTTACCGCGAGTTGCTCAAGACCTACAAGCCTCAGAGCATCGGAATGTTCGGTTCTTCTGGAGGATGCACGCTCGCCCAGACCACGATCCTGTGGCTCCCTCGACTCAAGCTGCCTCTGCCGGGCGCCGTGGGGCTGAACTCCTGCTCCGGTGGGGCGGACCCTGGCGACGCGCGATACACGCTCAATGGCCTGGATGCTTCTCTGTCCAGCGCGTTTTCGGGACAGGCGCCGTACCGGCCCTACCCGGTGCCGCGTAAGCCGGGCGAGCCGCCGGCAACCGCGCTGGACGGCGAAATCCCCAAGGGGTACCCTCCGGCTTTCCTCCTGTCGGGGACGCGCGACATGTGCTTGAGCCAGACAGCCGTGTTGCAACGGAAGCTTCGTAGGGCGGGCGTCGAGACGGAACTCCACGTCTTTGAAGGGATGTGGCACGTCTTCTGGGAGTACCCCGATCTGCCGGAGTCGCGGGAGGCCATGGCCGAACTGGCCGGTTTTTTCAACCGCCGCCTGAAATAGGTCGTCGCCAGGACCTAGTCCAGCGGGACGAAGACGTCGAGGATGAGCCGGGTCGCCGAGTTGAAGATAACGGCACGTCCCTCGATGAAGCCCCGCTGGTAGCCGGGCTCAAGGGGTGTGAGGCGCCGCTCCAATTCGGGAGGGAAGGGAACGATCTTCTTCACCAACCCGGGGGGCAGGTGGCCTTTCCGTACTAGCTGCTTTTCGAGGCCGGGGGGCAGGTTCCCTTTGCGTTTGGCCAGACCAGGAGGCAGATTGCCGCGGAAGCTGGCGGCGTACTCCCGCAACACCGTGATGTCCGGCCCCGCGAAAACGTGCACAGCCACCGCCGCACTCGTCCGCTCCTGACCACGTTGCGCTTTTTCTTTGCCCTTCCCCTGCTCGCCGGCGGCCAGCGGCACGATGAGCAAGATTAGTCCGAACACCAGCATGGTTCTTCGCATCATAAGTTTGACCTCAGCAAGATAAGTGCCAACCGCTAAGTGGCTGAATTGAAAGGGGGCGTGCATTGAGGCGCCTGGGCCCTTCCGGACGAATTTTCATGACTGCCTGTCTTTTGGGCGCCGTCCCGGCAAGCCGGCCGGGTTCTCGTGGACGCGCTCGCGGAAGCTGCCTCTGAGACCTCTGGCCAGCGACACGGCCGATTCGCC
>JBHGAV010000043.1:0-38627 GCA_041946685.1 Bryobacteraceae bacterium | reverse complement strand
ATCGTTGATTCACCGTGTAGGATAAGACTCCTGTCTTGTCCAGGCCACCACTGACGCAGGCTTTTCCACAAGCTCCTGGGTGTCTTGAACGGCCGACACCTGCTCTGGATGAACCGGAATCGCCGGAGCTGCGTATCTCTATTACGATGCGGGTTGCCGGCTATGTTTCCGTCCTGTTCGCCCAAACCCTGGCCAGTGCGTGGCGCCATAAGCTGCGCAGCTTTCTGACCATGTTCGGGATCGCCTGGGGCATCTCGTCGCTGGTGCTGATGAGCGGGCTGTGCGACGGATTCCGCCAGGGCCAGCGCAAGAACCAGTCGCAGATTGGCGACAACATCGTCATGCTGTTCAACGGACGCACCGAGAAACAGGCGGGCGGCCAGCGCGCCGGCCGGCGGATCTATCTGGAGCAGCGCGATGTGGAGGCCGTCCGGGAGCAGTGTCCGTCCATCCAGGTTGTAGCCGGGGAAGTAAAGAGAGAGACGCGCGTCACGAGCGAATTCAACGCGGGTTCCTTTCTGACGCTGGGCGTTACTCCCGAGTACCTTGAACTCCGCAACTTCCCGATTGCCCAGGGCCGCAGCATCAGCCGCGAGGACGAGGCGGGCGGGCATCGGGTTTGCGTGCTCGGCCACACCGTTCAGAAGCACCTGTTCGAGAAGCGCGGCGATCTGCTCGGCCGGCGGGTATCCGTCAACGGCTATCCGTACACAGTTGTGGGCCTGATGAGCGAGAAAAACCAGAACAGCTCTTACGACGGCTGGGACAACGACAAGGTGCTGATTCCGCAGTCGAGCATGTTGAGGGATTGTCCGCCCGCGATTTCCACCTGGCAAAAGGGCAGAGTGAATGCGATCGTGTACCGGCCGGTCTCGGTCGATGAATGGAGGACGGCGCAGCATCAGGTGCGGACCGTCTTGGGGCGCCTCCATGATTTTGACCCGACCGACGAGGCGGCGCTGCCCACCTATGACATGATTGAAAGCGCGGAACTGTTCGACAAGGTGTTC
Organism: Bryobacteraceae bacterium; assembly: GCA_041946685.1. Taxonomy (GTDB): domain Bacteria; phylum Acidobacteriota; class Terriglobia; order Bryobacterales; family Bryobacteraceae; genus JBHGAV01. The sequence continues at coordinate 37,617 of JBHGAV010000043.1, read as the reverse complement.
GACGCCACCGAGATTTTCCTGGCGGTCATTTCGCTGATCACGCTCAGCCTGGGAGGTGTGGGGGTGATGAACACGATGATGACGGCGGTGGCCGAGCGGACCCACGAAATCGGTCTGCGTAAGGCCCTGGGGGCGACCAAACGCCGCATCCTGGCCGAGTTCCTGTTGGAAGGGTTGCTGCTGGCCTTGGCCAGCGGGCTGGCCGGGCTGACGCTGGTGGGCCTCCTGGCTGCGGCGGTGAACTCTCTCCCCATGCCGGCCATGTTCTCGGGGCTTCCCGTCAGCGTCCGCACGGCTTGGGTGGCGATGCTGGCTCTGGGGACGGTGGCCGTGGCGAGCGCGGTTCCCCCGGCCTGGCGTGCGTGCCAGATGACGCCGGTCGAAGCGTTGAGGGACGAGCGATGAGGTGGCGGCAGGTGTTGAAAGAGGCCGCTAGTTCCCTTCGTTTCTACAGGCGGCGGACCGTGGTCACCGTGACCAGTCTGGCGTGGGGCGTGGCTTCCTTCGTGATGCTGATGTCCTATGGCAGCGGCTTCGACAAGGCCCTCCGGATGGCCTTCACCGCGGTAGGCCAGGACCTGATCATCATGGCCGAAGGGCAGACCAGCCAGCAGGCCGGCGGGCTGCGCTCGGGAAGGCGTGTCCGGCTGGAGCTGGACGATGCCGAGGCGATCCGCAGGGCCGTGCCGCTGGTGAAGGCGATCTCTCCGGAGATGATGCGGAACAACCTGACCGTCGTGCGGGGCACGCGCGAGAAGCAATACGGGGTGCGCGCGGTCTGGCCGGAGTACCAGACCATCCGCAACATGAAGATCATCGACGGCCGGTGGATCAGCGAGGAGGACAACCGCCAGAGGAACCGGGTGGCGGTGCTGGGCGCGACTGTCGCCAGGGAGCTTTTCAGTGGCATCCCCCCCGTGGGCGAAGAGATCACTGTGTCCGGACTGCGGTTCACCGTGATCGGCGTGCTCGACACCAAGGGGCAACTGGCGAACTACAACCGGCGCGACAACGAGTGCCTGTTCCTCCCCTACGACGCGATGGCGCTCTACGTCGATACCCGCTACCCGAATTTCATCGTCTGGACGCCGGTCTCGGGGCTGTACAGGGACCAGGCGATCCGGCAGGTACGCTCCACGCTGGCGAACATTCACCGTTTCTCGCCCAGCGACGACCAGGCGGTGTTCCTGCTGGCCTTCAGCCAGTTCATGTCGATTATCGACGGCATGAGCCTGGCGGTGAAGCTGCTGCTGGGATTCGTGGGCACACTGACGCTCGGCATAGGGGGCGTGGGGCTGGCCAACATCATGCTGGCCACGGTGATGGACCGCACGAGAGAGATCGGTGTCCTGAAGGCGCTGGGCAGTCCGAAACGGCTGATCCTGGGGCAATTTCTGGTCGAGGGGCTGCTGATCGTGGCGGCCGGGGGCATGCTGGGCGCGCTGGGCGGCGCGGCGGCTACGGAAATGCTCGGGTCCATGCCGCTGCTGGGAGCGATGCTGGACGGGTCGGGAGACAAGGGCAACGTGGAGATGCACGCTTCGGCCGCGTCCATCCTGATTTCCACGGGCGTGCTGCTGGTAGTGGGCCTGATCGCGGGAATGATCCCGGCGGCGCGCGCGGCGCGCCTCGACCCCATCGAGGCCCTGCGGTACGAGTAAGGGAAAACAGATCAGGGGTTCAGGGTAATCGTGGCGGTGGCGGTCTTGGTCTTGTCCGCCACGCTGGTGGCGGTCACGGTGACGGTCTGCTGGGAGGCGATGGAGGACGGCGCGGTGTACAAACCCGTGCCGCTGATGCTGCCCACGCTGGGGCTGAGCGACCAGGTGACGGCCTGATTTGTTGAGGTGGTCACCCGGGCGTTGAACTGCTGGGTCTGCGACGGATAGAGCTTCCGCCACGGCGGCACGACGGTCACGGGGTCGGCTACGGTGGCCTGCACCCAGCCGGAGGCGTTCCCGTTGGTGATGGTGATCCCGGCCGAGCCGGGTGCAACGCCAGTGACGATGCCGTACTGGTTCACGGTGGCGACGGCGGGCGTGTCGGACTCGAAAGTTGTCAGCGTGGATTCATTCAGACTTGTGGTGGCGCCGCCCGAGTACACGCCGATCACGCGGAGCGGAGCCCGGCCGCCGATGCGCAACTGTAACGTTGAAGGCTCAATGCGCAGTTGCGTTGGGCTGTCGGCCCGCTCGACGATGACATTGACTGGCTCCGACCTGACACCCTGCCCGGGCCCAAGCACGCCGATGGCGGTCAGCGCGTAGCTCCGCGCCGGGATGTTGTTCGGCACCTGAATTGAGAACTCGTAGGGCGGGGCGGCAAGGCCCTGACTGTTCGGCATGGGAAGACTTGCTCTTACTATTACACCCTCGAAGGTCCCACCAGAGGCAACGACCGTGACGTTGAACGACTGGCCCGGTCTGACCACAGTACCGTTTGCCGGCGAGGTTATCTGGAGCGTGGCTTGCGCCTGCAAACCAACCGCCGAAACGCAAAGGACCAGTACCGCAAGCAAGCTGCACGCGAGCAGGTGAACCGCCCGTTTCCGTGGATTGTTCATGCCTTAGGGAGGAGTCAGGGTCACCGTCGCAGTGGCGGTCTTGGTCTTGTCCGCCACGCTGGTGGCGGTTACGGTGACCGTCTGCTGCGATTGGATGGTCGACGGCGCCGTGTACAGGCCCAAGTAACTGATGGAGCCCACCCCGGCGGGGCTTAAGGACCATTGAACCGCAATGTTCTCGGCGTTGAGCACAGTGCCGGTGAACTGCTGCGTCTGGGAAGGGCCGAGGGCCGCCGTTGCGGGCGACACGCTCACCGAAACGGGTGGATAGAGCCATGCTTTGGCGGAGCCCGATCTCGTGTTATCCGCCACGCTGGTGGCTGTCACAGTGACGGTCTGCTGGGAGGCGATGGAGGACGGCGCGGTGTACAGACCCGTGCCGCTGATGATGCCCACGTTGGGACTGAGCGACCACGTGACGGCCTGATTTGTTGAAGTGGTCACCCGGGCGTTGAATTGCTGGGTCTGGGACGGGTAGAGCTTCCGCCACGGCGGCACGACGGTCACGGGGTCGGCCACGGTGGCCTGCACCCAGCCGGAGGCATTGCCGTTTGTGATCGTGATTCCGGCCGAACCGGGCGCGACGCCTGAGACGATCCCGTATTGGTTCACCGTGGCGACGCCGGGCGTGTCGGACTCAAAGGTTGTCAGCGTGGACTCGTTCAGATCCGTGGTGGCGCCGTCCGAATACACACCGATTACGCGCAGCGGCGCCCGCTCGCCGATGAAGAGAGACAGCGTGGACGGCTCGATGCGCAGTTGCGTTGGGCTGTCGGCTCGCTCGACAATAACCTCAATTGGCTCGGACTCCACCCCCTGCCCGGGAGATATCGCCCCACTCGCCGTAACCGCGTAACGGCCCGGCTTGATGTCTGTTGGGATCGATATCGAGAAGTTGTAGGGAGGTGCGGTCAGAGGAGCACTGAATCCGATGGGGAGTTCAGCGATGACAATCACCTGCGCGAAACTTCCAGTCGCTGAGACTGAGACCGTGATGTTCTGGCCAGGTGTGACTACAGTGCCATTGACCGGCGAAGTTATCTGGAGTGCCGGCTGCGCCGCGAGGCGCATGGAGCAAACAACCAGAAACGCCAGCGGGACAACCACCCGCGTCAGCAAAAGGACGCTGCGAAAGCGTATCTGTCTCATACCTCCCCTTTCTCCCGCTCCTTACGGCAGCGGATAGAAGTCTGACGCCTGCACTGGAGCGTTCAAGAGCTGAACGACCCGCGCTGGAACGTTGCCGGCTTGGTCCAACTCACCCGGGCCATTGAACCCCAGGCCACGCCAGCCCACCAAGGCGCTCGTGTGGACGACTCCCAGCACCTCGGGCCCCGTCTGCCCCGCGTACTGGCTCGTACGTGGCACTATCGCATCACTTGGTTGTCCAAAGACCGTCGGCCAGCCTTGAACGGTGAGGCTCCCCGCGAGAGGATCACCGCCGCAGAGAAACCGCAGGTAGCTAACGGCACACAAGGTACAGTCCAAACCAGCGAGGTTCGCAGCGGTCATCGTTCCAGCGATCATCGCAGTGGGAACTTCATGGCCGTTGGCATTCTGGATTCCTGCCAGCGCAGTGCTGAGCCCGCCGCCCCATCCGTCTCCTTGCAGATCCCCGACGCCCCCGCGCACTGTGCCCACGCCGGAGAGGTCCGCCGTGAAGAACGAGACGCTCTTGTTCATGGCAAGTACGTTCCGCGTGCAGGTGTTGTCGACCTGGATCAACTGCGTGGCCAGAGGGCTCCCCAGGTGTGGGGTTCCGATCGTGATCAGCTTGTGGATGTTGCCGATTCCGAACGATTCCCAATCCGTGAAGTCGTCGAGATTCTCCAATGTACGGGCGACCGTCCCGCCCATACTGTGGGCCACGACATCCGCCTGTGCCGCCGCGACGGCGTTAACCTCCCGGAACTCAATGATTGCCTTCTCAATCTGCGATTCCACAAGCGGGGCGTTGAATGCGAAGCCCAGGGCGTTCGTCCTGGCCCTGTTCCGCACAGAAGCCGAATAGCCGGGGACGCTGCCTGCTACCAAACCCGCCAGGGGGTAGTTGTATGTGGCACGCCGTATGAAGAACCGGGAGTCGTTGATGAACGGTGTAAAGCCATTCCAGTCAACAGGATCGCCCCACAGGCCGTGCACTAGCACGACCGGCGGCCGCAAGAGGTCGAAGGCAACCGTCTGCGTGAAGCCTTCGACATCCAGCGAATCGATCCGGAACGAGAGATGGCGCCGTTCCGCATTGTCATCCTGACCGGAGCGGGAGAAGTTGGTCGGAGGGCGGTAGATGGCAAACGCAAGAGGCCCCTGGCTGGTGTCCACGGCCGTCACCTGGAGCTGCCCGCCGCTGTCCACACCTTCAATCGTAGTCAACCTGCCGTCCGCTTCCGTGGAGGAACTGGCTTGGCCCAAATCGTTGAGCAGTGTAATCGTCAGGTCCTCACCCACCAAGTTTGCCGGAATCCTGAGCACGACTCGCGCCGCCCCATCCGCGGCCACGCCAATCACAAGCTTGCCCATTCTGGCCAAGGTCTCTGGGTGCGTCACCACGCCGGTTCCGCTTATCAAATCCGGCACCGGATCGAGGATCTCGACGCCTGGAGTGAGCACAATTGTTCCGACATACCAAAGGCTGCCCATGTCCCCGCCAGCGCCCGATGCCGTCATCGTAAAGGTGAGATCCACGCTCCCGCTTTCGGTGAGGGCGGAGGTATCCAGTGCCACGACCGAGCCCCGATAGTAGGTACACATCCACGAGTAGCACCATGCTGTCCATTCGGCTTGACCAGGGAGCAAAGTCGAGTCCACGAGCCCGGAGTCTTGATAGATCAGGCCCCCGGAGCTGGCGCTGATCGAGGTCGCCCACTGCTTCCGGCAGCGCGCGGGATCCGTGCCAAAGCAGGCATCGTCCCATCCTATGCCCGAGTAGAACGTGACGCGCGGAGTGTCCATTGGGATCGTCTTGGTATAGGTGCAGATCGTCGGCGGATTCGAGTAGTTGTGCTGAGCGTTGATGTACGTCATCGGGGGAGTGACGTAATCGTTGTAGTATATCCACCCGGTTCCTTGTTGGCAGTCTTGTTGCCAATCGGCCAAGGCGCAGGGAGCAAAGAGCGCTGCAAGAGCGCACACGGCGCCAAACGTCACCGCTTTCGCCAAATAGCATCGCAACGTCCTGCACCCGCTCAGGGCGTAGAGAGTTCGTCCTGTCTCATCCAGCGAGGCACCGAAGCTCTTCCTCAACACGCCAACCTCCTGTTCCGCCGGCGAAGGCCACCGATCAAACCGCATTTCCGTCCTGGAACTCCTATAGCGGCATAGTACAGCGGAACATCGACTGCGTCTGCTGTCCTGTTGGACAGGTAGGCAGGCACCTCTGCGGCGGAGCGGTCGTCGGAGAAGGCTGCACTGCAAGCAGCGCTCAGCGCACGTCACTTCACGCCGCGGCCATCAAGCCTCGCTCTTGCAATGAGTTCCAGATGGTTCGAAACCTGCACCTTCCGGTAAATGGCAGTTAAGTGGAACTTGGCAGTGCGTGGAGTAATGCCAAGCTTGTCGGCGATCTCTTTGGTGGGATACCCGTGCAGCGCCAAACGGTAGACCTGTTCCTCGCGTCTAGTCAAACCCAACTGTGGTTCTATAGGCATCGGTACTTCTAGTTCTAGGCTGAGTATACTGTCACGTCGAAGAAGCGTCAATGGGAAAGAATCCTGACGGCGGCGGGTTGAGAGACTTACTCGGAAGCACCTTCGGGGTTGCGGTTACGTCCCGCCGAGTGAGGAGGATCGCGCCTGCTTTGATGAGATCCCGCGGCCGGGCTATACTTCTACCTTGAGTGAGGTGACACGGTGACGCGTCTTCGCACTGCAATTGTGTCTCTGATTGTGCTCGTGGCGGTGGCCGGTGGGCAGACGACCGGCATCAAGGTCAAGCGGCCGGTGCTCGGAGGGGCCTGCAAGATCTGTCCCTGGGGAGCCCTGGGGGAGATCGTCGTGAAGATGATGCAGCCTTACGGGTACGACGTACAGATGTGCTACAACTGCAACCTGGCTGACGCGCCCAGGATCGTCGGCGACGCGCGGACGCCGCCGCCGTACAAGCCCGACCCGGTCGTTCCGGAAATCCTGGCGCCTCGCAACGCGCCGGGGCTGGGAGTGGTGGACTTCGGAGTCACCTCGACGCAGAACGTCTGGTTCGCATACCGCGGCATAGGGCCCTATGCGGGCGAAAAGCCCCGAACCAACCTCCGGCTCATCGCCAACATCCAATCGCCCAACTATCTGCTGGTGGCGGCGAAGAAGGAAACGGGAATCACCGACCTGGCCGAGATGCGCAAGAAGCGCTGGCCGGTCAAGATCCTCGCCAGGGGGGCGGGCGGCGGCATGGAGGAAACAATTCTGGCGCACTATGGGCTCTCGGTGAAGTCCATCCTGGACGCCGGCGGCAGCGTGGGGAACACGCCCGCCCTGCGCAAGGACTTCGACGTGGTCATCCACAACGGCGGGAACATGACGACCGCGCCGGAGTGGACGGTATTGACCGACGTGGCCCAGAACTTCGATCTGACGTTCTTACAGCTTCCCGAGGAACTGCTGGCGAAGCTGGCAAAGGAGAATGAGCAGCAGATCGTCGCCATCCCGCTCGGCCTCTATCGCGGCGTCGATCGCCCGATTCGCACCGTGGCGCGGACTGGCCACTCGGTCTACGGCCGGGACGACATGCCGGACGATTTCGCCTATGCCGTGGCGAAGGCGATGGACGAACACCAGGACCTGCTCCAGTGGAGCCACCTCAACTTCTCCTACAACGTCCACACGGTATGGAAGGCGTTCGGCGTTCCGCTGCACCCGGGGGCGGCGCGATACTACAAAGAACGGGGTTACATGAAGTGAGGTTCGGCCGCAAGCCGCGCGGAAACGAGAAACTGGAGGCGCTCGCCCGGAAGATCGAGGCGGTGGCGAAGGCCGACCAGCAACGCGTACGCCAGGCGCAGGAGTACGCGCGCCTGCGCAGCCGCGCCGCCATGGAGTTGCACCAGACCTGTGCGGCCCTGACGGGAGAACTGAATGCGCTCCTGCCGGAACCGCTGGTGGAGCTTTCTCCGCCGGAGTACTCGGCGGATGCGTTCCGGGACAGCGGCCCCAACGTCTTCCAGATCAACGTATCCGGCAGAATCGTGCACCTGGAGTTTCACTCCACCGAAACACTGACGTCGACGGAAAAGTTCGCCACACCGTACATCCTGGAAGGCTCGGTGCGTGCGTTCAACCAGGAGCTGCTGGAGTTATCCGTGGTGCCGGAGCAGTTCCTGTTCTGTTGCGTGGAGCGGGAACGGCTGAACTGGCTCTGGTTCGATCCTCGCTCCCAGCGCAGCGCGCCGCTGGACCGCACGCGGCTGATCCAATTGCTCGACCGGCTGATGTAGGCCGCCGATCGGGCCGGTCTATTGCAGGATCACCTTGTCGCCTTGGCGGAGTCCGGCCGCAAGCTCGGTCTTAACGCCGTCGGAGATGCCGAGCTTGACGGGCACTTTGCGGCGGCCCTTCTCGGCGGCCGGGTCGGGGATCTCCACGGACGCGTTCCGGTTCTTGTCATAGAGGATAGCCCCTTCCGGGACGAGCAGGACGTTCGGCTTCTCCTCGAGGATGATCTCGGCGTTGGCGCTCATGTTGGCCTTGAGTTCGCCCCCCGGATTCTTGATCGAAACCCGGACCTCGAAGGTGGTGACGTTGTCCTTCTCCACGCCGAGCGGGGCGATCTTGGTGATCTGCCCCTCGAACTTCTTGTCCCGGAAAGACTCGACCACAATGCGCGCCCTCTGTCCGAGGTAGATCTTGCCGATGTCGGCCTGGTCCACCTTGCCCAGAACATAGACATCGCCGACGTCTCCCAAGGTCATTACCAGCGTGGCCTGCGAGCCTAGTACCAGGATGGAGCTGACCGCATCGCCCACCTCCACGTTGCGTGAGAGGACCAGTCCGTCCATGGGGCTGACGATGGTCGAGTTGCGCAAATCCTCCTCGGCGCGCTCCAGGGAAGCCTGAGCCTGCGCCACCTGCGCCTTGGCCCGCGCCATCTCCGCGCGGGTGACGGCCACGCTGCCGAGGGCGGCCATCTGCTTGTTCAGGCCGAGCTGGTAGGCCTTCTCCGTGTCTTCGAGAACGGACTGCGCGATCAAGCCTTGCTCGTGCATCCGGCGGGCCCTCTCCATCGCCGACTTGAGGAAGGGCAGATCGGGTCCTTGCGCCTCGACCTGGTTTCGCTGATGCGCCGCGGCGGCCGACTGCTCGGCGGCCTGGGCGGCCAGCAGCGTGGCGTTGGCCTCCCTCACGCGGGCTCTCAGTTCCTCCTTGTCGAGCTCGGCCAGGACCTGTCCTTGCTTGACCCAGTCGCCGTAGTCGGCCAGGAGCTTCTCGACGATGCCGCTGGCCTTGGACTTGACTTCGACCTTGACCCGGGGCTGGATCTTGCCCGTGGCGACAACCGAGCGGGCGATGGCGCCGCGCGTGACTTCGGAGAGCTTGGCGGGGTCGATCGTATTGTTGGGGCGCAGGGCCGCCTTCACGGCCAGGAACGCACCACCGAAAAGGACCGCCACAATGCCCAACCAGATCCAGCGCCGGCGCGCTCGCTTCTTACTGCGATTATTGCCATTACCGGCCATTGCGGGGGGACCTCCTTGCTCCGGGCACGAATTCTGCTACTGAATGATATACGAAGACGGCGCGCTTTCGTTCCATGAGGATACGAGGGCATGGGAGGGCTGTTGCCCTGTGGTTTGGAGCGTTCACCCCTAAAGCGCCTGGGTGAATCCTCCGATGGAGGGGGTGAGAGCAACGATTGAGATTGTAGGCAAATCGTAAAGCGTTGCTCGGCTGAGGATTCCGGCAGGACGGGCAGGGGCGGAGTTTGTCCGCCCGCCGGCAGGCCATGCGATGGGACTCACAGAGCGCGAGCTATGCCCATGAGGGCGCATTCCTTGACAGACCAGCGAGAGGCGTGGTACATATGCAGACAACCCCGCACGCGCATTTCTCTTATTGGAGGAAGTGTGTATGTATCGCCTCGCGATTGCGCTGTGCGTCTCGCTCTCTCTCGGCCTGACTGGCGCCTGCGGCGCCTCTATCGGGATCGCCCTGGCCAATGGGAGTTTCCGCGTCGACAGCCATCTGGTGGTGGGGAACGCCACGGTGTTTGAAGGAAATACGCTCGAAACCGATCGCGCTTCCTCCGAGCTGGAATTGAACGCCGGGGTGCATGTGCGCCTGGCCGCCAATTCGCGCGGCCGCGTGTTCGGCGACCGGCTGGAGCTTCAAAAAGGGCTGAGCGAGGTGGATGGGGGAAAGGGTTATTGGATCGAAGCCCTCGGGCTCCGCATCAGGCCCGACCAGCCCGGTTCCTCCGGACGGGTGGCCTTGGCCGGCGGAGGCAAGGTTCAAGCGCTGGCGCTGCGCGGCTCGATGCGGGTGAGCGCTTCGGATGGCACCGTCGTGGCGCTGCTGGCGCCGGGGACGGCGCTGGAGTTTCAGCCTCAGGACGTAACCGGGGCACAGGCGCCGTTCCAGATGACCGGCTGCCTGGAGAGGCGGGATGGACGGTACGTGTTGCGGGATCCCATTTCCGGGGTCACCGAGGAGGTCCGCGGAGAGCGTCTGGCGAATGAAGTGGGCCGCATGGTTGAGGTGACCGCCACCGTGATCCCGGGAGCGACCCCGGTCGCCGGGGCGCTCGAGGTCATTCAGATCAGCAGGATGCGGCGGGTCTCCGGCGAGTGCGTCCTGCCGGCGGAGCCCGCGGCCACGCCTGCGGCACCACCGGCCGCACGACCGGCCGCCGCGCCGCCACGGGCGTCAACGCCGCCGGCGCCGCCCCAGCCGCGGCCCGGGATGTCTGCGGGCTCAAAGGCGGTCATCGCCGGGGTCATTGTGGGAGGAGCCGCGGCCGGAGGAGTGGTCTACTGGAAGACCTCTCAGAATGAGGACAAGGGCACGATCAGTCGATAGGCCGTCGCGGTCGCCCGCATGTGGCGCACGGCGCTGGAGATGCGGTGCTTGACAAGATCCGCTGCATTTCGTATACGAATTGTAAGACGTCAGCCTTCCGTCGCCGATTTGCGTGCGGCTCGATGGCGCAAGGTCGCCTCCCCCTGACAGAATAGGTCGCCCGAGCGGAGTTGTTGCTCCGCCGCATGGGAAGTGTGCGCGGGCGGCGGGTGCGGGACCCTTTGCACCGATGAATACGCTAGCCAACCAGCCTCAATGGTTCGCGCTGACCGTAAAGCCCAACCACGAGAAGGCAGCGGCCCAGGCGCTCCAGTCCAAGAATTTGGAAGTCTTCCTCCCGTTGTACCGGGCGCGCCGGCGCTGGTCGGATCGCATCAAAGAACTTGAGCTCCCGCTTTTTGCCGGTTATGTGTTCTGCCACTTCGCAGGCTCCCATCGGGCGCGCGTGCTGGCCACTCCGGGCGTGACTTCCGTGGTGGGTTTCGGAAACAAGCCGGCTGCCGTACCGGAGGACGAGATCAACTCGGTCAGGACCCTGGTCGCGTCGGGGCTTCCCTTGAGCCCCTGGCCGTTCCTGCGGGTCGGCGAGCGGGTGCGAATCGAGGCCGGGCCGCTCGCCGGAGTGGAGGGTATTTTGAGCCAGGTGAAGGACTCCTGGCGCGTGGTGGTGAACGTCGAGATACTGCAACGATCGGTGGCCGCCGAGGTGGAGCGGGACGTGGTCGCTGCGGTGCGCGTGAGCGGTCGTGTCGTCCGCACGGCCGCCGGCAAGGGCTCGGGGGACACGAATGCCGGTCTATAGACCTCGCACCCGGCTGGTGAACTTCCGCGTGAACGAGGAGGAGTACGCCGTGCTGCTGGCGGCCTGTTCCCAGAACGGGGCGCGGAGCGTTTCGGACTTCGCGCGGCTCGCGGTGATGCGCCACGCGGGCGTCGACGAACGCCAAGCCACATCGATGCAGTGGCGGCTTTCGGCCCTGGGGCACAAGATGTCGGAGTTGGAGTCCAGGGTTCTGCAGTTGCTCCGGCTGCTGGAGACGGCGGGCCCGGAGACGGGCGGGTGAACTTCCCGCCGCGGAGGGATGCATGAAGAGGATCTTGTTCCTGGTAGTTCTGGTTGCCGGTTGCGCCGGGCTGCGGGCGCAGCCAAGGCCAGAGCAGGGCGCGAATCTGCCGGCGCAGAAGATAGGGCCGAACGACCTGATCGCCGTGTCCGTCTACGATTCCCCGGAGCTGACGCGAACCATCCGGGTGGGCGCCGACGGAACGATCCGGCTGCCCATGTTGAACAGGCCGATCAAGGTGGAAGGCATGCTGCCATCGGCGCTGGAAGCGGCAATCGGCAACGCTCTGCGGGCCGAGCAGTTGCTGGTGGATCCGGTGGTCACCGTCACCGTGGCCGAGTACCACAGCCGGCCGATCAGCGTGGCCGGGGCGGTGAAGACGCCGACGACCTTTCAGGCGGCCGGGCCGGTCACCCTTCTGGAGGCGTTGACCAGGGCGGGAGGACTTAGTAATGATGCCGGCCCCGAGATCCTCGTGAGCCATATGCAGGCGGGAGAGGACGGCGACATGAACGCGCTGGTGCAGCGCATCCCGGTGAAAGCCCTGATCGACCTGGCGGACCCCGAGGTGAACCTGAAGCTGACCGGCGGCGAGGAAATCCGGGTCCCGGAGGTGCGGAAGGTCTACGTCGTGGGGACGGTGCGCCGTCCGGGGGCGTTCGCGGTCCAGAACACCTCGGAAACCACCGTGCTTCAAATGCTGGCCCTGGCCGAGGGGCTGGCTCCCTACGCGTCCAAGCAGGCCTATATCTATCGGCAGGACAGTTCCACCGGGTCCAAGCACGAAATCGCGATCGAGCTCAGCAAGATACTGAAGCGACAGTCGCCCGACGTGCCGCTCCAGCCGGACGACATTCTCTATATCCCGGACAGTTCGGGCCGCCGCATCACCATGAACGCATTGGAGAAAATCGCCGGCTTCGGAAGCTCGACCGCTTCCGGAGTCCTGATCTGGCGGCGTTAGACCGCAGGAAGAAACTTCAATGGCAGAGCAGAAACTAGAACGCAGTCTTCCCGCCGCGATGGAGCAGCAGTACGCGCTTGGCGCTCCCTACGCTCTCCCCCCGATCCCGGAGGCAGAGCCCGAAGAGGCGACGATTCCCCTCTCGCATTACCTGTGGATTCTGAAGCGGCACCGGTGGAAGATCCTTTCTTTCGTCGCCGCTTGTGTCGCGGCTGCGGTGATCGTCTCCAGCCGGCTCACGCCGATCTACGAATCCACTGCCACCGTGGACATCGACCGGCAGACCCCGACCGGCGTCATCGGGCAGGAAGCGATTCGGACAACGACCAATGACGCCGACCAGTTTCTGGCGACTCAGGTCAAGCTGATCCAGTCGGATTCCGTGTTGCGGCCGGTGGTGGACAAGTTCAAGCTGCGCGAACGCAAGGGTGAACTGGAGAATACCGAGAGCCCGTCGGGGCGGGCGGAGGATGCGCCCGTAGTCTTGAAGAAGCTCAAAGTGGTCCGGCCTCCCAATACGTACCTGCTGCTGATCAGCTATCGATCAGACGACCCGGAACTGGCGGCGGGTGTGGCCAACGCCGCGGCCAACTCCTACCTGGAACACACTTACAAGATCCGGTTCCGCGCCTCGGCCAGCCTGTCGGCCTTTATGGAGAGACAGCTCGAGGAACTGAAGGCCAAGATGGAGCGCTCCAGCGCCGCCCTGGCGCAGTTTGAGCGCGAGCTCAACGTGATCAATCCGGAGGAGAAGACCAGCATACTCTCGGCGCGCCTGCTGCAGTTGAACACCGAGTACACCAACGCGCAGGGGGACAGGGTCCGCAAGGAGGCCGGTTATCAATCGGTGAGGGCGGGGACGTTGGAGGCGGCCATGGTCTCCACCCAGGGAGAATCGCTCCGCAAGCTGACCGAGAGGTTCAACGAGGCCCAGGAGAGGTTCGCCGAGGTCAAGACGCACTTCGGCGCCAATCACCCGGAGTACAAGAAAGCGGCGGCGCAGCTTGCGGAGGTCCAGCGCCTGCTCGATACGACCACCGAGAACATCCGGCAGCGGGTCGCGATCGAGTACAACGAGGCCGTGCGGCGCGAGGCCATGCTGCAAAAGGCGGTCCAGGAGACCAAGGCCGAATTCGACAGTCTGAACGCTCGCTCCTTCGAGTATCAGTCCCTGAAGCGCGAGGCGGAGGCGGACAAGGCGCTCTACGAGGAACTGGTGCGTAAGATCCGGGAGGCGGGCATCAACGCCAGCTTTCAGAACAGCTCCATCCGCATCGCCGATCCGGCGCGTCCCGCGGTCAAACCGGTATTTCCGAACCTGAAGCTGAACGTGCTGCTGGCGTTCCTATTCTCGAGCCTGCTGGCGGTGGGCATGGCGGTGCTCAGCGACGTGCTGGACAACACCGTGCGGGATCCCGAACAGGCCTCGCGGATCCTCAAGACGGAGGTCGTCGGCACGCTGCCCGTGGTGAAGCCATGGAGGGGCCGCCTGGGGCCCGTGCCGGCGCTCAGCGGAAACCCGGGAGCGCTGGTGCCGGTCAACGGCAACGGCGACCACGCGCTGACCGGTTACGACGAAGCCATCCGGACGCTGCGCAATTCGATCCTGCTCGCCGACTTCGACCGCAGGCTGCGCAGCTTGCTGGTGACCAGCGCCTCGCCCGGAGAAGGAAAATCCACCATCGCGGCCCACCTGGCCGTTTCCCATGCCGAACAAGGACACAAGACCCTGCTGATCGACGGCGACTTGCGGCGTCCGAGCGTCCACCGCCGGTTCGATGTGCCGAGCACCCTCGGTCTGTCGAACGTGCTGGTCGCGGAAGTGCCCTGGGAGGAGGCGGTGGTCAAGTTGCCTCATCTGCCCGACCTCGACATTCTGCCCGCCGGCCCGCCGTCGCGCCGAGCGGCGGACCTGGTGGGAAGAGGCCTGCAGCAGCTCCTGGAAGACGTTGGCTTCCAGTATGACCTGGTGATTCTGGACGCGCCGCCGCTGCTCGGATTCGCCGAACCTTTGCAGATGGCGACGGTGGTGGACGGCGTGGTGGTGGTGACGCGCGCCGGCGAGACCAACCGCAAAGCGGTCGGCAGCGTGATCGCCACGCTGAACCGGCTGCGCGCCTCAGTGGTGGGCGTGGTGCTCAACGAAGTGCACAAGGAAATGAGCGACAGCTACTACTACTACAGTCACTACGGCAAGTATTACAAGCCCCACAACCAGAAGTAGGTCCGCACGCCTGCCTGCACCGCAGGAGCAATACTCTCCATGCCGTAACGCGGAATCCCGCGTCTAAAGCCCGCTGGTAGTCCATCCGAGATTAGCGAGGGAGTCGTTCTATGAAACCGACCAGATTGTCGAGAATTCAGAACAGGCTGGCCAGCCTGATGGTTCTTGCGGTGGCAGTTTCCGCCGCGCCCGCCCGCCCCAATGAAGCCAGCACTTCGCCGGGGCCGTTGCGAGGATTGCCCGCCTTCTTCCTTCCCGGCGGCGCGGACGCCGGTGGCGGAGCGCAATACCAGTTCCGCTCTGGGCGACTGACCGCCCACTTCGCAGCCTCAGAGTACGTGCTGGAGGCCGGCGGCAGCCGGCTGTCCGTGCGCTTCCTGGAGGCGCGGCCCCAGAGCCGGATCGAGCCTCTCGGCCCGCTGCCGGGCCGCGTGAACTTCCTCCTGGGCGACAGGCCCGAGAACTGGAGAACGGACCTGCCGACCTACGCCTCGCTCACCTATCGCTCGCTCTACGAGGGAGTCGACCTGGTCTACAGCGCTTCGGGCGGCGGTCTCAAGTCCGAATTCCGAGTCGATCCGGGAGCGGACCCGGCTGCGATCCGTTGGAACTACCCCGGGGTGAAAAGACTCCGCCTGGAAAGAGACGGCAGCCTGGTAGCCACCTCCGCCGGCGGCGAGATAAGGGAAGAGCGGCCGCTTGTCTACCAGGAGCAGGACGGAAGACGCACCCTCGTGGAGGGGGGATTTCGCATCCTCGACGACAACTCGGTCGGATTCTGGATCGGGGCCTACGACCACGGGCGCGAATTGGTGATCGACCCCGTAATCTCCTACAGCACGTTTCTGGGAGGAAGCGGCCTGGACACGATCCGCGCTCTGACTGTGGACACGGCCGGGAACGCATACGTGGCCGGGTATACCGATTCCTCCGATCTCCCCGTCGCCGGAAGCCCCGCGCAGGCCGCAAGCAGGGGGGGAGTGGAGGCCTTCGTCGCCAAGCTCAACTCTACCGGAAGCAGCCTGGTCTATTGCACGTACCTGGGCGGCAGCTCGGACGACCGGGCCTTCGGCATCGCCGTAGACAGCTCGGGGAACGCTTACTTGACTGGCTGGACGTACTCCACGAACTTTCCCACCACGACCGGCGCAAGGCAACGCACGCTCGGAGGCGGCCGGGATGCGTTTGTGTCCAAGCTGAACCCGGCCGGCAGCGCGCTGTTGTACTCGACCTACTTGGGGGGCAGCGGCAACGACAGCGGCAACGGAATCGCCATCGACGCCAACGGAAACGCGCATGTCGCCGGGGACACCTACTCGACGAATTTCCCCGTCCTCGGCGGCTATCGAACGTCGAGCGCGGGACGTCAGGACGCGTTCATCGCCAAACTGAATTCTGCGGGGACGAACCTGGTTTGGAGCACCTACCTGGGGGGTAGCGGGGATGAAGGCGCAACCGCTCTGACTGTGGATTCCTCCGGTTATGTATACGTCACGGGCGGGACCACCTCCGTCAATTTCCCGACGTATCTCGCCCTGCAGGCCGCAAGCGGCGGCGGGCAAGACGCCTTCGTGACGAAGCTGACCGCCAACGGCCAATCGCTCGTGTTCAGTACCTACCTTGGGGGAAGCGGCGGGAAGTCGGGCGCCAGTGAAACGGGCACCGCCATCCAGCGCGACGCGGCCGGCGCCGTCTACGTGGCGGGACTCACCAGTTCGACCGATTTTCCCACCGTCAACGCGTACCAGTCCAGTTACCGGGGCGGGACAGTGGACGGCTTCGTCTCGAAGCTGGATCCCTCTGGGAGCGCACTGGTGTACTCAACCTACCTGGGGGGAAGCAGCGCCGACTACATCTACGGCCTGGCGGTGGGCGGGTCCCGCGCGGCGGCCGTGGCCGGCTACACCTCATCGTCGGACTTCCCGCTGATGGACGCGGTGCAGACAACAAAATCGGGGGCCTATGAAGGCTTTGTCGCCCGGCTCAGTCCGGCGGGCAATGCGCTGGAGATCGGCTCGTACTTGGGGGGAAGCGACAGCGAGTCCATTTACGCAATCGCGACGGACCGCGGCGGCAACCTCTGGGTCGCGGGACAGTCTTCATCGCTGAACTTCCCCGTGAAGAACGCGTTCCAGACCTCTCCTTCGGGCGGCTACTGCGGATTTGTCGCCAAGATCGCCGACAACATCCCCATCGCCGGTTTCCGGGGTTCGGATGGGACCTTGCACCTGTTCACGTACACGGATAGTTACATGCGGAACAGCGGAGGCTACATATCGAGCGACGTGGCCACGTCGCAACTGCGCAACGGAGACACCTACGTGGTCGCCCGCAACTCCGTCAACGCGATTTGGCTGAACCTGTTTCAGAACGACACGCAAAGCTGGAAGGGGTGGGTCTATGGCGGAGGCGTCATGGCTGGGAATCCAGCCGTGGCGGCGAGAGCGGATGGCGGCGCCTATGTGGTTGCGCGGGACTCGGGCGGATCGTACTGGGCCAATCGTTATCAGGCCGGGACCGGCTTCCTGGGTTGGATTTCGCTCGGTGGCGCATTCGCCTCTGATCCCGCGGCCGCGGCGGCGTCCGACGGCACGCTCTACATCGCGGGCATCAACGCGGCGGGCGCCGTGTACACAGGACGACTCACGGCATCGGGATTCCTGGGCTGGGTTTCGGGCGGCAGTCCGGGTTCGGTTGCCGCCACGGGAAAGCCGGCCATCACCGTCGGCTCGGACCAGGCCGCCTACGTCGCCGCGCGAACGGTTGACAACACCCTGTGGGCAGCCAGGATACAGGGGGATGCCTGGGGCGCGTGGTCCAGCGGCGCGAGCAACCTTCGGACCGATCCAAGCCTGGCCTCCGGCTCCGGTGTGATCTACGCGCTGCTGAACACGTCCACCGGTCCATTGGCGGTGCGGCCATTCGCCGAAGGCGCCTCCGGCGGGTGGCAGAGCCCCATCGCCGTGGGCGGCTACCTTTCCGACGGGGCCATCGCCGCCTCGCACAACCGGTTCCACATCGTGGGCCGCGATGTGACCGCCGCGGTCTGGTGGTACGAGTCGGGCGGAGCGACATGGACCTACTACGGCTACCAGGGCTCGGTGGCAAGCGAACTGACCATCGCACCGCGCTAGACAGGATGGATACGATGATGGCCGCAGCGGCGGGCCGGAACGCGAGTTTCCGGGACCCGGGGGGCCGCCTGCTCGATCAGGGAGATAGGATCTTCCGCGCCGTCTCCGCGCAGGGACTCGAGAACGCGGAGCTCTATCTTCGTTCCGCCGCCGTCCAGGCCTTCCGGGAGGCGGGCCGGATTGTGGACGCCCGTGTGGTTCCAGCCTGGGAAGCCGGCGATCTGGGATTGGAGGACGCTGCCATGGTCCTCGAGCATCCCCGCATCAACTTTCCCAGCTACCCCTACGAGTGGCCGCCGGAGATGCTGGCCGAAGCCGGCCGCCTGACTCTGGACCTGGCCGAGGCCCTGCTCGCCGAGGGGCTGGGATTGAAGGACGCGACCCCCTTCAACATCCTGTTTGATGGAGCCCGGCCGGTGTTTGTGGACGCGCTCAGCATCGAGCGGCGGGACCCCCGGGATCCTCTCTGGCTTCCCATGGCTCAATTCGAGAGGACATTCGTGCTGCCCCTGCTGGCCCTGAAGCGGGGCGTGAGCCTGGCACGGAGCCTGGGCGCAAGGCGGGAGGGGATCACGCCCCAGGAGATGAACCTGCTGGCGGGACCAGTGTGGCGGTGGCTGCCGCCGTACTTGGGCCTGGCGGCCTTGCCGGCGACGCTGGCTCGCAGCCGGCGCACCGAGGCCGCCGACCTGTATCAGGTCCGGCGATCCTCGAGCCCGGAGGAGGCCGAGTTCATTCTGCGACGGCAGTTCGGCCGGCTGCGCAGGCAGCTCGAGCGAGTGGCGCCCAGGAATGGTCAGACCTCCACATGGTCCAGCTACCAGGCGGAGGGGTGTCACTACGGCGCGGAAGACCTGGCGTTGAAGGACCGCTTTGTTGCGACGGCACTGGACCGGCTGGCGCCCGGCGGGAGGGTTCTCGACGTGGGCGCAAACCTGGGGAGATACAGCTGGATGGCAGCCGGGCGGGGATTACGGGTGACGGCCGTGGACAGCGATGCCGTGGTGATGGGACGGCTGTGGCGGGTGGCGTCACGGGCCGGAGAAGACATCCTTCCGCTGGTGGTGGATTTGGCCGAGCCCAGCGCCGGCCAAGGGTGGCGAAACGCCGAGTGCCGGCCGTTCCTCGACCGCGCCCGGGGTTGGCCGGACGTAGTGCTGCTGCTGGCCGTGGTCCACCACCTTGTGGTCACGGCGGGTGTGCCGTTGCCGGAGGTGGTTTCGCTGGCCGCATCGCTTGCGCCCATCGCCGTGGCGGAGTACGTGGGACCGGAAGACCCTCAGTTCCGGCGCCTGTGCCGCGGGCGGGATCACCTGTACTCCGGCTACGGGGAGCCCGTCTGGGAACAGGCATGGAACCAGGAATTTGCGATAGAGGAACGGATCAGGCTCGACCGTTGCGGCCGGGTGCTGTATCGGATGAGGCGGCGGGGTTGAGGCCGGCGCCTTTCGAGGAAGGAGCGTGATGCGGACGAAGCTCATGTGGGGATTGGCTGCTGGCCTGCCGTTGGCGATGCCGGCGTATGGATACACCGATCCCGGGTCGGGATTGATGCTGTGGCAGGTTCTTGGAGCGGTGTTTATCGGTCTGATGTTTCACGCGCGCAGGGTGGTCATGCGCCTGTGGCCGCGCAAGCGGAAGGATCCCGCTCAGGAATCGTTCTCGCAGTAGGCCGCGAGCGGACGATGGCGCCAGGCGGAGCAGCGGCGGATAAGTGGGGGGCAATCAAGGAACTGGCGGTATGGTTTTCCTTGGCGAACCTCCTGTTCGTGCGCGTGTGGGTGGAGCTGTTGACCTACACTCCGTCCAACACGTTCTTCATGAGGCAACTCCCGCAGCGCACACACTATCTGGCTGCGGCGGCCGGTGTGCTTTTGCTGGGGGGAATTCTCGGCGCGATCGCCTTGTGGGCGCGCTCGGGGCGGTCGGGCAGGAGAAAAGCCGTAGCCGGCGTGCTTTGGGGCCTCATGCTCGTCCTGGCCGCCAATCAGTTACGACTGGCGATTTCCACCGCCATCCCGGCCCTCTACCCTTGGGTCCGCCAGCCCTTGCTGGGAAGGATCGGATGGGGGGGAGTGGCGCTGGCCGGGGCGGGCGCCATGGTTGTTCTTGCGCCGGCCGCCGTGAGGCACCGCCGCAAATGGATCTCCGGAGTCACATTCGGCGTACTGGTCGCCTGGCCGCTCATTCCGCTCAACCTCGGCCACGCGCTGTGGAGGAGCCTTCACGCACCCCAGTTGGCGTGGGACGGGAGGTCGCCCGGCTGGAGCGGACCTGTCCCGGACGCGACGGGGGAGGCGGCCAGTCGCGTGGTCTGGGTGTTGTTTGACGAATGGGACTACCGGCTGAGCTTCGAGGACCGGCCCGCGGATCTGGCGATGCCGGAACTGGACGCCGTGGCCGGCGAGTCTGTGGTGGCCCGGCGCGCCTACACGACCTCGACGGAGACGAGCCTGTCGGTTCCCAGTCTTGTAACCGGGCGGCGGGTGACGAGCCTGGTGCCGCTCGACGCGGAAGATGCGGAGGTCACGGTCGAGCCCGGTCCGGTCAAGACGCGCCTGCGCGATCTGGACAGCGTGTTCGGAGACATGCGCCGGCGCGGAATCAGGTCGGCCGCGGTGGGCTGGTATCTGCCCTATTGCAGGGTTTGGGGAGAGTCGCTCGACTACTGCGAATGGCAAGAGACCGATTCGGAACGCGTCATGCGCGCCGGCTCGTTCGCCCTCTCCCTGCGGGACGCTTTCCGGACCTTCTTTGAAACCGGCGTTCTGTCGCCTCTGGGCGTGTCGCTGGCGGCCGAGAGAGCGAGCAGGACCAACCAAAGGCTGGTGTCAGCTTCCGAATCCGTCCTTGGGGATAGGAGGTATCAGTTCGTCTTTCTGCACCTTCCCACCGTGCACCCGCCGTACTACTACGACCGGCGCACCGGCAGCCTGAGCAAGGGCA
The DNA here is from genome assembly GCA_041946685.1 of Bryobacteraceae bacterium. Taxonomy (GTDB): domain Bacteria; phylum Acidobacteriota; class Terriglobia; order Bryobacterales; family Bryobacteraceae; genus JBHGAV01. The sequence continues at coordinate 16,719 of JBHGAV010000043.1, read as the reverse complement.
ACAATTTCGTCTCCGGCTATCTCGATCACCTGTCGCTTCTTGACAAGACGCTGGGGAGGCTGGTCAAGGCGCTGCGCGAGAGCGGAGAGTGGGAGCGCACGTCCCTCCTGGTCAGCTCCGACCACAGCTTCCGGAGCAGCCGGGTGCTGGACGGCAAGTGGGACGGGAGGGTTCCGTTCCTGCTGCGAGTCGCTCCGGCCGGCGAGAGCGCATTTGCCGATTTTGCCTTTTCCGCGCAGCTATCGCGGAAGCTGGTTGCGGACCTGATCTCGGGGCGGATCCGGACGACGCAGGAGGCGCTGGCGTTTCTGAGGAGTCAATCCGGACAGCCCGGGCCGGGCGGCGCGGAGCCGGGGCGAGGAGGCGGATGAGATTCGGGCTCTCGAGATTGAGACAGAGCCGGCTGTCCGGCGCGCTGGCCTCGCTCTACAGCCTGTACATCGTAAACAACCTGTGTCCCCTGGTGCTGATCCCCTACCTGGCCCGGATGCTGGGCCCAGAAGCCTGGGGGCAGTATGTGTTCGCCGACGCCAGTGCGCGGGTGTTGCAGACTCTGGTGGAGTACGGCTTTCACCTTTCGGGGACGCGCGAAGTGGCCGCCAACGCGGGCCGCGGCGAGGCTCGGGCGAGGACCGTATCGGGCGTGCTTGGAGTTCAACTGATCCTGGCGGCGTGCGCCGTGGCCGCTCTGTTCCTGTTTGCAATGTGGATCCCGCCATTCCGAAACGCGGCACGGTTGCTGCCGGGCGCTGCCCTCTGGGCCGTCTGCACGGCGATGTGCCCGCTGTGGTACTTCCAGGGGGTTGAGCGGCTGCCGCGAATGGTCGCCGTCGACATGGTCACCAAGATCGCAGGCCTGGCGGGCATTCTGTGGCTGGTGCGTCAACCGGCCGATAACTGGAAGGTGCTCACCATACAAGGAGGCTTCGCCCTGGCCAGCCTGGGACTGGGGTACTGGCTGGTCTTCCGGGAAGTCCGCCCCGTAGTGCCCGGTGTGAAGGCGGTCATGGACAGTCTCCGATCCGGCCGTGCCCTCTTTCTGAGCAGGGCCAGCGTGCTGCTGTACACCGTGGCGAGCCCCGTGATTGCGTCCTTCTGCGTGGGTGCCCGAGAGGTGGGATATTTCGCGGCGGCGGACCGGATCTGCCGCGCGGCCGTCAACAGTCTCCATCCGATGAACCAGGCGTTCTATCCCCGGATCGTGCAGATGAATGAGCTGGGCAGGCGCTTGGCCGCCCGCTTCGCGTGTAAGGCCGGAGGGGTCATGCTCGCCTACAACGCGATCAGCAGCGCGGTCTTGTTTTTTGGCGCCGAACCGTTGGTGCGGATCGTCGCCGGAGAGGGGTACGCGGCTTCGGCGGGCGTGCTGCGGATCCTTGCCCTGGTTCCGGTCGCCAACGCGATCAGCAACCTTCTCGGTCTCCAGTGGATGGTCGCTTTGCACATGGACCGGGCCTACCTGGCGGTGACTGTCTGCGCGGGACTGGCGAACCTGGCCCTGATGCCGCGCCTTTCCGGCGCCCTCGGCCTGGCGGGCCTCGCCTGGGCGGTCGTGACGGCCGAGGTCGCGGCGGCGGCGGCGGTCTGCGGCACCCTGGCGCTGCTCGGCGCCGATCCGGTCCGGGAGGCCTTCCGGTCCCCGGGAAGCAGCCCGGCGATGGATGGGTCACAGCCATGCTGACGCGCGCCATGCCGATGCTTGCGCCGCCATTGGGGTGGCCCCGCCTCCCCGCGGCAGCCGCCGCGGACAGGGCCTCGAGCCGGCGCGAGTCGGCCTACTATGTCGGCTTCCTGATGTCGCTGCTGCTGTGCTGGTGCCCGTACAAGGCGGCGGCTTACGCCGCGCCAGCCTTGTGCATCGCGTGGGTCATCCTGGCCGGCCGGTCCGTGGCGACCTTCCGCCGGGTGATGGCGACGGGGCTGGTGGCAGGCGGCGTGATCGTGGGACACCTGCTGCTCAACGACGTATTCGTGCTGTCCAGCGCATTGGTCGCCGTGGCGACCTACAGCGGCATGACGGTTCTGTGGGTTTTTCCCGGCAGGGACCTGCGCAGCCCCCGCCTGTTGTCGCGGATGACGGACGCCACCTGCATCATGCTCATGCTCCAGTGCGTGGTGGGTTACGTGCAGGCGATCTACGGGTACCTCGCCGCCGGCACGTTCGACGGCGCCAACGGCGACATCGTCCAGGGGACCATCTACCCCTTTCTCCGTGGGGATGGCGCATTCGCCAATCCAATGTACAGCGCCAGCGTGGCCCTGATGACGTTGAGCCTCATGCCGGGGGCCAGGGTGAGGAAGAAGTACGCGCTGGCAGTGAGTATGGGGGCGGTGGCCTTGGTGCTGGCCTCCGTCCTGCACCAACTCACGTTTCTGGCGCTGGCGCTGGGGCTGGCCTACCTGTGGTCACGGCCGCGGCTGCGGCTATCGCGCGCCGCCGTGATCCTGGGTACGTTCATCGTGCTGACGGTCCTGCTGAGCGTGGCCCTGCTGCCCGGAAACCTGGCGACGTTCCGGTCGATCGTCGCCGAGTTCCTGGCGGGACATAGCCCGAGAAGGACGATCGTGGAACGAGTGATTCACGACATGCCTGCGAGCTATCCTTACATGCCGCTGGTGGGAGTCGGGCCAGGCCAGTTCAGCAGTCGGGCGGCGTTGATGAATACAGGGTTCTACTTCGGCACGCCGCTTGCGCCGAAGGATTTCTCGCCGTTTCTGCAAAACGCGATCCCGGAGCCGATGCGGGAGTCGCTTCTTCCCCTGTGGATCCGGAACACTGGAATGAAATACTACGGCTCGTCCCAGAAGCCGTACTTCACCTGGCTGAGCGTCTACACCGAATTCGGGGGGATCGGCCTGCTGATGGTGCTCGGAGCGATCGGCGTGGCGCTCTGGCGGCTTCCCCGGCGCGCGAAGGATTTACAGCTTGGCCTGTTGTCCTTCTCGAGCGCCGCCATGATTCTGTTCGTCGCATTGATAGCCTTCCAGGAAAACTACTGGGAAGTGCCGCAGGCCGTGTTGCCCGGTCTGCTCCTGGCGAGGACCATTTACGCGCAGGCGACCGGAAGGCAAGCGAGAATGGGTGACAAACGCGCATGAAGGCTGCCATTCACAAGACAAGGTGTCTGTTGGGTGTCCTGATGCGGAACCCTTCGGAATTTGTGGCTAGGGTCGATTCGATCGTGGACGCCCGGCTGAGCGGCGCTCCCGTGCGGCGCGGGCTGTGCCCGGTGGTAAACCAGGAGGACGCCTGCCGCCTCATCGGAGAGGCGCTCGATTGCGACCCCACCGGCTTGTTCCGTGAGAGCGCCTTGGAGGAAGTGGAGCGGGAAATCGCCGAGCGAATGGAGGGAGCAGAAAGCACACCCGCCATTCCCCTGATCTACAGCGCCGACCGGGCGCTGGCTCGATTCTGCTATGTTCTCTGCCGGCTGAAGCGGCCAAAAGCCGTCATCGAGACGGGGGTGTCCTACGGCGTAACGTCCGCCTACCTGCTTCAAGCGATGCAGGTGAACGGCTGCGGCACGCTGGCGAGTATCGACCTGCCGCCGCTCGGCGCCGACGCCACCGGCGACGTGGGTCGCGCCGTGCCGGAGAGGCTGAGGGGACGCTGGCGTCTCCAGTTGGGCTCCAGCCGGCAATGGCTTGGGCGGGTGGCCTCCGAGTTGGCGCCGGTAGACATCTTCATCCACGACAGCCTGCACACTTACCGCATGGTGAAGTGGGAACTGGAGACCGTGGCTCCCTTTATGGCCGAGGACGGCGTCGGCATTTGCGACGACATCGAGGGCAACGCGGCGTTTGAGGAGTGGCTGAGTCACGGGCGGGTGGCAAGCGCTTTCGCCGTCCGGGCTGCCCATAAAGCGGACTCCCTTTTTGGCATCAGCCTGCTGGGACCGAAGCGGATCGAGGGTGGCCGGAGCGCCGGCTGCCTGGGGGAGTCCTACTCAGCGAGGATCAGCATCGAATAGCCGCCAACCAGGCGGACAGCGAGCTTGGGGCTGAGCATGGCCAGCGGGACCCGCACGAGGTTCGCCAGATGATTCCGAATCGCCTTCCTCGGCTTGGCAAGCATCCCGGGAGTGAGAATCCAATCCAGTACGCGATTCCCCGTATGCTCGAGCGTCCTGACGGCGGTCTCCATGGTGAACAGGTGAATATGGCCGACCGAATCCCACATGCGCCCGTTGACGCCTCTCACCACGGCGGTGAGATGTGTTTCGAGGGGGATCTGGTAGAGCTTCCAGCGGCCCTTCTGCTTGGCCCGGCGCAGAAAGGTGAAGCAATCCTCGACATGCTCCACCACGTCCATCACCAGGACCAGGTCGTACACGGAGGGGTCGTCAAAGGCGTCGCCCAGCAAGTAGCGGCATCGCGGGCCCGAGAAGCGCGAACTCAACGCGTGAGCCTGAGGGCTGATCTCGTAGCCGGTGAAGGTGATGCGCTCCGGCAGGGCCTTCTGAAGCTCGTGGAGAATCCCGCCGGCGCCGCAACCGATCTCACAGATCGTGTCGGGCCGGATCTCGGGATGCCGGGCCAACATCCTGAGGACCTGACTTGCCTTGAACGGCGAATCTTCCAGATGCCACGTGCCGCCCGTATTGTCCAGGTAGGAGCCATCGGTATAGATGCGCCCGCCGGGCGGGGACGGCTCCGTGCCGGCGGCCAGACTCAGCGGCGCTCGCATCCCCGGGGTTGACGGCGATTCGCAAGGTGCGCCCATGACCATATTATTCGTACACAACACTTCAGATCTTTACGGCGCCAGCCGTTCTCTGTTGCGCCTGGTCGCAAGGCTTCAGGCAGAAGGGCACCGCACCGTCGTCGTCCTTCCGGAGCATGGTCCGCTGGAAGCCGAGCTGTCGCGGGCCGGGGCGCAGACGGCGGTCCACCCCAGGCTGGCTTTCGTGGAGCGCCGGGCGTTCACGCCCCTGGGCCTGCTCAGACTCTTTGCCGTGCTGCCCGTATCGATCCTCGAGATACTGCGGCTCATGCGGAGGCACAGCGTCGATGTGGTGCACACCAACACGGCGTTGATCCTTTCCTCGCCGGTTGCGGCCCTCCTCGGCCGGCGACCGCACGTCTGGCACATCCGTGAATTCTTCAGCGAGTTCCCGGGGCTCTGGAGAGTCCACCGGAGGATCATGCTGCGCCTCGCCGACGCGGTGGTCGCGGTATCGGCCGCTGTCGGGCGGCAGTTTGCCGGGGCGGACTTGTCGGGGCGGGTCCGGGTGATCCACGACGGATTCCCAAGAGAGGAGTTCGAGGGAGTGACCGGGGAGCGCGTGGCCGCTTTCCGCGCCAGGTTCGGCCTGAACGGCGGACCCGTGGCCGGTCTGGTCGGCCGCATCAAGCTGGGCCGGAAGGGCCAGGATGTGTTCATCGAGGCGATCTCGCGCATGGCGGGAAGGCTCCCGGAGGCCAAGTTTCTCCTGATCGGCAGCCCTTTTCCCGGCAACGAAGACCAGTTGGCTAAGGTGGAACAGATGATTGCGCGGTACGGGTTGGAGGATCGCGTGATCTACACGGGAGACGTGGCCGATATCAAGGCCGCGTTTGCGGCGCTGGACGTCACCGTCTTGCCCACCACGCTGCCCGAGCCGTTCGGCGGGGTGGTTGTCGAATCGATGGCCATGGGCAAGCCAGTGATCGGGACGAGGTTGGGCGGCACCGTGGAGCAGATTGAAGACGGCGCAACCGGGATCCTGGTGTCTCCGGGGGACGCCGAGGGCCTCGCGCAGGCCTTGGAAAAGCTGCTGGCAGACAGCCGTCTGCGGTCCGGGATGGGGGCAAGCGGCCGGCGGCGGTTCCTGGAGCGGTTCGAATTCGAGCCGTTTTACGCCCAGATCTCTCGACTCTACGAAGGATTGATCCGATGTAGGACCAGGGGCGTGGAACCATGCCAAGAGTCTTCCTGACCGATCTCGGGCCCGGCTACCGTGAGGCCGTCGCGGGGGGCCTCGCGTTCTTAGGCAGCGCCGCGACCCTGCGGCCGGGGCTCCGGGTGACGGTCAAGCCCAACCTGACCTTCCCCATGTACCGCCCGGGGGTCATGACCAGCATCAGCGCGATTCAGGCCCTGCTCGAGCATCTGAGTGACGCGGGTTGCCGGGTTACTGTCTGCGAGGCGGATTCGGGCGGCTACAACCGCTTCTCGATGGACGAAGTGTTCCAGGCCACCGGCCTGGTGGAGTTGGCCGGACGCTTCGGCGCCCGCCTGGTGAATCTGTCCCGGGAGGCGGCGCGCGAGGTCCTGGTCCGCACCGGCCTGCGGCGGCGGGGCGTACCCCTGCCGCGCCTGCTGGTGGACGAGACCGACTTGTTCATCACCATGCCGGTGCCCAAAGTCCACGCCAACACCGTGCTCAGCGGCGCCATCAAGAACCAGTGGGGAGTGATCCAGGAACCCAGTCTGCGGTTGAAGCTTCACCCGGTCTTTCCCTACGTCATCCATGCCGTCCACCAGGCGCTGCCCAGAACCATCGTGATCATGGACGGCAAGTACGGCCTGAATCGCAACGGGCCGATGCGCGGCGATCCGGTCGAGCTCGACTGGCTGCTAGCCAGCGACAGCGTGGTGGCGGCGGACCTGACGATGGCGACGCTGATGGGATTTGACTGGCACCGGGTTCCACACCTTGCCTTCATGGCCCGGCGACACCCGGAAGCGGCCTGGGATGGAATCGAATGGAACACCGACTACCGGGAGTTCCAAAGGGCGCGATTCCGGCTGGAAAGGCAGTGGACGGACCTGCCGGGATGGTTCACTTTCCATTCCAGAGTGCTGGCATGGCTCGGCTACGAATCGCGGCTGGCGGCGCCGCTCCACCGTCTTCTGTATTGCTTCCGCGAGCCATTCTACTGAATCCCATGTGCGTTCTGGCCGAATCTTCGAGGAACATCCTGGGGATGCGCGTCGACCGCACCCGGTACCAGGATGCCGCAGGCCGGATTCTCGCCTGGGCGCAGGCGGGCGAGTCGCGCTACGTTTGCGCCGCCAGCGTGAACAACGTGATGGAAGCGCACGACTCGCGCGACTTTCTCGAAATCATGAACCGCGCCGACCTTGTCACCCCGGACGGCATGCCCCTGGTCTGGGGGCTCAGGATGCTCGGCTTGCGGGATGCCACCCGGGTTTACGGTCCCGATCTCACGCCGGCAGTGCTCGCCGCCGCCGAGCGCGCCGGAGTTCCGGTGGGCTTCTACGGGGCCACCGAGGGTGTGCTGCGGAAGCTGTTGGCCGCGGTCCGCCGCGACTATCCGGCGCTGAAGGCGCCGTACGCCTTCGCTCCACCGTTCCGCCCTCTGTCGCCGGCCGAGGACGAGCAGGTGGTCCGGGACATCGAGGCCAGCGGCGCCAGGATCCTTTTCATCGGGTTGAGCACTCCCAAGCAGGAACGCTGGATGGCGGCGCACCGCGGACTCGTCCGGGCCGTCATGCTGGGCGTGGGGGCGGCGTTCGACTTCCTGGCGGGGGTCAAGCCGCAGGCGCCAGGCTGGATGCAATCGAACGGCCTGGAATGGGTGTTCCGTCTCGGCACCGAGCCGCGCCGCCTCTGGCGTCGGTACCTGAAGCACAATCCCAGGTTCGCGGCGCTTTTTGCGGTGCAATTGCTCGAACAACGGCTGAGGACGTAACAGACTCTGGCGTATGGGGACCACCTTCGACGCGTATCTCGGCCGGCGTGAGAACGTCGCGCTCCTGACGGAGGGCACGGCCAATCCCCTGGCCACGGGCCTGGCCGTCGCCGCAAGCGACCTCGCGGCGATCGCCCTCTCGGGGTGGCTGTCGGCGGAGTGCTGGAGCCGCCTGAACAGGGCGGTTGACGCCGCGTCGTACCTGGAGTTGTGGCCGGCACTGGCGGTCTTCGTGGCCGCGTACGCCATGCTCGGCTTGTACCCGGGCGTGGGTCTCAGTCCGGTGGAGGAACTGCGACGCGCGGTACTGGGGACGACCATCGTGTATCTGGTCGGGTCGGCCTGCATCGTGCTGCTGAGGGAGACCGGCTTCTCGCGCGGCGTGCTGCTGGCCGGCTGGGCCTGTTCCGTGATATTGGTGCCCCTCTTGCGCTCGGCGCTCAGGTCCTGCTGCGCCTCGAGGCGATGGTGGGGCGTGCCCGTGCTCGTGCTTGGGGCGGGGCAGGCGGGACGCCGGGTGGTGTCGAGCCTGCGGGCGCAGCCGGATCTAGGCCTGAAGCCGGTGGTCTTCCTCGAGGACGAGGAAGGGACGGAGGAAGAGTACTCCGGAATCCCCGTCGCGGGGCCCTTGTCGATCGCGGTGGACCTGGGCCGGCAACTCAAGATCCATCACGCGCTGGTGGCGATGCCCAACCTGAAGCGGGAGGAACTGCTTTCGCTGCTGGAAAGGATGGGCACGGCATTCAGCCACGTAATCGTGATACCGGATCTGTTCGGCATGTCCAGTCTGTGGGTCTCCACGCGCGACCTGGGCGGGGAGCTGGGACTGGAGGTCCGGCAGAACCTGCTGATTCCGTTAAACCGCTGGCTCAAGCGCGCGCTCGACCTGCTGATCGCTTTCCTCGCCATCCTGGTCACCTGGCCCCTGGTCGCCCTGGCTGCGCTGTGGATCAAGCTGACCGATCCGGGTCCCGCGTTCTTCTTGCAGGACCGGGGGGGCGAGGGGGGCCGTTCGATCCGCGTTTGGAAGCTTCGCACCATGTACACGAACGCGGACGAGCTGCTCGAACGACACCTGGCATCGCACCCCGAAGCGCGCCGCGAGTGGCAGCGCTACTTCAAGCTGAAGGCCGACCCGCGGCTGCTGCCGGTCATCGGGAACCTGCTGCGGCGGACCAGCCTTGACGAGGTGCCGCAGCTGTGGAACGTGATGCTGGGAGAGATGAGCCTGGTCGGCCCCCGTCCGTTCCCGGGATACCATCTGGAGCGGTTCGACGCCGATTTCCGCAAGCTTCGCGCCCGCGTCCTGCCCGGATTGACCGGGCTGTGGCAAGTCTCGGCGCGCAGCGACGGCGACCTGCGGGTGCAACAGGCGCTGGACACTTACTACATCCGCAACTGGTCGCTGTGGCTCGATCTTCACATCCTCGCCCGTACCATCCGCGCCGTGTTGTTCGCCAAAGGCGCCTACTGACCCCGGGCGCCGCCGCGCATTGCGCCATCCAGGGCTTTCGTGACATACTTTCCGCTTGCGCGGAGGGAGGGCTCGTGTAGATGAAACTCCTCGAGGGCCGGCTGCGATGGGTTCTGATCTCCTTCATCTTCGTGATGACGGCGATCGCGTACGTGGCGCGCGTGAACATGTCCGTCGCGGGCCAGGCTGTGCTGAAGGAGTACGGCTGGAGCGACGTTCAGCTCGGCTGGATTCTGAGCGCGCTGATTTTCGGATACGCGCTCTTTCAGGTGCCTGGCGGAAGGCTGGCGGATCGTTTCGGCCCTCGCATGGTGATTACCGTCGGAGTGCTCTTCTGGAGCTTCTTCACGATCCTGACGGCCTTTGTGCCCGCGGGTCTGGCGTACTCCTTTCCACTGATGATTCTGGTTCGCGCATTGGTTGGAGCCGGTGAAGCGGTCGTGTATCCGGCCTCCAACCGGCTGGTAGCCGACTGGATTCCCACGGGCGAGCGGGGCGTGGCCAACGGCTTCGGCCTGTGCGGCGCAGGCTTCGGCTCCGCCATCACCCCGCCGTTGATCACGTTCCTCATGCTGAATCTGGGCTGGAAGTGGTCGTTTCACATCAGCGCGCTGATCGGAATTGCGGCGGGGATCCTGTGGTACATGGTGGCGCGAAACAAACCCCGGGCGCATCCCCTAATCAGCAAATCCGAGCTGGAGTTGATCGAGGCCGGGATTCCCGCGCCTGTGAAGAAGACGGATAAGCAGGGCGCCCTACCCTGGGGCGTCATCATACGCGACAGGCAGGTGATCCTCTTGTCGCTAAGCTACTATGCGTTCGCCTACGCCGTCTACATCTTCTTCTCGTGGTTCTTCATCTATGTGAACCGGGCGCGCGGGCTCGATCTGAGGTCTAGTAGCTTCTACTCGATGCTCCCGTTCCTGGCCATGATGGTTGCGGCGCCGCTCGGCGGCTGGCTGGCCGACAAGGCCTCCCGCCGCTGGGGGAAGCGCACGGCGCGCTGCGGACTGGGCCTGGTGGGGATGGCCGGATGCGGGCTCCTGATCGCGATCGCCACCCAGGTGGAAAGCGCGGCGATTTCGATCTTTGTCCTGGCTCTCGGCGCCGGCGCGGTCTACTTCTGCCTTAGTTCCTACTGGGCCGTGGCCGCCGACGTCGCGGGGCCCTCGGCGGGGAGCGCTTCGGCATTGATGAACATGGTCGGACAGATTGGAGGCATCACCGCTTCCAGCCTGACGCCGGTGATTGCCAACAGCCTCGGATGGACGCCGTCCTTCTTGGTGGCGGCGGGCTTGTGCGTGCTTGGCGCCATGGCCTGGTTCTTCATCAATCCGAACGCACGGCTCGGCGCAAAATGACAACGGGCCCCGGCGTCGAGGGACGGAGCTTCCCGGGCGCCACGGCAGCGCTGGCAGGCCTTCTCTTCTTCGGCGTCCTGACGCTCTGGGTGAAAGAGCGGTGGGCGGTCAGCGTTCTCCAGACCGGCACGTACCTGCTGGGCATGGCCGGCTGCTGGGGGTGGGCGTGCGGGCGCCTCGCCCTCGACTGCCGCTGGGTGTACTTCCCATTCGCCGGCGCCGCCCTCTGGGGTCTGGTGCAACTGGCCGCTGGTTCGACGGTGTATCGCTTCGACACCTGGAACGCGATCCTGTTCTGGACGTCGGCGGCGGTGCTCGTCATCGTTGCGGCAACCGCCACGGGAGGAGCCGAAGCTCGTCACCGATTTCTACGGCTCTTGCTGTACTTCGGCTTCGCCCTGAGCGTGCTGGCCACCACGCAGTACTTCACCTCGCAGGGCAAGATCTTCTGGATTTTTCCCTCAGGCTACCCCGATGCGTTGGGGCCATTCGTGTACCGCAACAACTACGCGGCGTTCATCGAACTACTGCTGCCTCTGGCGCTGGTGGAGGCGCTTCGGGACCGGAGACGGGCGATGGCTTTTGCTTCGATAGCAAGTGTGATGTACGCCTCCGTAATCGCCTCGGCCTCGCGGGCCGGCTCGATCCTGGCCACCCTGGAGATCCTGGCGGTCCTGGCGCTGGCCCACCGTCGCGGGTTTGTCTCCCTGCGTCGGCTGGGCTTGGCGCTCGCCAAGATCGGCGTGCTGGCGGCGCTGGCTGTCGCTGTCGTGGGCTGGCGGGCGCTTACCGAGAGGCTCGCGCTGGAGGATCCGTTCGTCCATCGCAGGGAGATGCTTCAATCCACCCTAGCCATGGCGCGGGAGCGGCCCTGGCTCGGCTTCGGGTTGGGAACGTTCGAGGAAACGTATCCCGCTTACGCCACGTTCGACATCGGCTTGGTTGTCAACCACGCGCACAACGATTGGGCCGAGTGGCTGGCCGAGGGCGGCGTGCCGCTGCTAGTGCTCCTCGGCTCCGTGGCGGTGTGGACGGTCCTGCCCGCGATCCGGTCGATGTGGGGCATCGGCCTGCTCTCGGTGTTCTTACACGCCCTCGTCGACTACCCGATGCAGCGGCTGGGATTGGCGGCGTGGGTCTTTGTGTTTCTGGGTCTGCTCGTGGCGGAAGAAAGAGACCGGCGGCGGGCCGCTACCCCTTGATGACGCCCATAGGACGCAGCCGGGCCACCTTCCGCGCCAGGCCCGCCTGATGGACCACCTCGATCACCTCGTCCACGTCCTTATAGGCCTCGGGGATCTCTTCCAGAATTCCGTCGCGCGATTCACTGCGGGCGACGACGCCGGCCTCCTCCAGCTTTCGCAGTTCGCTCCTGGCGTCGCGCCCGCGGCGGGCGGCGGTGCGGCTCATCAGGCGGCCGGCCCCATGGCAGACGCTCCCGAAGCTCTCCTCGATCGCCCCCTTCGCCCCCACCAGGATCCATGTAGCGGTGCCCATGCTGCCGGGAATCAGGACCGGTTGGCCGATGCCGCGGTAGGCCGCAGGCACCTCCCGGTGGCCCGGAGGGAAGGCCCGTGTCGCGCCCTTGCGGTGCACCAGCACGTCCCGCTTTTTCCCCTCAACGACGTGGCGCTCCCGCTTGGCGATGTTGTGGCAGACATCGTAGAGGAGGCTGACCTGGACGCCCTTGCCGAATAGCTGGCGGAGGGATCCTCTCACCAGGTGCAGGATGACCTGCCGGTTGGCCCACGCGAAGTTGGCCGCGGCGGCCATGGCCGCCAGGTAGGCGTGGCCCTCCGGAGAAGAGATCGGAACACAGGCCAGTTGCCGGTCCGGCAGGGCAATGCCATAACGCTTCATCGCCGCTCCCATCTCGGCCAGATAGTCCGTGCACACCTGGTGACCGAGGCCGCGCGAACCGCAGTGAATCAGAACGACCACCTGGTCCTTCTCGATGCCCAGCACGCGGGCCGCCTCGCTGTCATGGATGCTCTCGACGTACTGGATCTCCAGGAAATGATTCCCGCTCCCGACGGTGCCGAGCTGCGGCAGGCCGCGCTCCTTCGCCCGCCCGGAGACGTGACCGGGATCGGCGCCCGCCAGCCGCCCCCGCTCCTCGCAGAACTCGACGTCGCTCGCGACGCCGTAGCCGTTGTCTACAGCCCACCCGGCGCCGTCGGCCAGCACTTCCTCCAATTGCTTCGGCGTGATCCGGACATGGCCCGCTCCCCCGGTTCCGCAAGGGATGTCGCGAAAAATCTGTTCGACGATCTCCTTCATCCGCGGGCGCACTTCACCTGCCGCGAGCGAGGTCCGGGCCAGCCTGACTCCGCAATTGATGTCGAATCCGACCCCACCCGGCGAGACCACGCCTTGCTCGAAGTCCATCGCCGCCACGCCGCCAATCGGGAAGCCATATCCCTGGTGGACGTCCGGCATGACCAGGCTGGGTCCCACGATGCCGGGGAGAGACGCTACGTTCATCGCCTGTTCCAGGGAGAGGTCTGACCGCACCTGCTCCAGCAGCGCGTGACTGGCGAAGATGAGGACGCCGGTGCGCATCCCTCGCCGCTCATCCCTCGCAATGCGGAAACGGACCTGGTCCACGGGCTCGAGTTGGATCCTAGAGGGCATGGTTCAAACGTCCAGGTACACCTCGGCGAGCCAGCCCAAGGCGTCCTTGCGGATAGCGAGTTGGTGATAGGTGACGCCTTTCACGATGGTCCCGGACTTGTGACGAGCCGGATCCCTCGGCTCTCCCCAACCTTGCCCGCGTGCCAGGCCCGGCTCGAGCGCCTGGATATCGAAGCGGCACATCACCACCTGCCTGCCATCCAGGTAGTAGAGCACCTCGCTCAGCCAGTTCACCAGCAGCGTTTCATCATCGGTTCCACTGACCGCGATGGGGTAGGGAAACCGCGGTTCGACGTGGTCGAGCTCAACGGCCACGGACTCAAGAGCGAGGGCGGCCGCGGCGAACATGTCGGCTTTCGTCGAACCTCTCGCTCGAAAGCCCACATCGGCGGTGTGCTCGAGAATCTCAAACACGGCGGACGCAGCTATATTCTACCGCCGGGCGAGCTCGCGATTCGGATCCACAAACAGCCAGGAGAGGGAAGCGACCAGGCAGCAGCCGGCGGCCGCCAGGAAGGCGGTCGTCCAGCCGAACTGCCTTGCCAGGAACGGTGTCAGCGATGCCGTCAGGGCCCCGGCGAGCTGATTGCCGGTGTTCATCACTCCGGACACAGATCCGGCCGAGCGGCCCGCGATGTCGGCCGTAATCGACCAGAACGAACTCTGCGAAAGATACAGAGCGCCGGCGCCGCCCGCAAGCACGATGCTGGCCAGGCGCGCATCCTGCGCCTGGGTCCCGAGCAGCAGGAACACCCCCGCCATGGCCAGGCCGAATCCGGCGATCGCGCCCCGCCCGATGCGCTTGCCGTAGCGGCGCGTCAGGCGGTCGCTGATCAGGCCGCCCGTGGGCGAGGCGATCGCCATGGCGATAAAGGGCAACATGCCGTAGTATGAGCTTGACTTCAAATCCAGCCCGCGGACGGCGTTCAGGTAGATGAAGAACCATGTAAAGAAGATGTAGGCGACATAGCCGTAACAGGAATAGCTCAGGGTGACCGCCAGAACATCCCGGCTGCCCAGAATCGTCCGCCACGGCAGGGCCTGCCGCGCTTCCGGCCCGCTGGAAGAAGCCGGCAGGCCTTCCAGAATATGCCTTCTCTCGCCGAGGCTGACCCAGGGATGCTCTTCGGGCCTGTTGCGCGCCAGGACCACCCACACCGCGCCCGCGGCAAATCCGATCAGGGCGCTGACCCAGAAAGACCAGCGCCAGCCGTAGTTCACCAGGACGTAGGTGATCAGGGGCGGTGTGACGCCGGCGCCCACTCCCACACCGGCGAAGATGAGGCCGTTGGCCAGGCCGCGCTCCTGGGACGGAATCCAGCTCGCCACCAGGCGATTTGAGGCCGGATAGACCACCGCCTCACCGAGGCCGAGAAAGAAGCGCACCAGGATCATGACCACAAGCGCGCCGGCGATGCCGGAGGGGACCAGTGCGGTCAGCGCCGTGAACACCCCCCACCACACCGTCCCCAGGGTCAGGACCTTGCGTGGGCCGAAACGGTCGGCGAGCCGCCCGCCGGGCGCTTGAAACAGCGCGTATCCCAACACAAAGGCGCTGAAGACCCAACCCAACCGGATGTTGTCCAGGTGGAACTCCTCCTGGATGGCGCGGCCCGCGATGGAGATGTTCACGCGGTCCAGGTAGGCGATCGCGCTGATCACGAACATCCAGAAGATCAGCATCCAGCGGACGCGGCCACGTTGGAGGTTCCGCACGGCGATGTGGTTCTCCTGTCTAAAGCTTCGGCAGCAGGGAGAGCACAGCGGCAGAGGGGCTGGGAATGACGTGCGCCGCGATCAGCTTCCCGAGGCCTTCGACCCTTGCTTTTCCGGCATCCACCGCGGCCCGGACTGCCGCGACGTCGCCCTTGATCACCACGGTGATGAACCCGCCACCGAGCTTCTCGCGGGCCAGCACCTCCACAGCGGCGGTCTTGACGGCGGTGTCGATGGCCTCAAAGACGGCGGTGAATCCCTGGGTCTCTATCAAGCCCACCGCAAATGCGGCTTGCTCAGGCATCTTCTTCTCCTTGACGTTTGGTGGCCGGTGTGGAATCGCCACCGTGGGCTGCTCAAACAACGGGCTGAAATCAAGCTTCGCCTCAAAAGCCAGCTCCGAGCCGGGGCCCGGCGCAGGGATGGTGTCCGTCACCAGCTTCACCTGCATCTGGCCCGCCACCAGGCTGGCTGCGTCCATCGCCGAACGGATGTCGCCGAGCGGCCCGGCCAGCTTCATGCACACGCCCGGCTGGTCGTTCAGCTCGACCTGCAGGACGCGTATGCCGGCGGTCTTCTCCATGGCGTCCAGGATCACCATGGCCGGCGACCAGCCGCCGACTTCGATGAGCGCTAGCGCTTCGTCCAGAGGGCACCTCGCTGCTCGAGCTCGCGCAGAACCTCATAGACGATCTGACCGATCTGCTCCTTCGCCAGTTGCCCGGCGCGCGGTGGAGGTGGGGGACACCCGCCCGCCGGCGGTTCCACAAAACCGAAGTCCGCCAGCAGACACTGCAACTGCGCCTGGAGCGCCGAACGGTTCACTTGCTGCGCGGGAGTCATGGGCTGGCGTCCGCGGCCCATCTTGAAACCCCGCATCTCGGTCGCCACGCGAAATCCATCCGGGAAATCGAAGGGGTTCAGCATGGTGTCGAAGATGTCCAGGATGCGGTACTGCCACTTCATCGCTTCCTCGAACTGGCCGGAACGGGCCAGGTCGTACATCTTCCGCATGACCTCCGGTATCACGTTGCCGCTGGCGTTGGTGCCCCCGTCGGCGCCCACCGCAATCATGGGAACCAATATCGCCTCCCACCCGCAGAGGAACGAGAAGTCCGGGCGCTTGGGACGGACCTTCTGAATCATGCGCATCATGAAGGACAGATCCGCGGAGGAGTCCTTGATGCCCACGATCCTTGGGAACTCCGCCAGCCGAAGAATCGTCGGCAGATCGATTGGACTCGCGAACAGCGGGATGTTGTACAGAGTCACGTCGATCGGCGAGTTCCGGGCGATCTCAGCGAAGTAGGCGTAAACGGATTCAGGCCCGAGCCTGTAGTAGAAGGGCGACACGATGGCCACGGCCTTGGCGCCGTACCCGAGATAGGTCTCGCAGGCGGCGACCGTTTCCCTGACGTTCGCCTCGGCGGCGCCAGCCAGCACGGGAACCCGTCCGGCCGCCTCCTCGCAGGCGATCTTGATGATGCGGCGGCGCTCCTCGGCGTTCAGGCGTATGAACTCGCCGCTGGAACCGTTCGGATACAGTCCATGGACGCCTTTCTCGATCAGCCAGTTCAAAAAGCGCCGGTACTCGGGCTCGTTGATCTGCCCTCTGTCATCCATCGGTACCAGAGTTGGCGTGAAAATACCTTCGATCTTTGAGGCCATCCTCTGAATCATAAACCACAACGCCGCGCGGGGTGGTCTTCACTCGCCGATCACGGTGACCGTCACCGTGCGCTGGCGGGGCCGGTCGTCGAAATCGCACAAGACTACCTGCTGCCACGTCCCCAAGGCGAGGGCTCCGTCCGACAAAGGGTATGACTTGGTGGTTCCCATCAGAGCGCTTCGCAGGTGGGCGAAGCCGTTGTGGTCGCCCCAGCGGGCGTTGTGGGC
>JBHGAV010000042.1:0-66381 GCA_041946685.1 Bryobacteraceae bacterium | reverse complement strand
AGGACATCGCCCTTTCACGGCGGTAACGGGGGTTCGAATCCCCCTGGGGACGCCAAACCTTCTGCTGCGACATCTGAGGCAGCCAAACTCATTAGGAGGGATAGGGTTGAGGGGGTTCGAAGTCCCTCCTTTGAGGCTGTCAACCCTTCAGGGAACAGAGCGCCCTGGATTCGCCTCTGGACAGCAGCAGAGGCACGGAACCAAGCGACGCTGGCGTTCTGAACGAACCAGTCCGCAAACTCAAGCAAATCTTCAAGTTCGGATTCCTGGATCAGCGCCTGAGTCTCCAGATCGTTCACCTTTTCGAGGTCGGTTCTAACTCTGCCCATTTGGTCGTCGAAGATTTCCTTCGAGATCGTCTTGTTGACCACGGCGTCGATCAGCTTCTGTTCCTTGTCTTTCAACTCCGCCCGCCTCTGCACTGCCAGCTTGGCGAGATCGTCCTGCGAATCCTTCTTCCGCTGCCAGACACCCTTGATCGCCTCGCGGCAGACCGCGACAAAACCTTCTCTGAGCTGGATTCTGTCGAGCAGCTCCATGAATCCCTTGTGCAGATCCACTTGCCGAAACCGCAGCCCGCATCCCGTGACCCGGCATGAGTAGTAGGGATAGCGTTTCCCGTGCCTCCCTCGTGAGAAGCTCCCCGTCAAGCCAGTCTCACAGTGCTCACACTTGACGAACACCCGCAGCGGGAAGTCCTCGTTGCAGACAGACTGCTGGGCGGGGGTTGCGTCACCATTCATCCGTGCCTGAACAAGCTCAAACAACTCCGGCTCGACAATCGGCTCATGAGTACCTTTGGCTGCGAGCTTCCAACTCGGGATGACGATATACCCCACGTACAGCGGATTCCGCAAGAGCTTGTCGAAGGTCTGGGCGCTCAGAGGTCTGCCGTTGTCGGGCACGGTCAAGCCCAACTCCGTGACTGTGCGGAGCACGTCAGCCTTTGAATAGTCCCCGGTTGCACAGAGTTCGAACGCCTTCCTGATCAGGGGGGCGCGTTCGGCGTCAATCCCCAGGTTAGTGATCTTGCCCTTCCCAACAGGGAGATTCACGTACCCGATAGGAGCACGGAAAGGCCACTTCCCCGCACGAGCTGCGGCTTCCATCCCTGCCTTCGTACGCTCGGCCTTCACTTCGTTGTCGAACTGCGCCCAGGCGCTCATCATTGTCTCGTTGAGCCTGCCGAAAGGAGTCTCGCCGATTGGCTCTGTCGCAGACCGTAGGTTGATTCGTAACCCTGACAGCAAGCTTCTGACCACTTGGTGATCATGTGCTTGACGGGAAAAACGGCTGACGTTGTAGACGACCACAGCCCCGACGGTCTTGTGGTTCTTGCGACAAAAGTGCAGCATCTCCATGAACCTATCCCGGTCCAGGGATTTCGCGCTCTCTGCCTCTGAAAAGACCTCCAGAACAGTAAGCCCCTCTCGCTCACAGTACCTGCGGCATTCCCGCTCCTGCGTCTCCAGACTGAAGTTGCCGGCCTGCTCCTCCGTGCTGACCCGACAATAGACCACCGCGCCAGTCTTCGGAGTGGCGGACTCTTTCCACCTGACGGGGATCATTCGGTGGCCTCCTCAACCTCTTCCTCGTACTTCCACCAGCCCTCCGGCTCGCTCAGGTCCCATCCAATCGACGCGAAGTATTCGTCAACACCAGGAGGATTCAGCCGCGTCAGATCGGGCCACTCACCGCGCTCCCGCTGTTCCAGGTAAGCCTCGACGGTGGCTTCCGCAAGCAGCACGGCCTCATCACAGACACGATTCAGCGCCTCTTCACCCCAAGATGCACCGAGGATCTTCTGGCACTGCCCAGTGGTCAGCGGTTCTATCGGTGGCGGCATAAACGGAGATCTTCCCACAACGCGGTTTCACACCGCAAGGGCCTGAACGCTGTATGTTCTTATGCGTAACATGTGTCTTTTCAATGATTTACATAGATTCAGCGCCACAAGTGGATGTTTTGCGAGCTTATTCTTGTCTGTGTAGGTACCTCTAAGGCTCACTCCTGCAACTGCACAAAACTGCAGTTCGCCCGAAAGTCCTTGTATATTAAAGAGATTTCGACACCCCTACCTCCTATCGCCATTGGGCAGCTGGTATTCAGGAGTGGTCTCAAAAGGCCAAAAAACTTGTCGGCCACCGACGCACAACGGATATTCGAACTTGCGCCCTACCATCACTCCCTCGAAGCCTAAGTCCTGCATTCTCAGCGTCAAGTATTTATCTACAGATTAGTACTTGACTTCGTGCAGCATTGTACTCATACTCGGACCATGAAAAAGGCTTTCGCGTACTTGAGGGTGAGCGGCAAGGGACAGGTTGACGGTGATGGATTCAGGCGACAACTTGACGCTGTGAAGAAAACTGCACAAGCCCAGGACGTCAAGCTGGTCAAGATCTTCAGGGAAGAGGGAGTGAGCGGAGCGAAGGATCTGCAAGACCGTCCTGCATTGTCGGGCATGATGGAAGCCCTGCTCTCGAATGGGGTGAAGACCGTTCTCATAGAGAAGCTGGATCGGCTGGCGAGAGATCTCATGATCCAGGAAAGCATCATCGCTGATTTCCAAAGGCGCGGATTTGAACTGATCTCGGCTACTGAGCCGGATCTGCTCGAAGACGACCCATCCAGGAAAGCATTTCGGCAAATCATGGGCGTGTTTGCTGAATATGAAAAGAGCATGGTTGTTCTGAAGCTAAGGGCAGCACGGAATCGAGTCAGGGCAACAACGGGCCGGTGCGAGGGTCGAAAACCATACGGCTTCTATGCGGGCGAATCTGCGGTCCTGGGCCGCATGAAGGCCCTCAGGGCTACCGGGATGGGTTTTGACCGCATTGCAGAGGCTCTAAACGCCAATGGACTCAAGCCTAGAAGTGGTGAGCGGTGGTGGGGAAGGACGATCAACAACATCCTGGCTGTCAGTAGCAGCCAAATGCTTGTCCAACAGCAAAAGAAATGAGAGGGTGTCTTTCGCGCGTTGAGGTCTCCCGGATTTGATAGGATTGCATGAGATTCAGCCCGCATCGACAGATTGCGACACGACTTCTGCGGGTCGAGATGCTGGCCGAAGGAGGTTTGGAAGATGACGTATTTCTTACTTTATGGCGTCTTCGCATTATGGGTTCTGTTTGATTCTCTCAGTAGAAGAATGGGGATTTCGGCGGCACTGTGGACTGCCGGAACGGCAGTTTTAGGACCTATTGTTCTACCCATCTACATAGCACTACGTCCGCTGCATCTCGGTGAGGTGAGGGAGGGCGGGAGGGCCTGGAACGTCCTCAAGAACTTTGCGATCCTCTGGACAATCGCCATGGTGGTCGTGACTGTCGCGGTCATGAAGACAATTGCGGAGGTCACAAAAGGCGTGAGTACTGACGCAGCAAGGGCCGGTGCCGGAATCGGAATCGTTTTGGGCATTGGGCTTCTCGCCGCTGCGTGGTTCATCCCAACGTTTGGAGCCGCACTGCTCGGCTTTCTGCTGAAGAAGAACACAATGGTCGAGACCGGCCCTACCGGTCCCCTGATCGGGCGGACTTCCACCGCACATGCCGTAGGAAGTTGGCTGGGCGTGATCGGTGCCGCCGTCATCGGATTGATCGCCGTTGGTGCTTCGAGCAATCTCGGGAGTCTCAGTTCTGGGTCCGTTGATGCCAAGACTGGGCCAGCAGGAACGGCGTCGGACTTCGACCCCTCTTTATATGTCCAAGTGGTGTCTACTACCGGTAGGCATCTCTTGAAGGACTACGACGCTGGCCGTCTGAGCGATTGTGTAGCCATCAAAGTAGATCTGAGGAACGTCAGCGACAAGATCATTGTGGGTGTTAAGGGCCGTGTGTCAGTGCTCGATGGTTTTGGAACGGAACTGTACAAGTTCGCGTATCGGAGCGACGAAAGACTGCTCCCGGGAAGTGGGTCAAACGCCAGAAGTGAGTATCGTTTTGACGATAACCAGTTCATTGACGGTGAACCTTACGACAAGATGACGCCACTGGTATTGGGCGGAACGGCGAAGTACAGTGCAATCGTGACGGAGATCGCTTTCGAGGATGGGACCATTCTCCCCAGTCCCGGCAAGAAGTAGTGTTTCGTCCAGCCATTGAACTGATGCGGGGCAAAGCCGGTTCAATAGACTGAGAAGAGATCCTGTGAAGTAAACCGCAATCTCTCATCAACCGTTAATTACTAAACGATTCCATACAACGTTGGTAGTAGAGACGTGCTTATCTCCCCTCTATTTGCCGCCTCCTGGCACGGCCCGACCTGCCGCTGGGCCGTCGGAAGGCAGCAGTTCCTGAGAGAACCCAGGCCTCTCAGCCACTCGATCAGCGGGTTCCAACTCTGAGTGATTAGGGACGCCATTCAACCTCACTTCACCCGCTTGACGGTGACTTCCATGCCTCCCGGCCCACCAGGGCCACCCCCGGGGCCTCCCGGGCCGCCGGCCATCGCCAGACTGAGTTTCATCTCGTCGGCGCTTGTCACCTTTCCCTTGAAGTTGAGCTTCATCTCTCCCATCGGGCCACTGCCGGCGACCGTGAACGAGATGTCGTCGCCCTTCAGCGTTCCTTCGGTGATCTTCGCTTCTCCGATGAACTCGTCGCTCATCGTCCCCGAGATCTTGCCCCCCTCCTCCTTGAAGGTGAAGTTCTGCACGATTTGTCCGCCCGGGCCTCCTTCAACCGTCCCTCTCCACTTGCCGTTGATATCGGCGGCAACAGCGGCGATGAGCAACACGGTCAACAGGATTGACATGAACACCAGAATCCGCATTGTCATTTGACAGATCTCCTTGAGCCAGGTTCTGAGTGCTGCATACCTGACACCACTGATTCTACACCCGCTTCGGCCGCGGGACGGCAGGTGGAAGCGTGCTCAGGGCTTCGCGCCAGGCGCGCGATAAACCAGCGTGTACTTCGTGGCGGGAAACGGCGCCGTCACGCCGGCCGCGATTCCGGCTCCGAAACCGCCTAGCGCTAGGCAGAAACCGCCGCGCAAAGTTGGGCTGGGGCGGTTCGTGTCCCCGAGATAACCTGCTTTCGCGGCGCCGATGGGGCAACCGATCGCAAAGCCGGCGAGCGCGGCCAATCCCGTCCTCTTGAGACGTGAGCCCTTGCCCAGAACCCAAACGCGGCGTATGCCGGTTCTGGCAATCTGCATAGGGTCGCCCTTGCGGTCCAGGACTAAGCCCTCGTCGGATACCTGGGCGAGTGTTCCGTCCACAGTCTTGTCCTTCGCCAGGGAGACTTGAATCCTCGTTCCCGTTGGGAGGGCCTGCACCTTGTCCCAGGCGCCGGCCTGGCCGTAAGCGCTCTGTCCCGCGGCCATCGTGAGCAGAACCACGGCCAACGGCGCAACTTGGCCACCCATGAGCCGCCTCCTTCTTTGGAAACGAGTATACTCTTCATTTAGGACAATTGACAGCCTATTTCAGGAAGACTCGACGATGTTGCCGAGCCGTTGCCTCCTGGCAGCAGTACTGGCTGCCGCACAGGTTCTTGCCGAGGTCCCTGGCGCCGCTGTCCCGCATCCCTCGGGAGAGGAGGAGCGGCCGGAAGGGTTTCACTGGGGTCGTGCCGCGTGGCAGTCCTTCCTCTTTCTCGGCATCGAGCACTCGTTCCGGTTGACCCAGGCCAAGACCCGAAGCGAGTTCCACGGCAAGTTCTTCCGTGACTACGCCCTTTCTGTCAGGAATCTCGGCGGCTGGGGAGACGGAGACAGCCCTCTCACGAACTACATCGCCCACCCCATGCAGGGAGCCGTGGCCGGCTTCGTACAGATTCAGAACGATCCCTCGGGGATCACCCAGGAGTTCGGCCGCAGCGGAGCGTACTGGCGCAGCCGCTTCAAGTCGATGGCATGGTCCGCGCTGTACAGCACGCAGTTCGAGATAGGCCCGGTGAGCGAGGCGACGATTGGCAACGTCGGGAAGAAGAAGGGCACCAGCGGATACACAGACCTTGTGATGACCCCGGTCGGGGGCTTGGGGATCACAATCCTCGAAGACGCCGTGGACCGCTTCCTCCTGCGCCGCCTGGAGCGTCCGGGCAGGGGCGAGAACTGGCAGTGCATCCTGCGGGTAGCCTTGAATCCGCAGCGCAGCATGGCGAATGTCCTGCGACTCAGGTGGCCGTGGCACCGTGACACCCGACATCTGTCCCAAGCAAACCCGTAAACCGATGATGACGCCGAGACGCAGAAAGGACTTCGAGGAGCTCCAGGCCAGCCAGCTCTACTGCCCGGCCTGCAAGCGCGCCATGCCGGTGCGCAAGCGGCTCCTGCTTGTGCTGCTGGACCGGGAGACCTTCGACTACGTCTGTGCCGGCTGCGGCACCCCCGTGGGCAAGAAGGAGGAACCGTTGCGGGGACCGGCGCCCAGGGGCTTCTAGGCAAGCCTGAGCCGCGGCCCACGCGTGTTATACTGCGCGTTGCTCTCGAGAGCGGCGCGCGTCAAATGCTTTGGTTCTATCTGTTCTTCCTGGTCTCGGGGTTCTGCAGCATCCTCTACGAGCTGATTTGGCTGCGCCTGGCTATGGCGCAGTTCACAGTGACGACGCCCTTCGTCTCGATTGTGCTGTCGGTGTTCATGCTGGGCTTGGGAGCCGGGAGCTGGGCGGCGGGCCGCTGGGCAGCCAGGACAAACGCGTCGGGACTTCACCTGTACGCGCTGGTGGAGCTTCTCATCGGGGCTTCGGCGCTGCTGGTTCCGTTTCAGCTCGCGTGGGGAAGAGCCCTGGTGGAGATGCTTGGAGGGCAGGCGCCGCTCTCCTCCGGCATGTACCACCTGGTGTCGGGCCTTTGGATCACCTTGTCGCTCGCGCCCTGGTGCGCGTGCATGGGCGCTACGTTCCCCTTTGCCATGCTCGCCATTCGCCAGCGGCTCCCCGGCGAGTCTCCGCGGTCTTTCAGCTACCTGTACCTGGCCAACGTCAGCGGGGCCGTTCTCGGCTCCGTGCTGCCGCTGCTTCTGATCGAGACCAGCGGTTTCCGGGGCGCCCTGCGCGTGGGGCTGGCGGGTAACCTCTCCCTGGCTCTCAGCGCGTGGCTGCTGTCGCGAGGCGGCGGGTCCGAGGCAGCGCCGGAGCCGGCTCTCGCCTCTCCGATTGAGCCGGCTCGCGATTCACGCAAGCTGCTCTGGCTGTTGTTTGCCACGGGACTGACCACGATGGGCGCGGAGGTGATCTGGGTGAGGCTCTACACGCCATCCCTGGGGACCGTGGTCTACGCTTTTGCCGCCATCCTGGGGAGCTACCTTCTGGCGACTTACGCCGGTTCGACCCTGTACAGGCTGGGCAAGAGCAAGGCGGGTGGGGTGAGCGGAACCTGGCTGGCCGTGCTGGGACTGGCGGCGCTGTTGCCGCTGATCGCCTGCGATTCCCAGTGGCACTGGTCAAAGGCGCTTCGGGTGGCCGTCGGGATCCTGCCCTTCTCGCTAGCCGCCGGCTACCTGACGCCGCGCCTGATGGACGGCTACTCCGGCGGAGAACCGGGAAGAGCGGGCCGCGGGTACGCCGTGAACATTCTCGGCTGCATTGTCGGCCCCCTGCTGGCGGGCTTCATCCTCCTCCCCCTGGCCGGCGAGCGGATGGCGCTGGCGGCCTTTGCGCTACCCTGGCTGGCGCTGGCGCTGTTCTGGCATCGCAGGACTGCGGGAGCCGGGGCACGGTGGGGGACCTGGGCGGCCCTGCCGGCTGCCGCGGCGGTGCTTCTGCTGGCCCGCAGCAATGAAGAGCAGTTTCATCCGCGAAAAGTGCTGCGGGATCACACAGCTACTGTGGTCGCCACCGGAACCACCAGGCTCGACAAGCGGCTGCTGATCAACGGGATCATCACCACCAACCTGACGCCGATCACGAAGATGATGGCTCACTTGCCGCTGGCCCATCTGCCGAGGATCCCCCGGACGGCCTTGGTCATCTGCTTCGGCATGGGCACGACCCACCGGTCGGTGCTCTCGTGGGGTGTTCATTCCACGGCCGTGGATCTGACGCCGAGTGTCCCACGCATGTTCGCCTGGTTCCATGCCGACGCGGAGCGGCTGGCCGGCTCGCCGCTTTCCAGAATCGTGATCGACGACGGCCGCGCCTTCCTGGAGCGCACCAGGGACCGCTTCGACGTGATTGTGGTCGACCCGCCCCCTCCCGTGGAGGCAGCGGCTTCGAGCCTGCTCTACTCCAAGGAATTCTACGCGGCGGCGAAGCCCCGCCTTGAGGCCGGCGGCATTCTCCAACAATGGCTGCCGGAGGGAGACGCCGCCATCTTCGCGTCCGTGGCCAAAGCCCTCAAGGAATCGTTTCCCTACGTGCGCGTCTTTGGTTCGCTCGAAGGGTGGGGACATCATTTCCTTGCCAGCGAGTCGGCGATAGCTCCGCTGACGGCGGCAGCACTGGCGGCGCGCATGCCGGGGCGGGCCGCAGCCGATCTGGTGGAGTGGGGACCAGCCACCGATCCGGAGCGGCAATTCGCAGCGGTGGTAAGCCGGGAGATCTCGCTCGACGACCTGATCCGCCAGGCGTCGTCCGCTCCGGCGCTCCAGGACGACCGCCCGGTCAACGAGTACTACCTTTTGCGGCGCTCCCTGCTACGCTGACGGGTGGGAGGCCGTAGTCCGGGCAGTGGTCAACAGGCTGGGTCAAGTCGCGCGCGCCCTCACCACTCGAAGCATCTCCTTCGAGATGGACCTGGTGCCTCTCCGTTTTGACCACCTGTCCGCACAGAGAGTGCTGAATTGGCTCCGCACGGAGAGCTCGGCCGCGCTCAAACCCCCCAGGGCATGGGGGATGCCGACCATCCTGCAATTGGAACCGACAAGCCGCTGTAACCTGAAATGCAGGATTTGCCCCGTGTCCAGGGGCATGGAGCGGGCCTCCGGCGACATGGACCCCACGTTGTTCAGGAAGATAGTGGATGAGATCGGAGCATACCTGCTGGTGATCATGTTCTGGGATTGGGGCGAGCCGTTTCTCCATCCCGGCGCTTATGACATGATCCGCTGCGCGCGGCATGCGGGGATCAAGGTAGTGGCAAGCACCAACGGCCACGTGCTCGCGGATGGCAGTCATGCGCGCCGGGTCGTCGAGTCGGGCCTGGACGTGCTGGTCTTCTCGGTGGATGGGGCCGACCAGGATACCTACCAGCATTTCCGCGAAAAGGGACGGCTGGATACGGTGCTGGAGGGCGTCCGCCGGGTTGTGTCCGAAAAACGCCGCCTCGGGAGCCGGACGCCCGTCGTGAACCTGCGGTTCATCGTGATGAAGCACTCCGAACATCAAGTCGCCGAGGTCCGCCGACTGGCGGAGCAGCTCGGAGTGGACATCCTCACTCTGCGCAAGTTCCACTTCGTGCCGGGCACGGGAGAGGTCGGCGATTCGAAGAGAGACGAAGGCGGCGTCCTGGTGCCCAGCGAAATCCGGTACCAGTTGCCCGCCCTCCTTGAATCGGGCCAGAAGCCTGTGCGCGTATCGAAGAACCCTTGCCGCAACCTGTGGAACTGTCCGACGGTGCATTGGGACGGCACGGTCTGCTCCTGCTTCATGGACTACAATGAGCGGCGGCCGCTGGGCTCGCTCTGGGAGCGCACGTTTCGCGAGATCTGGTACGGGGCTGAGTACGACGCGCTCCGCGAGCGGTTCCGGAAGGAGTGGCAAGCACTCCCCCTGTGCGGCCAGTGTGCCTCGGGCTTTCAGGGAGGCGACGTGGGCCGGGAGGCGAATGCGGAGGCGTTCTTTTTCCCGGAGGGAAACGGAGCGGTCGGACGGCGTGACTGAACCTACTCTCTCAGTGATCCTGGTGACCGAGGCTTACTCCGAATGCCTGCGCTGGACTCTGGAATGTTTGGCCGCGCAGAGTATTGCGCCGGAACTCGAATGTATTCTCGTGACCCGCAACGGCAGTGAGCTTGCCGGCGTCACGGACAGACTGCGAGGAGTTCTCTCCCACCGGATCATCGAGCAGGAGACACTGAACGACAGCGGTAAGGCCAAGGCGGCGGGCGTTTGGGCGGCGCGAGCACCGCTGGTGGCGTTCGTGGAGGACCACTCGTATCCTGACCCGTTGTGGGCGGAGGCCATGGTCAAGGCGTATTCGCGCGGTGCGTTCGCCGCCGTGGGACCGGTAGTACTCAACGCCAATCCGGCCACCGCAGTGAGCTGGGGCTGCCACCTGGTCTACTACGGCACGTACATGCAGGCCGGCTCCGAAGGGCGGGCCATGCACCTGCCGGGGAACCAGTCGTCCTACCGCAAGTCCGTTCTACTCGAGTACGGCCCGCGCCTTCCCGATCTGCTGCAGTCCGAGATTGCGCTGCACGGCGAACTGATCGAGAGGGGGATGTCCTTGCACCAGGAGGCCGGAGCGAAGGTCTATCACCTGAACTACTCCAGGATCGGCCCCGCGATCCGTGAATACTTCCTGGCATCCAGGGTGTTCGCCGCCGGGCGGCGCCGCCGCTGGAGCCTGTTCCGGCGCGCCGTGTACGCCGGCGGATGCCTTGTTCTGCCTTTCATTCGCATGAGGCGTGTGTTCGGACACGCGCGGCAGGCGGCTTTGTCGCAGAGGGTCGTGGCTGCAGCCCCCTGGCCCGCGTGGCTGATCCTGTGCTCTGGCGCTGCCGGCGAGGCCTTGGGCTACGCGCTCGGCATAGGCGGCGCCAGGGCGGCGCTGATGCGCTTCGAGCGGGAACACGCCAGTCTGTTCACGGCCGCCGACCTGGAGCAGGTCGTGCGGACCGGGCCCTTCCCGCTGACCCCCGTCCGGGAGCGGGGCTGACCGTCTGATGGACTTTTCGATCGTCATACCGACATTCGGAAGAACCGACAGCCTGAGGCGGCTCCTGCGGAGATTGTCGGAGATGAACTACTCATCAGAGAGCTACGAAGTAATCGTGGTGGACGACGGCAACCCGCAGCCGCTCGGCGGGCTGGCCGGTGGCAGCCGCCGCCCGTGGAGACTGCGGTTGTTGCGGCAGGAGAATCGCGGGCCGGCGGCGGCCCGCAACCATGCTGCCCGTCAGGCCGAAGGACGGTACTTGGCGTTCACGGACGATGACTGCCTCCCCGAATGCGATTGGCTGCGAGAGCTCAAGGAGGTCCTGCGGGGCTCGCCCGACGCGGTCTGTGGCGGCAAGACGGTCAATGACGACCCGGCCAATCTCCCGGCGCAGGCTACTCAACTCCTGATGGATTTTCTCTATGCGAACTACAACCCGGTCTCGACTGCGGGCGCATTCTACCCCGCCAACAACATGGCTGTCCCCAGGGAAGAGTTCCTGAGGTTGGGCGGATTCGATGAACGGTTGCGGTTCGGGGAGGATCGGGAGTTCTGCCATCGCTGGCGCTCGCGCGGCGGAAGGTTCGCGTATGCGCCGCGAGCACTGGTCCGGCACACCCACAACCTTGACCTCGGCGCATTTGTCCGCCTCCATTTCTCCTATGGCGAGGGCACCGGCAGATTCCGGCAGGCATGCCGGGCAAAGGGTCTCGCGCGGCCGGGGTTCAGCTCGCCGCTCTGGTACTGGAGGCTGATTCGCTCGGGGCTTGATCAAGTGCAGGGCTGGCGGGGTATGGCCCTGAGCGGGTTGCTGGCAGTCAGTCAGGCGTCGGCCGCGGCCGGCTTGCTGTGGGCGTGGCTGACAGAACCCCGGCCGAGCCAAGACGATTATGGAATACGTTAGCTTCGACATAGAGATCGCGGATGTGTTCGAGCTGAAGCCGGGAGAAGATCTGTTGGACCATGCGCCGTTCCACATCTCGGTGGCGGCGACTGTGTCGAGCGATGGGCAGAGCCGGCTCTGGTACTCGTCGGGCGCGGGCGGCCGGCCTGCCTCGCAGATGGACGAATCCACGGCCCGGGGACTTCTGGACTATCTGAATGGGCTTCAGCGGGAGGGCGTGAAGCTCTTCGCCTGGAACGGGCTCAGCTTTGACTTGAGATGGATCGGCCACAACGCGGGGGACATGGAGACCGCGGGGCGGGTGGCGCTAGCCTTGTATGATCCGATGTTCCAGTTTTTCAACCAGCGCGGGTTCCCCGTCGGCCTGGCCGCAGTCGGCGACGCGATGGGCGTGGGGCAGACCAAGCTCATGGAGTCCGTCGACGCTCCCCGCGAGTGGCGGAAAGGAAATTACCAGAAGGTCATCGACTACGTGATCGGCGATTGCCAGATCACCAACCAGATTGTCGCCGCGATCGCCACCCGCGGAAGCGTCCTGTGGCGCACGAAGGGCGGTATGATCAGTTCCGAGCCGATGCCGCGGTTCAAGACGGTGGCTGAGCTGTTGCGCGACCCGGAGCCGGATCAGTCCTGGATGAAGGGAGGCGGCTTGAGGCGCAGGAAGTTCATCGAGTGGCTGCCGCCGCAGGTACTGGAAGCAGCATGATAGGCTCATGCCATGTCCGACCACGACACGCTTCGATCAGCGAATGGCCGCAGCAGAGCGGCGATCGCGCTGTGTTATTTCGCCGGGCTTGCGCTCGGCTGCCTGGCGTGGTCCTTGATCCGGATACCGCTGGGGGAGACGCACGGCATCGTCAGCGCCGCAACCAGAAACGGATTCAACCCCCTCAACAACGTGGTTCGGACAGCGGTCTTCGCGCTGCTGCCAGCCTTGTTGCTCCTGGTGTGCTTCCGGCTGAATTGGGGCGGGATTGGCGACCGTCTCCGAACCTGCTCGACTTGGGAAAGGGACATCCAGACTAGCCGGAGTCCGGCCCCCGTGCGCTCTGCTGGCTTGGCCGCTGCCGCGATCCTCGCCGCGCTGTTGGCAGTGAATCTTTGGGGCTCCAAGGCGCTCGGCTTCGATTCGTTCCACGACGGCGAGAGCCTGAGCGCCGGTCTGTCCTGGGTACAGGGGCAAGTGCCGTACCGGGATTATGTGTTCATACACGGCGTGCTCCAGGATCCGGGGCGTGCCGTCTTGTCGTTTGCCCTGTTCGGCAAGTCAATCGGCAGCCTGAGGGCGGTGGACCATTTGGCCCGAGCTTTGATTCTGGTCCTGGTTGCCACATTCCTGTGGCAGATCCTCCGCGGCCGGCTTGAATGGGTGCTCCTAACGCTGCTCGCCCTGAGCGCGTTGATGGCGAGCGCGGCGATTGGCGGCGAGAGGCTTCCCTTCAGTCCTGTCCTCATACAGATGAGGGAGTTGCCGACCTTGCTGTTTCTCAACGTGGTCGCTCTCATCGCACGCAGGCTGGAACAGCAGTGGTCCGGCCGATGGACCATGGCCGGTCTTACGTTGGCATACGTCCTGCTGCCCGTCCTTGCATATCTGGTGTCCGTCGACCGGGGCCTGTTTCTGACGGCGGCGATGCTGCTGGGTATTCCCCTGATTCTCGGAGGGCGTGCGGCCGGGCCCAACGATTCACTGGCGCTGCTGCTGGTGGCAGGGGCCGGAATTCTCCTCGGCGTCGTGACGCTCATTGTGGTCCTCGGAAGCGGATGGCCGGCATTCTGGGAATACATGACAGTCTACTTTCCGCAGCACTACGCCCTGATCGTGGGGCTCGAGTATCCGATCCGTGCGCTGGCGTTCTTCGTCGCCCAAGCGATGCTGAGCGCAGCCGCCTTCGTCTTCATGGCTCTGCTGATAAGGCACTTCTCCGCCAGGCCGGAGGGACTCGCGGAGGCGTGGCATTGTTTCTGCCGGCGGCGCTTTCTGGAGGTCACGCTGCTCACCATGACGGCGGTCTGGTTTGTCGGTGCTCTGACCCAGGCCGATACATGGCATCTGAGGCTGGTGACTCTGCCGATGTACCTTTCCCTGTTCTACGTGGTCATCCGGTATTTCCTCGACCCGCTGGCGGCGCGGACGGGCAGGACCCGGCTGTTGACTCGGCTCGGCTGGGCGTGCGCCCTGCTCCTTGTGCTGGCTGGCAGCATCCGGTTGTTGGACGGCAAGGTGCTCGCCAACTGGCTGCCGGTGGGCGTGCCCGATGCACGAGTCGTCCCAGCGGAGATGCAGTTGGTTTCAGAGTACCTGAAGACGGCGATGCGCCCGGAGGACACGTTCTTCGCCACCGATTCCAACCCCAGTTGGTACTATCTGACCGGCAAGGTCTGCCCGGCGCGGTTTCCAATCTCGTACTTGGCGGCTCCCCCGTCATGCCAGAGGGAGATTATTCAGTCGCTGGAATCGCGCCAGGTAAGGTTCGTCCTCACTGCGGCCGCCAGGGAATCCGATGCAAGAACGAACCTATTGTCCCGAAAGTCGCTCTCTCTCCTGAACAGATACGTTGCCGGGACCTATGCACCGCTTCAGCGGGTTGGCGGCAGCCAGATTTGGGAGAGAACCAGGTAGCGGGGCGGCTGCTACCGAATCGCCGCAAGATCCGCCGACAAGGCGGTAAGAAACTCCGTCTGGTTCGTGTGCAGGAAAAAGTGCCCGCCCGCGAACATACGCACGGAAAAATCGCCTGTCGTCTCGCGGGCCCAGGCTTCCAGGTGCTCGCGGCTGATGTTTGGATCGTCCGCGCCCCCGTAGGCTCGAATCGGGAGGTCCAGCGGAGCCTCTTCGGAATACACATAGCTCCGGTAGAGCGCCGTATCGGTCCGCAGCGGCGGAAGCACAAGCCTGAGCAAGTCCGGGTTTTGGCGCACATCTGCGGGCACGCCCTCCAGCCGGTCGAGTTCCCTCAGCAGTTCCTCCTCGGAGGGCTCAGGTGGTGGCACGTGCCCCAGGCGGAACCGTGGAGCGCGTGCCCCCGCCACCAGCAGCGCCACCGGTGAGGGCTGCCCCCGCCGTCGCAGCCACCGCGCCAGTTCAAAGGCGACCGCAGCGCCCATGCTGTGGCCGAACAGCGCAAAGCGCCGATCCAAGTGTGGCAGCAGAGCCTCGCCGATAGCATCCACCAGGGGGGCCATCTGACGAAATGGAGTTTCCGCCAGCCGATTCTCCCGGCCAGGCAGGCGCGCCGGCGTCACGGCCACATCCGGCGGGAAAGCCGCCGCCCAGTTGCGAAAAGCCGATGTGCCTCCCCCTGCCGCGGGAAAACAGAACAAGCGCAAAGTCACCTCTGCCCCTTGTCTGAGCGAGGGAAACCAAGCATCTCCCGCGCCCGCATCCGCAGTCTTCCGGCGCAGGCGCAACGCAAGAAGGCGGCGCCGCTCGGGCGACAGTGATTCCAGAGCGGATTGCGGGGACGAGGCCGTCTGAGACAAGACAGGCCTTCTGGGAGCCTGAAGGATCTGAGTGAGATATTCTTCGAACGGAACAATACTCAGACCTTCCGCATAGGCGAGTGCCTTCTCCCGCGAGAGCCGGGAAAGCTCCTCATAGTGCTTCTTGTCAGACAGAAGCTTGCGCAGCGTTTCGCACCAAGGGCCAATGTCCTGCTCGGGAACCTCGGGGATGGGCACCATTTGCCGATCCACTTGGCGCCGGTAGTTCCGTATGGGACGGACGGGCAGGAGGTAATCCACGCCCAGCATCGCCTCGGGGATGCCCCCCACGCCGGCGGCCAGTACCGGGACGCCGCGGAGCATCGCCTCCGGGATGATCCGCGAGCGAGCCTCCGCCCAGAGCGAGGGGACCAGCAGCACCCGGGTGACCGACAGCAGTTTGTCGATATCGTCAACCGGGGCCAGCAGACGCACGTTGGCGAGCCCGGCCAGAGCGTCCAAATCCGCCCGGTCTGTTCCCCAGGTGGGGACGGCGGCAAAGGAGACATCGGGCATGGCGGATGCCATTCCGAGGAATATCGAGATGCCCTTCACCGCGCAAGGATTGACGAAACTGACAAACTCGTTTTGATAACGGCCCAAGTGCGGATACGGGCCCGGCTCCATCAGAGAAATGGGTACGTGCACCGCGTCCAACCCGCCCCACCGGCGCATGTAGTCTGCCACGTACTCGCTCACTCCGACGACGCCGTCCACGCGCCGCAGTGTCTCAGCCTTCGACTGGCTGGGAAAAGCGCAGTCCGGGCCGAACGGCACGGCAAGGGTCGTGCGCGCGAGGAAGACGACCTTTGGCCGCCCGGCCCGGATGGCGGCTTCCAGCAGCAACTGCGCCGGGTCGTCGGTCGAAGTGAGGACGACGGATGGATCAAACCCCGCAACCTGGCCTGCGAAGTAGCCGCGGATGCCGGCGGGATGCGTGACGACATGGACTTCCACGCCGCGGCGTCGAAACACGACCACACCCGATTCAGTGGAGAGTACCTCGACCTCCCGGGAGGCAAGCTCCGCAAGCAGCCGGCCGTGTTCCTCTTGAGCGGCTCCGCCAGTCCGGGCGACGACAAGGCATTCGTGGCCCCTCTGGGCCAAAGCCTCCATCAGGAGCCGGTTTGACTTGTCGCCGCCGCCGTGCGACGGGTAGTAGAGCGAGTTCTGAGCGAGAAGTACCCGCATCCAGCGGCTGCTATGCCAGCAGTTCCTGCGCGCGCGTCACGCGCTCTCGCACCCGGACCCCGTTCGGACAATCGACCGAACACGACTCGCAGTCGCCGCAGCGGATCGCGCGGACCTCCTCCGGCAGTTCCAGGAACCTCTCCCGGGCCAGGGCGAACTGCCCGTAGCCTTCGGCGTAGGAGAGGAACCGCAGCATGTCGGGAACCGGGACTCCTTTGTCGCAGACGCCGTTGCAGGCGCCGCACATGCGGCAGTAGTTGGGGCCGACGTAAGCCATGAGCGTGCGCAGGGTCTGCTCGTCCTGACTCCCATACGGCTCGGCCATGGCCCGCAGGTTCTCTTCAAGCTGGTCGTGGTCGGCCATGCACACGATGGCCGTACTGAGGGACTGGTTCCGAAGCGCCCACCGGATCGCGGAAACCGGCGCCCCCTTGACGCTGAGCAACTTCTTCAACGCTTCCGGATCCGCGCCGTAAAGACGGTCGCCCCGGCCGACGCGCGCCACGCCGCCCGCCATCACCTTCATCGCAACGACCCCGATTCCGGCCTTCGCGGTCGCCTGGATGGCCGCAGTCATGTCCGTCTTTCTGACCGCCTGGCCGGCCATCGCGACGTTCGACATGGCGAAGTTGTAGGTGGTCAGGATCACGTCCGTCTGCCCCAGCTTGACCAGGTGAGCCATCACCTGGTCCATGTTGAAATGAGTGCTGACGCCGGCGAACCGTATCTTGCCCGCCTTCTTGGCGACGCGCTGCGCTTCGAGCAGGTCGTCGGTCACCTCCTCCGGCGTGCTCTTGTTGTGGAGGTACCAGATGTCGAGGTAATCCGTCCCCAACTCCTTGAGACTGGTGTCGAGATCTGCGAGCGCTTCCTTTGAAGTCTTCCCGTGGCTCTTGCTGGAGATGACGACCTGTTTGCGTTTCCCCTTCAGAGCCGCGCCCACCATGCGCTCGTTGTTGCCGTTCTGGTAGCCCCGCGCCGTGTCGAAATGGATCATGCCGAGGTCCGCGGCCCGCTCGATCACGGAAGGATCGGACGTCGTCATGCAACCGAAAGACAGCGATGTGACTTTGAGGCCGGTCTTGCCCAACGTCCTGTAGGTCAGCTTGACCTGCTCCGTCGCGGCAGGCGCAGCCAATCCCGCTGCGGGCATTGCCAGCCCTGTAGTCAAGAAGGCGCGTCGTGATGCCGAAGGTTTCATTCCAATCTCCCCACAATCATCAAGCAGCAGGTATTAGGTGTCAGTATACACCCTGGATGCTCAGGACGCGGGCCGCCGAGGCCTCTTCCGCAGCCGCTCCAGCAGCAGGGCGCGCTTCTCCGGCGAGAGCGCAGCGAGGGCCTCGCGCGATTGGCCCGGCATCCGGCCGAGCCTTTCCGACGCGCCGGGCGGCCGCAGCGATCCAAGGTACTCCTCCAGCAGGCCGGGACGTATGCCGCTCACAAAGCTGGTTGCCTTCTCGTGGGAGACGCGCGATTCCTCTTCGTAGAGATCGGTCTCGGAAACGAGGGCGTTCAGGGCTTCGGCCCACGGCTCTATGTCCTGCTCTTGAATGACGGGCTTGGGCAGGCTGCATTCGTCAAAGCAGGGCTCCCAGCGCTCGATGGGCCGTACGGGCAGGATGAACCGCGTGCCCATCTTGGCTTCCGAGAGGCCTCCCGAATCGCTGGAGATCACGGGAATCCCTCGCAACATCGCTTCCATTACGCTCAGACCGAAGCCTTCGTACCAGAGCGAGGGCATCAGCAAAACGCGCGTGTCTTTGAGGACCTGCGCGATGTCCTTGACGTTCGCGAGCAGCCTCACGTTGGGGCAGGATTCCATGGCGCGGCGGTCGGCTGCCGTCGTGCCCCACCCGGCCAGACCCGCGAAGGAAACCTCGGGGAAACGCCGCGCCAGCGCGAGGAAGATCGTGATTCCCTTGATGGCGCACGGATTGATCATGGTCACCAGAGGATTGGCGGGACTCCCGAAGCTCTCGAAAGGGCCTTCACCGTAGACCGGCGGATGGATCACGGCGGGCCGCCGGCCGGCATGCTGCTCGATGTACCGGGCCGTGTGGTGGCCGATGGCGATGACACCCGCGCAGGACTGAACCAGTTCCGCGCCTTGAGGACTGGGGTTCCAGCTCGCGGGGCCGAACGGGAAGAGCTGCGGCGTGTGGGCCAGGTAGATCACCCGGCCCGGCGCGGCATCCACCGCCTCGCGCAGCAGCACCTGCCCGAGGTCCTCGGAGGACACCAGCACCCAGTCGGGCTGGAAGGAAGCCACCTGCTCGCGCACCAGCCGGCTCCGCAAGTGCGGCTCCGCCGCCGAGAAAACCAGGATGGCTCCCCTGCGGACCGCCTCCACTCCCGCCAGCGGATGCCGCTCGGCGGCGACGCCGATCTCCTCTTCGCGGATCTGCGCGAGTTTGCCGGGGCGGTCCTGCGTCAGGTCGGCGGCCACGATCCGGCACTCGTGTCCCGCTGCGGAGAGCAGGTCGAGCCACGCCAGGTTGCTGCGCGTGGCGCCTCCGCGCGGCGGTACATACGACGCGTTCGCGGCAAGCAGCACGCGCATACGCTATCCTCCGCCTCCGCAGCCGGGCACCTGCTGATCCTCGGCCAGCAGAGCTCTCACTTCCTCGTCCGTCAGTCCCTCGATTTCGGCCAGCAGACTCGAATACTCTTCCGCTCCCGCCTGCTCGATCTGGCGCATCTCGATGGCCTTGGCCAGCTCGGCGACCGTGAACACACTGCTGTAGACGACGTCCAGCGATAGATCGACCTGGTACAGATCCCGCACGCGGCTCAGCAACTGCACCGCCAGTAGGCTGTGCCCGCCGAGATCGAAGAAGTTGTCGTGCATTCCAACCGAAGGCAGGCCGAGAAGCTCCGCCCAAAGCGCGGCGAGTTCCTTTTCCAGCCTCGTCCCGACTGCCGCACTCGAACTGGCGGGGGTCAGCCCGTTGCGGCGCGCAAGGCGCAGGTGCTCCTCGATCTGCTGAACGGTGCGGAGCCGATTGGCGATGTACACGAAGTCCACCGGTTCGCGAGCCGGCGCCTCCGGCGCGGCACTCTCCTCGGGAGCCCTCGGGACCGCGCCGCCCGGCGCATAGGTCACCGCCGCGGCGGCCCTGGCTGGAAAACGGAACAGGAAGCCACTCCCGGATCGCACTTTGTACCGGGCTCCCACACTTTCCAGAAACATCAGCGCGGGGTGATTCCGGGGCGCCGGCACGAAGGGCACCTCCAGGCGTTGCAGTCCCCGTTCCATCGCGATCTCACCCAGCTTCTTCAGCAGAAGGTGTTCCACGCCGCGGCCGAGTACCCGGCAGCTCAGCAGGAACGTGTCCACCGACAAGGTGTCCGCACCGGTTCTGAAGATGGCGACGCCGGTCAGTCCGTAACTGCCGAAGCGATCGGAAACCTCGACAGTGAGACACTCGGCCGAGCCCGAGTGCAGCAGGGCGGCGATCTCGGCTTCCGTCCGACGCAATGTGGTGAAGTTCATCTGGTTGGTGCGCTGGGTGAGCTGTGCCACACGTGGAAGCTGCTCGGGCTTGACCGCCTCGATACGCACCTGCAACTGGAGCGATGAGATGAACTCCTCCAGCGTCTTCGCCTGTTTCTCCAGCCGGGCGCGCTCGATTCGCTGACTGTAAAGGGCAGAGCGTTGCCGGTCCTCGTCGGTCACTTGAAGCCGGTCGAAGGCCCACACGTGCCGCAGGAATTCGGGGATCTCCTCCGGGTCGGGCGGCAGCGGAAGCGTGAGCACTTCAGGCCGCCTTGCCTGCACTTCGCCGCATTCCTGGGGATTGTCATCGATGAAGATGAAGCTGTCGAGTCCAAGTTGGAGCTCGTCGGCCAGTGAGGCGAGGCTGGCCGACTTGGCGGTCCAATTGATCCTCCGCGCCACGAAGTGATCCAGTCTGAGGGGCATCTCGGGATGGACGCGGAACGTCTCCAGCACATCCTCCATGTTGTTCTTGCTCGAGATGCAGAGCAGCATCCCGGCATCGTGCTGGGCGACCATGAACTCCTGGAGCGCGCGGCGCGGCGGGTCGATGACCACTCCCTCCGGCCCGTCTTCGCCGCAGATGCCGCTCCACAGCGTGTCGTCGCAGTCCAGGGCGACAACCTTGTACGGGATCATCCGCAGGGCGTGCGCCTTGCGGGCCAGCAGTGTGGCCAGGGCGGTAAAGTACTCGGACGTGTAGGGGACGTGGCCGAGCTCGTCTCCGTGCGGGTCATGCTTCCGGTCGACGGGGTACAGGGCGTCCAACTCCGAAGTTGGAAGCCAATACATCGATCCCAACCCCCTGAGGCCGGATTCGATGAGGGACGTAATCCGGCCGACGACGTCCTGAGCGCCGGGCAGGGCAAGGAACGCGGGAGAACAGGGCGAGACCGAGACAAACGTCGGCGATGCCAGCCACTCCGCAGCGGAGCGGAGGCAGGAGACCAGGTGCCGCGCATCCCCCTCCAGGCTCTCCAGCGAATCGGAGGAAGTCTCGCGAAAACGCATCCAGTCCTCGACGCGCAACAAGACCACGTTGACCCCGCCCCGATTCTGCGCCAGCAGGCTCGAATGGTCGAGCAACTGCTGGAAGACCTGGTTGTATGGAGCGAACCGCACGGGGAGATCGAGCCCGAGCCTGCCCATCCAGAACGTTAATGCCTCCCGCAAGGGCTCCGCCGTGAAGGTCGCGCTGATGGCGATCGCGCCGCCAGGCTGGCGGTCGGGCGTCTGGGCGGCTGTGACTGGGTTCATCTTGCTGTGCGAGTCTGCGGGAGCGACGTTGGCGGGGCCGGAGTTTCACCTCCAGCTCCCGTTTTCATTATGCTAGCGACTGGTACCGTGTTACAACTAGAGCGACTTCTTTCGGGCTGCGCGGCTGCAATTCTGCTCTCTGCGCTTTGCGTGGCCAAGGCCGCCGGTCCGGCTTGGGACGCACCGGCGAGGGTGTCGGGCTGGGTATCGGGCCGGACAGACGGCAGGCTGTTGATTTCGGCGGAGTCCCGAGGCCGCTACGAACGAAGGACCGGCCAGGCTTTCGGGAACGAGCTCGACCTGAGTGCCACGCTATACCGAAACCGGTTGTCGGTGAGTGTGACGCCCGCTAGGTGGCTGAAGCTGTCGGGTGCGGTTCAGGACTCGCGAGCGCCCGGATACGGGGCCAATGCGCCTTCCTCGGCCCGCGACCAGGCTGATCTGCTTGAGGGCTATCTGGAGCTGTTTTCCAACCGCAAGCAAGGGTTCGGGATGACCGCAGGGCGCATGCTCTTGGCCTATGGGGAAACTCGGCTCATCGCCTCGTCGCAGTGGGGCAATGTGATCCGGGGCTTCGACGGTGTGCGCACGTCCTGGCGCTCCAACCGCGCCACGCTGGAGGCCCTCTGGTTTTCCCCGGTGAAAGCCAGAGTGGGGGAGTTCAACCGCCCGGTTCCCGGCGAGCGCCTGTGGGGGACCTACAACGTGTTCCCAAACCTGTTCGGCACGCACCTGGCCGAGGCGTACGTCCTGCGTCACGATCAGAATGCCCCGGCAGGCTTCACCGGCGGAAACCGGGCGGCGGGCACGGACCGGCTGGGGATAACCACCCTGGGAGGACGGCTCGCCGGCCCGCTGCCTCACGGCTTGGAGTACAGCCTGGAGGGAGTGCTTCAGCGGGGCAAGGTGGAGTCGGCAAGCCAGCGCGGAGCCGCCTGGTTCAGCGCGCTGAGCCGGCGGTGGATGGTCTCCGGCAAGCCGCTCGATCTGACGGGCGAATACAAGTACGCCTCCGGGACTCGAGACCCGGAGGATGCAACCCGGGCGGGCACCTTCGACGCGCTCTTCCCGTCCGCCCACGACAAGTTCGGCCACATGGACCTTTTCGGCTGGAGGAACATCCATTCGGCCCAATCGGTGGTGACGTTCGGGGTGAGCGCGGCTTTCTCGGTCAATTTCATGTACAACTCCTGGTGGCTGGCGAGCGCGCGCGATGCGCTCTACAGCAGCGCGGGAAGGGCCCTCGCCCGATCGGCCGACGGGTCGGCCGGCCGGCACATCGGACAGGAGACGGACGTGTTCGCGACTTACAGGTACCGGCGCTTCACCTTTGGCGCGGGCTACGGCCGCCTGTTCAAGGGAGAATTCATACGCAAGGCCACGCCGGGGGTGGAGCCGACCTACCTCTACGTCTTTCACACGTACACTATGTAGACGTATGGCAGATTCTGTGGACCTGCTCCGTCGCAACCGCAACTACCGGCGGATGTGGCTGGGCCAGGTGGTGAGCGAGGTCGGCGACTACTTCAACAACGTGGCGGTCTTCAGCCTCGCCATGGAGACGACGGGCTCCGGGCTGGTGGTGAGCGCGGTTATGCTGTCGCGCGCGATTCCCGCCGCGCTGGCCGGACCGGTGGCAGGCGTGGTGCTCGACCGGTTCGACCGCAAGCGCATCATGGTCGCCAGCGACTTAGTTCGCGCCCTGGTGGCCCTCGGGTTTCTGCTCACGCTTCGTTACCGTGAACCCTGGCTGCTCTATGTACTGAGTGCTCTGCTGATGTTTGCTTCGCCTTTTTTCACCAGCGGCCGGGCCGCGATTCTGCCCACCGTCGCGAGCAAGGCGGAGCTTCACGCGGCTAATTCTTTGACGCAGACGACGCAGTGGGCCACGCTGACCGCGGGGACGATCCTCGGAGGATTCAGCACGGCGCGCCTGGGCTACCAGTGGGCGTTCATCCTCAACGCCTTGTCCTTCCTGTTCTCGGCCGCCGCCATCTCGCGGCTTCAGGCCGGCGGCTCCGGCTTCCAGGCGCAGCAGGGAGCGCAGGCGCAATCGGAGACGCATCCCTGGCGCGACTACCGCGAGGGCCTGACCTACATGCGCAGCGTCCCATTGCTCATGGGGATCGGGCTGATCTCGGTCGGCTGGGCGCTGGGTGGGGGAGCCGCGCAGATTCTTTTCGCCCTGTTCGGGGAGCAGGTCTTCCGTCGAGGCGCGGAGGGAATCGGCACCATCTGGGGCTTCGCCGGCATAGGTCTGCTTGCCGGGGGAGCCATCGGACACCTGGCCGGAAGGAAGGTCGATTTCCCGAGGTACAAGCGCGCGGTCGCCGTCTCCTACGTGTTTCACGGCGCGACCTATGTCGTCTTCAGCCTGGTCGAGTCCTACCCGCTGGCGCTGCTCTTCATCCTGCTGTCCAGGGTGGGCATGGCCGTGACGACGGTTCTGAACAACCTGGAACTGCTGCGCCACACTCCGGACCGGTTTCGCGGCCGCGTATTCGCGACCCTCGAGTCGTTGCGCTGGTCCACAATGATGGTGTCCATGGCGCTCGCCGGGGTGGCATCCGAGTTCTTCAGCCCGCAGGCGATCGGCGTCGTGGCGGGCCTGCTCGCGGTGGCGACAGCCGTGGCCTGGGCATGGGCGGATTGGAGAGGACTGCTCCCCCAACCTGCCGGGGAAGTCCCCCTTGATCAGCGGGCAACGCCCGGCTGCGACTGAGCCACTTTCTCGACTTCGGCCAGCCGCTGCTTCGCCATGGAAGCGTCCCGAGCCGCCGGTGCGAGTCGCAGATAAGTCTTCAGGAACCCCGCGGCGGCTTCAAACTCGCCCTTGGAGGCCAGGATCACTCCGAGGAGGTGGTTGACCGATGGGATGCGGTGCTGCGGGTCCAACTTCAGCGCTTCCCGGGCGCTCTTCTCGGCCTCGTCCATGTGCTGGAGGTTGAATTGAGCGACCGCGTCGTAGTAGTAGATAGTCGGGTAATTGAAAGGATCCAGCCGGAGCACTTGCGACGTCGCCGCCGCCAGGTCCTGCCACTTGGACTCCTGCGCATCCAGGGTCGCCACTTGCAGGTAGGGATTCACATACTTCGGGTCCGCCTCAAGCGCCTTCGCATAGGCGGCGCGCGCCCCGGCGCGATCACCCGACTCCATCTTCGAGTTCCCTAGTTCGGTCCACGCCGCGGCGTACTTGGGATAGAGATCGACCGCCTTCTGAAACTGCTTGCCGGCGTCCGCCCACTTCTTCTTCTTCATGGAATCGCGGCCTTTGTCGAACGCCTTCTTGGCGTCCTTGGGAGCTTGAAGGCTGGTCATACTCACAGTCGTGCCTTCCACGTTTCCGTAACGGCGGAGTACGATCGTGCCGAGTTCGGGATTGTCCAGGGTGCGCCGGCCCCCCAGCGATATCGCCTCAGACGTGTAGCCCGGAAGCGAGGCTCGAATCTCGCATCCCCAAAGGTCACGCTCGCTGATGCCGCTCGTGGAATTCCAGCCCCCTATGCCGGCGTTACGGCCGCCGAACCGGTCGAAGTCGGAGGCGCCCCCCACGCTCGCGTCCGCTAGCATCGCGTTGTTCTGTGCCCCTAGTTGGAAACTGAACCGGCCCTTGGAGTCGGTGTACGCTTCCGGCCTGACAATGCCGTTGCACACCCGTTCGATCACCGCCGGATCGGGCGGTGGCGTGCCGTCCTGGAGCACAACCTTGCCCGAAAGGAAGATCGGCCGCTGAATGTCGGGAAAAGGCTGCTGCTGATCCATGATCGAGGGTTGCTGGCTGCGATCACTGGGCGAAGGCATCCTGCCCGGCGTGGGCGTCGGCGTGGGGGTAGGAGTCGTCGTCGGCGGCGCGGTGGGAGCGGTCGTCGCTCCGCCGCCACCGGCGGGCGCCGTCGGGCCGGTCTCTTGGGCCAGGACAAACCCGGCGGAAAGACACAGCACCACCGCCGAAACCACAACCCCGGAAGCCTTCAGGCTGGACATACGCCACCCCTCTCTCGTACGGTCAGTTCCAATTATAGGGCACGCGGGGCGGCGAGGCGCGCCAACTTGAGCGCAAACTCTGCGGAGCCGCGAAGCTAATGCCGGAAATGCCGTACCCCGGTGAAGACCATGGCCAGGCCCAGGCGGTTCGCGGCCGCGATCACCTCCTGGTCTCTCACCGAGCCGCCGGGCTGGATCACGGCCGTGGCCCCGTGGCGGGCGATCTCTTCCACCCCATCCGGAAACGGGAAGAATGCATCGGAGGCAACCACCGTCCCCTCGAGGGGAAGCACGGCCTTCATTGCTGCGATCTTGACCGAATCCACGCGGCTCATTTGTCCCGCGCCCACGCCCACGGTCTGGCCCGCTCGCGTGAACACAATGGCATTGCTCTTCACGTGCTTGGCGACCTTCCAGCCGAACTCCAGCGCCCTCCATTCCTCTTCGGCCGGCGCGCGGTCCGTCTTGACCTGTGCCTGCGCCCGGTCGAGCTTCTCGAGGTCCGCCGTCTGGGCCAGGAATCCCCCGCTGATGGACTTGATCACCAGAGAGTCGGCGACAGGGTTTGTCACTCTGAGCAGGCGGAGATTCTTCTTTGCGGCCAGGATCGACAGAGCTTTAGAGGAGTAGTCCGGCGCGGCAATGGCCTCGACGAACGTCTTGGCGATCTCCAGGGCCGTCTCCTCGTCCAGCGGACGGTTGAAGGCCAGCACGCCTCCGTATGCCGAAACAGGATCGCACTCGAAGGCCTTACGATAGCTCTCCACCTGGGAAGCCGCCTCCGCGCAGCCGCACGGATTGGTGTGCTTGATGATCACCGAAGCCGGCGACTCGAACTCCTGCGAAAGCTGCCAGGCGGCGTCCAGGTCCACCAGGTTGTTATAGGAGAGCTCCTTGCCCTGGAGCTTCTCTGCGCCGGCGATTCCCCGCTCCCGGCTCGAATAGAGCGCCGCCTGCTGGTGCGGATTCTCGCCGTAGCGCATGGGGAGCGCCAGGTCCGCGCGCAGGTCGAGCACGGGGGGCAGCGCGCCGGCGCGGTCCGTGAATCCTCCCTCCTCCAGCTCGATGCGGGCAAGCCGCGCGCTGATCGCGCGGTCGTAGTCGGCGGTCAGCCGGAAGGCCTTCCTGGCCAGCCGCCAGTGAGTTGCCGGGGAAAGCCCACCACCTTTCATCTCGCTCAAGATTCCTTCGTAGTCCTCCGGGGAAACCACCACGGCCACGTCCTGCCAGTTCTTGGCGGCCGCCCGAATTAGCGTGGGGCCGCCAATGTCGATGTTCTCAACCAGTTCGGGCACGGTGGCGCCGGGCCGGGCGGCGGCCTTCTCAAACGCGTATAGGTTGACCACCACCATGTCGATCGTGGGGATCGCGTGCCGGGCCAGCGCTTCCATATGCTCCGGGTTGCCACGGATCGCGAGGATGCCTCCGGCGATGCGCGGGTGGATGGTCTTCACCCTCCCGTCCAGCATCTCGGGGAAGCCCGTCACCTCGGCGACGTCGCGGACCGCCAACCCCGCCTCCCTTAGAATCGCAGCGGTCCCTCCGGTGGAGAGGATCTCCACCCCGAGCTCCTGGAGCCCCAGGGCAAACTCGCGGACGCCGGTCTTATCGGTTAGGCTGATGAGGGCACGCTGGATTTTACGCATGGCTTTCCATTTTCCCATACCGGGTTGCCGCTATAATTCGGGTGTGACGTACAAAGCCACCCTGATTCCCGGAGACGGGATCGGTCCGGAGGTCGCGGGGGCCGCCGTCCGCGCCGTCGCCGCCACGGGCGTTTCCATCGATTGGGAACAAGTCGAGCTGAACCGACGGATCATCGAGCAATCCCGGGACGAGCTTCCCGTGTCCGTCGTGGAATCCCTGGAGCGCACCGGGATCGGCCTCAAGGGGCCGGTAACGACGCCGGTGGCCGGCGGCTTCCTGAGCGTCAACGTCGCGCTGCGCAAGCGGCTCGACCTGTATGCCAACGTCCGCCCCGTGCGAATGCTGCCCGGGCTCAAGACGCGCTACCGCGACACCCATGTCGACCTGGTGATCTTCCGGGAGAACACCGAGGACCTTTACGCCGGCCTGGAGCACGAGGTGGTCAAGGACGTGGTAACCAGCCTGAAGGTCATCACCCGCCGGGCCTCCGAAAGAATCTCCCGCTACGCGTTCGACTACGCGCGCCGCTTGGGCAGGAAACGGATGACCGCCGTGCATAAGGCCAATATTATGAAGCTCGGGGACGGCCTGTTCCTGCGCTGCGCCCGGGAGGTGTCCAAGGAATATCCCGACATCGAGTACCGGGAGTTGATCGTGGATAACGCCTCCATGCAGCTTGTGGTTCGCCCGGAGACCTTCGA
The DNA here is from genome assembly GCA_041946685.1 of Bryobacteraceae bacterium. Lineage (GTDB taxonomy): Bacteria > Acidobacteriota > Terriglobia > Bryobacterales > Bryobacteraceae > JBHGAV01. The sequence continues at coordinate 38,948 of JBHGAV010000042.1, read as the reverse complement.
CTGCCTCCTGATGCCGAACCTTTACGGGGACATCGTTTCGGACCTGGTTGCGGGACTGGTAGGCGGGCTGGGGATCGTGCCCGGCGCCAACATCGGCGAGAAGCATGTAGCCCGCGGCGCGCGCCGCGGGCTACGAGCCACAGATCCGGTTACAGCCCCTTCCGGCCGAGGAACTCGATCAGGTCCACGACCCGGCAAGAGTAGCCCCACTCGTTGTCGTACCAGGCGAGCACCTTCAGCAGGTTCCCGTCGAGGACCTTCGTCATCTGGGCGTCCACGATGGAACTGTGAGAGTTGTGCATCATGTCGGTGGAAACCACCGGGTCCTCGGTGTAGCCTAGAATCCCCTTCATCTCCCCCATGGCAGCCGCCTTGAGCGCCGCGTTGACCTCCTCGCCGGTGGCGTTCTTGGCCAGCACCGCCACCAGGTCGACCGCCGAGACGTTGGGAGTCGGCACACGCATGGAGTAACCGTCCAGCTTGCCCTTCAGTTCGGGCATCACCAGCCCGATTGCCTTGGCAGCGCCGGTGGTCGTCGGGATCATGTTGAGCGCGGCGGCGCGGGCCCGCCTCAGGTCCTTGTGGGGAAAGTCGAGGACATTCTGGTCGTTCGTGTAGCTGTGGATGGTAGTCATCGACCCCTTCAGGATTCCGAAGGTCTTGTGAATGACTTTGACGACGGGGGCCAGGCAGTTCGTGGTGCAGGAGGCGTTGGAGATGATGTTGTGCTTGGCCGGATCGTACATGTCGTCATTCACGCCCAGCACGACCGTGAGGTCCTCGTTCTTGGCCGGAGCGGAGATGATGACCTTCTTCACCGTCCCCTTAAGGTGCGCGGCGGCGGCTGTGGCGTCGGTGAACCTGCCCGTAGATTCGACCACAATCTCGGCTCCCAGGCTGCTCCAGTCGAGCTGTGCCGGGTCCTTCTGCGCGAACACCTTCACCCTGTTGCCGTCTACCAGGATTGAATCTCCATCGACCTTCACCGATGTACGGAGCGGACCGAGGACGGAGTCGTACTTGAGAAGGTGGGCCAGCGTCTTGGTGTCGGTCAAATCATTGACCGCCACGAAATCGACCGCCGAGTTGCCGATCGCCGCTCGAACGACGTTGCGGCCGATGCGGCCGAAACCGTTGATTGCTACCTTAAGTGCCATATAGGGGTGTTCTCCTGCTTTCTCTGCTTGATGGGATAGGAACCGCTAAAACTCAATGATATCAGAGCGGGAACTCGTGAGGAGCGGCCTCATCTGTTCGCCAGCAGACTCGCTGCCTGCGCCCTTTCCGACGCGCTGAGGCGGTTGCGCACTTGCTCGCGCATGCGCTCAGCTTGGTCCGGCAGGAACAGCAGGGCGCCACGTTCGCCTTGTTGGAATGCCGTTTTGCCGAAGCGAGGGGTCATGACGTTGCCCGGCGCATGGCCGTTCGGGCCGAGCAGCACATGTCCGACTTCATGCGCCATGGCGAGACCCAGGACCGTGGTGAAGTTGCTCTCCGTCTGCGCGGCCGCTTGCCGGGTGCGGTCAGCGAAGATGTACACCCGATCGGCAAGTGCAAACCCGAACGCACTAAGTGAGCAACCGAGTCGAGCCGCCATGGAGTCCGACAAAAGCATCACGTAAAGGGCCGGCTTGACCGCCACTGGATCCACGGCGGCGGACCCCAGCGGCGGCAGCTCCCACCACTCGACCGGTACTCCTGCTTTCCCGAAGATCTTCGAGAGCTGTGCCTCGGCGGCATCCAGCGTCTCCTGCGGCACACCCGCGTAGTCTCGAATGGCGACAACGAGCCGCGGTCCCGGCTCGGCAGGTTGAACAGTTGGCGGCAGAGAGCACGCGAGGCCGAAGGCAAGGAGAGCTGCCGGCACCAGGCCGTTTGCGCGCACATGTTGCGTCGAGTTCCATGGCATGGTTTCTCTCTTGGGTCCGCCTTCCTGGCCCGCTCAACCTAGGAAGTCCGTTCTCACCCTTCGTTAACGGGAAACCGCCGCAGAGTCTGCAATAGATCTTTGGATCTGGGTATCTCTTTTTGGTGCTGCAATTTGGCCCAAGAGGGCGGTGTGCAAGCGGAAGCCAGCCGAGAGGTCACGGCGTTGCTCCGGTCCTGGAGGGGCGGTGACCAGGGTGTGCTGGATCAGCTTATCCCACTGCTGTACAAAGAGTTACATCGGATTGCCAAGCACTACATGGCAGCCCAGCCGCCGGGGCACACACTTCAGACCACAGCCCTGCTGAACGAAGCCTGCCTGCACCTGATCGACGCCAAGCGGGCCAGTTGGCAGGACCGCTCCCATTTCCTGGCCGCCTGCTCTCAGACCATGCGGCGCATTCTGGTGGACCATGCCCGCGCCCGCCAGGCGGCCAAACGCGGGGGCGGCGGATGCGCGGTGCCGCTGGAGGAGGCTTGGGTTGGATCGCCCGAGCGGGACCCGGAGATCCTGGCCGTGGATGAAGCGCTCGGCGTGTTGTCCAAGCTCGATCCTCGCCGGGCGCAAGTAGTCGAGATGCGTTTCTTCGGAGGGCTGACCGTGGAGGAGACAGCCGCCGCCCTGGGTATTTCCGTGGAGAGCGTGGCACGGGACTGGAGGCTGGCCAGGGGGTGGCTCGCGCGCGAGCTGAGCCGGAGGGGATCTCATGGACGCGGCGCGTTGGCGGAAGATTGAAGCGATCTATGGGGCTGCGCTGGCGGTGGAACCTTCCCGGCGCGCGGCTGTGCTCGAACAGAGCTGCGCCGGCGATGAGTCGCTTCGGCGTGAACTGGAATCGCTGCTGGCGCACGACGAGCGTACGGGTCCTCGTTTGGAGGTCCCTGCGCTAGTGGTGCCGCCCGAAACCTCTGCCGGACTGACCGGCCAAAGCATCGGCCACTATGAGATCCGGGAGAAGCTCGGCGAGGGCGGCATGGGCGTGGTTTACAAAGCCCGCGACACGCGCCTCGGCCGCAACGTAGCGCTGAAGTTCGTCAAGGCCCAGTTCAGCGAGCGTTTCGAGCGCGAGGCGCGGGCGGTCGCTGCCCTGAATCATCCCCACATCGCCACGCTCCACGACGTCGGAGAGCATGCGGGTGCCCCGTACCTGGCTATGGAGTTTGTCGAAGGTCACTCTCTGAAGGGCCCCCGTCCCGTCAGAGAGGTGATCGGCTTCGGAATTCAGATCGCGGGTGCGCTAGCGGAGGCGCACGCGGCAGGGATCGTCCACCGCGACCTTAAGCCGGCCAATATCCTGGTCACAGAGAAGGGCTCGGTCAAAATCCTGGACTTTGGACTGGCAAAGCTCCAAGAGCAGGCAGACGGCGCCAGGCCAAGCGTGACATCGCTGGAAGGAGCGGTCGCGGGCACACCGGGCTACATGTCGCCGGAGCAGATCGACGGCAGGAGAGTCGACTACCGCAGCGACGTCTTCGCCTTCGGCTGCCTGCTATACGAACTGCTGAGCGGACGGCATGCTTTCGAGGGGGATTCAATCAGCCAGGTACTGACCGCCACGGCCACCAAGGAGCCCAAGCCTCTCGACGGCGCCCCGGTTCAGTTGGAGCGTCTCATTCGCCTCTGCTTGCACAAGGACCCCGACCACCGGTTGCAGCACATCAGCGACGCGCGTGTTGCACTTGAAGAAATGCGCGATGCACCGGAGGCAGCCCGGCGATGGAAGGCCTGGGCGCGATTGAGGATCCCTCTGGCGCTCACGGCTGCGGTGTTGATTCTGGTCGCCTGCGGATGGTTCTTCTGGCGGGGCCGCAGCAACTCCCTTCCCCCGCCCACACTTGTTCCCCTCACGAATCACCCTGGGGATGAGCTATTTCCCTCCTTCTCCCCGGACGGGACCCAAGTGGTGTTTTCCTGGCTGCGAGAAGGGCAGACAACCAGCGACATCTATGTCCAAATGGTAGGGTCCACAACCCCGCTGCGGCTTACAGACGACCCCGCGTCGGACTTTTACCCAGCTTGGTCTCCCCTCGGCGACCAGATCGCTTTTGTTCGGACACAGGAGGGTCGAAGATCCATCTACTTGACCTCGCGCCTCGGCGGACAGCCGCGGAAGCTGGCGGACTACCGCCCGGTCTACAACAACAAGTTCTCCTGGTCCGCCGATGGCAAGTGGCTGGCTGTCGCGGAGATGGAGTCTGGAGAAACGAATGGGATCTTCCTCATCCCGGTTGATCGGGGCGAAAGAAGGACGCTGCTATCCGGCCCGGTCTCCTCCGGCCGCTATGCGTTCCCAACGATTTCCCCCGACGGGCGTTCTCTGGCCTACGCTCTTGTCGGCGCCGGGTTTGGCATGGGAGATATCTACTTGCTGGAGCTCACTCCAGATCTAGCGCCCAAGAGCCAGCCGCGACGGCTGACGCCTGTCGCGGGGCGTTTCGCCGGCATTGCCTGGGCATTGGACGGGAAGTCCGTAATCTACGGTGCCATGTACCACGTGCTGGGAGATCGATACTTGTGGAGGATTCCGGTCAGCGGGTCGGCGCGGCCGACTCGCATTGAACTGGCCGGAGAGGGCGCTCTGTTCCCAACCCTCTCTAGGGTGGGCAGCAGGTTGGCTTTTGGGCGGGTCCGCCTGGGCGCCTTCGATATCTGGAAGCTTGTGGCTGGCGCTTCGCCCGAACGTTTCCTGTCTACGTCATCCTTTGATATTGACCCTGCGTTCTCGCCGGACGGAAAAAGAATCGCCTACACCTCGGCCGGGTCCCATTACCGGAGTGCCTTGTGGATCGCGAATGCGGATGGCTCGAACCGGTTGCAGGTGACGGAGGCGCGGGGAGGGGGGATGGGCAGCCCGCGCTGGTCTCCGGACGGGCGCCAGATCGCTTTCAACTGCCAATCGGAGGACGGGCATTTTGACGTCTTCGTCATCGACGCGGAGGGCGGGCGGCCGAGGCGCCTCACCCCGTTCCCCTCCGACGAGCATTTTCCGACCTGGTCCCGGGATGGCAGATGGATCTATTTCCACTCCAACCGCACCGGCTATGCGGGAATCTGGCGGATCCCATCGGCGGGGGGCGAGGCCATACAGATAATCGACAAGGGGGCGGGCTTCACTGCAGCGCTCGAGTCCTGGGATGGGAAGGAGCTTTATTACACCAAGGAGGCGCAGCCGGGGCTCTTTGCGCGATTTTTGGCGGGCGGCCCGGAGCGGCGGATCATTGGCTTGCCGGTCGGAGGGGAATTCGCTCCGGTTGAGGGCGGCATTTACTACATCACGCGGCCCATCTCAGCAAGACCCAAGGCATGCGAGCTGAGGTTCCTGGGTCTTACCACGGGGCAGAGCCGGGTGCTCAATCGTTTCAGGGCCGGGGAGCTGCATGGCCTGAGCGTGTCTCCAGACCGCCAGATCGCGCTCACCTGCTCCATGCCGGATTCCGAAGGTCAGGATCTGATGCTCATCGAGAATTTTCGATAGCCGGCAGGGAAGGAGGCCCACATGAGGACCGCAATCTCGATTCAGTGGATCCTCTCCGTCGCACTCGCCGGCGCCTTGACAACGACAGCGCCGGTGGTTGCCCAGGTAGTTTCCGGCTCCATCGGTGGCGTGGTGCTGGACAGCCAGAAGGCCGCTGTGCCGGGCGCCCAAGTGACGCTCAGCAACCAGGCCGAGCGGGCCACGGTCCGGGAGGTGCGCACCAGCGGCGAGGGCACATTCGTGATCACGCCGGTCCTTCCCGGAACGTTCACGCTGACGGTGGAAGCCCCCGGCTTCAAGCTGTACAGCAGCCAGGATATCGTCCTGCACACCGGCGACAAGCTGGGGCTTCCTCCCATCGAGTTGGAGATCGGCTCCACGGGCGACTCGATCACCGTCCAGGCCGATCCTGTCGCGCTTCAAACCGCCAGCGCGGAGCGATCCGGCGTGGTCACGGCAACTCAGGTAAAGGAGCTCGCCCTGGTGGGCCGTAACTTCCTGGAATTGATGAAGACCGTTCCAGGGGTGAGCCCGGACAACGTCCTTTGGGTGAACGGCCAACGCAACGATTCGATGAGTTTCTCCGTCGATGGCGTCACCGTCATGGATATCGGCGCCAGCTTCTTCTACAACCTCCGTGTAAACACCGACAACATTGCTGAATTCAAGCTGCTGACCAATAGCCAGCAGGCCGAATTCGGACGCTCTTCCGGCATCCACATCAGCGTGGTGACGAAGAGCGGGACTCGGGACTTCCACGGGACCGGATACTGGTTCCTCCGCAACGAATCGCTCAACGCCAATTCCTGGGATAGAAACTATTACGGTCTGCCGCGGTCCATTTATCGCTACCGTACGCAAGGCTTCAATGTGAGTGGACCGATCTACGTTCCCGGCAAGTTCAACACAAATCGGAACAGGCTTTTCTTCTTCGCGAGCGCTGAATTCCAGCGCCCGCGCGTGGTGGACGAGCTGAAGTCCCTCACCGTGCCAACCGTGCGCGAGCGCCAGGGTGACTTCTCCGCAACCCACGACGCGAGCGGAATGCCGGTTCCGATCGTCGACCCTCTCAATGGGCGCACGCCGTTTCCCAATAACCGGATCCCCCAGGCTCGCTGGCATCCGCTCGGCGAGAAGGCGTTGCGCTTCTTCCCGGAGCCCAACAAGGACGGCCTCAGCCCGACGTTCAACTACCAGTTCCAGTTCGAGGGGAAGTACAAGAACACGGACGAGCTATATAGAGTCGATCACTATATCCACGACAACTGGCGGTTCTTCTTCCGGCTGCTGCGAAACGACGGAGATTACTGGCAGAATGGTGCAGTTGTGTCGGTGGTGAGCGGGATTTCCGGCCTCCACCTTCCCACCGGGGCCATCGCGGGCATGGGGAATCTGACCACCACGATTAGCCCCACGCTGACCAACGAGTTCTCCTTCGGCAATTTGCGGAGCTGGTTTCCTATCGACATTGAGAGTGACAGCAAGTTCCTGCGCTCTGTATCGGGTTTGACACTCCCTGTTCCCTATCCGAACGCCAACCCGGCGGGGTTGATGGCCGGCATGGTCTTTGGCGGGCTGACGGCCAACGCGAACCCGCCCAATATCATCTTTCGGGGAATTCCCTTCGACAACGAGAACTTTCTCTCTAGCTGGGCGGACAACCTCAGCAAGGTCTTCGCGCGGCATACTCTCAAGGCCGGTTTGTACATTGAAAACAGTCTCAAGAGAACGACCGCATGGACATACGACAACGGCGTGTACTACTTCAACCGGGACTCGTTGAACCCCGGCGACGCCAACTGGGACTTTGCGAACGCACTGCTTGGGACTTTCCGGTACTTCGAGCAGGCTGACGCGCAGCGCATAGGCTACTACGTGTCCCGCAATTTCGAGTGGTACATTCAGGACAACTGGAAACTGCGGCCCAACCTTACTCTCGACTTCGGGATGCGCTTCGTGCTCATGCCCAACATGTACGACCGGAAGAACCAGCTCGCCGGCTTCAATCCTGCGATGTACGATCCATCCCAACAGGTCAGGCTCCTCCAGAAGGCATGGAACCCCGCCACCGGCCAGAGGGCGTCCTACAATCCCGTCACGGGGCAGTACGGGCCTGAAGTGCTTGTCGGGACCATTGTTCCGGGAGTGGGCAACGTGGACAACGGCATCGTGCAGGCGGGCAGGGACTATCCCCGGGCGCTGATTGACGACAGGGGCGTACAGTATGCGCCACGGGTCGGGTTGGCATGGACGCCCGCGGGGCTTCGCGGCAAGATGGTCGTCCGGATGGGCGGGGGCGTATTCTATGAGCGTACGGCGGGGAACTTGACCTTCCCGCTAACCCTTAATCCTCCTATCATCCGAAGGCCGTCGTTCTATTACGGGAGTTTTTCTACGTTCAACACCTTGTCGCAGACGTTGTCGCCTGCGACGGTGGGGGGCACGTCCAGGGACGGCAAAGTGCCGGCGGTTTACAACTACAGCCTCGGCGTGCAGAAGCAACTGCCTTTCAGCTTCTTGCTCGACGTGTCGTATGTAGGCTCCCTTTCCCGCCACCTCCCCTACCAGCTCCCCTGGAACACGCCCCCTTGGGGCAGCGCCTGGCTGCCACAATACCAGGACCCGACGGTTGCCGCGCCCAAGTATGATGGGACCACTACACTGCCGGTCAACTTCACACGTCCGTACATCGGCTATGGAGGAGAAGGCACATTCCTGCTTGGCGGAGGATATACATCGATCTTCGGCGGTTGCGCCAACTATAATTCTCTCCAGATCTCCGCCAACCGCCGCATGTCGCGCACTCTACTGCTCGGCGTCGCCTACACATGGTCGAAGGCGTTGGGCACCGCTGATTCCCTGTCGACGGCCGCCCATCCCACTGACACTCGCAAAGCGGACTACGGGCCACTCAGTTACGACCGTACTCAAATTCTGAATGTTAATTACACCCTGAATCTGCCGGACGGCGCAAGGAAGGGGACCCCTTTAGGCAACGCCCTCGGGCGCATCATCCTGAACGGCTGGCAGATCTCGGGGATCACGAGCCTGTCTTCCGGGGCGCCCGGTACAATTGCCTACAGCCAGTACAACACGGCTGCTGTAGCCCTGAACCGCATGATCACCGGTTCAGAACCCATGGCTCCGCGTGTCATCCTTACGGGCACACCGAACCTTTCGCCTGGTGACCGAACGCTGCACCGCTGGATTGACACGTCGGTTGTCCGACCGGCGGTAAAGGGCAGCCAGGGGATGGACTCCGGACCCCGCAATGTGCGCGGGCCGGGGGTGAATAACTGGGACATCTCGGTCTTCAAGAGGATAAGGTTCACGTCCAACGAGCAGCGCTATGTGCAGCTCCGGCTTGAGATGTTCAACGCGTTCAATCATACCCAATGGAGCAGTGTGAACCTGAATGCTCAATTCGACGCAGCCGGGAACATCACCAACCTGCCATCGGCGGCGAATCGTTTCGGGTTCGGTGCGCTGAACTTCACCTCGACAAACCCCATGCGACCCCCGCGCCAAATCCAGGTTGCTGTCAAGGTGTATTTCTGACTTTGGGCCTCGGGGGACGACTGCTGAAGCGGTCCTACCGTGGCGGCGGCAGAGCCGGCGCCACCGAGCCGCCGAGGTTCGCGTAGGACTCTTTGACGCGGATCACCTTGTCGCCTTCAAAGGTCACGAAGACAATCCTGCCGGGCGGCTTGCCGTAAATCCAGTCTTCCACTTCCGCGCCGTCCACCGTTTCGCGCACTTTGTTGTCCGGGCGGCCGAGCGCCAGGAGAACCTGGTCGCGGTCCATGCCCTCCACGGCCTTCTTGTCCTTCACTGCCTGCAAGATGTGCGGCGGAAGCGTCTCCATGTACTGCTCGTTCGCGCTCCGCTTGTTGAAGTCCAGCACAGGCGCCAGCATCGCCTTGACCTCGGCCGATTTCAGCGGCGGCACCTTGCCCGGGAAGACCAGCGCCAGGCTGGTGCCCGCCTGGGCCACCGGCTGAGAGCCGCCGCCGATCGGCATGGTGCGGGTCCCCGTGCCAACCTCTATCCTCTCGTACCACTTGCGGCCGCCCCGGTAGCCGCCGTTAAGCTCGAACACGAGCCGGTCGTCCTCGAAACTCAACTTTGTGATTTGGATCGCGTCGCCGACACGCCCGGCCGGGCCGAACTCCCTGCCGGCGGATTCCCACAAGGCCTTGTCGAACTCTCCGGTGCTCCGGAGAACCAGGGCCTTCTTTGAGCGCGGGAGCGCGGTCTTCACCGTGGCGAACTCGGCGCTCAGCCCGCGGATAAGCTCGATGCGCTCTTCCGCGGTCAGCCTGCGGTCCTGGGCTCCGGCTGACAGAGCCGATCCCACGGCGAGGAAGGTCGCGGCCGCTCTCCAGCGCATTCAGGACTCCTCGGAACCACGCAGCAGGAATGGCGTCTGCCGGCGAACAGGCGCCTTCCAGAGGTAGACAAAGAGCAGCACCGTTACCGCGGAGGTGATCAGGCCCCCCTCGGGCCCATAGGCTCCCCCGCTCCAAACCGGCCCGATTCGCCAGTGCAGCGCGTATCCCGTCACCTCCATTGTAAACCCGCTCAGATTCACGCCGAAAAGAGGCAGCGCCCAGTTCCAGCCGACGTGCAGACCGATGGGCAGCCACAAGTCGCCGCTGCGGACGAAGGCGTATCCAAGCAGCACTCCCCAGACCATGGTGTTGAACAGTCCCAGCTTGGTGACCCCAAGGTTCGAGCCGTGCGCCAACCCGAAGAGCACGCCGGTGGGCAGGATCGTCGCGAAGGGGCCGGCGGAGGCAATGAGCACCTGGAAGCCGTAGCCCCGGAAAAACATCTCTTCTCCCACCGCTCCCAACAGAAGAACCACGGTCACGAAGATCAACGTCCGCCAGTGCGGATCCGCTCCGGGAACGGCTTGAAATTCCGCCAGCCCCACCACCACGGGTCCCGCCAGCACCAGCACAGCCGAACCGGTGCCGCCCGCCAGCCCGATCAGAAGATTCCGCACCGAGCAAGCGTTCCAGGCCAAACCGATGTTGGCCAGATGCGACCGCTCAAAAATGCGCATCAGGAGCGCGTTCGCCGTGGCGGCGGCCAGGAACCCGCCCACGGCCGCCGCAACCAGGTAGCTGCCGAGCGCGCTCAATCCCCAGCCGAAAAGGTACATGCCCAGCACTCCCAGCACCACGTAGAGGCCGACGCGCACCGCGACGCCCACAATCTTAGCCAGGTGCTCTTTGGGAACAAGATCCTTCATTGGGATGTGGTCCTTACACGCAGCCCGCTCATCGACACGCCTGCCGGCATCACGCGAGCGCCCAGACACTCGATGGCCGCAGACACCCGCTCCTTCGCGCCCCTCTCCACGAGGAAGACAATACAGCCTCCTCCTCCCGCGCCGCAGGCCTTCGCGCCAAGCGCTCCGTTGCGCCTCGCAACCTGCGCCAGCCGGTCGATCAAAGGCGTACTGATCCCGGGTGAGTTGCGGCGGCGGTGCGCCCATTCCCGTCGAAGCAGGCGTCCCGCCTCCGTCCAGTCGCTCTTTTCCAGCGCACCGGCCATGGCGCGGGCGATGGCCGCGATCTCGTCGAAGTTGCGATGGACCCGCCTGTCGCCGTTGATGTGGGCCTTCATCACGTCCCAGTTGTTGATTCCGCTCGCGCGCGGCGCCCCCGTGTAGGCCAGCACGAATCGCTCGTTGAGATCTCCCGGGTCAACGGCCAGAGCCCTTCGCCGGATCCCTCCCGGTCCCAGTTCGACAGCGCTCACGCCTCCGTAAAGAGCCGGATAGTAGTCCTGGCAGCCGGTGGGCACCCGTATGATCTGCGCTTCGAGGTCCTGCACAATCTGGCGCAGCTTCTCCTTCCCGAGGCGGCTTCCCGTGAAACGCTGGAGCGCCCCGGCGACGGCGACCATCAGGGCCGAGGAGCCCGCCAGACCCGCGCCCGCCGGCGACTCGGAGTCCGTGCTCAGGTCGAGGCCCTCCTGGGGGGCGAAGAAACGGACCAGGCGGGCGGCGAGCGGCAGGCGGTAGCGGCGTGCGGCGATCAGGCGGTCGAGCGACGCGAAAGCCTCCACGACGCCCAGGTCCTTCGAATGGAGGGAGATCCGCCGGTCCTTTCGAGGGGCCAGTATGCACCTGGCGTAGACGTTGACGGCGAAGTTCACCGTCACCGCTCCCGTGTGGAACAGGTACAAGGGCCAGATGTCGATCGTCCCTCCCGCCAGATCGATGCGGCAGGGCGCTGTGGCGAAGATTTTCATGACGCGCGGGCGCTTGCAGGCAACGATAGTATAGTTCATCGGCGCGGTAAAATAGAACCGATGGAGCGAGTCTGGGCCAAGTTCCGAAGTCACGAGGAAGCGAGCCAATCGAACCTCGAGTACTATCGTCGATTGTCGCCCGATCAGAGGCTGGACATCCTCCTCGAACTGATGCACCGCGGCCGAAAGGAGACGGATGCGTCTTCCGAAAGACTTGAGAGAGTGTATCGAGTCTCTCAACTCCAGCGAAGTTGAGTACGTCATCGTCGGCGCAGTCGCTCTGGCGTTCCACGGTTTCCCACGTTACACCGGCGACATTGACTTATTGGTTCGCGCGTCTCCGGAGAACGCGCAGCGGATCGCGAGCGCACTGGCGCGTTTCGGTTTCGCTTCAGCGGGCCTGTCCGCGGCCGACTTTCTTGAGAGGGACCGTGTTATTCAACTGGGCGTTGCCCCAAATCGGGTGGACCTGCTGACGTCCCTCACCGGCGTCGAATTCGAGGACGCATGGCAGAATCGGGTGCCGGCCGTGTTGGATGGTCTCAAGGTGGCATTCATCGATAGAGCTTCGCTGGTCAAGAACAAGAAAGCCACAGGGCGCGCGCAGGACAGGGCCGACTTGGAGGCCTTGGGAGAAGAGTAGCCTCGCGGGTGGCGGGACCGAGGCCCCATGCTATCCTTAAGGCTCATCTCCCTTCCGAGGTTGTACCATGCGGCAGTCCTGGCATTCCACCCCGCACGGCATTCGAGTCTTGCGCACGGTGACGAAGCTCCCTTTCAAGAGGGGATTGGATCACTTGCTGCGCGAGCTGGATACCTGCCGCGGGATCTACCTTTCTTCGGGCTATGAATACCCAGGACGCTATTCGCGATGGGACATCGCCTCGGTCAGGCCGCCGCTGGAGATCGTCTCCGCCGGGCGGCAGGTGACCTTTCGGCCGCTGAACTCCCGCGGGGAAGTGATCACCGCCGTGCTGGCCCCGCTGCTGGAGGGGCATTCTCATTGGGAGTCGTTCGAGAGGCGCGGCGCGGTGCTGGCAGGCCATCTGAAACCCTTGCCCCGTCTCTTCCCCGAGGAGGAGCGCAGCAAGCAGCCCTCCGCTTTCTCAATTCTCCGAACCCTGATCGACGAGTTCCGCCCCGTCGGCGACCCCCACTTCGCCCTCGTCGGCGCCTTCGGCTTCGATCTGCTGTTTCAGTTCGACCCGATTCAATTGAAGAAGCCCAGGGCGGACCGCGAGGACCTGCACCTGTTTCTCTGCGACGACATCTGTTTCATGGACCGCAAGCGGGAGAGGATCGAGCGATACCAGTACGACATCGAGGCCGCCGGTCTCACCACCCGTGGTCTGGACCGCTCGGGAGAGCCCGTGCCGGAGGTCGCCGCCTCCGAGCCGGGAGAGGTTGTCTCCGATCACACGCCCGAGGAGTACATGGCGAACGTGGAGAAGGTTCGGGAGGGAATGCGGCGCGGCGACTACTACGAGGTGGTTCTGCGACAGACGTTCCGGGCGCCGTACTCGGGACGTCCCTCGGAGCTGTTCAAGAAGCTCACCCAGGCCAGCCCCAGCCCGTACGAGTTCTTCCTCCAGTTCGGAAATGAGCAGCTTATCGGCTGCTCCCCGGAGATGTTCGTGCGCGTGGAGGGAAACCGCGTGGAGACGTGTCCCATCAGCGGCACGGCCCGGCGGACGGGAGATCCGCTTCGCGACGCCGACAACATCCGCGACCTGCTCGACTCGCCCAAGGAGGAGTCGGAGCTGACCATGTGCACGGACGTCGACCGCAACGACAAGAGCCGCGTCTGCGTGCCGGGGTCGGTGCACGTCGTCGGCCGCCGCCTGATCGAATCCTACGCGGGCGTGTTTCACACCGTCGATCACGTGGAGGGCATCCTGGCTCCGGGCTTTGACTCGCTGGACGCATTCCTGACCCACATGTGGTCCGTCACGATGATTGGCGCGCCGAAGAAGGCTGCCGCTCAGGCCATTGAAGACCTCGAGAAGGACGCGCGCGGCTGGTACGGCGGCGCCATCGGAATGCTCTCGCTGAACGGCGGCATGAACACCGGGATTCACATCCGGACCGTTCACCTGCGCGGCGGCGTCGCCGCCTACCCCGTCGGCGCCACCATCCTTTACGACTCTGTGCCGGCGATGGAGGAACAGGAGACCCGCATGAAGGCCACCGCGTTTTTCCGCGCCCTGGAGCCGAAGCAGGAGTCCCGGCGGCCCCGGCAGAAGCGCGCGGCTCGCCCCGGGTCCGGCATCCGGATGCTCCTGGTGGACAACGACGACTGCTTCATTCACACGTTGGCCAACTACGCCCGGCAGACGGGCGTCGAAGTAGCCACCTACCGCGCGGGATTTCCCCTCGACCTGCTGACCGAACTGGCGCCCGACCTGATCCTCGTTTCCCCCGGGCCGGGCCGACCGGCTGATTTCGGCGTTCCCGCGCTTGTGCTTCGCGCCGCGGGACTTCACATCCCTCTCTTCGGCGTGTGCCTGGGACTCCAGGGAACGGTGGAAGCCTTCGGCGGAGAGCTGGGAGTGCTCGACTATCCAATGCACGGCAAGCCGTCCGTCGTGGTCCACAAAGGGGTGGGTGTCTTCGCAGGACTTCCGGAAAAGTTCACTGTGGGCCGCTATCACTCGCTCTTCGCACGCAAGGAGACTCTCCCCGCCTGCCTCCAGATCACGGCGGAAACGGAAGATGGCGTCATTATGGGCGTGCGCCATCGTGAACTGCCGATCGAGGCCGTCCAGTTCCACCCCGAATCGATTCTGACCATGCAGGGAGAATGCGGCCTGCGCCTGATCGAGAACGTGGTCAGAATGTGCGCCCAGCGCCCGGCGGCCGGGCGCTGAGGGGGGCGCGGCTCCCATGGCGGAGGTGATTGTCGCCGGCGGCGGATTGGCCGGCATGGCGGCCGCGGTTGCCCTGGCGGATGCGGGCCACAAGGTCACGCTTCATGAGGCGCGTGGTTTCACCGGCGGACGCGCCACGTCCTACCCGGCCCCGGCCGGCGGGGAAGTGATTGACAACTGCCAGCACATCCTGCTGCGGTGCTGCGTGAATCTGATCGACTTCTACGGGCGACTGGGCGTCCAGGATCGCATCCGCTTCCACCGCGAGTTCAACTTTTTGGAGCCAGGGGGGCGCCTGTCCGTGCTCCAGGCCGGCCGCTGGCCGGCGCCGCTTCACCTTGCCGCTTCGTTCAGCGGGCTCCCGTTTCTCGGCGCGAGGGAGAAACTTTCTATCGCGCGCGCCCTGGCTGCGATCCGTCGAGAGTACGGCCGCAGGAACGACCTCGACCGGGTTACCATGCGCGATTGGCTCGACGAGAAGCGGCAGCCCCGCGTCGCCGTCTCACGCTTCTGGCGGCCCGTGCTGGTCAGCGCCGTGAACGCGGAACTGGAGGTCATGGCCGCCGGCCACGGTCTTCAGGTGTTCCGGCTCGCGTTCCTCTCCCGGCCGGACGCCTTCCAGATGGGGATTCCGTCCGTGCCGCTGGGGGATCTATACAGCCCGGAGACGCTGAACCGCGCCGGCGTGAGGGTTCGTCTTCGGTCGCCCGTCAAACGGTTTCGATTCCATGGGCACGCGGTCTCGGATGTCGATGTTCCAGGCGGGCAGGGCAAGGCCGACTTCTACGTCTGCGCTCTGCCCTTTGAGCAACTCGGAGCGGTAGCGCCGGAGTTGGGGTTGGATCTGGCCCCATTCCATCATTCGCCGATCACGGGCGTGCACCTCTGGTTCGACCGCCCGATCATGGATCTTCCCCACGCTGCGCTGCTGGATCGAACGGTCCAGTGGGTCTTCAACAAGGCAGGAGGACATTACGTGCAGGCCGTAGTGAGCGCCTCCGCCTCTCTGGTCGCTATGAGCAGGGACCAGGTGATCAGCCTGACCGTGGGCGATTTGGCCGAGTTCTTCCCTGGGGTGCGCGGCGCAAAGCTGGAAAAGGCACACGTGGTGAAGGAACTTCGCGCCACCTTCTCGCCGGAACCGGGTCTGGAGCAGACGCGGCCCTTCTCTCGCACCAAGTTCGGGAATCTCTACCTAGCCGGCGACTGGACCCGGACGGGCTGGCCGGCCACTATGGAAGGCGCTGTCAGGAGCGGCTATCTGGCCGCGGAGGCGGTGACAGCGAATGCCGGTGTTCCATGCACATTCCTCCGGCGGGATATCGCCTGACGTGCGATTTGAGATAATCAGGGCATGCGGATTTTGTGGGCGATCTTTGCGGTCTTGATTGCTTTCTCCGCGCCACTGCTCGCCGAGGATGACATGACGGTGCTTCGCGTCGAGGTGAAGACCCTCGGTGGAAAACCCATCGAACGGGCCAGCGTGGTGGTGCGGTTCGTGGAAGGACGCTCCGTCGCGAAGTTGGGCAAGAAGATACGCACGACGTGGGAAACCAGGACAAACATGGAAGGCGTAGCCAAGATTCCCACTCTCCCTCAGGGCAAGATCCTGATCCAGGTGATCGCCAAAGGCTACCAGACCTTCGGGCAGGAGTTTGAGGTCAACGAAGAAGAGAAGACCATCGAAATCAGGCTGAATCCTCCCCAACCTCAGTATTCCGTGCACCAATAACGCGGCCCCGCGCCTATCCCACCGCCGCGATGGCGTCAATTTCGACCAGCGTATCCAGAGGCAGCCGGGCCGCCTCCACCGTAGATCTGGCCGGCGGAGCCGTCGGGAAGTACCGCGAGTAGACACGGTTCATCTTCTGGAAATCGTTCATGTCCTTGAGGAAGACCGTCACCTTCAAGACTTGTCCGAAAGAGGAGCCGCTTGCCTCCAGCACCGCACCGAGGTTCTGAAGCACCCGTTCGGTTTGTTCTTCGATCCCGCCCGCCACGACATGGCCCGTCGTGGGATCGAGCGGCCCCTGTCCGCACAGGTATGCCACGCCCTGGTGGATGACCGCCTGACTATATGGCCCGACCGCCTTGGGCGCCCGTTCTGTTGAAACGATCTTCCTATCTGACATTCTCCTATTCTGCGATGCCTCGCCCGCCCCAGTCCACTTCTAGGGGCTTTCCCTGATCGACGCCCCGCGCCGTTCGCCCGATCAGGTGTTGGTAGGAATCAGTAGCCAAAGAGTCACTCGTGGGGAAACAGAGACCCTTCAGGTCCCTTGCCGTCAAGTTCTGCTGGTTCACGGCTTTTCTTGTCGGGTGGGCATACACCGTCGAGATCGCCGTGCATCTCCTCAACGGCATCCGTCTGCGCGGCGACCATCTGATCATCAGCGGTCTGCTGGTTGCGCTGGCCGCGGTCATCGCGCGTGTAACCAGCAGGGTATTCATACGGCCACTGACACTGCTGAACGACGCCATCACGTCCGTCAAGGAAGGCAACCTGGAGCCGGTGCGGCTCTCCGCTTCCGGAGACGAGATCGAGCGGCTCGGCGAGAGCTTCAATGAGATGATCGAAGCTCTGGCGTCGTCGCGCCGGCAGGTCCTTGAACACCAGCAGCACCTCGAGCAGAAGATCCGGGAACGCACCCGGGCGCTCGAGGAGTCCACCGCGCGCGCGGAGGCGGCGTCTCAGGCCAAAAGCGCCTTCCTGGCCAACATGTCTCACGAGTTGCGCACGCCCCTTAACGGCATCACGGGTATGCTCGACATCGTGCTGGAAAGCGATCTGGACAGCACCCAGCGCAGCGACCTGGAGACTGCCCGGGCTTCCTCGCTTTCCCTGCTGGCTTTGGTCAACGACATCCTGGACATGTCCAAGATCGAAGCGGGAAGGCTGGTGCTGGAGAAGATCCATTTCTCGCCGTATGAGGTCGTTCGTCACTGCTCGAAGCTGCTGGCGGCGCGCGCCAAAGAGAAGGGATTGGAGCTGACCTGGTTGGTTCAGCCCGAAGTCCCCCGCTTCGTGATAGGCGATCCCCTCCGGCTGCAACAGATTGTCGTGAACCTTCTTGGCA
This sequence comes from Bryobacteraceae bacterium, assembly GCA_041946685.1. Lineage (GTDB taxonomy): Bacteria > Acidobacteriota > Terriglobia > Bryobacterales > Bryobacteraceae > JBHGAV01. The sequence goes on along the minus strand of JBHGAV010000042.1, from coordinate 21,338 downwards.
ACGCGATCAAGTATACTCCTCGCGGCTCGGTCAGCCTGTGCGTCGGGAGCCGGCCGGCTCAGATCCCCGGTGCGGTCCAGTTACGCTTCGACATCGTGGATACGGGCATCGGCATCCCACCGGATAAGTTGTCGTCGATTTTCGAGAAGTTCACCCAGGCCGACGAGAGTATCACACGCCAGTACGGAGGGACCGGCCTGGGACTGTCCATCTGCAAAGAGCTGGTGGCCATGCACGGTGGGCGAATCTGGGTGGAGAGCGAAGTGGGCCGCGGCAGCAGTTTTCACGTCGAACTGGAATTGCCGGTGGCCCCCGAGCCCGCCGCAGCGGCCCCGGAGGACCTCCCCCCGGCGGGGGCAAAACCTGTGGCGGCGCAGATCCTGATTGTGGAGGATAACCCCACCAACCAGAAGGTAGTCGCCGGCCTGCTCGGCAAGCGAGGCTATCGTACCCACGTCGCCGCAGACGGCCGCCAGGCGCTGGAGGCGCTGGAGGAGTCGCCGTTCGACCTGGTTCTGATGGACCTCCAGATGCCGGTCCTCGACGGGCTGGAAGCCACCCGCCTCATCCGGCAGGATCCCCGATGGCGCAAGCTTCCCATTGTCGGCCTGACGGCGCGCTGCGCGGCCGAGGACCGGGAGCGGTGCCTGGAGGCCGGTATGGACGACTTCCTCGCCAAGCCCGTTCGGCCGCCGGTGCTTCTGGCAACCGTTTCAAGGCTCCTCTCCGAGCGGCCTACCGCCGCGGAAGCTTCCCCAACAGTTTTTCTGTGAGCGAAGCCTTGCCCGGCGAGAACTGCGCGGCGGCGGCCCGCAGATAGGGGCGCATCTCGCGCGCAAAGTACGTCATGTAGCCGGTCTGGTGGATTTCCTGGAGCGTGGACGTATAGTGGTCCAGCAACGATCCGGCCAGCAGCCGTCCTGCGCGGAGTGAAGCCAACCTGGCCGAGCGGCCTAGCCACAGCACTCCGGCCGGCAGCCTGCTGATGGCGGAAAGCGCCAGCAGGGCGGATACCTGGAATACCGGTCGCCCTTGCGCCTCCGCCTCCTGCTTCAGATCCTCCCACCTTCTCCACAGGGATTCGGCCGACGGCAGCGCGGCCAAGGGAAGCCTGGCCGCCTGCTGCTGGATCTCCGCCCACTCGCGTCGCAGTTGGCCGACGTCCAGCGGCGGCGTGTTGATCGCTTCCGCCACGCGTCCCGTCCACTTCTCCAAGCCGTCGAGCATCTGGTCCACGGTCTCGAAGTTCGAGCCCGGATCGAGCAGTCCTTCCTGTTTGAGGCTCTCGCAGATCTCCTCGACCAGCCGCCTGCCCGCGCCGGACAGGTCAGCCAGCACGGCCATGACCCACACGGGAGAGGCGCGGAACGTCAGGATGCCGATCAGCTCCAGTCCATTCCCGGCTGCCCTCCGGAAGGCGAAATCCTCCGCCAGCCGTCCTTCGGCCGGGTACGCTCCCTCAACCCGTCCTACCTGCTCGATCAGAAAGCGCAACGTGGAGTCCACCATGGATTGGTAGGTCCGGGTCCGGCGGATCGACGGAGGCACGGCGACGTCGCCCAGTTCCCGCGCCAGGCCCGCGGCCACGGCCGTCACGGATCGAACGACTCGCTCCGGCAGCGAAACCAGGTAGTGGGTAAGCTCCTCGCCGGTCACGGCAACCTCAGGCGCACCACGGTCTCGATGTGATAGGTCTGCGGAAACAGGTCCAACAGCGTGAGCCGCTCGATCTGGTAGCCCCCCTGTGTCAACAGCTTCAGGTCTCGCGCCAGGGTGGCCGGGTCGCAGGCCACAACCGCCAGGCGCGGCGGGCGAAGCCGCAGGAGGTGGCGGACGACTTCCATGCCCAGACCGGAGCGTGGCGGGTCCGCCAGCACGAAATCCGGCGCGTGCTCCAGCTTCTCCAGGTATTCCTCGGCCGTCCCACGGCGCACCTGGATCTCAAGTGAAGCGCGAGCCGCATTGAATTCCAGGTCGCCGGCCGCGCTCGCCCCTCGCTCGACGGCGGCCACCGAGCCGAAGCGCCGGGCCAACCCCAGCGAGAAGAGTCCCACCCCCGCGTACAGGTCCAACGCCGTCTCGCCCTCCGCTCCCTCGATCGCGCACGAAACCAGCTTCTCGATCAGGAACCGGTTCACCTGGAAAAAAGACCTGTGGCTGACCCGGAAGGTATCCCCCGCCGCCTGGTAATCCAGCCAGCCCGCCGCCGGCCCCGGGAAATGTTCCCCGCACCACTCGAAGAAATGCCGGGCGACGGGCCGGTCCGCCGCCAGGATGTTCACCTGGACCTCGGATTCGTTGGTGAACAGCTCGATCGTTCGCACGAAACGCGGGAAACGCCTGTCGCGGATCATTTCTCGCAAGGCGTTGAGTGCGTGATTGATTGCCGGTGACGATATCGGGCAGCGCTCGATCGCGCACAGACGGCTCGATCCGGCTTCCAGGAAGCCGATCGCGCCGCCCGACAGGTGAAACTGGGCGCGGTTCCGGTACTCCCAAGGTTCGGACGACACGATCCCGATCTCCTCCGGTGCATCCAGCTTGCCTACCCGACGAAGAACATCCCGCAAGACTTCGCGCTTCTGGGCAAGCTGAAACCCGTATCCCGCGTGTTGATAGTGGCATCCGCCGCAGCGCGTGAAGTGGGGGCACAGCGGCGCCGTGCGTTCCGGCGAAGGAGTCAGGATCTCGACCGGTGCGGCCTCGATGAAGCCGGGCCGCTTGCGCTCCGCACGGACGCGTACCCGTTCACCCGGCAGCGTAAAGGGGACAAGTGTTACATGCCCGTCCGGCCGGCCCAGGCCGCGGCCGCCATAGACCCATTTCTCAACGTTGACGTCCAGCGGCGGCCCCTCCGTACGGTTTGTATCACGCTGCGCCATCGCGTAGGATAAGAATTTCACCCCCTACTAGCATGAAACCACGAGTCTTCTCCGGCGTCCAACCTTCAGGAAACCTCCACATCGGCAACTACTTGGGCGCGCTCAAGAACTGGGTCCGACTGCAGCACGATTACGACTGCATCTACTGCATTGTGGACCTCCATGCCGTCACGGTCTACCAGGAGCCGAAAGAGCTTCTCTCCAAGATCCGGGAAATTGCGGCCTTGTTCCTGGCGGCGGGCATCGATCCGCAGGTCTCCACGATGATTGTGCAATCGACAGTTCCGGCGCACGCCGAGCTGGCCTGGATGCTGACCTGCGTGACGCCCATGGGGTGGCTCAGCCGCATGACGCAGTTCAAGGCCAAGGCGGAGAAGCAGGAAACGGTCGGAGACGGCCTCTTTCAGTACCCCGTGCTCATGGCGGCGGACATCCTGCTCTACCAGGCGGCGATCGTTCCGGTGGGCGACGACCAGAGCCAGCACCTCGAACTGACCCGCGACGTGGCACAGAGGTTCAACTCGCTTTACGGGGACACCTTCGTCGTGCCCGAGACCAGTCTGCCCACGGTCGGCGCGCGGGTCATGGGGTTGGACGATCCCTTGAAGAAGATGAGCAAGTCGGAGCCGGGCTCCGGTCACGCAGTGGCGCTGCTGGATCCTCCTGAGGTGATCCAGAAGAAGTTCCTGAGAGCCACGACCGACTCCAATCCTTGCGTGGATTTCGCCGGTCTCGGTCCCGGGGTCGAGAATCTTCTCAACATCTTTCAGGCGTTCAGCGAGTGGCCTGACGACAAGATGCGTTCCCATTTCTCGGGAATGCGCTACGGGGATCTGAAGAAGCAGGTCGCCGAGATGGTGATCTCGCACCTGGAGCCTTTGCAGCAGCGCTACCGGCAGGTCACCGCCGACCCCGGCTACCTCGACGGCATCTTGCGGGAGGGCGCCGCACGCGTCGCCCCCATTGCCAACTCGACGGTGGAACTCGTGAAGCGCCGCATGGGACTCTACGTCGCCTCCTGACATGGAGCGCCGTCCCGTCTCGATTTCCTCGTACTGGCGGCTGGTCCGGGACAATCGCAATTTTCGCCTGTTGTGGTGCGCGCAGGCGGTCAGTGAACTCGGCGACTGGCTGTACTCGATCTCCATCTACAGCCTGCTGCTGGAACTGACGGGGAGTGCGCAATCCATCGCCCTTGCCGTGGTGCTCCAGGAGTTGCCGCAACTCCTGGCGGCGCCCGCCGCCGGAGTGTTGAACGACCGGCTCAGCCGGAAACGGATCATGATCTTCGCCGACCTTGTCCGGGCGGCCATTGTGCTCCTGATGATCGTGGTGCAGACCCGGCAGTTGGTAGGTGTGGTGTATGCCCTCCTGCTGGCCGAGACCATGATGTGGGCGTTCTTTGAACCTGCGCGAAGCTCGACGATCCCCAACATCACGCGGCCGGAGGACCTGCTCGTAGCCAACTCGATCTCGTCCACGACCTGGTCGGTCAATCTGGCCGTCGGCTCCGCGGTGGGCGGCCTGGTGGCGGTGGCGTTCGGGCGAAACACGGTCTTCCTTCTCAACGCTCTGAGTTTTCTGGTTTCGGCCGCCTTGTTGCGGCGGATGCAAGTTGCGGAACGTCATCTGGCCGGGGCGCCGCCGATGAAGGTTCGCGAACTGACGGACTTCTCGCCCGTGTTGGAAGGCCTGCGCTATGTGACCAGGGACCGGCGGCGGCTCGCCACGCTGCTCACCAAGGCCGGCCTTGGCCTGGCCGCGACCAGTTGGGTTCTTCTCCCGGTCCTGGGGGAGCGCTACTTTCCCGTCTCCGCCCCGGGCCTCGATCCGACGCGGGCCGGCATGCTCGGCATGAGCTTTCTGATGGGCGCCCGCGGCGTGGGCGCGCTGCTGGGACCCCTGATCGGCGGCTACTGGGCTCAGCACTCGGAATCCCGCCTCAGAACGGGCATTCTGATCGGCTTCTTGGCAAATGCCGCCGGTTATCTTGTGCTGGGCACGGCGCCGTCTCTGGAGATGGCGATCGCCGGCGTGGTGATCTCGCACGCCGGGGGCTCCATCGTTTGGGTCTTTTCCACGACTCTCTTGCAGGCGCAAACGGACGACCGCTTTCGCGGGCGCGTGTTCTCGGCCGACTACGCCTGCCTGGTGGTGGCGATGTCTGCGGTCACCTACCTGGCCGGCTCGCTGGTCGACCATGGCATGAGCGCCAGGACGGTGGCGGTGCTGAGCGGCTTGGTCGCCCTCGCCCCGGCCTTGGCCTGGGCCTTCGCGCTGCGGCTGTGGAAGCCAGCCGCTCAATCAATCCCGGACGACAGTGACCGCTGAGAAACCTTCCTCCGTCGTTGGCGGCACGAGCTTGGCCGCCATGCGCTCCAGAACATCGTCCGGAACGACGCGCCCGCGGCGGCGGTTGCGCTCGCGGCAGACCTCCAGCGGAACGTCGAAGAAGATCGCCTCCACCGTGCAACCGTAGATCGGGCCCATCCTCACATAGGGCCGGCGCTCCCTTGGCGTAAGGTGGGTCGCATCCAGATATGTCACCGGCCTCCTCAGCGCCAGGCGCCGCCTCAGTAGATAGCGCACGGTGGCGAACACCTCGTGATGAATGCTCTGGTCGGTCTCGTCGTCCGCCAGGAGCCCTCGCACCGCATCGGAGGATAGCGCCTTGACGCCCAGCCGTTCGAGGTAGGTCGTCTTGCCCGAGCCGGGCAGGCCAACCAGCACCACGATGCGCGGGTCTTGAGCGGGCGGCGTCACCACGATTGGATGAAGAACCCCAATTATACGTATCATGAAGGCAGGAACGCATGGTCCCATCTACCGGGCAAGCCGCCCGTCGCCGAGTGCCTTCATGGTTGGTTCCCGCGCTGGGCTATGCCATCTCGGCGGCGGCACTGGTTTGGGTCTACTGGGGCTTCGAGTGGAAGACGGAACTCCCGAAGCTGGCCGCCGCCGACTGGCGTTGGGTGGGATTCGCCATGGGGGCGGACGTGTCCACCTACTTCTTTCAGGGCTGGCGCTGGAGCCTCCTGCTCCGGCCCGTGGCCGCGGCCGGCGTCTTGCGCTCGGTCCAGGCGATCTTCGTCGGCTTGTTCGCCAACTCCATCCTGCCGCTGCGGACCGGCGAAATCCTGCGCACCCTGCTCCAATCGCGTTGGCTAGGAATCCCGATCTCGGTATGCCTGTCGAGCGTCTTGATTGAGCGCCTGGTGGACGGAATCCTGATCGTTCTTTGCTTCTATGCGGTGACCTATTTCGTGGAGGTGCCTGGACTGCTTCGCGACGCCAGCCTGATCCTGGCGATTGTGGTGGGCCTGCTCTCCCTGTTGCTCGGAATCGCGATCTTTCACAAACACCACGCCCACGCCGCCGTCTCCCGGAGCCGCTGGAAGGATGCGCTCCGGCACATGGTGGAGGGCTTGCACGCGATGGGCAATTCTCCTACCTTCGTCCCGGCTGTGTTCGTCAGTGTGATTTACCTGGCCAGCCAGGTGATCCCCATCTATGCGCTCGGCCGGGGGCTCGGTCTGGACATTTCCCTGGGAGCGTCTGCGGTGGTGTTGGTCGTCCTGCGAATCGGCACAACACTGCCGGAGGCCCCGAGCAACGTGGGCGTGTTCCAGTTCTTCGCCGTCCTGGGACTTCAGTTGTTCGGTGTGGACAAGGGCGTCGCCGCCGGTTTCGCCACGCTCCTGTTCCTCGTGATGACTGTGCCTCTTTGGATCGGAGGCGCGGTTGCGTGTGCCCTGGCCGGCCTGCGGATCAGAGATCTCCAGCATCATGCCCGAGCCGGCTTCTCCACGGAGCGTGGCTCAGACTGAGGGCAAGCTGGAGCTGCGCTTCAGGCTCTCTCCTGATACGTTCCTTCGGACGTGTTCACGCGGATCTTCTCGCCCTGGCTGATGAACGGCGGGACCTGCACAACCAGCCCCGTCTCCAGCTTGGCGGGCTTGGTGACGTTGGATACGGTCGCCCCCTTCAGGCTGGGCTCGGTCTCGACAACGGTCAGATCCACGGTCGCCGGCAGCTCCACGCTGATCGGCTTGCCTTCGTAGAACTCAACCTGGACCTTCAACTGGGGCACCAGGTACTGGACGCCGTCCCCGAGAATCTCCCTCGTGAGGTGCATCTGCTCGAAGTTCTCGGTGTTCATGAAGTAGTAGTACTCGCCGTCGTCGTACAAGTACTCCATTTCGTGTTCATCCAGCGTGGCGCGTTCCACGCGATCTTCGGACGAGAAGCGGTGTTCCGTCATGGAGCCGCTGCGCAGGCTCCGCATCTTGGCTTGCACGAAGCCGCGCAGATTGCCCGGCGTCCGGTGAACCACGCTGAAGATCGAGTAAAGCTCGTTGTTGAACTTGATCACCATCCCGGGGCGCAATTGTGTGGAGCTAATCATGGCAGGTTAAGGTCCCATTTTACCAGACGCTCGGCCCGGGAAGCCCGTGCTATGCTGGGCTTAAGCAGCACACTCAGAGAGGAGAGTTTACTCCTGTGAAGACAATGGGAAGACGTGTGAGCGCGCTCGTGTGGAGCGGCGTGATCCTCGGAGCCGGGATTGTCCTGGGAGCTTCGGCGAACCCTAAGGTGGAGCGCGGCAAGTATCTCGTGGAGCGGGCCTCGGTGTGCATCGATTGTCACACCCCGATGACCCCCAAAGGTGAACCCGACAAGACCAGGTGGATGATGGGCGCGGACGTTTTCGTCAAGGCAATCGTCCCCGTACCCGCTTGGGCCGATCAGGCGCCTTCGCTGGCGGGCCTTGTCGGTTACACGGACGCACAGGTCATCGGCATCCTTCAGAACGGCTTGAAGGACGGCAAGCCGCTTCGCCCGCCGATGCCGCCGTATCGTTTCACCAGGGAGGATGCCGAGGCCATCGTTGCCTTCCTGCGTACTCTGAAGCCCCCGCCCAACCCGGCGGGCCGGCGCTAAACCGGCTGGACCCTCATTGACAGCGCTCTCAGTCGCGGCGAAAATGGAGACTTATCGCCGACGGGAGGTGCTCATATGCCTATGCACAGCATGGATTCTAATCGACGGGACTTCTTCCGCACACTGGCTTCCTCCAGCGCCGCGCTGGCGGCGGGTTCCTGGCTTCAGCCTTTGGGGTACGCCCAGACGCGGGGCACAGCGCGCGCGGTGGTGAACCAGGCGCGTCACAAGGGTGACTTGGACCGCCGCGTGTTGGGGGCGTTTCTGGAACATCTCGGCCGGGCCGTCTACGAGGGCGTCTACGATCCAAAGTCCCCTCTGGCCGACGCCAACGGTTTCCGGAAGGACGTGCTTGCGGAGGTGAAAGGGCTGGGCGTGCCGATCATGCGGTATCCCGGCGGCAATTTCGTCTCCGGCTACAACTGGCTCGACGGGGTCGGCCCCAAGAACCAGAGGCCCACCGTGCTCGACCGCGCCTGGAACACCATGGAACCCAACCAGTTCGGCACCAACGAATTCATTCAGTGGGCGAGGTTGGTGGGCACCGAGCCGCTGCTCGGCGGCAACTTCGGCACGGGGACCGTGGCCGAGCAGGTCGCCTACGTCGAGTACTGCAACGTCGACCGGGGCACCAAGTGGAGCGATTTGCGCCGGTCGCATGGTTTCGAGCAGCCGCACAACGTGCGGTACTGGTGCCTGGGCAACGAGATGGATGGGCCCTGGCAGATGGGCACCATGATCGCTCGCGAGTATGGGCGCAAGGCGCGCGACGCCGCGCAGCAGTTTCGCGTCCTGGATCCCAATCTGAAGCTGATCGCCTGCGGATCGTCGGCGCCTTCCATGCCGACCTACCTGGTTTGGGACCGGGAGGTTCTGGAGGAGTGCTACGACCAGGTGGACGCCATCTCGCTGCACTGCTACTACGGCAACACGCCGGAGTCATCAGGCAACAACGTGTCGCGCTACCTGGCGATGAATCTCGACATGGAGCGCCAGATCCACGAAATCTGCGCCGTTTGCGATTATGTGCAGGGGTTACAGAAATCTCCCAAGCGTCTCTGGCTGTCATTCGACGAGTGGAACGTCTGGTACCGGGCTCGCACCGGAGATCACGTCAACGGCAAGCGGCAGTTCGCGCCCCATCTGCTGGAAGAGCCCTACAACCTGGAAGACGCGCTGCTGGTCGGCGGCCTTGTCAACACGCTGTTGCGCCGGTCGGACCGCGTCAGGGTGGCCTGCTTGGCGCAGATCGTCAACGTGATTGCGCCGCTGTCCACCAACGCGGAGAAGACGATCCGGCACACGATCTACTACCCCTACGCCTGGGGACTTCAATACGCCCACGGCCGGGTGCTGGATCTGCTGGTGGAATCGGAGACCTATCCGATCCGGGCGGCGGGGCTCAGTCCCGATTACGCGCGCAACGAGCAGGTGCCGTTCGTCGACGTCGTGGCCACGCATAATCCGAAGGCCGGCCAGGCGGCTCTCTTCATGCTGAACCGGGACACCGCTGCCGAGCGCGAGGTTACCATCTCGTGGCAGTCTCCGACACCCTCGAAGGTGCTTGCTTGCCAGACCTTGACGGGACGTGACCTGAAGGCGCGGAACACCTTCGAACAGCCGAACAACGTGGTACCGAGGAATCTGGACGCCCCCCAGGCAGGTTCGTCCATGACCTTCCGCCTCCCGGCAGGGTCGTATTCTGTAGCTCACCTGGCGGTGAGCTGAGGATGCTGGCGGCGGTTCTCGCCCGCTGGTCAGAGGTCTTCGGGTAGGGACCTGCGATTCACGCGCTCCGCGCTGACGCCTTGCAGGGCCTGGAACGTGCTCAGAATCTTATCCAGCCTCTCCTCGCGCGACTGCGCCGAGGCATGCAGGCTCCGGATGACGCCCGCCTGCAATTCCAGCCGCTTCTCCAGAGCTTGCTGAGAGTCTTGGATGGCATGGGCCGCGGCATTGGCGATGTTGACGGAGTCTTCGAGTTTGCCCAGCCGGGTGGCGAGGTCTTGCAGCATCTTGCCCAGCGAGTCAATCCGCTCATACGCGCTGTTCACGTCGCTGTGTAGCGATTCCACTTCCCGCGTGGTCTTCGCCAGATGGTCGGACACGGACTCCATCTTGCGATGGTCTTCCGCCATAGGCGCCTGGATGTCTCGCACGGTGTTGACCAGCACCTCCCGGAAGCCGCGGGTGAACTGATCCGCAAAGCTTTGCAGCTCCGCGGGGATCTGCACCGTCGCCGTCTCGAGAGCGGCCGCGGGCGGCGGCGCCGCGGGCGGCTCGGGTGGACGCAGGATTGGTCTGCGCTCCGCGAATGCGGGCTCGGGCGGGGGCGTGGCCGGCGCGGAGGGCTCGGCGATCGCGGCCACGGTGGAGGTCCCTGTCCCCGGGGCGGGAGCTTGAGGACCGAGAACATTCTGAAGCCGATTGAGCGTCAGCTTCTTCTCCGGCTGCCGCTCGAATTCCTTCTGTTCAAAGATACTTAACATCTTCCGTGACCCGTTCTTGTTTGGAATGTGAGTACCCGACGTGGGGAAGTGTAGTATATTCATGGCTGGCGAACAAGACTCCAAATAGGTAGCGGCTTGATGCTAACTTTAGTTAACTCTTAGGAGAGTCGATGCCGGGATCCGCACCTGCCCCCTCCTCCATGAGCGAAGTCGGCCGCTTGGCCGGGATCTTCTGGGAACCCAGACCTGTTTTCCAGGATCTCGCCGCGCGCCCCCGCTTTTGGGTGCCCCTCATCCTTATGACCCTGCTCTCTGTCGTCCTGGTCGCGGCCTTCTCACGAATCGTCGGTTTTGAGGCAATGGCCCGGCGCCAGATCGATGCGAGTCCAAGGACGGCTGAAATGCCCGCCGAGCAGCGCGAGCGCGCCATACAGATGGGCATGCGATTCGCCGTGCCCAGCGCTTACGGCGGCGCGGCAATCGGATTCACCGTGATGGCCCTGGTGGTTGCCGGTGTTCTGCTGGGGTCTGTGAACCTGTTTGGGGGGGTAAAGCTGCGCTATCCGCAGGCGTTCAGCATCACATGCTACTCCTTCCTCCCGTCGGGACTCGGAACGATTCTCGCGCTGGTGGTCCTTCTGCTCAAGGACCCGGCGGACTTCGATCTTCAGAATCCCCTGCCCCTGAACCTGGGGGCCTTCCTTGACCGGAGCGCTGTCGGAGGTTTCCTCCACTCGCTGGCGGGCTCGATCGACCTGTTCAGCTTCTGGGTTATCTTGTTGCTGGCGTTGGGCTTTTCTACTGCCGCCCGGAAGATGCCGTTTGGCAAGGCGCTGGTGCTGGTCCTGTTGCCCTGGGGAGCCTATGTGCTCGTGAAGTCGGCGTTGGTCGGCATCATGGGCTAGATTCGGTGAAAGCCCCGCAGGATCTCCCGGGCTGAGTAGCGCAGCGCGATCGGGCGCCCGTGCGGGCAGGTCATGGGGCAGTCGGTCTTCGCCAGGGCTGCCAGGAGCCACTCCATCTTGGTCTGATCCAGACGCGTATTCACCTTGATGGCCGCCCGGCAGGCAATCGAGGCTGTCATGGCGCGCCGGACGTCCGCCATCGAGAGACCCCGCAGCTCGCTCTCGGCGATCTCGAGGATCTCGTACAGCAGTTTCTGGATCTCGCCCGCGCTCACTCCGGCGGGCGCGCCCTTCACCGCGATCGTGCGCTGTCCGAAGGGCTCGGTTTCAAATCCCGCCGCCTGGAGGTCCTCGGCGATCCGCTGGTATTCGATCTGCTGCCCCGCCGTCAGCTCCACGATCACCGGCAGCAGCAGCCTCTGCACCTCGACTTGACCGGCAGCCAGTTCCTTGAGGAATCTCTCGAACAAGATCCGCTCGTGAGCCACATGCTGGTCCACAATCCAGAGACCATCCGGACCGGCTGCGATGATGAAACTCTCGTGAAGCTGTCCCATCGGCCGCAGCGAGGCCAGCGCCTCCAGGCTCGCCGTCGCCTCGCCTGCGGCGCCGATGGGGATCTCGCCGTGGGTGTCGGGTAGTTTGGCTGAAGGAATCGTCTTCGCCGCGGCAGCCGCCGGACTCGGCACATGGATGGTGACCTCGGGGAGTTCCCCCGCCCCTCCGGTGGCCGCTGGCCACGGCGGGCGCTCCATGTACTGGCTGAACTCGCTAAACGGCAGCGCGGCCGCGGGCTGAGCGTCTTGCTCGATGGTCACCGGCGCCGGCGCGGGCAGCGAGGAAGCGGGCCTGGACTCCACCAGTGCCTCGCGGATCGTGTCTCTCACAAGGTCATGCACGAAGGAGCCGTGCCGGAACCTCACCTCCGTCTTCGAGGGATGCACGTTGACATCGACTTCGTCGAAGTCGCACTCCAGAAACAGCAGCACGAACGGGTGACAGGCGGGCGGCAACAGGTTGTGGTAGGCCGCGGAGATGGCGTGCAATAGCAGCTTGTCCCGTATGAGCCGGCCGTTTACGAACAGAAAAGTCGAGTTGCGGTTCAGTCTCTGATATTGGGGCCTGGATACGAAGCCGCGCAGGCCAAAGGTCTTCGTGGCCGTCTCCTCGGGCTCCTCGTGGCGGGCCGGAGGGTCCAATCGCAGTTCGCCCCGCCGTGGGCTCAATTCGACGAGTTCTTCCAGCGTCCGTTCGCCGAACACCTGGTACACCCGGTCGCGGAGCGTGGCCGCCGGGGTCGCATAGAGCAGTTCCTTGGGCCCGCTTCGCAGCACGAAGGTCTTGTCCGGATGCGCGAGGCTGTAGTGTGTCACCAGGGCCGCTATGTGCGCCAGTTCCGTTTCCTCGCTCCTCAGAAACTTCCGTCTGGCAGGCACGTTGTAGAACAGGTCCCGGACGGTTACCGTCGTGCCCCTGGTGAGCGCCGCCTCCTCGGCCCGCAGCAGCTTGCCTCCGGCGATTTCCACCCGCATCCCCGTGGCCTCGTCCGCCGAGCGGGTCTCGAGCACCAGCCGGCTTACGGAGGCCACCGAGGGCAGCGCCTCGCCTCGAAAGCCGAGCGTGGCGATCCGGACCAGGTCCTTCACGTCGGAGAGCTTGCTGGTGGCGTGCCGCTCGAAGGCCAGCAGTGCGTCGTCTCGCAACATGCCGCCTCCGTTGTCCGCAACCCGGATCAGCCGGCGGCCTCCGCTATCGACGTCGATGCGCAGGTCAGTGGCGCCGGCGTCGAGCGAGTTCTCCAGCAGTTCCTTGACCACGGAGGCCGGGCGCTCCACGACCTCGCCCGCGGCGATCTTGTTGGCGACTTGGTCGGAGAGTACTCGGATGCGGCCCATAGCGCAGGGGCTGGGCACGCCCGGCCCTTACGTCTGGCTATTGTATCGTGATGCCGCGTTCGTCCAGAAGCGTTCCCACCACACGCAGCAGCTGGAGCTGGTTGCGCCGGTAATTGATGGACTCGGTCACCACGCTGGACTCCGCGTTGGTGAGCCGTGTCTGCGCGTCCAGCACGTAGTACATCTGACTGGTGCCGAGGTCGTATTTCTGCTTCTCGGCATCAAGCTGTTTCTGCGCGAGGTCTCTTGCCACGATGGCCAGCTTCACCGATTCGCGGCTGGACTCCACCTGGCTCACCGCGTTGAGCACTTCCAGCCGGATGCTCTGTTCGCGGCTGCGGAGAGAGAGCGTATCCTGCTTCTTCCTGACGAGGCTGTCCGCCAGCCGCGCGGCGCCGGCCCGGTCGCGCAACGGCAGAGTCAGCGTAAGTCCAAGCCGGTAGGTGGTGTTGTTGAAACCGAAGACCTCGGCGAGCGCATCGTATAGGCCACCCGGGTAAACGGTAGTGACGGCGGTCGAACCGAGCCCCGTCCTGAGGTACTGATCGCCGCCTCGTCCGTTGGAGGCATAATTGCCCGTGAGCGAGAGGTTGGGGCGAAGTTGATCGGAGGCGGAGCGGATGTTCATGTCATCGACCTCCAGGCTCACCCGGGAGGACTGCAGGTCCGGCCGCATCGAGATCGCCTTATCCACCAGCGCTTCTCTATCCAGAGGCGTGGCTTCGGTAGGCGGCATCACGGTCTCCGTCAGTGTGATCGGCATCGTGCGGAACTTCGGATCGAGGTCCGCCCCGATCTGCCGCCGGAGAGCGTCCTCAAGCTGAGCCAGCCGGAACCTCGCCTGGGAGACCTGAATCTCGGCGGAGGCATAGTCCGCTTGAGGCTGATAGATGTCAAGCTGCGGAATTGCGCCCAGTTCGAGCTCCCGCTGGCTCCGCTTCAGAGACTCAGCCCGCATCTTCAGGGCCTCCTCTCTCACACGGAGATTCTCTCTGGCCCCTACCACGTCCCAGTACGCGCTCTCGGCCTGCTGGATGAGCGACATGATCTGGTTTCGGATGTTCAGTTCGGACGAACGCAGGTTCGCGCGCGCGATGGTGATGGGCAGGTTCGTTATGTAGGAGCCGCGCCCTCTGAGCAGCGGCTGCGTGAAACCCGCCGAAAACGCGGATGTGAACGCCGGGTTGTAGGTGGAGAACGCGCTGTTAGTGGATTGCTTGGACCCGTTGAAGCGCGAGGTGATCGAGGTTCCGTTTGAGAGAAGCTGGCTGTAATCAAACTGGAGGGGCCCGAACGTCGTCGACTTGTTAACAGTGGCTCCCTGCAACTGGTCCGCCGCCGGAACCGCCGAATGGTTGTAGGTCGCCGAGATTCCCAGGGTGGGATCGAACTTTCCAAAGGCGCTCATGATGGCGTTGCGGGAGGTCTCCACAGAGAGTTTCTGGATGGAGATGTCCGTATTGTTTGCCATCACCAGGTCCAGGTAAGAGCGGAGAGACAGTTCCAGCTTGCCGTCCACGGCGTAGTCGCCGAGCCTGACCGGAGGCTGAAGCTCCACGTGCCCTGTGGGGCTGGAAAACATCTTCCTGAAATAGGATGCCTTCGGAAACATGGGCGCCTCTACCTGAGCCAGGAGTCCCGAGACGCAAAGAAGTGCAGACACACAAAGCCGAAGTTTCATGGGATTTCTCACTACTCGTACCGGATCGCCTCGATGGGATCCAGTTTCGCCGCCTGCACGGCCGGATAAATACCGAACAGCAGCCCTATGAAAACCGATACTCCGAATGCCACCGCAATCGACGCGGCGGTAACGACCGTGGACCATCCGGCCGCGGCCGCAATGACCCGGCTCAGCGTGAAGCCGAAGGCAATGCCGATCAGCCCGCCAACGATCGAGATCAACACCGCCTCCGTGAGGAACTGCCGTACGATGTCGGCCTGCCGGGCGCCGATCGCCCGGCGGATGCCGATTTCGCGGGTCCGTTCCAGCACCGTCGCCAGCATGATGTTCATGATCCCAATCCCGCCCACCAGCAGCGATATGCCGGCGATACAAATCATGACTACCTCGAAGATCAATTGGGTCTGGCGGCGCTGCTCCAACAGGTCCGCGGGCACGATCGTCGTGAAGTCCCCCGCGTCCTTGTGGGTCGCCGCCAGGATGGCGTTGACCACCTTGGACGTCTCGATCGAGTCGGTTCCCGGGGTCACCTTGAGGTAAATGCCGTCAATCTCGTCCTTCAAGAAGCTGTTGTTGTCCTCAAAACGGCGCATGACCGTGTTGAGCGGCGCGATGATCAGGTTGTTCCGGTTGCTGACCTCCATCCCCTCCACATCCGTGTCCGCCGTGGCCTGGTGCGCCAGCACTCCGATCACTTGCAGCCACGTGTTGTTCGCCTTGATGTACTTGCCCACGGCCCGCTCGTATCCCAGCAGGTTGATCTTGGCCGTCTCCCCGAGCACGCAGACCGGGGCGGACACGATGTTGTCCTCCTCGTTGAAGAACCGGCCCTCCAGCACCTTGAGCGAATTGATCTCCAGGAAACTCGGCAGCACCCCGATCACCTGTGGCGGCTCCAGGCTCGTGGCTGTTTTCGGCAGCAACTTGGTGGGCTTGAATCGCTTGCGCGGCGTGGAGGCCTGGATCCCTTGAACGTTCGCGGCGATGGCGCGGTAGTCCCGGAACGTGAGCCCCGGTGAGATGGCTCGCCGCACCTGCAATTGATCGCGGTCCGTCGCTTCCTTGGCCTCGACAATGATGTTGTTCACACCAAGCAGGTCAATGAAGCTGATCATCTCCTTCTGCGCGCCGGCCGTGATGGACAGCATCGCCACCACCGCGCCCACACCGAAGATCATGCCCAGCATGGTGAGCAAGCTTCGCAGCTTGTGCACCATCAGGCTCGAAAGCCCCATGTAGAGCTCGGGCAAATAGCCGCTTATGCCGGTCATCGATTCCCTCTGCTGTCGTCTGAACTTGTCATGCCTTACGACTTCTTCCCCGCCGTGGTAGCGCCCATTGGACTACCACCGCCTTCGGTCTTGCCTGCATCTTTCTTCTTGGAAGGCTGCCTGGACGGGTTGGTCAGCGCGATTTCCTCGCCGGCCCTCAGACCTTCCGAGATCACCATCGTCGACTCGCTGCGCTTGGCCAGCCGCACCGAGCGTTCCTCGAACCGGTCCCCTGTCTTGACATAGACCACGGGCCTTCCCTCGCGCTCGAACACCGCTTGGGCCGGGATGTAGATTGCGTTTGGGATCTTCTCAATGATCACTTCGACGTCGGCGAGAAGGCCCGGCCGCAACAACACCTGAAGCCCGCTGTCTTCCTGAGGAGGCGGAGGCAATTTGGCTGCTTCCAGCTCCTTCGATGAGAACTGGGAACCGCCCCCCCTCCCGAAGAAACCCACGCTGGGAGGCCCCGAAGTTCCGCCGCCTTCGCCCCGGCCGCGCCCCGCGACGCCGCCACCGGCCGCGCGCTGGTCCCCGCCGCGCGCCGCACCGCCTGATCGCTGCCCGCCTCCACCGCTCTCTGCACCTTGGTCTCCGCTCGGGCGCTGGCGCATGCCGCCCCGGGCGGCGAAAGCCTGAGCCATCGATGCGTCCGGGAAGCCTCCTTGACCTCCCGGGCCGCCAGCGAACCCCGCCCCTTCCGGCGCTCCGCCGTTCATCACGGGAAAGTTGGACAAGGACGTACGATTAACCGGCCGGTTGCGGTTCCTCTCCGCGGTCGCCATCACCTCCCGAATCTGCTCAGGCGTGGCTCCCACCGTGGTGAGGAGTTCCTTCATATCCACCGAGAACAACACCTCGAACTTCTTGCTGGGGTCGCCGGCCATGACGTTCGCGGTGGCCGTGCCGCTCATGCTCTTGATCTTCCCGTGGATCTTCTTCCCCGCCAGGGCGTCCAGAGTGATCAAAGTCTCCTGCCCTTCGACGAGGTTGGCGCGGTCCAGTTCGCCGATCTTGGCCACCACCTCCAGCTCCGAAAGGTCGAGGATGTCGGCCACGGGCATCCCGGGCTGCACCTGGTCGCCCTCGCGGATGTCCGGCACTTGTGCGCCGAACATCCGGGCGCCTCCGAACGAGTTCTGGCGCACCGCCACCAGCCCGCTCATGGAGGCCAGAAGCCTGGTCTGCTGAAGGCGGCGCTGTTCCCGCGTAAGTTCCAGCATCACGCGGCTGCGCTGCTGCCGGAGAAGCGCAAGTTGAGCCTGGGCCTGCTCCTGCCGGGCTTTGGTGTCCGCCTCCATCTGCGCCAGGCTCCGTTTGGCCTGCTCCAGAGCGAGAACGTTCTTCCGCGCGTCTATGGCGCTCAGCAGATCGTTGCGCTTGACCTGCAATTCGGCCCGCCTGACGGCGTACCGGGCGCCCAGCAATTCAACTTGGTCCTGGTTGTTCCGGATCGCCAGCTCAGCCTCCTGCCGCTTGATGTTCTCGTCGGCCGACTGCAGGTTGAGCTGGTCTTCTTCGATCCGGCTGAGCACCTCGGAGTCGTCGAACTCGACAATAAGGTCCTTCTCGCGGGCCAGTGCCCCAATGGGCGCCAGTTGGGTCACCTGCACGGTCCCCATGAGGTTGGGCGCCACCAGGGACTCGGATCGAAGAGCCCTCAGCTCACCTCTGGCGAAGGCGCTGATGACGACCTCTCCCTGCCGTACCTTGGCCAGCGGGACATCCTGCCTTCGTTCCGGCATCTGCCGCACGAAGCTGTACCCCCACCAGCCCGCCCCGAGTACAACCACCAAGATCAAAATCCGGACAATCAGTTTCTTCATCGGATGCCCACTTGCCGGGCCAGACTCGTGCCCGCCTCTATAGCTTCTTCTTGGACCGTTTCGCCGCCTCGGCCGGATCCTCCAGCGCCACCATCTGTCCTTCGCGCAGACCCTTCAGCACCACCATATCCTCCTCGTTTCGGAGGCCGACTTCGATGGGACGGGAGATGAAAGTCTCGCCCGCCTGCACGTAGGCGCTTGGCTTCCCTGACTGCGTGAAGCCTGCCCGGATCGGTATCAACAGCACATTGGGCTGGCTCTCGATCACGATGTCCACCGACGCGCTCATCCCCGGCCGCAGCCGCGGATCGACGCTCTTGAGCGTGGCATATACCGGGAACTGCTTGTCCGCGGCCGTCATCCCACGGAACGCCAGCGCGGCGATCGGGCTGATCCAGTCGAGGACCGCGTCGAACTCCTTGTCGGGAATGGCGTCCACCCGGACCTTGACCGCCTGGCCGAGCCGGATCTTGCCCCGGTCCACTTCATCCAGTTTCAGCTCAGCCCGCATCGAGCTGAGATCGGGCATCTCCACGATGGGAGCGCCGGTCCAAACGGTGTCGCCCTCGCGGAACGGCGGGTCTGACTGGCCGAAATTGCCCCCCGACCGGAAGTTGGAGAGAACGTTAACCACCCCGTCGGCGGGGGCCCGGATCACCATCTTATCCAGATAACCCTTGGTCCTCTCCAGGTCGCGCTGGGCCTTATCCAGTTGGGTCTGCAGCCGCTGAAGGTCGGATTGTTGAGAGACTTTGTGCGTGTTGATCGTCGCCTTTACCAGATCCAGGCTGCCCTCGGAAATCCCGACCGTAATGCGATTCTTCTCTCCCTCGATTGCGGACAAGATCTCGGCCTTGCTGGCCTCCAGCTTGGCTCTCTCCAGGCTGTATTCCGACGTCATCAAACTTAGTGCATCGGACTCGTCCGTCATCTTGTGGGACGCCTTCGTCGTCACCACGGAACTGTTCACCGTATCGACGGTGGTCTGGCGCTCCAGCAAACTCTGCTCCTGGTTGGCTGTGTCGAACTCAACCAGCACATCGCCCTTCTTCACGGCCTTCCCCGAAGCTACCAGAGTCACGATGCGCAGATTCGGCACCTGCGGTGCTTGCAGAACATTCGAGCGCGTGCTTCGGACCTCTCCCCGCGTGCGCACGGCCTGGATGAACTCGCCCCGGCGAACCCTCGCCGTCTGCACCTCGATTTCGGAACGGGCGCCGTAGTGGTACGCGGCGTAACCTGCCCCCCCGAACACGATCAGGGTGACCAGCCACACCGCGGCCTTCTTCTTCCCCGTCAGCCCGTGCCGCCCGATTCTAACCTTGGGTTTGATGTCCTTCGACATGTGCCTCCGCCTTCGGCTACTTCTTCCCCACCGTCCCCACGCTTGGCCTCTCGCAGGCCACTACGTCGCCCGCCTTGAGCCCGTTGCGAACCGCGCTCGATACGAAATTGGTCTTGCCCAGCTCGACTTCGCGCCGCACCCAGCCGCCGGGCTGCTGCAGGAAAACGAACGGCTTCCCTTCCCGCCCCTCCTGAAAGATCGCTTCGCGCGGCGCCAGAAGCGTCTCTGGTTCCGTGTCCAGCACAACGTCCGCGCTGATGGACAGGTCCGGCAGGATGCGCCGGTCCACCCTGAGGAGCTTGAGCGTGACGGGGATGTCTTTTACGTACTCGGCACGAAACATACCCGCTTTAGGCAGCGCGCCGATCGCATAAACCTCGGCGGGCAACTCCAAGTCGGGATAGGCATCGACGCGCACCGCCGCCTTGGCGCCGATCCGGATCTTATCTGCGTCCACTTGATTCACCGTCGCGTTGACGACCATCGAACTCAGGTCCACGATTTGCAGGATGGGCATGCCGGAGGCCACCTGGTCGCCCGCCTTGAGCTGCGATTGATCGGAGCTCCCCCGCCTCATGGTGGTCATCAGAACCACCAGACCATCGATGGGGGCGCGCAACGCCATCCGCTCTACGTTGGCTTCGATGCGTTTTAACTCCGCCTCGCCTTCATCCCGGGCCAACATAGCGAGTTTCCACTGAGATTCCAGGCTGGTGCGCATGAGCGGAACTTCGGTGCGCACCTGCTGGTAGGCGGCCTCGGCCTCCTCCAGCGTCAGCCGGTATCTCTCCGCATCGATGGCCGACCGCACCGGCATGGTCTTCAAGTCCAACCGGGCCTTGTCCACGTCGGCGAGGGCCTCTTTCACGGTCTGGTTGTGCTTCTTCTCCAGCATCTGCAACTGGGCTTGCACGCTTTCCAGGCTCGCCTGGTTCTGGGTGACCCTGGCCCGGAATTCGTCCAGGCGGGTGACCATCTCCTCCCGGTCGAATTCCGCCACAATGTCGCCCTTCTTCACCATGCTGCCGCCGGCGATCAGACTTGTAAGCGTCATCTGCGCGCCCATGTTGCCCCGTCCGCCGCCGGCGAAATTGGGGCCGCCTCCGCCGCCGCCCCCACCGCCGCCTTGGGGACGCCGGCCCGCTCCGGTGCTCACCTCCTGGACTTCGCTCATGGCGTTGCCCCTGCCACCGCGCATCTGGGGGGCCTTCAGGATCGAGAACCGCTCCGCGGCCGTGGCCCCGGTCAGCCGGATGGTCACAACCAGGTCTCCGATCGCCAGTCTGGCCGTGGGCACGGTCGCAATCGGCGGTCCGCCGCCCGTCGTGGGCTGCACTTGCAGGTTGCGCAAATAGAGCGCGCCCGCGGCGGCGGCCACCAGCACCAACGCCACGAGCCAACGGCGCCGTCGAGGCCGGCCGGGCCGGGGCGCCACAGGCACTGGCTGCGGCTGAGGCGGCGTTCGCTCCGGGCGCGGCAGTGGGGCAGGCAATCCGCTAGTCATAAGTTTGTCTTCCGGTCGCCGGCGTACGGGCCGGGCATGCCCGGCCTCTTCCTCTCCTCAAAGGCATTGACGCCGGACTGCCTTCGGAGGTTATGGGCCTAGCCGCTCATGGCGGCCAGGAACTCGGCGTTACTTCGGGTCTTGCTCAACTTGTCCAACAGGAGCTCCATGCACTCCACCTGGGACAATGGACTCAATACTTTACGGAGAATCCAGACCCGGTTGAGCTCCTCCTTCGGCTGAAGCAGTTCCTCTTTTCGAGTCCCGCTCTTGTTGATGTCGATGGCGGGGAAGATCCTCTTATCCACCAGCTTGCGGTCCAGATGGATCTCCATGTTGCCGGTACCCTTGAACTCCTCGAAGATCACGTCGTCCATCCGGCTGCCTGTATCAATCAGCGCCGTAGCCACGATCGTCAGCGAGCCGCCTTCTTCGATGTTTCTTGCCGCCCCGAAGAACCTCTTGGGCCGCTGCAAAGCGTTGGAGTCCACGCCGCCGGACAGCACCTTGCCGGACGGAGGAACCACGGTGTTGTAGGCTCTCGCCAGGCGGGTGATCGAGTCCAGCAGGATAACGACGTCGCGCTTGTGCTCCACCAGCCGCTTGGCCTTCTCGATCACCATCTCGGCCACCTG
>JBHGAV010000041.1:0-39028 GCA_041946685.1 Bryobacteraceae bacterium | reverse complement strand
ACCATCATGAAGGAGCTGATGGAGAACCAGAACGCCATCATCTTCATCGACGAGCTGCACACCCTGGTGGGCGCGGGCTCGGC
This sequence comes from Bryobacteraceae bacterium, assembly GCA_041946685.1. Lineage (GTDB taxonomy): Bacteria > Acidobacteriota > Terriglobia > Bryobacterales > Bryobacteraceae > JBHGAV01. The sequence goes on along the minus strand of JBHGAV010000041.1, from coordinate 38,945 downwards.
CGAAGGGTCGCTCGACGCCGCCAACATCCTTAAGCCCGCCCTGTCGCGCGGAGAGGTACAGTGCATCGGCGCCACCACACCGGGCGAGTATCGTAAGTCCATCGAGAAGGACCGCTCGCTCGAGCGCCGCTTCCAGGCGGTGAAGGTCTCGCCTCCCACCGAGGCGGACGCCATCAAGGTGTTGTTCGGCATCAAGGAGCGTTACGAGAAGTTCCACGCCGTGGCCTATACCGACGAGGCCATCGAGAGCTCGGTCTACACCTCCAGCCGCTTTATCCCGGATCGTTTCCTGCCGGACAAGGCCATCGACCTGATCGACGAAGCCGGCGCCCGCGTGAAGCTGCGCCAGACTACGCTGCCCGACGAGGTGGCCGAGATTCAGAAGCGCATCAAGTTCATCGTGCACCGCATGGAGAACGCCATCGCCGGCCACGAGTTCGAAAAGGCGCGCTTTTACTCCGACGAGGAGCGCAAGGAGCGCGAGAACCTGCGCAAGCTGCGCGAGAAGTACAACCTGGACGACACCTCCACGGGCGTTGTCACCAAGGACGATATCGAGGACGTGGTGGCCCGCTGGACCGGTGTTCCGATGACCGCCATCCGGGAAGAGGAGGTCGCCAAGCTCATCCGCATCGAGGAGGAACTGCACAAGCGCGTGATCAGCCAGGAGAAGGCCATCGGCGCTCTGGCGCGGGCCATCCGCCGTTCGCGCGCGGGCCTGAAGTCCCCCAAGCGACCCGCGGGATCGTTCCTCTTCCTGGGCCCCACGGGCGTCGGAAAGACCGAGGTCGCCCGCGCCCTGGCCGAGTTCCTGTTCGGCAGCGAGAAGTCGCTGGTCCGCTTCGACATGTCCGAGTTCATGGAGAAGCACTCGGTCTCGAAGCTCATCGGTTCGCCTCCCGGCTACGTGGGTTACGAGGAGGGCGGCCAGCTCACCGAGCGCGTCAAGCGCAATCCGTATTCGGTCATCCTGCTCGACGAGATTGAGAAGGCCCACCCGGACGTCTACAACATTCTGTTGCAGGTCTTCGAGGACGGCCAGTTGACCGACGGCATCGGCAACACGATCGACTTCAAGAACACGATCATCATCATGACCAGCAACCTGGGGGCGCGCCACCTGGAGAAGCGCACGCAGCTTGGCTTCTCGGCCCCGGCCAAGGAGGGCATCCCCACCAAGGTCGAGGACCTGGTGATGGGTGAAGTTAAGCGGGCCTTCAATCCCGAGTTTCTGAACCGGCTGGACGAGGTGATCCTGTTTACTTCCTTGACCGACGACGACCTGCTAAAGATCGTCCACCTGCTGGTGGGTCAGATCAACCAGAACCTGGTCAGCAAGCAGATCAAGCTCCAGATCACCGAGGACGCCGCCAAGTACATCCTAGAGAAAACCTGCGCCGACCGCAGCTACGGGGCGCGGCCGCTGCGCCGGGCCTTGCAGAAGTACATCGAGGACCCGCTCAGCGAGGCGCTGATCCAGGGTTCGCTGCCGCGGCCGGCCGACCTGGAGGTCTACCTGGGCGACACGGGCCTGTTTGTCCGCCCGATTAAGGAGGCCGAGGAGCAACTGGTCGGCGCCGGCGGCGAGGACGCCCCGCCCTCGCCCGGCACGCCGCTGTACACATTCTGAGGCGGCCCGACCTGCCTTACAGCAGGGCGTCAATCGTGCAGTATGCCGGGCCAAGCCGCCGGGTTGCGCGGCTGGGCTGCTAAATGGTCGTATAGGCCATATGGGATCAAGAGCGGCTCGCGCGACAAGCCTGGAGCGCCGGCGCTTCAGGGCGCAGCTTCAACTCAAAGACCGAGCGCTGGCCGTGGCCGCCGAGGGCATCGCAATCGCCGATGCCCGCTTGCCCGATAACCCCTTGATCTACGTGAACGCGGGCTTTGAGCGGCTCACCGGGTACTCGGCGGATGAGGTGATGGGCCGCAATTGCCGGTTTCTTCAGGGGGCCGAAACCGATGCGGCGACCCTGGATCAGCTTCGAGCGGCGCTCCGCGAGCAACGCGAAATCACGGTCCAGCTCCTGAATCGCCGCAAAGATGGAACCACTTTTTGGAACCGCCTCTCCATCACGCCGGTGCGCGATTCGTCCGGCCTTGTGACCCATTTCATCGCCGTGCAGTCCGATGTGACGGCCGAGAGGAATGCGCAGGACGCCCTGAAGCAGGCCAACGAGCAACTTGAGGCCGCCAACCGCGGTCTCAAACAGGATCTCGACGCGGCCGCAGCCGTGCAGCGCTCCCTGCTCCCCGCCGAACCGCCCGAGATCCCCGGCGTCCGGTTCGCGTGGGAGTTCCACCCATGCCAGGAACTGGCCGGAGACTTCCTCAACGTGCTGCAACTCGACGAGCACCACGTCGGAGTTTACATCCTGGACGTATCCGGGCACGGCGTCGCCGCGGCGCTGCTCTCGGTGACGTTGAGTCACGTCTTGTCGCCGGTGGCCGATCGTTCCTTCCTGTATCAGGCTTCTCCTGAGAGTCCCGGCGCCTATCGCGTTGCGCCGCCCGCGGTTGTGGTTGAGCGTTTGAATAAGCACTTCAGGATGGGGCCGCGGGCGCTCCAGTACTTCACCATGGTCTACGGGGTCATAGACACCCGGACACGCGAGTTTCGATTCGTAACGGCCGGACATCCGGGTCCGATCCTTGTGTGCCCCGGCCGGGCGCCGGAGGTTCTCGAATCCAGCGGCATCCCGGTGGGGCTCCTCCCGAATGCTGGCTACGAGGTGCGGGGAGTGAAGCTTGAACCGGGAGACCGCCTGTACCTGGCCACGGACGGGCTCACGGAGGCGGAGAACGCCGCCGGCGAGGAGTTCGGCGCAGCGAGGCTCCAGGAAGTCTGCGGCCAGGAGCGGGACCGGCCGCTCGATGAGAGCCTGCGCGAATTGATATCGCGCGTCGAGAACTGGTGCGCTCCCGCGCGGCCCGGCGACGACATGGCCATGCTCGCCATCGAATGCGAGCCCTGAGAGCCTACCGCACGTCTACCTGACCAGTGCGTCGGCGGCGTTGGCCGCCAGAATCCAGCGGCTGGCCACGGTGATCACGTACTCGTGCTCAAACCAGAGGAAGCCGAAGTCGTCGATGCACTCCGGGAAGTCCGGCCTGATCACGACATACCCTGGGATGACGCCGCCGGTGATGAATGAGTTGTCCGCGCGATTGTTGCCGTAAGCCTTCAGCTTCGATTTCGTGCCGACCCCCGAAACGTAGGATGTGCTCGAAACCGGATGCGTGCCCAGGATGTAGTTCGCCGCGCGCAGCGTGTATTCCTTGCCCACGATGTCCGGAAAGGCCTTATGCAGGAAGTACATCCGCTGGCCCATGTCGATCACGCTGTTGGAGGCTCCCCAACCGCCCCGGCTCGGCGGCACCCCGAACGGTGTGGCCGACAGTTCCTTGTCCTGCTGCTCAACGTAAGTCCGCACGGCTGATTCGACCTGCTTCTTGAAAGCTGCATCCATGTACGGCAGGACGTGCACCGCCGTCCAGCCGCCGAAGCCGAACCGCGGCACCACGGAAGGAAACAGCTCCAGCACGCGCTTCTTGTAGATCTCGCTGCCGCCTGTGGCAATCAGCAGTTGCACGGCTGCGTTCCACTCATCGTTGGACGCCATTCCGGCGGGGCCCCCGCCGCGGCTCGGCGCGGGGGTGGGATTGGAGTGCTCCTCGTCCCACACCTTGATCGCCGTTTCCAGGCACTCCTTGGCCAGCGCATCGTCATAGCCCTTGAGCACCGAGGCCGCCGCGGCCAGCGTGGCCACGGATCCATACTGCATACTCGCCGACTTGGTCGTGAAAGCCCAGCGGTCATCGGGTTTTCCGGAGAAATTGCCCTCCACCTGGTTCGGGCCAAGCTTCTCCGAGTAAATGAAGCCGTCTGTCTTCGATGCGCCGTCGCCGAGGTGGGTGTACTGCCGCAGCGTGGGCTCGTTGATCGCGGGGAAGGTATGCCCAACGGCCTTGATCTGGGCCAGCACCTGAAGAACGCCGTGCTTCACCTGCTGCAATATGTCCGGGACCCCGTCCGGACGATGCATCTCGACCGAACGGGCCTCCCAGTCCACCGTAAGCTGGTCCCACTTCAGCCCAAATTCCCTGTAGGCCAGTGCCAGGTCCTGGATGACCGAGAACTGGCTCCGGGTCTGGATGTCGAAGTCGCCCGCGTCATACCATCCGCCGACATTCAATCCGGGGATGTGCTCGCCGCCCTTGTACGGCGAGTCGAGATTCGCCCCGGTCGACCACCCGTCGAAATGCTGGCGGTTCGGAGGCGCCTGGCGCGCGTCGTCAAGATGGGAAACCCCGTGCCACAGGCGGTAACCCTCGCGGACTTCCATGTGATCCATGGCCGTCGCCAGATAGGTGTCCAGGCTGGGCTGCCAGGTCCTGCTGTACACGTCCTTGGCGATCGGGAACAGTTCGGTTCGCTCGCCGGCGTACTCGATCGCGTACATGCCGGGCTCTCTGAGCGCCGAGAAATCGAACTTCGCGTAAGTGTAACGGAGGAACGGCGTGGGTTCGGAGAGCGGGCCCTCGAACACCTGCCGGTAGGCGCCGTCTTCACTGAGGCGCAACACTCTCGCCGTTTTGGGTGCGTTGTACTTTGGATCGAGTTCAATGACGGCGACCTTGGGATAGTCGGGTGGATAGCCGACCTGGCTGTGAGCCACCATGGGAGGCCGCGTCCAATTCGGGATCACGTCCGGGCGAATGTGCCAGACCACCGCGTTTTCGGTCGTGCCGGAGGGAATCAGGGTGCGGAGAACAAACCAACCGTTCTGCGCCCGGTTTCGTCCGTCAAAGAGCATCAGCGGGCCGTTGTCCGAAGTCACTTTGACGCGGTACTGCCGGTCGTCCGCGGCCAGGGTGATGCTCTTTCCGGTAGCAAAGGGCGCCGGTTGCGCGTAGCCCCGCTGCTCGTTCCATTCTTCCTGATAGGGGAGTCTCTTCGGCTCTCCGGGCGGAGGCGGAGCATTCACCATCGGGTCGCGCGGCGTCCGCGGAAACACACCCGCCGCGCCCCCGTCGACCATGTAGACCTTGTCCATGTATATCGAAGGGAGAAACTCGAGGTTGAAGCCGGCGCGGCCCGCGAGTCTCTCCGGCAGCGGCTTGTCAAGATGCACGCTGACCCGCACGCCGCCCGGCTCCGGGACCACTTCCAGCCGGTAATCCAGTTGGTAATCGGGGTAGCTCAGCCGCGCGCTGAGGCGTCCGGTCTCCTTGTCGGCCTGACGATCCTTGTATACGGCCGCCTCGTCCCATTGTTCCGGTGTGGGACGCAGGCGAATATCACCGTTGGTGGCGATACGGTGCCCGTGGAGAATCATCTCCATGGCGGTGGTCTTCTGATCAAGGAAGGTTCGATCGAAGGGGGTGTGATACAGGATCACGCTGAAGCCCTGGGTGTCCAGATAGCCGTTGTCGGTCACCTTCATGACAAAATCGGCGGCGGACAGTGAGAAGCCGAAAAGCAGGGCAATCACCAGAAACGGTCGGGGTCGGGTAGGCATAACAACCACACATTAGCACTTGCGCATCGGCATCTGCGGCGCGAGACTGGAACGACGACTTGGAGGCGCCCGAATCTATGCATCGTACCTTGAGGACGTTCAAGCTGTTCGTTTTCGGCTTTCTTCCTCTTCTGTTGGCCGCGGGCCTGGCCATCAAGGCCGCAAGCGAGGCGCTTTCGGACGCGAGCGCTCAACCCTCCGTGTCCAAACCAGCCGGCGCCGTCAGGAGGGTTGCGGTAATCACCGACATCACGCTGGATGCCGCCGGCCGGTATGGCATCCGGAAGTTCACGGAGGCGCTGCGGAGCAAGGGCATCGCCGTTTCGGAGGGAGACGGCCAGCTTGAGAGTTCGGATTTCGTGGTGCTCGCCGGCCTCGGACTCGGACAGGGTCCTGCGGCCGAGGCCCTGAGGGCGGCGAAGGCGCCGGTGCCGGGGGACGCCGAAGCGTTGACGGTCCGCAAAAGCGCGAGCTATCGGGGGATGCCTGCCATTGTCTTGGCGGGCGCAGACGGAACCGGCTTGATGTACGCCGCGCTCGACGTTGCGGATCGCGTAGCCTGGACCCCCGGCGGCGGCGACCCGTTCCGGTTCGTCCGCGACGCCTCCGAAGCTCCCTATCTGAAAGAACGCGGCGTGGTCATCTTCACGATGAACCAGGCGTACTTCGAGAGCCGCCTCCACGATGAGCAGTTCTGGGTGCGGTATCTCGACATGTTTGCCGCGAATCGCATCAACCGGCTGGTCCTGACGTTCGGGTACGAAGACGGTGGCTACATGACGCCGATCTATCCCTACTTCTTTGATGTGGAGGGTTTCCCGGAGGTGCGCGTCGTGGGCCTCACCGCCGAACAGCAGGCGCGGAACTTTGCGGCGCTGAAGAGGGTATTCCGCCTCGCGTCGGAACGCGGAATCCTCATCAAGCCCGGCCTCTGGGAGCACATCTATCGGGGAAAGGCGCAGGGACAGGACGGGGCCAACCCCTGGGCATCGGACGGAACCAAGCCGGTGCCGGGCCTCGTATGGGGTTTGGACACCAACAACCTCGTGCCCTATACCGTAGCGGCCCTGAAGAAGTTCTACGAGACGTTCCCCGAAATCGAGACGACGCAGTTCCGCATGCACAACGAGTCCGGGCTGCGTCCGGCAGAGATTGAACCTTTCTGGCACGAGGTCTTCGGTTTCTTCAGCAAGAACAAGCGGAACGTGCGGCTCGAGCTGCGCGCCAAGGGCCTCCCGAAGTCGGTGATCAAGGACGCGCAGTCGCAGGGCATCACGGTGCAGCTCGACACCAAAATCTGGATGGAGCAGATGGGCCTCCCCTACCATCCAACGCACATCAACAAGCAGAACCAGATGGACGCCCGGCACAGTTACGCCGATCTCCTGGAATACCCGCAGACCTACAGGATGAACTGGACACTGTGGAACGGAGGCACGCAGCGCATACTCCTGTGGGCTGACCCGGAATATGCGCGGCGGATGACGACCAGCGCACGGCTGTACGACGGCCAGGGCCTCGCGGTCACCGAGATGCTTGCCACCAAGATGCTCGGCGAGCCTCACGACGCGAAGCCGCGCGACTGTCTGAATCCCCGCTACCGTTACTACGATTACGAGTTCGAGCGATACTGGGCGTTTTACCGCGTGTGGGGCCGGCTCATGTACAACCCTCAGGCGGCATCCGACGTGTGGGAGCAGGAATACCTGCGCAGGTTCGGCGCCGGGGCCGCGCCGCACGTGATGAAGGCGGTGCAGCTCGCGAGCCGGGTTCTGCCGAGGGTTGTCGCCGCCAGCGTACCATACCGGATGTTCCCCACGACGACCGGCTGGCCGGAAATGATGCACCTGGGAAGCCTTCCGGAATTCGCCGGGCAGGAGGAGGGCAGCGACATCCAGCAGTTCATGAACCTGCGCGAAGCCGCCACCAGCATCCTGGAGGGAACAGACACGGCGATGCGCCGTCCTGAGGAAACCAGCCGGTGGTTCGCCGAGACCTCGGAGGCCATCCTGGCGGAAGTGGCAGCGGCGGAGCGGGCCCTGGGCGGGAAGGAGAGCAGCAACGAGTTCAAGTCGACTGTCACCGACGTGAAGATGCTCGCGGCCATGGCGCGCTATCACTCCTGGCGCCAGCTCGCCGGCGTCAACTACAACCTGTATAAGCAGGCGGGCGATCTGGGGGCGTTTGACGAGGCCATTGCCGGTGAACGCAAGGCGATTCAGGCCTGGCGCGAGCTGGTCCAAGCCGCGGGCGACTTCTATAGCGAGAACATGTGGTTCGGTCCGTCCGGCAGGCGGTTCCCCCATCATTGGAAGGAGGAGTTGAAGGCGCTGGAGGTGGAATTCGAGAAGCTGCTGGCCGAGCGCCAGACAGCAACCGCGCCTGCCGGCGCCAGGACCGCCCGCATCCCGTCGCGCGACCCAAGTCCGAGGCTGCCGACGGTGGCCATTGCGCCGCCATCGGCGGTGGCCGTTCCTGGCCAGGATTACGTGGTCAGGGTGAATGTCAAGGCGCCTGAGGGGGTCAAGTGGGTTCGTCTCCGCTATCGGCACGTCAACCAGAAGGAGGATTACCAGACGGCGGAGATGACCCTTGACTCGCGCTCCGGCATGTACGCAGCGAGCATTCCGGCCTCCTTCATCGATCCTCAATGGGATCTGATGTACTTCATCGAGATCGTCGATCGCCGCGGCAACGGCCGCATCTATCCCGATCTCGAAATACAGACTCCGTACATCGTCGTGGGGCTGAAACGTTAGCGGGGTTCGGCGGCGCTTCTCCGCCCCGCCATTGAAACCCCACTTCGCCCCTGATAGTATGACCATTCAGTCCAAGGAGCCTTCATGCAAGCCGCCAACCCCGACAAGCCAAGCTCACCGTTTCTGGAACGCCTGGGAATGCACCCGCCGCTGTTCTGGGGATTCGTCGCCGTCCTCCTCATCATGTGCGGATGCGGAATCGAATCCGGCTTCCTTTCCGCTTATCTGAACGATCGCGGATTCTCGCAATCCGCCGTGGCGCTGGTGTTCACCGTCTACGGCATCACCGCCACCTTCGCGGCGTGGCTCGCCGGCGCGCTCTCCGACCTTTGGGGGCCGAAGCGCGTCATGGCGCTCGGGGTGGTGATCTGGATTGTGTTCCACGCCGCCTTCCTGCTGCTGGGAGTCGCTCCGGGTAATTACACGCTCATACTACTGAGCTATGCGCTGCGCGGTTTCGGCTACCCGCTGTTCGCCTTTGGCTTCCTGGTCTGGATTACCGTGGCCACGCCCTCCAAGAACCTGGGGACCTCGCTCGGCTGGTACTGGCTGGCTTACGCGGGCGGCTTCCCGACGCTCGGCTCTCTGCTGGCGAGCTTCCTGGTTCCGCTGATCGGCCCGTATCAGACTCTGTGGTGGTCGATGCTGTTTGTCGTGGTGTCCGGTTTGGCCCTGGTCGGCCTCCGCGATCCCAGCGGCACCCATCGCGCCGCCGCGGCGGGCGAAAACCCCATCAAGGCGCTTATCTCGAGCGCGACCATCATGTGGGAGATCCCGAAGATCGGGATCGGCGGCATCATCCGCACCATCAATACGGCCGCGCAGCTCGGGTTCCTTGTCTTTCTGCCGGTCTACACCACCACTACGGTGGGCTTCACGCTCAGCCAGTGGCTGCGCCTTCTTGCCGCGCTCTCCATCACCAACGTGATCTTCAACCTCTTGTTCGGGATCATAGGAGACAAGTTCGGCTGGCGCAAGACCGTGATGCTGTTCGGCGGAGTCGGATGCGCGACATCCACGCTGGCCCTCTACTACTCGATGCAGGGCCACCCGCCGAATTACATGCTTGCCGTCCTGGCGGGCATGTTTTACGGGGCCATGCTGTCCGCCTATACTCCGCTCGGCGCCATCATGGCGGCGCTGGCGCCGGAGCGCAAGGGCGCGGCCATGTCGATCCTCAATCTCGGCGCCGGCGCCAGCAGTTGGGTGGGCCCGGGAATCGCCGGCCTGTTCCTGCCCGTGGTGGGCGTCGGTGGCGTAATGTGGATCTTCGCCGTGCTCTACACCATCAGCGCGGTGCTGACCATGTTCATGAAGGTGGACGCCGACCCGGGCAATTAACTGGCTCAGAGACGGTACAGATAGGACAGCTTGAAGAAGAAACCTCTGCGTGTGTTGAGGTAACTCCCTTGTCCGGACAGCCAGTCTTCGCCGTCCCATCCCCTGCGCTCGTACAGCGCCCCGTATCCCACGTAGGCCACCGTTCCCGGCGCCAATTCCCAGGCGCCGAGCAGGTCGGCCAGGACCCGGTTGCGTGAGCTGTCATAGCGCCCGATGGCCCGCACCGAGAAGTACCGGTTGAATTGATAGGTCGTCTTTGAGTTGAGGACGTTGACGGCGTAAACGCGGCCCGCCCCACGGAGCCGGTCGAACGTGTTCCGGTTGAATGACAACTGCTGGCTCACGTTCGAGGTTGGCTGGAACGTGCCGCTCAACGAGTAGTTCCGCTCCCTTCCAGGAAAGGGGCTCTCCGGATCGTAGTACACCGACCGCGGTTTGAACTCGACCCTCCCGTCAACATTGAGCCAGCGGAACAACTGGCCGTTCCCCATGATGCGCGCCATGCGGAAAGGAAACTCCCGGTTCCGCCACGGCGTGCGCCCGCCTCCGGCGTCCATCCGGAAGAATCCCTGGCGCGTGAAGTTGAACCGCACTCCCGCGAGGCCGAACGCTTCGTCTCCCCCTTCCGGGCGGTCCAGGCCGCCATTGGCGAACACGAAAGCCACGAATCTCTTGAACCAGGGATGACGTTTGGCGTCGGGGTAGAAGCTGCGCGCGAAGTAGGCGTTGCCGCCCGAGAAGCCCGTCCGGTTGTAGAACGCCGTGTCCATCCGGAAACCCGTGTCGTAGTGCTCAAGCTGAACGTAGGTGTTGTACAGTTTGCTGTTGTGTCCGTAGGTGGCCTGGGCGCCCACTCCCGACTGCCGGGCCAACGTTTCGGCATCCTTCGTCTCGGTCCCGATGAGCGTAGCGTTGGCGTAGAGGTGCTCGCCGAAGTGCAGCGAGGTGTCCGCCGCCGCCACCCGGTTGAAGCCCGGACCGAAGTCGGTGTCGACCAGCAACCCTCCCACGTAGTTGCCTTCGCTAAGTGAGTAGATCGCCCGCGCCACATTGAAGAGCTTGTCCTTGCCCGCCAGCGAGGGCGCGACATCCCCCTGGCCCGGCCCTTCGTCCGAGGCCGAGAGCGTGGCGAAATTCACCTTGCCAGCCGTGCCCGTGAGCTTGACGCCGAAGGCCGGGTCGAGGATCCGCCGCGTGTGGACCGCAGTCCTCATATTGCCGTCCCCGCCCGAGCCGGCCAGTTCGAACATGTTCATCCCTTCCATGAAGAACGGGCGCTTCTCGCTGTAGAAGATCGGAAAGCGCTGGTTCACCTCCACCTGGTAGGCATCGCTCTCCACCTGGCTGAAGTCGGGACGAAACGTCCCGTCCAGCGTAACCGAGGAGGTGATGCCGTACTTCACGGTCAGGCCCGCGTCCGGCGTCAGCTTACCGTTGGCCCAGCGTGCGGGCTCGGCGCGCTCCTGGCTCCATGAAGAGGTCACGTTGGGCATCAGCTCCAGCCTCAGCGGCTGGTCCAGATCATGGAGCACCAGGGTGGCGTATCGCGTGAATCGGGTTTTGCCAGGCGGAAGCGACGGCCAGGAGGCGGACATTCCCAGCCGACTGACCCGCCGCCAGAACAGGATCCCCATCCTCACGTCGGCGCCGCCGGGGAACCGTATGCTCTTGAGCGGCAGGCGAATCTCCTCCTCGTAGCCCCGCTCGGTGCGCCGCCCGGCGCTGTCCCAAACCCAATCGACCGCCGTCGATTCCCCCGCGGTGCTGCTGGTGAGGATATCGCCTTGGACGCCGCTCGGATTGACGAACATGTCGTACGACATCTGACGGCTGCCGATCGAATCCAGGCTCAACCCGACCCAATCGTCGTTCCACTGCGTGTCCCTGCGGCTGACGCTGGTCTTGATCTTTCCAGGCTCCGGATCCAGGCAGCGGAAGGCGAAGTAGAGATAACGCCGGTCGTAGGCCACCCAGACCTCGGTCTTCTGGGCCAACTGGTCGCCGAACAACGGGTTATAGGTGATCCAGGTTCCGAGCTTCTGCGGCGGCGACTGCCAGGCGGCGTCGTCGAGCACCCCGTCGATGACCGGTGGCGTAGCCAGTAGCGCGGCCTGGATCTCCTGCGGCTCAGCATCGGGGGTTGCCGCCGTCGCGGCGAGAGCAGCGAGTAGTAAGAGTGGGGCAAGGGGCAGCTTGAGGCTCATGTCGAGAATGGGGACTCGGGCCAGGAGCCGCCGCCCCACGTAAACTAATACGCAGCCCGCGGCGATTGGTTTGGAGAAAGACGTTGTGGGCGCGGCGGCGGTGCCGGACGCGCACCGGCTTGTCAGATAACGAGTTCCTGACGCGGGATGCTATGTTGGAAGTAGACGGCCTGCCGAACATGCTCAGAGCCAAGACAGAGACTGGGGAAGACCTGAATCCGCAAGAGACCGCCGAGTGGGTTGAAGCACTTGACGCGGTCGTTGATGAAGCCGGCGTCGAGCGCGCCTCGTTTCTGCTCGATCGCCTGCTGGAACGGGCGCGCCACAGCGGCGTCGTCTTCCCGCACAGCCTGAATACCCCGTACGTCAACACCATCCCCGTGGCGGAGCAAGAGCCTTATCCCGGCAATCGCGAGTTGGAGCGAACGATCAAGAGCATCATCCGCTGGAATGCCATGGCTATGGTCGTGCGCGCCAACAAGTACGATCCCGGCATCGGCGGCCATATCTCGACCTACGCCTCGCTCGCCACGCTGGTCGAAGTGGGTTTCAACCATTTCTTCCACGCCTCCTACGGCGACCAGCCCGGCGACCTCATCTACTTCCAGGGCCATGCCTCTCCCGGCATCTATGCCCGCGCTTTCCTCGAAGGCCGTCTCACCGAAAAGCACCTGGAGCATTTCCGGCACGAGCTTCGCGATCATCCCGGGCTCTCCAGCTACCCCCATCCATGGCTGATGCCCGGCTTCTGGCAGTTCCCAACCGTCTCCATGGGTCTGGGCCCCATCAACGCCATTTACCAGGCCCGCTTCATGCGTTACCTGGAGAACCGCGGGGCCATCCCGCGCACCCCACGCAAGGTCTGGGCGTTCCTGGGCGACGGCGAAACCGACGAGCCGGAATCGCTGGGCGCCCTCACCCTGGCCCCGCGCGAGCATCTGGACAACCTGATCTTCGTGGTCAACTGCAACCTGCAGAGACTCGATGGACCGGTACGCGGGAACGGCAAGATCATCCAGGAGTTGGAATCGGCCTTCCGCGGCGCGGGCTGGAACGTGATCAAGGTCGTCTGGGGCGGTCTGTGGGACAAGCTGCTGGCGCGCGACACCACCGGGCTGCTGGTAAAGCGCATGGGAGAGTGCGTGGACGGCGACTATCAGAATTTCGCCGTCCGCGGCGGAGCTTACGTGCGCAAGGTCTTTTTCGGCAAGTACCCCGAGCTGCTCCGCATGGTCGAGGACCTCACCGACGACCAGCTCTTCAAGCTCCCCCGCGGCGGCCACGACCCGGAGAAGGTTTACAGCGCCTACAAGCGGGCGATCGAGTACACGGGCGGCCCGACGGTGATTCTGGCCAAGACCATCAAGGGCTACGGCATGGGCGAGGCTGGCGAAGGCCGCAACATCACCCACCAGCAGAAAAAGCTGAACGAGCAAGAGCTGGACAACTTCCGCCGCCGGTTCTCGATTCCCATCCCGGACGAAACCGTGCACACGGTCTCCTTTTACCGGCCGCCCGAGGACAGCCCCGAGATGCAGTACCTGAGTGAGCGCCGGCGCGAGCTTGGCGGCTACCTGCCGGCGCGCGAGGTGAAGCCGATCCGGATCACCGCGCCTCCGCTCGATTTCTTCGCCGAGACGCTGGCCGGCTCGGAGGGACGGGAAGTCTCAACCACGATGGCCTTCGTTCGCGCACTGACGTTGCTGCTCAAGCACCCCGAGCTCGGCCGCTACATCGTGCCCATCATTCCGGATGAGGCGCGGACCTTCGGCATGGAGTCGCTGTTCCGCCAGTTCGGCATCTATGCCAGCAAGGGTCAGCTCTACGAGCCGGTGGACAAGGAGATGTTCCTCTACTACAAGGAGGCCCAGGACGGGCAGATCCTGGAAGAGGGCATCAACGAGGCCGGCTCGATGGCCAGCTTTACGGCCGCCGGCACGGCCTACGCCAACTACGGCGTGCCCATGATCCCGTTCTTCATCTACTACTCGATGTTCGGCTTTCAGCGTGTGGGCGACCTGGTGTGGGCCTTCGGCGACTCGCGCGGGAAGGGCTTTATGGTAGGAGCCACGGCCGGGCGCACCACGCTCGCCGGCGAAGGGCTGCAGCACCAGGACGGCCACAGCCACGTCCTGTTCAGCGTCGTTCCCACCTGCGCCAGTTATGATCCAGCCTACGCCTACGAGATCGCCGTCATTCTCCAGGACGGCATCCGGCGCATGTATCAGGAGGAGGAGGATCGTTTCTACTACCTCACCGTCGGCAATGAGAACTACGTTCAGCCGCCGATGCCCGAGGGGGTGGTCGAGGGCATCGTGCGGGGCATCTATCGCTTCCGGACCGCGCCCGGTGGGGATGCCGTCGCACAACTGTTCGGCAGCGGCTCCATCATGAACGAAGCCCTGCGGGCGCAGACCATTCTGGCCGAGCGGTACCAGGTGCAGGCTGACGCCTGGAGCGTCACCAGCTACAACGAACTGCGGCGCGAGGCGCTGGCCGTGGACCGCTGGAACCGGCTGCACCCGGGCGAGCCGCCCCGGAGCCCGTATCTGGTCCAGGCGCTTGCCGGAGCCCGCGGCCCCATCGTGGCCGCCACCGACTACATGAAGATCGTCGCCGACCAGGTTTCGCCCTGGCTCCCCGGAAGGCTCACGGCCCTGGGCACCGACGGTTTCGGCCGCAGCGATAATCGCCAGCAGCTTCGGCGTCACTTTGAGGTGAACGCCGAGACCATTGCCGCAGCGACGCTGGCCGCCTTGGCCCGTGAGGGGCGGTACGATACGGCCGCGGCCCGCAATGCCGTCGCCCAGCTAGGGCTGGACCCGGACTCCGGCGACCCCGCCGGGGCCTGACCGCCTGCGCGGAGCAGTCCTTAAGGTCCCTGAAGATTCCGCCGATAGGGGAAGGTGGAGATTCATGTGTCTCACCCTGCCCGATTCTTGAAGGGATGCGCCCGGCTTGCGGCGTTCGCCGTATGTCTCACCGGTGTGCGGGCTCAAACGCCGTCCCCCGGCAGCACGCGGGTCCTGAATCTGCAGCAATGCATCGATCTGGCACTTCAGGCCAATCACCTGCGGCCGGCCTCCAGGTTCGCCGTGGCGATGGCGGAAGCGCAGCACCGGCAGGCCTTGGCCGGCTACTGGCCGCAGGTGACTCTGAAAGGCGGCTATCAGCGCCTTGACGAGCCCACGAATTTCCTCTTCCCGGCCTCCACCTTCCCGGTTCCGGCACAGACCATCCCGGTCCCGGGTGGCGCGGCGCTTGTGACAATCCCGGCCAACACCTTCGGCCCCGGCTTTCCGCCGGCCAGCGTTCAGCTCCCTGTCAGCTACCTCGGTCAAACCGTAAACACGCCGGCCTCGGCCTTCGGCATTCCCGAACAGAACATCAGGGTGATCGACCGGGACCTGATCATGGGTTCGCTCGATTTCAAGTGGCTCCTGTTCGACGGGGGAATGCGCTCGGGCCTGCGCACCCAAACCGGCGGCCTGGTGGCCATGATGCGCGAGGACGCGCGCCGCACGGATCTGGAGATCATCGATGGGGTCAAGCGGATGTACTGGGGCGCGGTGCTCGCCCGGCAAGTGCACCAGGTGGGCAAAGACACCCTGGCCCGCATGGAGGTCACCCTGCAATTGACCGAATCGGTCTACAAGGAAGGCTCCGGAACCGTCACACGCGCCGACTACCTCGACAATCTGGTGATGGTGGAGTCGCTGCGCTCCATGGTGGCACTCCTCGAGAAGAACGAGGCCATGGCGCAGGCGGCGCTGGCGGGAACGATCGGCCTGTCGTGGCAGGAGAGCGTCCGGCCGGCTTCCGAAGAGATACCTTTCGAAGCCTGCGCGGGCAGTCTCCAGGAGCTGGTGAGCTCTTCCTATCAGTTCAACCCCGACTGGGCCAAGCTGGAAGCGGCGATCCGGGCGGCTCAGGGAGCCGTTACCACGGCACGCAGCGGCTATTTGCCGAAGGTCGCCCTGACCGGGGAACTGCACCGCTGGTGGAACGATGGCTTCAACAGCGGGATGTCCACGCCCCAGAACCGCACGGGGTGGACGGCGGGCCTGGGGATCGAGTTCCCGCTGTTCAACGGCTTTCTGACTCAGAACAAGGTCAGCGAAACCCTGGCCAGGGTGCATCAATTGAAGGAAACCCAGTTCCTCCTGCGCGAGGGCCTGGGCTTGCAGATCAAGGATCTGGTGCTGAGCCTGGACGCGGCGGCCAAGAGCCAGCAGGCCACCTTGCGCGCCATGCAGGCCGCGGCGGAAAACCGCGAGTTGAACACCCGCGCCTACCAGAGCGAGTTGGTGGAAACGGGGGACGTGATCAAGGCGCAGTTGATGGAGGCGCTCATGGCCGCGCAGCACTACAAGGCGCGCTACGACTATGTAGCCGTGCTTAGCCAGCTCAGCCTGGTGGTGGGGACGGAAGTGCATGAGAAGCTCGGCGCCAAGCCGTAATGGCGACCGGAGTGGAGCGATGAGTCGCAGCACGAGACGGCAGTTCACCGCGCGGCTGCCGCTGCTGTGGGCGGCGGCGTGGGCGTCGCCGTCAGCGAGGGGCGAGGACGGCGCCGGCTTCCGGGTCATGGTCTCAAGGTCGTTGATGGGAGAGGTCAACGAGAACGACCTGCGCGCGTCGCTCAAGGTCTGGGCCGCGAGCATCCTGCCACAGGCGCAGATGCCAGTCGGTTGGGAACGTGAGATCCTGGCGGCACCCGAACGGTTGGTCCAGGCAGTCCGGGACGGCCAGGTAGACGGAGTCGCTCTCACCGTACCGGAGTACCGCGGTGTGGCGGCATACCTGAATCCGGCGACGCTGCTCGTTGACGAACAGCGTGCCGGCAAGGGAGAGCAGTACCTCATCGTTGTGCGGGACGCCAGCGGCATCGGCAGCCTCCAGGAGCTTCGAGGGCACAGCCTGGTGCTGCACAAAGCGGCGGCTACCTGCCTCGCGCCGGCCTGGCTTCAGGCGACGTTGGGGGCCCCGAGCTGGGGCGCCGTCGAGGCGCACTTCAGCGCCGTAACCAGTGAAACCAGGGTCTCCAAGGGAGTCATTCTGCCGGTCTTCTTCCAGAAGGTCGACGCATGTCTGCTCACGCGGCGCAGTTTCGATGCTGCCTGCGAGTTGAATTACCAGGTTGGCAGGCAACTCCGGATGATGGCGGCATCGCCGCCGCTGGTGCCGATTCTGATGGCGTTCCACAGGGATTGTCCTCCGAAAAGGCAGAACGGATTTCTGGACGCGGTTTTGCGGCTGCACACCAGCCCGGCGGGCCAGCAGGTCCTGACGCTGTTTCAGGCGGGACGGCTGGTGGTACGGGACGCATCGGTGCTGCGCACCACCCTCGAACTGCTGGCCGCGGCGGACCGGATCCGCGCCGAGGCTAGGAGGTGAGCGATGGGGCGTTTCCCGTGGCCGGCTGCCCTCACCATCACGCTGCCTGCGCTGCTCCTTGCAGCCGGGGAGACGGGCGAGCCGGGGACGGCTGCGCCGCCCTTCCGAATGGTCGTCTCGGTCAACCTCATGGTTTCCGTCAATGAGAACGACGCCCGGGCCGCGTTGAAGGTGTGGGCCGGCACAGTCGAGAAGCAATTGGGTATGGGGATCGACTTCCGGCGGGGGGTTCTGGTCACCCGCGAGCAGTTGCTGCACGCTGTCCGCCGGGGAGAGGTGGAGGGCTTTGCCGCAACGGTCCTGGACTATCTTCAGGTGGCCGACTACGCGGACCAGTCCCTGCTTGTCCTGGACGAAGTCTACGCGACCCGCGGGGAGGAGTACCTCATCCTCGCCCACCAGGAGAGCGGCATTCGCAGCTTCCGGGACCTCCGCGGACGCAAGCTGACGATCTACGGAAACCCGACAATGTGCCTGGCACCAGCCTGGCTCCGGATTCTGGCAAACGAACTCGGGGCCGGCAGAATCGAAGGATTCCTTTCCGCTATCACGCAGGACACCAACCTTTCCAGGGGCGTCGTATTGCCCGTCTTCTTCCGGCGAGCCGATGCATGCATGGTTACGCGCCGGATGTACGAAACCCTGTGCGAGCTGAATCCTCAGCTTCAGAGGCAGCTCTGCATCGTTGAGACGTCACCGAAGCTGGTACCAATTGTGATGGCCTTCCAGAAGGACAGCACGCCGGACCGCAGAAGGCGGTTCGCCCAAGCGCTCCTGAGCCTGCCCGACAGCCCGGTCGGCCAGCAGTTGATCGCGCTGTTCCAGGGAGGCCGCTTCCGCCTCAGGGACGCCAGTTCACTTGCCCCCACCATCGCACTGGTGAAGACCGCCGAGCGGCTCAGCAACCGGGAGGGGACGGGGAGCTTGAGGAGGCCCGAGTGAACTGGCGGAGCATCACCGGCCGGATCTCAGGTCTCACGTGGCTGGTGGCGCTTCTGACCCTCGGCCTTTTTGTCACGGCGATCATCCCCCAGCAGAAGAAGGAGCTTCGGGAAGCGCTCCTATCGAGGGCTCAGGGAGTGGCTTCCTCTTTGCGGGACGTCACGGCGGGGGCGGCGATCTCAGAGGACTTCAGCAGCCTGGTGGACCAGTGCTTGCAGGTGGTCTCCGGCGACCCGGCGATCGACTTCCTGGTGATCGCAAGGAACGACGGTCTGGCGGTGGCGGTGGACCACCGGGGATGGCGCTACGGGACCTTGGAAGCCTTCTGGCGGCCCGAGGAGCGAGTTGCCACCGGCAAGATCGAGGTGGTGCCGCGCATTGGCAGGCGGGTATACCATTTCGCGCGGCCGTTCGACTACTCGGGCCTCCAGTGGGGCTGGATCCATGTCGGTCTCTCGCTGGAAACCTACGACCGAAGCGTCCGGGAGGTCTACCGGCGTACGGGAGTGCTGACGGTTGTCTGTGTCTGCCTGAGCCTGCTGGTGTCGGTCCTGTACGCCAGGCGGCTGGTCCGCCCCATCCTCGAGCTCCAGGGGGTGGTGCAAGAGGTGGCCCACGGAAACCTCTCGGCCAGGGCCTCGGCCCTGGGAGGAGACGAGGTGGCGAGCCTGGCGCGCTCCTTCAACGCCATGGCTGATTCCATTCTGCAGCGCAACCGCATCCTGGAAAGCGTCCGGTTCGCGGCGCAGCGATTCCTGACAGCACCGGACTGGCGCACGGTGATCCAGGAAGTTCTGGGCAAGATCGGAGCGGCGGCCGGGGTCAGCCGGGGCTTCCTCTTTGAGGTCCACCCCGCCGGGGACGGAAGGCAAGCCAGTAGCATGCGCTACGAGTGGGTGGCCCCTGGATTCGCGCCGACGATCGACGACCCGAAGTGGCAGGGATTGCGCTCCTATGACGTGGGTCTGGACGAGTGGGCGGACCTGCTTCGAAGCGGGAAGCCGGTGATAACGCACCTTGGGGAGCTTTCACCGTCTGGGCGGGAGATGTTCGATTCAACCGTCAGGTCCATGATCATGCTGCCGGTGCAGGTGGAAGAAAGCTACTGGGGCTTTCTCGGCTTCTCCGACAGACTGGTGGAGCGAGAGTGGAGCGAAGCCGAGCAGGACAGCTTCCGGGCGGCGGCGGATATGCTGGGGGCGGCGATCACCCGTCAACGGGCACAGTTGGCGCTGCTGGAGGCGAAACAGACCCTGGAGCAACGCGTTCTGGAGCGGACCAGAGAGTTGCGAGAATTGGTGGCCGCCAAGGACCGTGCCAATGCCCAGTTGGCCGAAGCACAGCAGCGCCTGGTGGAGATCTCCCGCATGTCGGGAATGGCCGAGGTAGCCACCGGAGTGCTCCACAACGTGGGCAACGTGCTGAACAGCGTCAACGTGTCGGCCACGCTGTGCGCGGAGCGGCTCCAGAAGTTGCGCGCGGACAACCTGGCGGCCGCCGTTGGTCTGTTGCAGGAGCACGCAGGCAACCTCGACGGCTTCCTCACCAGGGATCCCAAGGGGGAGCGGCTGCTCCCCTATCTGGCTAAGCTGGGGAGCCACTTCCAGGAGAACCGTCGCATTCTGTCGGAGGAACTGGATCAACTTCGGGTGCACGTCTCTCACATAAAGGAGATCGTGGCGACCCAACAGAACTACGCCAAGGTCTCCGGCCTGATTGAAGAGGTCTCACTGGCCGGCTTGATGGAGGATGCCCTCCGGATCGTCGAGGACAGCTTCGCCCGGCACCGGATCCAGGTGCAGAGGGACTTCGAGGATCTTCCGCCGGTGTTCACCGACAAGCACGCGATCCTTCAGGTCCTGCTCAATCTACTCCGGAACGCCAAACAAGCCATCAAAGAGAGTCAGGCGCCGGAGCGCCGGGTGCGGCTCCGTCTGTTCCGGAGCGGTGAAGATCGAGTCCGGATCGCAGTCGAGGACACGGGGGTGGGACTGGAGCCTGAACTGCTTACGCGGGTCTTCGCCCATGGATTCACAACCAGGAGGGACGGCCACGGCTTCGGACTGCACTCCGGAGCGCTGACCGCCAGGGGGTTGGGAGGCTCGCTTTGGGCGGAGAGCGAGGGGCCTGGACGGGGGGCCACCTTCATCCTGGAACTGCCCGCCACCAACGCCGCCGGAGTTCGCCAAGAGAGTCACACATGACATCAAGAGCCGTCGGGGAACCCAATCGCCGCATCCTTATCGTGGACGACAACCGCGCCATTCACGAGGATCTGCGCAAGATACTTGTCGGCGAGGTCCGGTTGGGATCGGAGCTCCAGGAGGACGAGCGCCTCTTGTTCGATGTGGCTCCGGTCTCGATCTCGGAGTTCGAGCTCGATTCGGCATATCAGGGGCACGAGGCTCTGGCCATGCTCGAACGGTCGATCGCGGCGGGCCAGCCCTACGCGCTGGCGTTCGTGGACGTGCGGATGCCGCCCGGATGGGACGGCGTTGAAACCATCTCCCGTCTCTGGGGGGTCGACCCGGACTTGCAGGTGGTGATTTGTACCGCCCACTCGGACTACTCGTGGAGCGATATCCTCAGGCGCCTGGGATCGTCCGACAACCTGGTGGTCCTCAAGAAGCCTTTCGACAACATCGAGGCCGTCCAACTCGCCCACTCGCTCACGCGGAAGTGGCTCATGACGCGCCAGGCCAGGATGCGGATGGACGAGCTGAACCGGATGGTGGAGCAGCGCACCGCCGAGCTTCAAAAGGCCAACCTGGAGTTGGAGAGGCAGAGGGCGCGCCTGGAACAGGAGGTCGCGGCGCGCACCGCGGATCTGCGCGAGGCAAACCGTTCTCTCGGCATCGCCAAGACGCAGGCGGAGGAGGCCAACCGCGCAAAGAGCGCCTTCCTGGCCAGCATGAGTCACGAGTTGCGGACTCCGCTGAACGCGATCATCGGCTACAGCGAGCTGATGGCCGAGGATGCGGAAGCGAGGGGGCAGCCCGAGGTGGTGTCCGATCTCGGCAAGATACGCACGGCAGGCACGCAGCTTCTCATGCTGATCAACGACGTACTGGACATCTCCAAGATTGAGGCCGGACGGATGGAGCTTCACGTAGAATCATTCAACCCGCGCCAGTTGATCGAGGACACACTCGCCACAGTGGCTCCCATGGCCAAGAAAAACCGAAACCGGCTGGTGGTCAAGTGCGAGCTTGCCGAGAGGGAGCTCGTCACCGACCGCGGCAGGCTGCGCCAGGTGCTCCTGAACCTTCTGGGAAATGCCTGCAAGTTCACCGAAAACGGCACCGTCACGCTGGAGGTACTGGGCTCGCCGGGCGAAGCCGGCGGGTGGACGCACTGGCACGTTCACGACACCGGGATCGGCATCCATCCGGAGCAGGTCGACAGGCTCTTCGTGCCCTTCTCCCAGGTGGACCCCGCGATCGCGCGGGCGCACAGCGGGACCGGACTGGGGCTGGCGATCAGCCAGCGCCTCTGCCAGCTCATGGGAGGCTCCATCACGGTCTCCAGCGAACCGGGCAAGGGTTCCACCTTCAGCGCGCACATCCCGGCCGTCTTTCCGGCTGATACACTTGCTAGGAACTGATAAGACTCACCGGTTTGCAGGAGAAGCCTACTCCTGGGCAGGCATCTGCTGGTCGCCTTCGCGCCACGCGCTAATCTTCAGGCGGCGGCACACCCAGCATAAACCCTCGGTGGAGGTGGGGGCACAGGGGGAGCCGCAGACGACGCACCGGGAAGGCGCGGGGCTGCCTTCCGGCTCGAAGGCCTTTCGCGCCCTGTCCAGAACATCCGGCGGCACTACAGTCTCGGGCTTCACCGCTGGCTTGCGTCTCATGCGGACCTCTGGTTCATGGGTTCGTCTACAACTATAAACCAAGTCCGCCCCAATTGTACAACCGGCGTCACGCGGCCCTCTGCTGGCCAACCACATAGGCGGCGTCCAGCGAGGACGAGCAACGCGGGCACTTCTGCCCGCCTCTCACGAACACCCTTCGGCCAACGGGCACGACGTCGGCTTCGACCGTGTGAGTGCAGATGAGGCAGTAGACCGAGCTTCTGGACGTCTTCTTGCTGCCCGCCGTGCTTTTCATTCCAAGCCTCCTCTCCTTGACCCGGGCTTCAATGAATTTGACGCATACGGCGGCGCAAAGGATTGCAGAAAAGTGCGGCGATCCTTGGTACCCTGAACTGTAAGCATGGTGAAAATCGCCTTTCAGTTCCCCGGACAGGGTTCCCAGTACGTGGGCATGGGAAGAAGCCTCGCCCGGGCCTTTGCGGCCGCTCGCCGAGTGTTCGAGCAGGCCGACGATTGCCTGGGCTTCCCCCTTTCCAAGCTTTGCTTCGAAGGGCCGGAAGAACAGCTCCAACTGACCCAGAACACGCAGCCGGCTCTGCTCACTGTATCGGCGGCGGCGCTGGCGGTCTTGAGGGAAAAGGGCCTCTCGCCGGACTACGTGGCCGGACACAGCCTGGGGGAGTATTCGGCCCTGGTCGCCGCCGGAAGCCTCAGCTTGACGGACGCGCTCCGGCTGGTCCGCAAGCGCGGCCAGTACATGCAGGAGGCGGTGCCGGTGGGTGTGGGGGCGATGGCTGCGCTGCTCAAGCTTCCCCCGGCCAAGCTGGACGAGGTGCTGGGTCAGGCCGCACAGGGAGATGTGGTTTCCGCCGCGAACTTGAATTCGCCCGATCAGGTGGTCATCTCGGGCCACGCCACGGCCGTCGGCCGGGCGGTGGATCTGGCGAAAGCGGCGGGGGCAAGGCGTGCGGTACTGCTGGCCGTCAGCGCGCCCTTCCATTGTTCGCTCATGAAGCCGGCGCAGGAGAGGCTGACCGTGGACCTGGAGAAGACGTCCTTCGCCGATCTGGGCTGCCCCTTGGTGAATAACTGGCAGGCCCGGGAGGTCCGCACGGGCGCGGAAGCGCGCGCCGGGCTGTTCGAGCAGGTGCCCAGGCCGGTCCGCTGGACGGAGACGATTCAGCACCTGGTTCGGCAAGGGGTCGAACGGTTCGTCGAGGTAGGCCCCGGCGGAGTGCTGACGGGCTTGCTGCGCAGCATCGAACCGTCGGTCAAAGGATTCCGGTTCGGCGAAGCCGAGGAATGGGAGAAACTCAATGAAGCGATTAGTTAGCGTTCTGCTGTTCGGGCTGGCCTTGTGGGCCCAGACCCCTAGCGCCCTGGAGTCGGACGCCAATGGTTGGATTGACATCATGCCGGCTCCGTCGATGCAAGGCTGGACTCGCGTGCCTTTCCTGACCACCGACCCGTTGAACCCGGTGTCGCAGTGGAAGGTGGACCAGGCCAACGGGATACTTCTCTGCGAAGGCGACAAGGGCCACGAGTTCTTCCGGTACGACAAGGAACTCGCCAATTTCATCTTTCATGCCGAATGGCGCTTCCCGCCGGTTCCGAACGGCAAGGGTTACAACAGCGGGATCCTGGTGCGTACCGGCGCCGATGGGGTTCTGTGGCACCAGGCGCAGACCACCGAGCCAGGCGGGTACCTGCTCGGCGACACGATGGTCGATGGCGCAAAGAAACGGGTCAACCTGCGCTCCGAGATGAAGGAGAACCGCGTGAAACCCATCGGCGAGTGGAATGTATACGAGGTCCGAGCCGAGGGACCCAAATTGACGCTCTGGGTGAACGGTGCGGTCGTCAACGAGTGGGACGACCCTACGATGCTCAAGGGGTACATCGGCCTCGAGGCCGAGGGTTTCCGCGTCGAGTTCCGCAACCTGAAG
This sequence comes from Bryobacteraceae bacterium, assembly GCA_041946685.1. Taxonomy (GTDB): domain Bacteria; phylum Acidobacteriota; class Terriglobia; order Bryobacterales; family Bryobacteraceae; genus JBHGAV01. The sequence goes on along the minus strand of JBHGAV010000041.1, from coordinate 15,017 downwards.
CTGAAGGTGCTGCCGTAGGGCGGAGCGTGCCCCGCCCTACCTGTACATCTTCGCCATCTCGCTGAGCGGGAGAGGCTGGTAATCGCCGGCGTGGCCGGCCTGGCCGAATTGCACCATGCGCTGGGCGACCACCTTCTTCATGGCTTCGCGCGCTGGTTTCATGTAGTCGCGGGGATCGAATTTCTCGGGCTGCTCGGCAAGCACCTTGCGCACCGCACCAGTCATGGCCAGGCGGTTGTCGGTGTCCACATTGACCTTGCGGACACCGTTCTTGATCCCGAGCTGGATCTCTTCGACCGGAACGCCCCAAGTCGGCTTGAGCTTCCCGCCGTACTGGTTGATGATGTCCTGCAACTCCTTGGGGACGCTGGAGGAGCCGTGCATGACCAGGTGCACGCCGGGCAGCTTCTTGTGGATCTCGATCAGGCGGTCCATCTTCAGCGTCTCGCCCGTGGGCTTGCTGGTGAACTTGTAAGCGCCGTGGCTGGTGCCGATAGCGATGGCTAGCGCATCCAGGCCCGTGAGCTTCACGAATTCGGCGGCCTGATCAGGGTCTGTCAGGTGCTCCAATCCGCTGCCGCCCGCGCCGTGACCGTCTTCGATGCCGCCCAACGTCCCAATCTCCCCCTCCACAGTGATGCCCTTGGCATGCGCCATCTCGACAACCTCGCGGGTGACCTTGACGTTGTATTCGAAGCTCGAGGGGGTCTTGCCGTCCTCCATCAGCGAGCCGTCCATCATGACACTCGTGAAGCCCTGCTCAATGGCGGACTTGCAGGTGGCCACGCTGTTGCCATGATCCAGGTGCATGGCCACCGGGATCTCGGGATAGAGCTCAGTGGCGGCAATCATCAGGTGATAGAGGAAGCGATCCTGCGAATATGAACGGGCGCCCCGGCTGGCTTGAATGATGACCGGCGACTTGGTCTCCCGGGCAGCTTCCATGATTGCCTGGATCTGCTCCATGTTGTTGACATTAAAGGCGCCAACGCCATAACCACCCTTGGCGGCCTCGTCCAGAAGTTGACGCATCGATACCAGCGGCATGAAGACCTCTCCTTAAAAGTGCTGCGAAATCTGCGGTTCTCTCTGAGTATAGCAACCAAGCCGGCCTGCGAGGCGATGGAAGCGGCGTGCCCGGCCGGCATCGCGGAGTATCTGGACCTTCAGGGCCTCCGCGCTCGGGAACTTGCGCTCCCCCCTGAGGCGCTTCCAAAACTCGACACGGATGCTCTTGGGAGTCTCCCCCTCAAGCGGGTCGAGCAGGAACGTCTCCACCGTGAGGCCCTCGCCTCCGAAGGTCGGCCTGACGCCGACGTTGGTCACGGAGGACCACATGCGCCCCCCCGCCATCTCCCGCGTGCGGGTTATGTAGACTCCCGACGCCGGCAACACCTCGGCCGGAGTCTTCAGGTTGAGAGTCGGGACCGTCTGAGATGAGCCAATACCCTGGCCGGAAACCACCATGCCCTCTAAAGAGTGGGGGCGGGTCAGAAGGCGCGCCGCCGTCGCAACGTCTCCCGATTCGATCAGGCGGCGGACCACGCTGCTGCTGATCTGGCGGCGGCGAAGCTCGACGGCAGGGATCACCTCGACCAGGAAGCCGTACACTTGCCCGAGCTGGGCCAGCCGCTCCGTGTCGCCCGAGTGACGGCGCCCGAACCGGAAATTCGAACCGACCAAGACGGCACGGACCGAGAGCGCATCCTGCAGCACCGTGCGGGCGAACTCCTCCGGCGACATGTGGGCCACCTGCTGCGTGAAAGGCAAGATCAGCACCTGACGGATGCCCTCTACGGCCATGAGCGCGGCGCGCTCGTCCGGCGTGGTGAGAAGACGCGGGGCGCGGCGCGGAGCCACGATTCTGGCGGGATGGGGGTCGAAAGTCAGCACCGAGGGCGTCCACCCCCGCCGATTCGCCAGTTCCACAACCCTTCGAAGAATTCGCCGGTGCCCGGCATGAACACCGTCAAAATTGCCGATGCTGAGCACGCACGGTCCGAATTGCCCGCGGGCTTCCTCCAGGCTGCGGAATATGCGGAGGCCGGGAGGCATTCAGCGATCCCCCCCAACGGTGATTTCGAGCGTGTCGTACGCCAGCCGGACGTTGGACGGAAGGGCGGCCTGGGTGGCCTCGTGCGGCAAGTCGTGGCAAATGTGGGTGAAGTATGCCCGAGCGGGCGAAAGGTCCCTTACATGGCCGAGAGCGCGCTCGATCGTAGAGTGGGTGGGATGAGGCTTGTGCCGCAGGGCATCCAGGAAGAGCACGTCCAGGCCACGCAGCATCTGCATGGACTCGGCGGGAATGTCGCTATGGTCGGTCAGGTAGGCGGCGTCGCCGAAGCGGAATCCGAAGATCATGGCCTTTCCGTGGAGCACCGGAATCGGCGTAATCCGAAGACCGAACAGGTCGAACGGGGAGCCATCGAGCGTAATAACCTCGAGGCGGGGGATCCAGGATTCCTTCTCGGTCCCATCGAAGATGTAGGCGAAACATCGCTTGACGGCGGCAATGGTTTCGGGTGAACCGAAGATCGGAATTGATCTATTGGGAACCAGATTGAGAGGCCGGACATCGTCGAGGCCAAGGATATGATCGGCATGCGCATGGGTGAACAGGACCGCGTCCAGGTGGTCGATTCCTGCGCGCAGAGCCTGGACGCGAAAGTCCGGGGTCGTGTCAATCACGACGTTTCGTCCCGCGTACTGGAGCAGGACGGAGGGGCGGCTCCGACTGTCTCGAGGGTCGCTGGAGAGACACACCGGGCAGCGGCATCCGACCATGGGAATGCCCACGCTGGTGCCGGAGCCGAGCACGGTGATCCGCAGGGGTTGATCCGGAGGCAACATCTAGGACTGCCCGGACCGGCTCTTCTCCTCGGCCGCCTGGACGAATCGAAAGCGCAGTTCCGTCAATGAGTTATCGATCAGCCGCTGTTCTTCGAGCGTGAGGTTGCCCCTGGTCTTCTCCTGGAGCATGGCCAGCAGGTCGATGGAGTGGCGGGCAGCTCCCAGGTCAGGCTCCGGCTTCTCGGTCTCTTCGCCGAAGTGGAGGAGGCCGAGGTGAAGCTCCGCCTGAGTCCTCAGGGAGAAGACCAGGAAACCGAAGGTTGCCGGCGGCGGAGACGCCTGTTCTCTAGGCTGGCCGGCCGCAGCACTTGCTGGTTCGCTCATGGCTGTTTCTATTCTAACCCGACTGGGCCGGCGAACCGCGCCCCCCGCTTTTGCCTTTCGCTTCAGCAGGTTGTAACCTTGTAATCTGCCGCTGCGCCTCTGAAATTGAGGGAGTGCGGGTGGCTGCCAGCGCACTGGAGATGACGCTAGGATCAGGATTGGCTCTCGCGGAGACTATCCCGGAGTGCTCCTGCCAGGTCGCTGAGGCCACACCGCAAGTTCCTCCCGAGCGCCAGCCAGGCAGGCACGGCATGTTGGTTGACGCAGAACTGGTTGAGCGCGCGAGGGGCGGAGACGACACGGCGTTCAACCAGATCGTCCTGGCCACCCGAAGGCGGGTCCTCGGGACGATCGCCAGACTGATCGGGCGCCGGGAGGACGTGGAGGACGTCGGGCAACAGGTGTTTCTCCGGCTGTATCTCTCCCTGGATCAGCTTCGGACGCCGGATGTTTTCGATCCGTGGCTCTACCGGCTGACGGTGAACGCCGCGTACGATTATCTGCGGAAGCAGCGGCGGCGCGGCGAGATGAGGATGGCGGACCTTCCCGAGCAGGTGGTCATGATGGCGGACGCGGCCGCGGGGGGCGCAAGGCAGCAGGATGAGACCGAGAAAGCCAAGGTGCGCGAGTTCGTGCAGGGGCTGCTGGCTTCCGTCTCGGAGGCGGACCGGGCGCTTCTCATCCTGAAGGAAGTTGAGGGGCTCTCCTTGAAAGAGCTTCAGTCGGTTTATCATGTCAAGGAGAACGCGCTGAAGGTAAGGCTCTTCAGAGCGAGGCAAAGGGTATTGAAGGCGCTTGCGACGCAACGCGACCGCGCCGCAAGAGGAAGCAGCGAGAGGTAAGTGGTCATGGGTAGCGTGACGCCAGGCAATCGTGGGGACGAGCTCGACAGGACACTGGACGCCCTGTTCGCGGCGTACCGCGAGGCCTCGCCTACTCCAGAGGCGAGCCCCGATTTCATGCCGCGACTCTGGCAGCAAATCGAAGCGCGCCGTGCGGCGTCCTACAGCTTTGGACGCTGGACGCGGGCAATGGTCACGGCGGCGGCCGCCCTCTGTCTTCTTCTCGGCTTGCTGCAGGTCTATTTGCCGAGCCGGTCGCTTTTCTATACGCAGACATACATCGAGGCACTCCAGGAGGAGAGTGCCGAACAGAGTCCTACGTATCTGGAAGCTCTCTGGGTTGAAGACGGAGGCGGCAGTTAACGGTGACACTGCGGCAGCTCAGCGTCGCTCTTCAGGTGCTGCTGGTTTTTGCCAGCGGTTCGTTGGTGGGAGGTCTGGCATACCGGCTGTACCTGACGCGCAGCGAAGACCCGATGGTCCGGAAGTTGCCGCCCCCGCCGCCCGAGAAGGGACGGAGGTTCCGCGAACGGTACCTCTCGGAGATGCGTTCCCGGCTTGATCTCCGCGACGATCAGGTCAAGAAGCTGGAAGCAATCATGGAGGCGACAGGGCGGAAGTTCTGGGAGGCCAAGAAGCGCAACGACGCGGAGATGAGGTTGCTACAAGAGGACCAGGTGGCCCAGATCCGCGCGATGCTCAACCCGTCGCAGCTCAGCGAATACGAGAAGATGCTGAGGGAGAGGGAAGAGCAGATGAAACGGGACCGCGAGTTTGGCCGCAGACGCGGGCCCTGACGCCCTCCAGCGATCGCAGCCACACCCTCTTCACGGAAGTCAGATTCCCCGCCCCCAGCAGCACGTCAACGCCCGCAAAGAGCATCCCCGGCAGTACTCTCCACATCCTATATGTAGCTGGGGGGGGCAACTGGCACTCGGATTGCTGGAAGCCAATTGGGAGATGGGGGTGCGGAGAATGGTTCGGGTCAATGTTCCGTTAGACGCGACGAAGACAGGCCGGGAGGCGGAAGCTCTCGATCGCAATCTGCGAAGGCTCATCGTAGGCCAGGACGAGGCGATCCAACAGATCGTCAACCTCTACCAGATGTACCTCGCGGGTATGAACAGCCCGGAAAGGCCGGTGGGCAGCTTCCTCTTCCTCGGGCCGACCGGATCCGGGAAGACGCGCATCGTGGAAGCGACGGCTGAGAGCCTGCTGGGCAGCGCCCGCGCCGTGGTCAAGATTGACTGCGCCGAGTTTCAACACAGCCACGAGATCGCCAAGCTGATCGGTTCTCCTCCCGGGTACCTCGGGCACCGCGAGACTCATCCCCTGCTCAGCCAGGAGGTTCTCGGCCAATACTGCACCGACAAGGTGAAGCTGAGTTTCGTCCTTTTCGATGAGATCGAGAAGGCCAGCGACGCCCTGTGGAATCTGCTGCTCGGGATCCTGGACAAGGCTACTCTGACTCTGGGAGACAACCGGCGGGTAGACTTCTCGCGAACGATCGTTTTCCTGACGAGCAACCTTGGCGCCAGCGAGATGAGTTCCATTTTGAGACCCAACTTGGGATTCGCAGCCTCGGAAATGGGCCGCCAGTTGGAGGCCGGCCTCCTCGGTGAAGACCTCACCGGGAAAGTAACGCGCGCCGGCGTGGAGGCGGCACGCCGCCGGTTCACGCCCGAGTTCATGAACCGGCTGGACAAGGTCGTCGTGTTCCGGCCGCTGGGCCAGGCGGAGCTGCGCAGGATCCTCGGCATCGAACTGCACTTGCTCCAGCAGCGAATCTTCGACTCGGCCGGCCCGAACTACTTTGTTTTCACAGCAACGCCCGCAGCCGAGGAGCACCTCCTCCAACAGGGTACCGACGTCAAGTACGGCGCCAGGCATCTGAGGCGGGCGATCGAACGGCTGGTGGTGCAACCGCTCTCCAACCTGCTTGCAACCGAGCAGTTGCGCACCGGGGATTTGGTCGAGATCGACCTCGACTCCGCCCGGGGTGCGCTCACTTTCCGAAAAGCGGCGGAAGGAATGGCAATCCAGGCCATGGTTGAGATGTCCGGAGCTTCGCTTACGGCGCCGGCGGCCGCAGCCAGCGGCGTGGCCGTCGAGTTGGCGCGCGCGGGATCGGCCCGTTCTTCCCGGAGAGCGTAGGCCGGGCGGCAGACCTACTTTTTCCTTGCATAACACGTTAAGGTGTGTTAAAGCATCGCTAGGAGAAAGCGATGCTCTGTTCAAGGCGAGTTGTCGTTCTTGCCCCGCTTCTTTCTCTCTGGCTGATCCAAGTTTCCTGCTCGACCGGCGCCGACAAAGCCAAACCCGGAACACCGGCCTTCTACTGGCAGGCGGCCAGAGAAACACACGTCACACGCGACTACCTCAAGACCGTCGAACACCTGAGACGCGTCATCCGGTCGGAGAACGAATTCAACCTCCGCGCTCAGCCCTGGAGGCTGGTCATCGCGAACGGGTTGGCGAAAGCCTACATGGAGCTGGCCGACGACTTTGAGAAGGGGGCCAAGGCGAACGCCGACGCTCAGCTTCCTCTCCTGAAGACCATGGCGAGCTACCGCACCTTGGCAGAAACGCGTGCGCTGGAGTTCGCCGAAACCTTCATCATGTGGAAAAAGACGTCGAAGGACCCTGAGATCTTGCTGGACTTCCCCTTCCCAACCGTGCCTTCTACCGAGACCCCGCTCAGGCAGAAGATCCAAGGCGGCTCAATGCCAGGCGAAGAAGCCATGCCGGTTCTGGAACAGCGGCTCATCAACCTCTACGTCGCGGAAAGCGCGGCCGCCGCAGTCGGAGCGGCGGGGGATATTTCCAAAGGCCGCGCGCTGTTCCAGGCAGGCGGCGCCAAGGTCCCACGCGACGTCTTCGCGCTGGCCATGACGACGGCACTGTATAATCAGGCGCAACTGTTTTCGCGCAGCAAGATGAACAAGTCGGACCGGCTTCATCTGTTCTGCACCGAGGGTCTGGATGTCCTCAAATCGATTCCCGAGACCGCCGACTCCAAGAAGCTGAAGGCCGATTTCGAGGCACTTGCCAAGACCGTCGAAATGCGCTGAATCCCGGAGAGTGGTTTCGCTTCACTCGACGAAAGGCGGTGCGCCAGGGAGTTGTTTGATCCGGAGGGGACGGGGTGTTTGCCCGCACTCGGGCAGCGGTGTGACCGAGTAGTAGTTGAGGCTATACCTCCAACTGCGGTGGATCTGATCCACGCAGACCTGGCTGGGGGCAGCCGAAATCTTCTGCCATAGAACCCGGCTTGATGCCAGACGGTCTAATTCCGGGAGGGCTTCCACCTTCACCACCACAACGCAGAGGATCACGGACGCCAGCAGCAGGCCGGTGCTTGCGGAGCGTCTGCCACGGTTTTCCAGCCACCAGATCAACGCCCCCCCCAGGAGGCTGGCCGTGGCAAAAGCCCAGCTCCATCCCGTCACAGGAGACCGGGAAAGACCATCCGCCAGAGCCTGTGGGAAGGAATGCCCGACGACCGGCGTTATCGCCAGCAACAGGCAACAGGAGGCCAAGAGCCATCGGGCGTTCTTCATCTCGTCCATGGCAATTCCGGCGAGCGCCGCAAGGGCCGGCAGCAACGGCAGGATGTAGCCCGGAAGTTTGCCGGTCGAAGCAGAGAGGAACAGAAAACCGAACCCAGCCCACAGGAGCAGGAACCTGCGCCTGGGGTCCGAGTAGAATGACTTGCGCAGCAAGGGCGCCAGAAGCGGCGTCCAGGGATGAAACCCCGCCGCCAGGACAGGGACGTAGAACCAGAAGGGACGCGGGTGAAGCATCACCCCGTTGGCAAAACGCGCGAAGTGGTGCCTCCCGAACAACTCCTCCCAGAACGCGCCTCCATTCTGGAAGCCACACAGCAGGTACCAGGGCAAGGCGACTAGAAGGAATACGGCCACAGGCAACGGACGGAAGAGGTCCACAAGGCGACGGCGCCCCATCCAGAGCAAAGGCAACCCAAGCGCGAGGGGCACGAGCCCCTTGGCCGTCACCGCCAATCCAAAAAGAGCGGCCGCGCCGGCCACCCAGCGCCGATCCCCCGAAGAGAGCCATCGCATGCCCAGGAGCATCGCCACCGCAAAGGTGGCGGACATGGGGAGGTCCGTCACCGCCACCACGCTAAAGGCAACCCACAAGGCGGACGTGCCGAGGATCGCCGCCGCATACAGCGCAGCCCGCCAGCCGAATTCATCGCGGAGGAGGCGATAGTAAACGAGCAGAAACAGGGCGCTCAGAAAAGCAACGGGCAGGCGGGGAGCGAGATCGTTCCCAAGACCAAGGTGGGTGGCCGAGGCAGTCATCCAATAGAGGAGCGGCGGCTTCTCGAACCAAGGAGCGCCCCACAGCCTGGGAGTCACCCAGTCGCCCGAGAGCGCCATTTCACGGCCGATGGCGGCATAGCGCGGCTCGTCGGGGCCGATCAGACCGGCGCCGGTCAAACCGAAGAAGAAGACCAGGTATAGCGCCGCGGCGACGATCAACCACCTTCCTGAAGTGGCGAACACCTATCAAGTATAATGGGCGCAATGCGTTCTAAGGGGCTGGCCGCCTTGATCCTTTGCGCGCCAATGGCGTGGGGTGAGATTGCAGGTTGCGTCTGCGACCCCGCCCGGCCGGAGACTCTGGAGGCTCGCCAGTGCAGCCTGACGCGCGAAGCGCTCACACAGCCCGCAACGCCGCCGGTCTTCTTCCTGAAGGACACCAACCCCAGCAAGCCCAATCGCTGGCTGGCCATCCCCCGGGCAGTGAGGAAAGACATGCACAGCCTTGCCGACATGTCGGCGGAGGAGAGGCGTCAGCTTTGGACCGAGGCCATCCGTAAGGCCAGGGAGATGTGGGGCGACGAGTGGGGGCTGGCGATCAACGGAGACGAGACCCGCACGCAATGTCAGCCGCACGTGCATATCGGCAAGTTCCTCCGGGCGGCAGAGACCGCAGACTTCACTGTCGTGGACGCGCCGGGCCGGATCCCCGCTCCCCGCGACGGCACCGGGCTGTGGATCCATGAAGCGGAAGGAAAGATCCACGTCCACACAGGCGAGGTCCTGACCGAGACCGTGCTATTGAGGTAGGAACCCGGTTGACCGAGACAACTTCCCCCGGCGCAAGGGCAGATGGCAGGCCACGCCGGCCCGCGGATCGGGCACGGCGAGCGGCTGAGACACGGAGGACTTGCTCGCTGGCGATGAGGCCCCGTTCCTTGAACACGCAAGCGACCCGCTAGAATGGTACTCATGCGTGTCCCCTGGAACACCTTCCTGCGTTGCGCGCTGGCCGTGGCGATCTTGTGTGTGCCCGCTCCGTCCCAGAAGACGGCCGAGCCCGGTAAACCGGAATTCGACAAGGCAGCGCTGGAGGGTTACCTGCGACACCTGTACGCCTGGGGCCCGGAGATCAAGGTGGAACTCGGGGAACCGAAGCCGTCCACCGTCAATGGTCTGAATGAAGTGACCCTGCGTGCTTCCATGGGAGGCCAGGCGCTCGACCAGGTGCTGTATGTATCGCCGGACGGCAAGAGATTCTTCTCGGGGACGATCTACGACACCGGACGAAATCCCTTCCAATCCGAACTGGAGAAGCTCGCCACGGTGAGCGGCCCCAGCCTGGGAACACCCGGCGCGCCCGTGGTACTGGTGCTATTCACCGATTTCCAGTGCCCTTATTGCCGGGAACAAGCTAAGATGATCCGCGCGAACCTGGTGACGGCGTACCCCACGCAGGTTCGTCTGTACCTCAAAGACTTCCCCCTCTCGCAGATCCATCCCTGGGCAAAGCCCGCAGCCATCGCCGGGCAATGCGTCTACCGGCAGAACCCCGCCGCATTCTGGGAGTTCCACGACTGGATCTTCGACGAGCAGAGTCAGATCACCGCGCAGAACCTGAGGACGAAGCTGATGGAGTTCGCCGAGGGGAAACAGCTCGAGCTTCTGGGCCTGGGGCGGTGCGTGGACGACAGGGAAACCGAGGCCGAGGTGGACCGCTCCCTCCAGCTTGCGCAGAGCCTCCGCGTGGACTCGACTCCGACCTTCTTCATCAACGGCCGGCGCGTGCCATCCCAGATGGGCTGGCCGCAGATGAAGAGAATCATCGACAACGAGCTCGAGTACCAGAAGACGGCCAACAACGCCGGCGACAAGCCGTGCTGCGAGGTGACGCTGCCCTCGCCGCTGGCCAAGTAGCGGGCACGGCGTGAAGCGCAACAAGCCGATCTTCGCTCTGGCGGTCCTGCTGCTGGTGGTGTCGCCGGCAGCCGCCGCGGATATCGACGCGGCAAAGTACCTGGAGAACGTCAAGTTCCTGGCATCCGACCAGATGAAGGGGCGGGCCAACGGGGGACGCGAACTCGACGAAGCCGCCCAGTACATCGCGTCGCAGTTTCGCTCCTTCGGCCTGCGGCCGTTGTCTGGGGAGAGCTTCCTGTTGTCGCTGCCGATCACGGTGGAGGCGAGCATAGGCGCGGACAACCGGCTCACCTACTGGGAAGGAGACAAGCCCACCAGTCTGGCCTTGAATGAGGAATTCCGTCCTTTGAGCCTTTCGGGCAGCGGCACGGTCTCGGGGGAGGTTGTCTTCGCCGGATATGGGATCAGCGCGCGCGAGTACGGCTACGACGACTACGCCGGGATCGACGTGAAGGGCAAGCTGGTGATGGTGCTGCGCCACGAACCGCAGGAGCTTGACCAGAACAGCATCTTCAGCGGGAAGCTCTATACCAACCACGCGCAACTGGAGAGCAAGGCGCTCAACGCCCGGCGGCGCGGCGCCGTGGCGGTCCTTTTCGTCAACGACAGACCCGCGCATCCCAACGAGACGCTGGGCCTGACCGACTTCGCCGGGGGCGCGGGACCGCCGTCCCCGGGCATCCCCTTCGTCGAGGTGAGGGCGGACGTGGCGGACCGCTGGATGCAGCTCGCGGGACATTCGCTGGCCAAGGTGGTCGAGGCGGTGGACCGAAAGCTCCGCCCGCAGTCCTTCGCGCTGCCGGCGTCGTTCCGCGTGGAGCTGACAGCGGACGTGCGCCAACAGTCGCGCACCGTCAATAACGTGGCCGCGTACCTGCCTGGAAAGACCGACGAGTACCTGGTGCTGGGCGCGCACTACGACCATGTGGGCCAGGGAGAGCAGTTCTCCATGGCGCCGTCCCGCAGGGGCACCACGCACAACGGAGCCGACGACAACGCCTCCGGGACAAGCGGACTCGTCGAACTGGCCCGCTGGTTCTCCTCGCAGCCGCAGCCGCGGCGCGGAATTCTGTTTCTGACATTCGCCGCGGAGGAGATCGGCCTGGTGGGTTCGAACCACTATGTGTCGAACCCTCGGTTGCCCCTGGAGAAGGCCATCGCCATGATCAACATGGACATGATCGGCCGGCTCAGGAACAACACGGTCTACGTCGGCGGGGTGAACACCGGCTCCAGCTTCAAGAAAGTTCTCAGGGAAGCTAACCGCGGGCCACGCTTCCAGTTGGAGACGAGCGACAACGGCGGCTACGGATCGAGCGATCAGTTCACATTCCTGCCCAATGAGATTCCGATCATGCTCTTCTTCACGGGACTCCACCCCGAGTACCACACGCCGGACGACACGTGGGACAAGATCGACGCTCCGGCCGCTGCCAGGCTGGTGGGCTATATCGGGTCGGTGGCCGAGCGGCTGCTGGAGGCACCGTCCCGCCCGCGGTTCGTCAAGCCCAAGCGCTGAAGGGAACCCGGCCATGATAGTTTGGGCTTGTGCGCACTCATTTAGCGTTTGGCAAGACCGGCCTGGACGTGGAGCTGCCTGCCGGCCCGAACTACAGCTTTCTTGAAGCCCGTTCCGCCGTGCCCCTGGCGGACCCGTGCCGCGCCATCGAGGAGGCGCTGGATTCGCCGGCCGGCACGCCGCCCCTGGAAATCCTGGCGCGCGGCAAGTCCTCGGCGGCCATCTCCGTTTGTGACATCACGCGGCCCGCGCCCAACCGGCTCGTACTCCCGCCGGTCCTCGAGCGGCTGGAGCGGGCAGGCATCGCACGGGACCGGATCGTCATCCTCATCGCCACGGGGCTGCATCGGGAGGCGACCGAGGCCGAGGTCGCCGAGATCCTCGGGCCGCAGATCGCTTCGACGTACCGTTGGGGGAACCACAACGCCCGGCGGCTCTCCGACCACCGGCCGCTCGGTGCTACCGCGTCGGGCACACCCGTGTACATCGATGAGCGCTTCGTGTCGGCGGATCTCCACCTCACGCTCGGCTTCATCGAGCCGCACCTGATGCTGGGCTACTCGGGCGGGCGAAAGCTGATCGCGCCTGGGCAGGCGGCCCGCGAGACGATCGAGGTTCTGCACAGCCCCAAATTCATGCGCGACCCGCGCACTTCGGAAGGATCCATCGAGGACAATCCGCTACACGAGGAACTGCTCGAGATCGCGCGCATGGCGCGGCACGATTTCATGGTGGACGTGGCGCTGGCGCGCGACCGCAGCATCGCCGCGGTTTTCGCGGGAGATCCCGTGGCGGCCCACCGCCGGGGCGTCGAGTTCGTTTCGCGCGTCATGCTGGAACTTATCGGCGAGCCCGTGGACGCCGTGATCACCACCGCCGCCGGCTACCCTCTGGACCTCACTTTCTACCAATCGCTGAAGGGCGTAACCGCCGCACAGCATATCGTGAAGCCGGGCGGCAAGATCCTGCTCTTGGCCGCATGCGACGAGGGAGCCGGCACCCCGGAGTTCCGTGGAATGCTCAAGGGGTTTCCCTCCTGGCAAGGATTCCTCGACCACATCGACCGGTCGCCCGTAGTGATCGACCAGTGGCAACTGGAGAAGTTCGCGATGGTCGCGCGCAAAGCGGACGTTCTGTTTCATGTGCCCGGGTTGCCGCCGGATTACTACGCGACGCTGTGGGGGACGGCGTACCCCTCCGCGCCGGCAGCCATCGAAGCGCTCGCCGGCTCGCTTCCCCCCAAGGCGAACGTGGCCGTGATTCCTGAAGGCCCATACGTCCTGGCAAAGTGCAGCATTTAAAGGAATAGCCGTCCCGCGAGCACAGTAAACGAAGTTTAATGAGGCCGTCTTACGTGTATCACATCAAATACGTCAGACAGCCTCGAGCGTAGCTCCGGGGCACGTGCTGGGGTAGTTCGGAAACATACATTCACTCAGGAGGAAACTATGAACAAGGGTTTTTGGGGGATTCTCGCGGCGGCGGCTGTTCTCTTTACTGTGGCGGCTCCTGTGCCCGCGCAGTCTCTGCGCGTGACTGCGACCATCCCGTTCGGGTTCACGGTTGGAAAAGCGACTTTGCCCGCAGGTGAGTACAGCATCCTGCCGCTCAGCAACTCCAGGCTGATTCAGGTTAGCAACCAGGTGCAGCGCTCCTCGGTGCTCGCGATCGCTAATTCTACCTATGCCGGCACGGCCAGGCTGGCGGGCGCACCCAGGCTGGTTTTCAACCGCTACGGCGATCATTACGTCCTGTCTCAGATCTGGGACGGCACCTCGACCGGACATCAATTCCCGATGAGCAGAAGCGAGCGCACTATGGCGCAGGTGACTCCGGTCGAGAGGCTGGAGATTGTCGCGATGCTGATGTCGCGTTAGAAAGAGACTGCAACAACGGCTTCTCCCGGCGCAACCGGGCACGGCAACTTGGGGCCAGCTCCTCGGGTTGCCGTTCTTATTTGATGCTGTTCCTTTCGCCCGATCGCGCGGCTTCAAGGAAGGCCGCCGCCGTTGTAGAATCGATCATGGCCAGGACGCGGACGCAGGTCCTGGTTGAGAACTAGCGTCGGCTCGGGGTCCAGAACACAAAGGAGGCGTGCAGTGCGATTGTACTTTACCCGCAGGAACTTTCTGAGCACCGGCGTCGGAGCGCTCGTCTCCGCTGCACATCTGCGCGCCCAAACCGAGGCGATCCCCCTGGCCGGAGTGCCGATCGCGGAGTTCGGCTCGCGTTCGACCGTGGCCCTGACGGCCGGCCCTGACCGCCGCAAGAATGTCTACGATGCCCTCGTCGCGATTGACGACCAGCTCCGGCCGCGATTGAAAGCCAGGAAGCGCGTCCTCATCAAAGTGAACAACGTGGGCGGCGGTCGCAACCCGCTGGCGTGCACGCACCCCGATGCGCTCCGCGCCGTGCTCGACTACCTGGCGCCGCGATTCAGCGGACCAATCACGATCGGAGAGGTTTCGGGCGGCAGGATGAACGCGTTCGCCGACCTCGGATACCCCGAGGTGATCAGGGAGTACAAGAGCAGCCAGATCGACCTTCTGGATTTCACGAAGGAGAACAAATACGTGAAGCGGCCGATGCTCGACCAGGATGTGCACCAGATCCCGGTCCGGCTGGCGGCCAGGTTCTTCGATCCGGACGCCTTTATCATCGGCGCGGCGATGATGAAATCCCACAACTACGCCGTCATCACGGCCTCGGTGAAGAACATGGTCCTGGGCGCTCCGGCTCTTGAGGACAAGGTTCTCTATCACGCGGGTTTCCACCTGGTCCACTACAACATGGTGGTGACGGCGCAGGCCATGCAGCCATACTGGAGCCTCGCGGTGATCGACGGTTACGAGGGGATGGAGGGCAACGGGCCGGTCATGGGGACGCCCGTCTCGTCGAAGCTGGCCATCGCATCGACCGACTTCATCGCCGCCGACCGCGTCGCCGTCGAATGCATGGGGGTGAATCCCGAATGGGTCGGCTACCTGCGATATTGCGACCAAGTCGGCCTGGGCAACTACAACCTGGCGAAGATCGACATCCGCGGGCCGCAGATTGCCTCGGTGAAGAAGCAGTACCGCCTGGCCGGCGACATCGAGCGGCAGTTGATGTGGATGAACCCGCTCGACGTGGAGGACGGTTCCTGGAGCGGCCCGCGAGGCGTGCGGAGCGACAGGCCGGGCGCCCAGCCCAGATCCAGGTAGAGCCGGAAATCGGTTGGAGGCGCGGGGGGGAATCGAACCCCCGAATAAAGGTTTTGCAGACCTCTGCCTTACC
>JBHGAV010000040.1:0-39304 GCA_041946685.1 Bryobacteraceae bacterium | reverse complement strand
TCGAGGGCCACTGCGACGAGCGCGGCTCGGCGGAGTACAACTTGGGGTTGGGCGACCGGCGCGCCTCGTCGGCCAAGGAGTTCCTGGTACAACTCGGCGTTCCAGCCGACAGGCTGAAGACCGTCAGCTACGGCAAGGAGCGTCCGCAGTGCACGGAGTCGAACGAAGACTGCTGGCAGAAGAACCGGCGGGTGCACTTCGTTTCGGGCGAGTAGGACCACACTTCCGGGGCCCGTTGCTGCCAAGCGGCGGGCCTCGACTATTTCCGGCGGGGTGAAGGTCATGAGAGTGTGCTGGCGATTGGCGTGGGTGCTTCTTTTTGCGTCGTGTTTCCTCTTTGCGCAGAGGAAGGAGTACATGGAACTGCAGCGGGAGATCGCCATCCTCGAGGAGCAGTTGCGTACAACTCAGAAGTCAATCGAGGATAAGCTGGCGGAGCTCACTGCGCAATCCCAGCAGGCCACGCAGGCCGCCGGGAAAACCAACGACGCTGTCGGCGGCCTCGAGAAGCGGCTGGATGAGCAGGCGAAGAGCCTCACGGTGCCCGTCGCGAATATCGGCAGCAAGGTCGACCAGATGACCGGCGAGCTGCAGGCATTGCGCGAGTCCGTGGGCGCGCTGAATGCCCGCTTCGGCAAGCTGGAGCAGCAGATGCTCGACATGTCAACGGCGCTCAAGACCTTACAGTCGCCGCCGAGTCCGCCCGAGCCGCTGGTCTCGGCCGAGACCCTGTTTCAGAGCGCCGTCCGCGACAGGGATGGCGGCAACCTGGACCTGGCGCTTAAGGAGTTCACCGATTACGTGGAGAATTTCGGCGCCACGTATCAGGCGCCCGCCGCCCAGTTCTATATCGGGGACATTCATTATCGCCGTGGCGAGTTCGGGTTGGCAGTAAACGCCTTCGACCTCGTACTGGAGAAGTATCCTGAACACGAACGGACTCCCGATGCCCACTACATGAAGGGCATGGCGCTGATCAAGATGGGTGAGACCGCCATGGCGCGCAGCGAATTCAACACGCTGATCAAGAGGTTCCCCAACTCGGAGCTGGCGGGCAAAGCGAAGGGTCAGTTGAAGGCGCTGCCTGCCCCTGCACGGGCGGCGAAGCCCAAGGCCAAGTGATCCCATCGTGAAATCCTTTCCTCGTGTCTGCGTCGCACTTGGCTTTCCGGAAACCAACCAACTGCTCGATCACGCTCGCCGCGAGGCGGAACAGGGGGAGAGCTTCCTTGAGTTCCGCCTGGACTACCTCAAACGGCCGGAAGAAGGGGTGAGGGGAATCCAGGAGTTCCTCAAACAGCATCCCGAGTGCTCCATCCTGGCGACCTGCCGCCGGCGGCAGAATCACGGGCGTTTCAATGGCGAGGTCGACGAGCAGTTGAGGATCCTGGAGGCTGCCGCAGGGGCCGGCGCCAAGGCCGTGGACCTGGAGATCGAGAGCGCCGAGTCCTGTGGGTCTGCTCTGGCGGCGCTCGGCTCCAAGGCAAAAGTAGTCCTTTCCTACCATAACTTCGAAGGCACGCCTCCCACCGAGCCGGTCTTCAGGCGCATGCTGAGACATGCGGCCGACACTTACAAGGTTGTGACCACGGCGCGAAAGCCGAGCGATATCTACCGGGTCCTCTCGCTGGCGAAGACGCATCCGCGAACGCAAGCCGTGGTGTTTTCGATGGGCGAGATCGGCTTTCCATCGCGCGTGCTTTCCCCCGTGTTCGGGGGAGCTTTCACGTACGCTGCTCCTTGCTCGGCGGAAGGAACAGCCGGCGGCCAGGTCAGCGCCCGGCTACTCAGGCACCAGTACCGGCTGGACAAACTCTCGCGCTCCACCAAGATCTATGGCGTGGTCGCCGACCCGGTGGGGCACTCGCTCTCGCCGGTGGTGCACAACCGGGCTTTCCAGGCCAGGCGAGTAGACGCCGTCTATCTGCCGTTTCTGGTGCCGCCGACCCAACTGAGGGACTTCATGGGGCTGGCCCGCAGGCTTCCGGTCACGGGCTTCAGCGTGACGATTCCGCACAAGGAGAAGGTGCTTCGATATCTGGACGCCGTCGACCCGCTGGCGCGCCGCATCCGGGCCGTGAACACCGTCTGGAGGAAGGCCGGCAAGTGGCGGGGGGCAAACACGGATGCCCCCGCGGTCACCACCCCTCTGGCCCGCCACGTGAAGCTGGCGAAAGCGTCGGTCCTGCTGATCGGCAGCGGGGGCGCGGCCAGGGCCGCAGCATTCGCCCTGGTGGACGCGGGCGCGCGCGTCTCGGTGGTCGGTATCGAGCTCGATCGTGTCCGCGCCCTGGCCCGCGCCTGCGGCGGCCAGATGCTGCTCCAGGAGCAGCTCGGAAAGCTGCACTTCGACGCGGTGGTTCATGCCACTCCGCTCGGAATGTTCCCGCGCGTGAACGAGTGTTACTTCAAGGACAGCATCCCCGCCGAGGTGGTCCTGGACATGGTTTACAACCCCCTGGAGACTCTGCTGATCCGCCGGGCCCGCGAGCAGGGGAAGGCCGTTGTCCCGGGCCTGCAGATGTTCCTGGAGCAGGCGGCGCGGCAGTTTGAGACCTGGACCGGAGAGAGCGCTCCCCGCGCGGTCATGGAGAAGGCCGCCTTGGAGGCGCTCATGCCGGCCCGAACTTAGCCGGCTGGCCGGTGGCCGCCAGAACCGCCCGCCAGACCTCGCTCTCCGGCCGAAGCAGTTTCCTTTCGGAAGTCGCCAGGGGAATCGGCACGTGGATGAAGCTGTTGTACCACATCCCCATCAGCACATCCGTCTTGCCGGCCATCGCGGCATGGACGGCGTTCCGGGCCAGCCGGTCGCACAGCAGGCTGTCGTCGGTATTGGCGGGAACGCTCCGGATGACGTAGCTGGGGTCGAAATACCGGACGACGGTGGGAATGCCCTCCGCAGCGAAATAATCCGTGATCGCCTGACGCAGCCAGGGCCCGATGTCGCGCAGCTTCACGTTGCCCGACGCGTCCCTCTGGATCTCGCCCGCCGCCAACAGTTCCTGGCCCGCTCCTTCGGCCACCACGATGACGGCGTGTCCCCTGCTCAGAATTCTCCTCTTGAGATGCGCAAGGAATCCATTCTCCCCGGTGAGAGAAAAGGGAACCTCCGGCACGAGCGTGAAGTTCACCTCCTGGCTGGCCAGCGTGGCACCGGCCGCGATCGAGCCGGAGTAACGGCCCATGAGCTTGACCAGGCTGATCCCGTTGCGAACGCCCCTGGCCTCCGCATGAGCGCAGTCCAGTACTTCGCTCGCCTTCTCGAGCGCGGTCCTGTAGCCGAAGGATTCCCAGACGTAGGGAAGGTCGTTGTCGATCGTTTTCGGGATTCCCACCACG
Organism: Bryobacteraceae bacterium; assembly: GCA_041946685.1. Classification (GTDB taxonomy): domain Bacteria; phylum Acidobacteriota; class Terriglobia; order Bryobacterales; family Bryobacteraceae; genus JBHGAV01. The sequence continues at coordinate 35,965 of JBHGAV010000040.1, read as the reverse complement.
GCCAGGTCCAGGCGTCTCCTCCTGGCTTCCTCGGCGACGGCGTGGGCGCCGCGCTGCGTGCCGTCACCGCCCACGGCGAACAGCAGGTTCACTCCCTGGCTCTCCAGGAAGTCCACCATCACCGCGGGGTCTTCCGGCCCGCGCGAAGTACCCAGCATCGTACCCCCGAGCTTGTGAATCGACTCGACCGACTCGGGGGTGAGCCGGACCGGCGGCACCCCGCGCGCCGGATTCAGGCCTGCATAGCCGTAGCGGATGCCCAGCACGCTCGCGACACCGTAGTTGTGGTGAAGCTGGAAGAAAACCGAGCGGATTACGTTGTTCAGTCCCGGGCACAAGCCGCCGCAGGTGACGATGGCCGCGGCGGTCCGCGCTGGATCGAAGTAGATCCACTCCCGCGGGCCCGCTTTCTCGAAGGAGAGGTCCAAACGGATGTCTCCGCTGGCGACGAAGTCGGCGCGATAGAGCAGTCGGGCGCCGTCGGGAGTGAAATCGCCGAGGCCGTCGCCGGGGACGGCGGACAGTCTCAGCGGCGACTTGAAGCGGCGTGGCCCGAGGCTGGGTGCGAGAAGTTGATTGGGATTCAGCATCCCTTACACTTTGGCACACAGGCGTGCCGAGAGAGCAAGGGGTCTATAATGTCGGCATGGCAGCCAACATCACTCGCAGGGAGTGGGCGGCGGCGCTGGCCGCGGCGGCTCCGGCGCTGGCCCAGCCTCAGCCGGCGGAGGCTCCGACCGCCGCCGCGCTCCTGGTCGAGGCCAGAGACGAGATCCGGCGGGACATCCAGCAGCTTGAGCAATTCTCTCTTCCGCCGGCGGCCGAACCTGCGTTTGTCTTCCGGCCCTGAACCCTATGGCCAGCTTCACCGACGAAGTTTTCTTTGACACCCTGACCGGACTGAATGCCCGGCTGAGGGCGCGGGAGTTCTCGGCCTCCGAGCTGGCGCGGGCATTCTGTGACCGCCTGGAGAAGCTCGGACCCCGCTACAACGCGCTGGCGCTCGGGCTGCGCGAGACGGCCCTACGCAAGGCGCGCGACGTGGATGACGAGATCAAGCGGGAGCGCTTTCGCGGGCCTTTGCAGGGCGTTCCGTTCGGCGTCAAGGACCTGCTGAGCGTGGCCTACAGGCGCACGGCGTGGGGCGCAAAGCCCTACGCCGACCAGATCTTCGACTACGACGCCACCGTCGTGAGGAAGTTGGACCGCGCGGGCGCGATTCTGATCGGCAAGCTGGCCATGGTCGAACTGGCTGGAGGAGGCGGCTACCGCTATGCGTCCGCGTCGGTGAACGGTCCGGGGCGGAATCCGTGGGACACGAGCCGCTGGGCGGGAGGCTCTTCCAGCGGCTCGGGCGCCGCGGTGGCGGCCGGTCTGGCCGCCTATGCCATCGGATCGGAAACGTGGGGATCTATCCTGACTCCGGCGGCCTATTGCGGCGTCACCGGGCTGCGTCCTACGTACGGGCTGGTCAGCCGCTACGGCGCAATGGCCCTCTCCTGGACCATGGACAAGATCGGTCCCATGTGCCGCTCGGCCGAGGACTGCGGCCACGTACTGCAAGCGATCTCCGGCGGCGATTCGAACGATCCGGCCTCCGCCGGAAAGAGCTTCTACTACACGCCGCAGTTCGCAAGGAAGCTGTCCGACTTGCGCGTGGGCTTCGCTCCGGCCGATCTCACGGACCATGCCCAAGCCGAGGCGCGGCCGGCCTTCCAGGCTGCCATGGAAGTATTGCGGTCGATGGGCCTACAGATGGTCGAAGCGCGCTTGCCGGATCTGCCGTACTCGGCCGCGGCGGGCACGATCATAGCCGCGGAGGGTTCGGCGGCTTTCGAGACGCTCATCGCCAGCGGCAGGGTGGACCAGCTTGCCGACCAGAGGCAGATTGCCGGATTGAAGGCCGGCCTGGAGATTCCGGCCAAGGACTACCTCCGCGCCATGCGGGTCCGCGGCGAAGTGCGGACTGACTTGCGCAAGCTATTCGCGAAGGTCGATGTGCTTGTCTCTCCCAGCGCGTTCGGCGTCGCCACCCGGCTGGAGGAGCGGCTGGATCTGCCCCCCGCTTCGTTCGCCGCCGACAAGCCGCGTGGCCTCCGGGATCTGGACGCCGCGGGAAACCTGGCCGGCCTGCCCGCGCTCTCTCTGCCCTGCGGCTTCGCGGGGGGTCTGCCCGTCGCCCTTCAATTGGTGGGCCGCCCCTGGAACGAGAACAGTCTGCTGGCCATCGGCGTGGAGTTCCAGCGCCGCACGGATTGGCACCGGCGCAGGCCGCCGCTGTGAATGGCCCTCGGCGCGCCAGGAAGATCGCCGGAGTCGCGGCGTTCTTCCTGGCCGTGTTGGCCTACCTTTGGTTCTTAGCGATCCCCCTGCCTTGGACAGGTGCGGCGCTGCCAGCGGCGGTTGCCCTGGTTTGGCATCGGCGGCGGGAGACAGCCGGCTCCCTGGGTCTGGGCCTGAGGGCGCTTTTTGACTCCTTCCGAGCCTGGGCGCTGCTGTGGGTGTTCTGCGCGCTGCCTTTCGTCGTCTTCGGCTATCGGGTTCTCGCCAGCCCTTCTGCTTTGGAGCGTGGCGTCATTTACTTTGGCTGGAGTGCAGCCCAGATGCTGGTCTTTCAATCCATGACATACGTGCCTTTGAGAAACAGCCTGACAGACCGGAGAGTGGCGGCCTCGCTGGCCGGGGTGGCGTTCGCCCTGGCGCATGCTCCCAATCCGGTGCTGGTTCCGGCCACCCTCGCCTGGGGCATCGCGGCCTGTCTCCTGTTCGAGCGATGCCGCAGCGTGTGGGGGCTCGCCCTGCTTCAGGTGATGCTCTCCTCCATGCTGATGTGGGCCACACCGCCAAGGCTGCATCATGGTTTCCGCATCGGACCGTATTACTACCAGGCGGAGGGCCAATTGGCGCAGCCTTCCACGTTTGCGCCCCCCATTGAGAACCCGCGATAATCTGAAGTGAAGGTTCACCTGGCGCGGAGAAATGTCCTTGAAACGAATCCTTCGGCTGGTTCTCTGCCTCGCCCCTGCCTTTGCCCTGTGTCTCGCCGCAGCGGACCTGGCCACCCTCACCATCCTGCACACCAACGATTTGCACGCCCGCCTGACCCCGCTCGAAAACGGCAAGGGGGGCTTCGCCCGGCTGGCGGGCCTGATTCGCCAGCAGCGGGCCGGGTGCACCGACTGTCTGCTGCTCAACGCCGGCGACCTGGTACAGGGCAGCCCCGTTTCCACGATCTTCCGCGGAACGCCGGTGTACGAGATCGCCAACCTGTTCGGCTACGACGCCCAGACCTTGGGTAACCACGATTTCGATTACGGCTGGCAACAGACACTCAAGTTTGTCGGCATGGCGAACTACCCGACAGTGCTGGCGAACATGTTCGATGCCGGCGGCGCGCCCCTGGTGAAGGCCCCGTACATCATCCTGCCGGTGAACGGAATGCGGGTTGCCATCCTCGGCCTGCTTACCGACACCATGAATGAGCTGTCCACTCCCGCCCTCATGGGGCCATGGAGGACTACCTCGGTTTACGAGGCGGCCCGGCGCGCGGCCGCCCAGGCCCGCAAAGAAGCCGACGTGGTGGTGCTGCTAGGCCATCTGGATGCCGCTGAGGAAGCGGTCATCCTGCATACGATTCCCGATATCGCCATCGTGATCGGGGGGCATGTGCATCACGGAATGCAGACGCCGCTCTCGGAAGGCGACCGCGTTCTGGTGCGCCTCCAGCCGTATGGCGAGGAGCTGGGCCGCCTGGAAGCCGTGGTCGACAAGCAAACCAAGCGCCTGGCCTCCTGGACTTGGAGGCGCCTGCCGGTGGACGAGAAGGCGCCGGTGGCCGAGGACGTCCGCCGGGAGGTTGCCCGGTGGGAGGCCGAGGTCACCAAGGTCGTGGACCAACCCATCGGGAAGGCCTTGCGCGAGATCCCTCAGACCGAGGTGCGCGCGCTGATCGAGCGGGCCATGTGCGAGGCCACCGGCGCGGATTTCGCCTTCATGAACGCGGGCGGTGTCAGAGATCGGTTCCCGCAAGGTCAACTTCTGGCGCGTCACGTCTGGAACATCATGCCCTTCGACAATCTCGTTGTGACCGGGAGGTTCAAGGGCAGCGCCCTGCCCGCCGTGGTGACCGCTGGAAAGACGATAGACCCGGATAAGGAGTACACGCTCGCCGTATCGGACTTCACCGCCGCCAACATGGGGGCACCCAGTCAACTGGGCGTCACCGGCCTCGTGTTCGGCAGGGAAGGTCCACTGCTACGCGACGTGATTCTCGACTGGGTGAAGAGACAGAAGGTCCTGGAATAAGTCTCTTCTCACTTCTTGGCGTTCAGGTAGGTGATGATATCGCCCAGTTCCTGCGGCGAGAGCGTCTGCCAGCCCACATTCCGCGAGACCATGCGCGCGAGCATCCCTCCTCCGTGTTCCCAGAGGCTGTTGACCATGGAGAACGCAGAAACCTTTCCGGCCAGCGTTTCAAGAGTCGGCGCCAGGTAGGCGTCGTCGTGGCAGGAGGCGCACAGCTTTGCTTCAAAAACGGCCCTGCCCCGCTTGGCGTCGCCGGGCTTGTCGGCGGCGGCCGCTCCTCCAAAGTAGGCGTAAAGGTCCGCGGCCTGCTGCACGCTGATCTTGGGCGTTGGAATGCCGGCCTTGCCCATCGCCTCCCACATCCTGGTGACATGACTCCACATCCCGCTCGCCATCGTGTTGGGCGTGTAGGTTTGGCCGGGCTGCGCTCCCAGAGCCGGGCCGCTGTTGCCTCCCTCACCCCTCACGCTGTGGCAGGTGACACAGTTCAGGCTCTGGAAGACCTGCCGTCCGCGCGAGGCGTCGCCCTGGGGCGCCTGAGCGCTTGCTGGGAGCGCTGCCAACAGCCCGGCAGAGGCAAGGAAGGACGCAATCCGCATTGGTGGCATCATATTGCCCCAGGTTACCGCAGCTAGAGATGATTCCAGAGCGACCTGCCTTCGGCGGCATCCTCGCGTGGAGGTTTCTCCCCCAGGTAGCGCCTGGCTGCATCTCGACCGCTGAGTCCTATAGCAAGGCTGGCCGCCAGAGCGGCGCCTCCCAGCAGAATGATGAACGCCGCCAGGAAGACCCCCCTGGCGAAATCGAGGTAGTCGGCGGCGGCCACCACCGCGACGAACATGATCACGAGCTTCACAGCTCCGGCGATCGGGCGCGGGTGAGGAACGCCCTCGTTGACGGACCAGACCAGCGCACTGCGACCCAGATAGTGCCCCAGCCAAAAACCCGCCAGCAGAATGAACCCGGCCACGGCAAGCTTTGGCAGGAGCAGCACAAAGGTTTGCGTCATCTGGCTCGTGAGGTTGGTGTTGAAAGCGCTCAAACCCGTGAGGAATCCTGCCAGCAGGATGAGCCAGTAGACGCTCTCCGCCACCAGCCGGGTGGCGCGGAGACGCCCCGAGCTGTCGATCATGAATGCCAGGCCGCTGCGCCTCAGGAACCGGTCCACGCCGGTGCCCTTGAATATCCTGGTGAGCAGCCAGCGCGCGAAGACCGCCGCCAGGTAGGCTCCGACCAGAATGATCAGGGCCGCCACCAGCGGCGGCAGGAATGTCGTGATCTGATGCTGCAGGCGCTCCAGCACCGCCTCCAGCAGTTGTTGCATCGTCTTGATCATCGCCTGACCCTCCAACGATCGAGGAGGTACGGCTTGGCCTCCTCAAAGGAGCGGCACAGCCGCTCAATCCTCTCTTCGACCTCGGCCGCCACCATCGTCCTTGTCTCGATAACAAAGGACGCAACCCTGGCCAGGTACAGCGGAGTCAGGGACTTCAGCAGGTGCCCACGCTCGAGCGGCTGCTGTCTGTAAGCGCAAGCGAAGTCCATGACCACGCGCGTCCACAGCTCATCATCGATGTGAAAGGAGGCCGTCTCGGCGGAGGCATGTCTGGCAAGCGCTCGAACGGCATCGTGCGTGGACGGCTCCAGCGCTTGTGCCCACACCTCCGATAGCTCGGTTGCGCCACGCCGGAACGAGGTCAGCATGCGCTCCAGGTTGACCTCGATCGGGTCGAGGCCCACATCGAAACGGAAGCCGAACAGGTCCACCGGGCGGCTTCCTTTGATGCCCGCCCAGACCGTTTCGTATTCATTCATCAACATGAACACGCTTCCCACCACCTGATGCAGCATGGCGCTCAGGTCCGCGCCCGGGTCCTTGGCATCGTGCAGTTTGGCTCCGAGAAAGCTCTGGCAGACCCGGTACCCCTCGGCGATGGCGATGGTGGTCATCCAGATATCAATCCCGTAACGGGCCACATCCGTTTCCCAGTCGTTGCGTTCCAGGTACCGCGCGACCAGTCTGCCGGAAACGCCGAACTCCCCACCGATCGGCTGCCGCACCCGCAAGCCATAGAGGGCCCTCGTCAGCGGATAGACGATGCTGTTGGTGATCGTCCCGTCGTACTTGTGGCGATGATAGTAAGGCGCCACGAAATCGAAGTCGGCGACCAGGATGGGGCGCAGCAACAGATCGAGCCATTCCGGAGTGATGCTTCGCAGGTCGGCGTCCACCACGGCGCAGGCCTTCGCCCCAAGCCTGGCGGCCATCTGGAAGATCAGACGGAAGGCGCTGCCCTTGCCGGGTATGCCGTGGTAGGGGAAGCTGAGCCGGTGAACGCCGTTGAGCGGAGTGGAAAACAGCAGCAACGGCGCTTCCTCCATGCGGGCAGAGAGCACCTCCTGCTTGGTAGCGTCGGTCGACCCCCCGTCCGAGTTGATGATGACCGCCTTCAGGTGGGGGAAGTACTTCGCCAGTCCCACGCAGGCCGCCCGCGTGACGTGGCCGATCGTCGCAGCGTTGTTGTAGCTGGGAATGCCGACGACGATGTCGGCTTCCTTGATCGTCTCCGAGGCCCTTAGGGCCTCCCCCGGCAACGTGGCGTGAGCCATGGCCTAAACCGCCCGCACTGCCGCCTGCTTGGTGTCCTTCTCGACGGCGTCCAGCAACAGCTCGAAGAACTCGGGAACCGCCGCGAGCACCCGGTTCCAGTTGGGGATCAGCGGCAGGCCGAGCGGGTCCTCCACGAACTCGGCGGCCGCCTGCCGCAGGCTCCGGGCAAAGGTAGCGACGGCGATCTCCTCGCCATGCCGGTCGAATTTCAGCCCGTTGAGCATGGCGTCGGCATAGTAGCGGGCGATGGTGTCCTGCGCGATGCGGACGTAGCGGACTTCCAGGCTCCGGAAGTGGTCGGCCGTAAAGACCAGTCCCTCGGCCGCCATCGTCCGGAACAGCGACTTGGCGATGTCGCCCGCCATGCGGCGCAGCCCCTTCGCCGGATCCTCTTCGGACAGACCCTGATGCTTGTGCTCGTAGTTGTCGGCAAGATCCACCTGGCAGACCCTGGACACGGCGCAGTTGCGGTAGACCTCCGCCAGGACTCCCACCTCCAGCCCCCAGTCGCCGGGGATCCGATTCACACGCGCCAGGTTGACGTCCATGGCGAACTCGCCCGCCAGCGGATAGCGAAAGCTGTCAAGAAACCGGAGGAAATGCGCCGCGGGGGCCATGCTCTCCAGCGCGCGCAGCAGCGGCGTCATGAACAGCCGCGTGACCCGGCCGTGCATCCGGTCGGTGACCCGGGAGTAATATCCCTTGCAGAACTCAAAACCGAGGTGAGGGTGGGCCAGGGGGTAACAGAGCCTGGCCAACAACTGGCGCTCGTAGTTGACAATGTCGCAATCGTGCAACGCAATGACTTCGCAATCGCGGCCCGCCAGAATTAAGCCGTACGCCAGCCAGCAGCTCCGCCCCTTGCCGTCTTCCCCCGCCGAGAGCGCCTTCTCCTCCAGCATCCTGAGCAGCCCTTGCGTGCGCTCCCCATCGATCCACAGGAGGGTCACCGGAGTGTAGAAGTCCTTGAAGAACGACCGCGCGTGATTGAACTCCTCCCGGGTGGCGCGTCCCAGGGACAGGACGATGCGCTGGAGGTAACGGACCTGACGCAACTCGGAGACGATGCGCTGCATCGCCGGGGTGCCGAATTCCGAATACAGGGCCGGGAGGACCAGACCGATACGCCGGTTGCGTGAGTATCTCTCCAGGTCCGTCTCCAGGCGCTCCACGTTGTTGGGTTTGAGGCGGTGGAGCGTGGTCACCACGCCGGTTTGGAAGAAATCCGACACGCCAATCCTCTCACTTCAAGCATAGGGATGGTCTCCGCCGGGATTAATCCCCTGCAAGGGGTAAGAGCCGCGGGAAAAGGGGGTATCTCAGCCCAGCCGGAGGACTTCTTCTTCCGGTCCGGGCTTGGCCAGGTCCCGGTAGAAGAAGTTGATCAAAGGAGGCGCGATCATCGTCGTGGCGATCGACATGAACACGACCACCCCGTAAACCCCCTGCGCAATCACCCCCATCGAGAGCCCGATCCGGGCAACCACCATGCCGACCTCGCCCCGGGGCACCATGCCGGCGCCGATGCGAATGGCGTCGCCGAATCCAAGACGCGCTGCTCCCAGGCCGCAACCGACGAACTTGGACAACACGGCAGCGGCCAGAATGACAGCCGCCAGCATAAGCATGGACCGGTCGGCAAAGGCCCGCAGGTCAAAATGCAGGCCGATGCCCGCAAGGAAGAACGGAACGAGCAGCTCGGTGACTCCGTGGGCAAGGTGGTGCACTCGCTGCCCGACGCTTTCCGCCAGCGCCATGCCCGCCAGGAATGCGCCAATGATCGCCGCCACTCCGGCGTACACAGCCCCAAGCGAGAGCGCAAACAGGAGAATCATGGCCAGGGCGAACTGACTCTCACCGGCGCGCATCTTCCCTTCCAGGTGGGGGACGATCCTCTCTGCCGCCCGCGTGCCCCACTTCGCCACCAGGACGGTGAACCCCAAGGCGGCCCCGGCCGTGGTGACAAGTCCCAACACAGAGACCTCGCCCTTTGCCAGGCTGCTCACCAGCGCCAGCACCAGCAGTCCCAGGACGTCGTCGATGACCGCCGCGGCCAGAATGATCTTGCTGGCTCGCTCCTGCAAGAGGCCCTTGGACGCCAGCACCTGAGCCGTGATTCCCACGCTGGTCGCCACCATCGCCGCTCCCACGAAGATCGCTTCCATCTGCGGCATACCCCACAGCGAAACGATCCCCCACCCCATCAGGAAGGGCACCATTACCCCCAGCACGGCCACCAGCGCGGCCGTGCCGCCCACCTTCATCAGCTCAGATGAGCGGACTTCCAGTCCCACTCGGAACAGTAGGAACATCACGCCGAGGTCGGCCAGGGCGTTCAGAAACGCATTCGGCTCCATCCATCCCAAGACACTGGGGCCGATCAGGATTCCCGCCAGGATTTCGCCGACAATGGCGGGCTGCCGCAGCCGCTCGAAGACCTCCGCCATGATCTTGGCTGCACCGAAGACCACCAGCATGACCAGGGGGATCTGAACCGCCTCGGGGTTGCTCACACCGCCCATTCTAGTCGAGCCCAGACAACCGCGCCCTACGCTGTTATCTGACGCAGCATCTGGTAGAACTCAGGAAAGGAGACCGACGCCGCTTCCGCCCCTTCGATGATACACTCACCGTCGGCAGCAAGCGCGGCCACGGCGAATGCCATGGCGATCCGGTGGTCGCCGTACGACTCCAGAGTGGCCGCGCGGAGTTTCTGTCCCCCCGGCACGAAGAAACCATCCCCGTGGACCTCGACCGCAACGCCCATGCGGCGGAGGTTCTCGGCGACCGTCGCGATCCGGTCGGTCTCCTTCAAGCGCAGCTCCAGGGCGTTGTGCACCGCCAGACCCTCCTTGCTCGCCGCGCCCAGAACCGCCAGCACGGGCACCTCGTCGATAAGGGCTGCCGTAAGCTCCTTCTCGATGACGCCTCCCCGGACCGGCGCAGCCGTGACCTGGATGTCCCCCATCAGCTCGCCGTGCTGGGTGGTGAGGTTCTGGAGCTGAATTCCCGCCCCCATGGAGGAGAGGAAGTCCAGAATGGCTGTCCGCGTGGGGTTGAGTCCCACGCCCTGGAGCAGCAAGGAGGAACCCGGCACGAGCATGGCCGCCACCAGGAAGAAGGCTGCCGAGGACAGGTCTCCGGGTACCACCAATTCCCTGGCGCGGAGAATGGGCCGGCCGGCCACGGTGACGCGCCCCTCCCGCTTGGCGATGCAGGCGCCGAAACCGGCCAGGGCCAGCTCGGTATGATCGCGTGTGGGAACCGGCTCGCGCACCGTGGTCTCCCCGGACGCAAACAAGCCCGCAAACAGAACGCACGTCTTGACCTGAGCACTGGCGACAGGGAGCGTGTAGTCGATCGGCCGGAGTTGAGCCCCCCGGATTTCAATGGGAGGGAAGCGGCCGTTGCGGCCGTCGATCTCGGCGCCCATCTGCCGCAACGGGATCATGATGCGGTCCATGGGCCGCCTGGAAAGGGAGGCGTCCCCCGCAATGCGGCTGGTGAACGGCTGACCGGCCAGCATGCCGGAGAGCATGCGAATCGTGGAGCCCGAGTTGCCTGCGTCGAGCGTGGCCGACGGCTCCCGCAGGCCGTCAAGCCCCCTCCCCTGGATCCGAACATCGCTGCCGGTCTTCTCCAGATCCACCCCGAGAGCCTTCAGGCAGGACAGCGTGGAGTGGCAGTCTTCGCCCGAGGCGTAGTTGTGTATCCGGCTGGTTCCCTCAGCGATGGCCGCCAACATCGCATACCGGTGGGAGATGGATTTGTCGCCGGGGACACGGATTGAGCCTTGGAGCCGGCGGGCGGGGAGGATGCGCTCTTGCATAGAGAATTCCCCATTCTAAGGATCCTTCACCCTGATTTCCAGTCCTTGTGAAGGTACCCTGGCTCAACGCACTGGCGCCTGGGAGGACTGATCCGCAATGGGTCCAATGGGGAGAGCTAACATGGAGGGATTGTTTTCAATCTTCTCCAGGGAGAGGTTACCATGAACCGATCCGCACTGTTCGGCACACTCATTTGCCTGTTGATCGCGCCCGTGGCGCCCGCGCAGCAGAAGCAGGCGGGCACATCCGAAGCCAGCCGCGTCCTGCTGGGACGGCTCACCGATGGTGCCGCCGTCGCGTTTGTCCGCGCCGTTGGCGGAGATTGGGGTATCGAGATCTCCGGCGCCGCCCGGCTTGTGCAGCCAAAACCCGCGCAGATCGAGGTCTACCGCGGCGGGGACAGCGCAAGCCAGCTTGCCGCCGGCTACCAGTCGGTGCGGAAAGAAGCCGACGCGGTCGTGGCGCTGGCCAAGGTGTCGGGAGACGGGGAGGCCGCGTTCTCCTTCGAGGACCGGTGGCGGATCTCGGGCGCCGTGTTGTCGCTCAGCCGCAAAGTGAGCGTGGCGGGAGCGGAAGCCGGGGCGGGCTTCTACTCCGCGATCCGCTTCTCCACCGCGCCCACGGTCGGCTTTTCCGATATCGATTGTCTCGCCCCGGGACTGCTCTACGGCGATCCCACCTACGATGGCGACACGTCTCCAGGAGGTGTGTTGAACTTCCGCGCGAGGCGCTTCTCGATCCGCGAGGACCTGTTGCCGGCACCGCTGTTTGCGATGTCGTTCCGCGATGGGCGGTGGGCGGCCGTGTTGGACCTGGCGCCGCGCGGCGACACCGTCATGGCGGAAACGGGCGTTCCCGCGACCACACCGGTGATCGACGAGCGCATTCAGTTCGGCGCCCTGGGCGCGCGCGAACTCGCGCAGGGAGGCGTCGAGTTTGGCTTCTGGCTGCCGGGCGCAACCGAGGAGTTCGCGGGGGGCTTTCAGCAAGCCACGCCGGCCCCGATCGTGCGGCGCCGCTACCATCCGGTCAAGACCGGGTTCTCCCAGAGCTATCAAGTCGGGTTCCGCCTGGGAGAGGGCGCATCCTTCCGCGGAATGCAGCGAGAAGTGTGGCGTTGGGCTTGGCAGACCCTGAAGCCGAAGACTAACCCCGTGAATGTGGAGGTGGTCCGCCGCACGCTGCTTGATCACCTCTCGGACCGCGTTCTAACCTCCGAGGACCGGACCGGCGTTCCCTTCCTGTTCGATGCGGTTACAGGGAGAGCCGGTTCGTACCACAATGTGACGACCACGCCGCGTCCCGCGGGCGCCCCCGGCGGCCAGCCGCGCCGGGCCGGCGTGCAGGCCTCGCGCACTGAATTGCCCCTGGACGAAGCCATGAAGCTGGCCGAGTGGGCCAAGCCCCTGGGTGTCGAGGTCGATCCCAATGCCAGAGAACTGGCGCGCTTCACCAGGGTCATCATGGGCTTCGTGTCCAAGGGCATCGAGTCGGCAGATCAGCTATTGCAGGAAGGCGATCGTGACCCCGGCCCGCGCGGTCAGAAGATGCGGAAGCAGGGCCTGGCGATCATCGACACGTTCATCCGGTTGGTGCCCATGTCCCCTCCGGCGGGTGAAGGCTTCAATCTACAGACGGGCAAGCCGGACTGCGGCGAGGGCGTGGTCTCCCTCCGGGCGCCGTCGGAAGACATGCGCATCCTGATGGAAGCGTATCGCCGCGAGAAGCGGCAAGGCCGCGATCACCCGGAATGGCTGCGCTGGGTGGTGCAGTTGGCGGACTGGATGCTGCCGCAGCAGCGCGAGGACGGCTCTTTCCCCAGAAGTTGGGTGGCCGGGACGGGCGAGGTGAACGAGACCTCGGGAACCTCCAGCTATAACCCCGTGGCGCTGTTGGTGAGGCTTAGCGAGGAGACCGGACAGAAACGGTACCTGGACGCCGCCGTTGGCGCCGCGGAATACGTGTGGGCCAACTACGGCAGCCGCGGCGTGTTCGTCGGCGGCGCAACCGACAACCCGAACATCGTCGACAAAGAGGCCGGGATGCTGAGCCTGGAGGCTTTCCTGGTGCTTTACGAGGCCACGAAGGAGCCGAAATGGCTGGAGCGCGCCCGCGCCGCCGCCGACTATGCCGAAAGCTGGATCTGGATCTGGAACCTGCCCATGCCGCTGGACGCCGATCCGGCCAAGCTCAACTGGAAGCCCGGAGTGCCTACCGTGGGCGTACAGGGCATCACGGCGCGGGCGGTCGGCGGCGTGGACCAGTACATGGCCTGGTCCGTGCCGGCCTACGTCAAGCTCTACAAGTACACCGGGGACGCGCACTACCTGGATGTCGCGCGCGTACTGCTGCACGACACCAAGAGCATGCTGGCGCTGCCCGGACGCACCTTCGACCTGAAGGGGCCCGGCTGGCAGCAGGAGCACTGGCGCACTGGACCGAATAACAGAGGCGTCGGAACACACCGCGCCTGGCTGCCGTGGGTTTCGGTCAACCATCTGCGCGGCATCACCGCCACGGAGGAGTTCGATCCGGCTCTGTTCAAACAGCTAGCCGAAGGGAAGTGAAGGCCGTCCGCCGGGCAAAGAACGAACCGTCGAATCCGGCGCGGGCCACCATAGCGCGCTTGTGCCTCCCCAAGCCCAAGTGTGGGATGATATTTGCTTTACTACCGGCTTTATCCGCCTTCAGTGTGAGACCGGCTGCATGAGGATGACGGGAACCACCTCCTGGGGGCGATTCATACACCAAAGGAGAAGCACCGATGAAAGTGAAGTTGCTGCTGACGATAGCCGCCTGCCTGCTGGCGGCGAGCCCGATCTTCGCCGCCGAGACCGGCGGCGGAACGAATTGGGTCGCGATCACGTCCGGTTTCGCGATGGCGATCGCTTCCGGCGTTTGCGGTCTGGCGCAAGGCAAGGCCGTTGCGGCCGCCGCCGAAGGGATGGCCCGCAACCCCGCCGCCGCGGGAGCGATCCGGTTCGCCCTGCTGCTGGGATTGGTTCTCATTGAGTCGCTGGCTCTGTATACGCTGGCGATCATCTTCCTCAAGGTTGTCTAGCTGTGACAGTTGTCAAGGGGGCGGGGCATGCCCCGCCCCTCGAAGGCATATTCCTTCCCGTCTCCACTCCCTTCAATCACTACGGTGACCTGTACCGGGCCAAGCTCCGATACAACGTCGAGAAATGGAACCGCACCGCGCTTGCGGGATACGTAGTCTGCGGGTCCACGGGGGAGAGCGTCTCGCTCTCCTCGAACGAGAAGGCCACGCTCTTCGAGTGGATGGCCGAATGCGCCGGTCCCGGTAAGACGCTGGTCGCCGCCGGAGGGCCGGACGGCGTACGCGAGACACTGCGGCTGATGGACAAGGCGGCCGAGCTCGGTTATGGGGCCGCGCTGATTGAAGCGCCTCCTGCGCCATGGAGCGAGGCGGAGCGCGAGCTTTACTGCCGCGCTGTGGCCGACAGGTCGAAGCTCCCGGTCATCGTTCGCGGCCTTGTGCCAGAGTCCGCCGCCAGGCTGTCCGCTCACCCCAACGTCGTTGCCGATGCGCTGGCGGCAACGGAGCTAGACCTGTGGGCCGGGCTTTCGGCCGGGGCCTCGGGCGGGATTCTTGCCTTAGCCAACGCCGCGCCGTATGCCGCGATCACGATCTGGGAAGCGCACCGGAGGCGAGACCAGGAAGCGGGCCTGGAATGGCAGCAGCGAATCGCCCGCGCCGCCGAGTTCGTGACCTCGATATACGGCGTCCCGGGGCTAAAGTACGCCATGGACCTGAACGGCTACTATGGCGGCCCGTGCCGGCTGCCGCTTGCGCCGCTCGCCCCCCATGCGAAGCGGGAGATCGAGGCGGCGTTCGCGAGCCTGAGAAGCTGAGCGGTTGAGGTGTCGCGGGCGCCGCCCGCGGGGACGTCAATCGAACACCACGGTCTTGTTGGCGTAGCAGAGAATGCGGTGCTCCAGGTGCCACCGCACCGCACGGCTGAGCACGATGCGCTCCAGGTCGCGCCCCCGCTGGATGAAATCCTCGAGCTCGTACCGGTGCGAGACCCTGGTTACATCCTGATCGATGATCGGACCTTCGTCGAGCGCTTCGGTCACGTAGTGGCTGGTTGCGCCGATCAGCTTCACGCCGCGGCGGAAGGCGGCCTGATACGGCCGCGCGCCGCTGAAGGCCGGCAGAAAGGAGTGGTGAACGTTGATGATCCGTTGCGGGTAGCGGGCGACGAAGTCCGGCGAGAGAATCTGCATGTACCGCGCCAGAATCACCAGGTCCACCTTGTTGTCTTCGAGCAGGGCCAGTTGGCGGCGCTCGGCATCGCCCTTGCTCGACGCATCGACCGGGATGTGGTGAAACGGGATTTGGTAGAACCCGGCAACGCGCCCGGCATCGGGATGGTTGCTCACGATCAGAGGAATCCGGCAGCGCAGCTCGCCGATCTGGTGGCGGTGCAGCAGGTCCAGCAGGCAGTGCTGCTCGCGGGAGACGAAGATCGCCACCGACGTCGGCGCCGCGGAGTACTCCAGCCGCCAGTGCATCTGGAACTCGCGGGCGACGGAGGCGAACTGCTCCGCGAAGCGGGCCGGCTCCAAACCGAAGCCCTCGAGCGACCACTCGACGCGCATAAAGAACAATTGCAGCTCGTTGTCCTGGTGCTGGTCGGCGTGGAGGATGTTGGCCCCGTGCGAGTACAGGAAGTTGGCGACGGTGGCGACAATCCCCCGGCGATCGGGGCAGTCAATCAGCAGGATGGCCGTATCTTCCACTGGCACTCTCCGACGGGCAGGTGAGGATACCAGTATCCCAGAAACGGAACCGCCGGCTTACTACTCAATGGTCAGGAAGGCGTTCGGCTGCGTCAGGACCCCCTCGATCTCGGCTTCGACAAGCTGGTCTCCGCCGGGGACGTCCGGAACGGTCACGTTGAACTGGTACAGTCCGGGGGAAACCACGCCGGCCCAGGTCACTGTCGCGGCGACGCCGCCGATTCGGACCGTGGGAGTCGCGGCCAGAGGGGATGCGGCAAACGCGAGTTGACCGGCGGGCACCGGTGGACTGGCCAGTCCGAAGCCCGCGCCGAATAGCAGAATGACGTCCCCGGGCTTGACCGGACGCGTGGTCAGGCCCGCGATGAGATTCGACTTGCCGGCGTAGGTTCCATCGGCGTGAACGGCGGCGACGTACTTGCCGTCCTCGGCGCTGAGCGTGAAGAACGCCGGCGAAATCCGCGCCAGGGGCACGCTGGCCTGATTGCTCTTGCCCTGCGGGTTCACCACCTCAACCGGCACGGAGCCTTCGCCAGCGTCGTCAGGAGCGAGCACATTGATCTGCTCGGGACTGACGAAGGAGACGTACCCGGGTTTGCCGCCAAAGCTCACCGAGACCCCGTCGAGCTGGGTCGGCAACTGGTTGCCCTGAAAATCCGTCTGATTCCAGGAGCGCGTGGTGGATGACAGGTTCGTGCCGTGAATCGCGGTCCATGTGGAAGCGGCCGAACCCGGTTGCCCGCTTGCCGCGTTGATAACGGAGGTCACAGCCGGGCGCGGCGGCGCCGCGGCCGTCACGACGAGCGTCACCGGCAGGCTGCGGCTTCCCGCCAGCGGCCCAGCGTCCACAGTGAGGGTGGCTCGATAGGTGCCTGCCTCCAGATTCGCGGGAAACGCTGTCAGGCGGACGGAGCCTGAGCCTACACCGCTCTGGGGAGAGGCAGTCAACCAACCCGAGCCGTTGACATACGCTATCGTCGCCTTCCAATTCAGCACGCCGGCGCCGCCGTTGCTCACGCCCACATCGTAGAGCCACTGCGGAGAGCCGTGGGCGGGCGCCGCGAAGGCAAGATCCGGTGCCCTTACGACCAGGTGTGGAAAATAGGCCGCATCGCAGTCGCCCAATACCGCGCAGTCCGAAGGGGGTGACAGCTCCACGAACCGCGGCACGGGAGCCGAGGATGCGGCCGCATCGGTGGAGACGGGCGCCAGTGATACGGACACCCTGGCAGTCACGGAAGCGCCTGTGAAAGGAGCGAGGCCCAGGAAAGTGGGCAGTTGTGCGCTCTCGCGGACGGAAGGATCCGAGTCGACCACTTCGTATACCACGCTCCCCGCGCCGCCGCTCAGACGGACTTCACTGGCCGAGTCAAGCCAGAGAACGCCCGAATCGGGCGGAGCGATGGCCAGTGTTCCGCCGGCGCCATTGGAGTCGGCTCCATTTACGCGCACCAGGAGCAGGGAGCCGGCCGCGGTGACCTGGTACAATCCACCGGCCGCCGGCAGGCCGAGATCGCCTCCGGAGGTGGGCTCGACGGCGCTCGATCCCGCCAACGCGTCCGGAACGAACAGGCGCGCCCCGCTGGGAAAACCGGAATAGACGACGCGGACACGGGTGCCCGTGTCGGAGAGGGCGTCGGCTTTTGCGAAAGCCTCCGCAAAGCCCTCGGTGAATCGTGTGGAGAAGCGCCTGGTCTTCGCCGCAAACAGCTCGGGCATCGTGATGGTGGCGGGCAGGGCCGACCCGGCGCACTGGACCCCTTCGCTCGAATACGACCCGAGCAAGCCGGTTCGGCTGGAGCCCACGGTGAGCTGGGCGCTGTTGACGGTTGTGCCGCCGAGAGTGAAGGCCAGCTTCGCGATCACCGGCTGCAAGGGCGCCAACTGTCTGGCGTTGCCGCGCACACCGGACACGCGCAACACCACCCTCCCGTCAGCGGGGACCGTGAAGGTGACGCCACGAAAGACTACTCCATTAGAGAGGTTCGGCTGGGCAAAGACGCCCGCGTGTACGGGACCCGCCCCCGTGTCCACCGTCAGGACGATACGGGTGAGAACAGAGGCGGACAACTTGTTGGTGACGTCGACGCCGAAAGCGAGGTTGAGGTCGCCCATCACGACGGCGCCGGGCCTCCCTCCCGTGCACGTCAGAAGGATGTCGCCCAACCGCTCGGCGAGGCCCTCCGACCGCATGGTCGCGCCTCCGGCCGCCGCCGCGCACGTGAGGCCGGATTGCGCGCGCGCCACCCCTGCCACAAGCATGAGTCCCAGCAGGAGGCCGGCCAGCCCGTTACGCGTCCACATACACCTGCGATTCTACACCCTGCTTTGCGGTGTTCGAGCAGGACGATTCCGGAGGCGGTTGTCCGGTGCCGCCGCCCTTTCGTAGACTTCAAGATGAAAGATAGGAGGGGTAAGAACTGCATGTCATCGGGAGGGGATTTCGGGGCGGGGAGGTTGAGCAGCAAGGAGCGGGTTGACCGGGCCTTGCGCGGCGAGGACGTGGACCGGCCGCCGTTCACCTTCTGGCTCCACTTCCGGCTGCACAAATTCCCGGGAGACCGTCACGCCGCCGCTACCCTCGACTTCCACCGCCGTCTGCGCACCGACCTGGTGAAGGTAATGAGCGACTTCCCTTACCCCAGACCCGCGGGCGAGTGGTACGAGCTGCACGAGATCGAGAACCCGTTTCCCGAGCAGCTCCGCGCGCTGGAGCTCATCCGGGACGGGCTGGCCGGAAAGGCCTACTTCGTGGAAACCCTTTTCAACCCCTGGAACCGGGCCGTGAAGCTGTCTTCGCCCGCCGAAGTGCAGAGGCTGATGGCTGAAAAGCCCCAGGCGCTGCTCGACGCGCTGGAAGCGATCGCCCGGAGCCAGATCCACCACGCGCGCCGCGCGATCGAGATCGGCGCGTCCGGGATCTTCCTGGCCATCGCCAACGCGCAGGACGGGATCCTGTCGCCGGGCGAGTACGCGAAGTTCAGCGAGCCCTTCGACAAGATGATCCTTGAGGCCGTCGCCAGCTCGCCTCTCAACGTGCTGCACCTGCACGGAGAGAAGCTGTATTTCGAGCCATTCTACAGCGGGTGGAAGGCCTCGCTCATCAGCTACTCCATCCATGAAACGGGCAAGCCCATGGCCGAAGTCCGCCGGCGCTACTCCGGGGTGCTCATGGGCGGGCTGGACGAGATCAACTTCCGGAAGCTGACCCCGGAAGAGTTGAAACAGCAGTGGCAGTCGGCGCAGGCGGCAGCGGGCAGGCGCTTCATCCTGAGCCCGGGCTGCTCGGTCCCCGACGACACCCAGGATGAAGAACTGCTCCGGCTTGTGAATCTTCTCGGCGCATAAGGAGAGTCATCATGCGAAAACCACTGGCCAATTGTGTTCGCCACGCCTTGATTCTGGCGTGGATCTGTCCGGTCATCCTCCCCGCCCAGGAAGCGCAGCTCATCGCTCTTCCCAAGCCGCAGACCACGGGCGGAATGCCGTTGATGCAGGCGCTGAATGAGCGAAAATCCACTCGCGAGTTCGGCGCCGAGAAGCTGCCGCAGCAGGTGCTCGCCAACCTGCTCTGGGCGGCGTTTGGAGTAAACCGTCCCGACGGCCGCCGGACCGCGCCTTCAGCCTCCAACCGGCAGGAGATCGAGATCTACGCGGTGATGGCGGACGGCGTCTTTCTTTACGACGCGCAGGCGCACGCCCTGCGGCAGGTCGCAAAGGAGGACCTGAGGGCGGCCACCGGCGGGCAGGACTGGGTCGCCAGGGCGCCTCTGAACCTGGTGTATGTCGCCGACTACGCGAAGATGGGAAACCAGAGCGAGGACAACAAGCGCGCCAACTCGAACGTCGACACGGGCTACATCTCGCAAAATGTGTACCTCTACTGCGCTTCTGAGGGACTCGGAACCGTGGCGCGCGGCGGAGTGAATCGCGACGAGATACAGAAGGCGCTCAAGCTCAGGCCGGAGCAGCGCGTCGTTCTCGCCCAGACGGTCGGGTATCCGCTGAAGAAATAGGGAGGCGGCGGGTACGAGGAGACTCCGCACCCGCCGCCTGTCGCGCTTGCCGGCGACACGATTGGTCTACCGGCGGAACGCCGCCTTCCCGGCGAATCTTGCCGCTGATCCCAGTTCCTCCTCAATGCGGAGGAATTGATTGAATTTCGCGACGCGCTCGCTCCGGCAACCGGAGCCGGTCTTGATATGGCCGGCGCCGGTCGCGACGGTCATGTCGGAAATAAAGGTGTCTTCGGTTTCACCCGACCGGTGAGAAACGAAGCATCGATAGCTGTTCCGCCCGGCCAGCTCGATCGTGTCCAGGGTTTCGGTCACCGAACCGATCTGGTTGAGCTTGATGAGAATCGCGTTGGCGATGCCCTTCTCGATCCCTTCCTGAAGAATGGCCGGGTTCGTGCAGAAGATGTCGTCGCCCACCAGCTCGATCCGTGAGCCGAGGGCCGCGGTGAGGTCCTTCCACCCCGCCCAGTCGTTTTCGCCCATGCCATCTTCCAGCAGAATGATGGGATACTGCTTCACCCACGATTCCCAGATCTTGATCAGCTCCTGCGAGGTGATGGCTTTCTTGGTCGACTTGAACAAGACGTATTTGCCGTCGTCCCACATCTCGCTGGCGGCCGGGTCCAGGCAGATGGAAATATCTTCGCCCGGCTTGTAGCCCGCCTTGACAATCGCTTCGAGGATCACCTCCACGGCCTCGTCGTTTGACTTGAGATCCGGAGCGAAGCCGCCTTCGTCGCCGACAGCCGTGCTGTAGTTCTTTGCGCGCAAAACCTGCTTCAGGGCGTGGAACGTCTCCATACCCTTGCGGATCGCCTCAGCAAACGATGGCGCATTGTGGGGCGCGATCATGAATTCCTGGAAGTCGACCGTGTTGTCGGCATGCTTGCCGCCATTGATCACATTCATGCACGGGACCGGGAGAACGGAAGCGTTGGCGCCGCCGAGATACCTGTAAAGAGGAAGCCGATGGGAGGCCGCCGCCGCCCGCGCCGTCGCCATCGACACGGCCAGGATGGCGTTGGCGCCGAGCTTGGCCTTGTTCGGCGTGCCGTCCAGCGCCAGCATGGCGGCGTCCACGGCCCGCTGGTTAGTGGCGTCCATGCCGGTCAGCGCCGCCCGGATTGCTTCATTGATGTTCTTCGCGGCGTTGCGGCAACCCTTGCCCCCGTATCTGGCCTTGTCGCCATCTCTCAGTTCCACTGCCTCCTTCTCGCCCGTGGACGCTCCGGAGGGTACCGCCGCCCGGCCGACGCTACCATCGGCAAGGGTCACATCCGCTTCCACTGTGGGGTTTCCCCTTGAGTCAATGATTTCTCTTCCAACTACTTTCGTGATTTCAGTCATAAATACGCTCCTGTTCAAATCTAGCCCAACTCCCCTCATCGGCTGCACAGGTCAGAGCCCGCGCCGGCGAAGCTGCAAAAAGAGGACCGGCGTGATGAGCAACGATAGAACCATCGAAACCGTCACGCCGCCAATCACCGCGATCGCCAGGGGCTGAAGCAGTTGGGCTCCCGAGCCTACGGCGACCGCCAGCGGGGCCATGCCGAAAATGGCGGCCAGCGCGGTCATCAGAATTGGCCGCAACCGGCGCCGGCCGGCATGAAAGATCGCTTCCCGCAATTCGTAACCCTTCTCCGAAAAGTACTGTTCCGAGTCCAACATCAGGATACCGTTCTTTTGAACGATGCCGATGACCATGATGGCGCCCATGAACGACGAAATATTCAGCGTCGTTCCCGTCATCCACAGCGCCGCGAGCGCGCCCGAGCCGCAGAGAATCGTCACCACCAGTATCGCAATCGGGTGGGAGAACGAGCGAAACTCAATGACCAGAATGACGAAAATCAGAAGTATGGAGAGCAGCAGGACCTGGGTCAGTCCGAGAAAGGACTCCCGCTGCATCTGGTATAAGCCGCCGTACTCGATGTGGGTGCCCGGCGGCAGTGATACCTCCCTCGGGAGTCGCTGCTGGATTTCCTGAATGGCGGAGCCGAGGTCGCGTTTCTCGAGGCGCGCGGTCACTGCCGACATGTTCCGCAGGTTCTCGCGCCGGATTTCCGTGGTCCCCTCCTCCACTTCGACACTGGCGATGCTCGACATCGGCACGGTCTGGCCCGTAGGAGAGGTAAGCAACAGCGACTTGAGCTTGTCGGTCGATGAGCGGTACTCGGGCGGATAGCGCACCCGGATCCCGGCCAAACGCTCTCCCCGGATCAATTCCGACGCCACCTCGCCGTCGAGCATGGCGGCCTGAATGTCCGCGACATCGTTGACGCCGAATCCGGCCAGCCTCGCCTTCTCCGGGTCGACCCGGAAATTGTGGCTCGGCCCGATCACCACGGTCTGGTTCACGATGTCAACCACCCCTCTCACTTTCGGCAGCCATTCCTCGATCCGCTTTGCGACCTCCTTATAGGTGGCCGCATCCTCGTGACGGACCTTGATCTCGATAGGTTGCGGCGACCAGGCCAGATCTCCGATCAGATCCTCCAGGATGTGCGGGAATTCCACGTCAATCGCGGGTTCGGAGGACAATATCTTGTGACGGAGTTCGGAAGTCACTTCTTCTAACGCCCGCTTCCGGTCCCGCTTCAGCTTGATGAGGAAGTCGCCCGTGTTGGGTTCCGCGATGGCAAGTGCCAGCCGGGCGCCGGTGCGGCGCGAGAAGCTCTCGATTTCCGGTGTCTCCTGGATGAACTGCTCAATGTGCCGCAACACACGGTCCGTCTCCTGGAGGGAGGTGCCGGGCGGCATCCGGTAGTCGAGCACGAAGGCTCCTTCGTCCATTTCCGGCAGGAATCCGCTGCCGAGTTGAAAGTAGATTCCGACCATGCCGGCCAGCACGGCCGCGGCGCACAGGAGAACAAACCGGGAGTGGTAGAGCGACCAGTGCAAAGCGGATTCATAGCGGGCGGTGAGCCATCGCAGTATTCGTCCCTCGCCGGCCTGCTCGGCCTGCTCGCCGTCCGGCGCGAGGGCGCCGGCGGGACGGCGGAAGAACAGCGCGGCAAGCACGGGCGTGAAGAAGATCGCCAGGAACAGAGAGGCCAGCAGGGCCGTCACCATGGTCAGGGCCAGAGCGCGGAAGAAGACGCCTGTGACCCCGCCAAGCAGCACCAAGGGCGCAAAAACCATGATCGGCGTCAGCGTGGACCCGGTCAGGGCGGGCGCCAGTTCGGTGATCGCGCTCTTCGCCGCATCCATCGGCGACTGGCCGCTGGCGAGATGCACGATGATGTTCTCCACCATGACGATGGCGTCGTCGATCACGACCCCGACGCAGGCCGCCAACCCTCCCAGCGTCATGAGGTTGAAGCTCATTTGGAAGAACTTCATGAAGACGATCGCGATCAGAACAGCCAGCGGGATCACCACTCCGGCGACGATCGTCGTGCGCCAATCCTTCAGGAAGCCCAACAGCACGAGGACCGAGAGGCCGAGACCAATCAGAATACTCTCGGCGACGCCGGAAATGGATTCGCGCACAAGCACGGACTGGTCATAGAATGTCGACAGCTCGATGTCCGGCGCAAGGGACCGCTTGATGTCGCTCAACTCCGCGTTCACCGCGTCCGCGATCGTGACGGCATTGCCGTCCGGTTGCTGGAGCACATTTACCAGCACGGCGGGCCGACCATTCGCGGTTACGATGTTGTAGACGGGCCGCTCCCCGGGAACAACGCGGGCGAGGTTCTTTACTGCGACCGGCGTCCCGCGCACGACATCGACGACGGTATCCTCGATCTGCTCGCGGGTCCGCAGCAAACCGGTCACGGTGGTCAGGTAGAGGTGGTAGTTCTCCTGCACCATTCCCGAGGGCGAAACGATGTTGTTGCTCCGCAGCGCGTCCGTCACCTTGGTTAGAGGCATGCCGTAGCCGTTCAGCTTCTGCGGATCTACCAGGACATGGTATTCGGGTGGGCGGCCACCCACGATTCTGGTTTCGGCGACTCCAGGCAACCGGTACAGTCGCGGGGCGATTTCGTAGTAAGCCAGTTCCCACAAATCCGACTGTGAGCGTGTCGGGGATGTGATGCTGAATCCGACCATCGGAAACACGGAGAATGTCAGGCGGTTGATGTAGAACCGGCACGTGGGCGGCAGCGAGGGCGTGATTTGCGAAATGCGGCCCTGCACCAGGTGCAGCGCATTGAGGATGTCGACGTCCCAGCGGAAGAAAACGCTGATCTCCGTAGAGCCCCGCGCCGTCACCGAGCGGATCGTCGTGATCCCCGGAACGATGCGAATCGTCTCCTCGATGGGGCGGGTGACTCGCAGCATCTGGATGTCGACCGGCGTGATGCCGTTGTCCACAAGGATCACGATCCGGGGGAAATCGGTCTGCGGGAAGATGGCGATAGGCAGGCGGAAGATGAACGCCACCCCGGCGAGAGCGAAGCTGAGGACGATGACCACCATCGCCCGGGCGTGCGCCTGGACGAACTCAGCGAGGCGGCCGGTCACTGCTTCCTGTCCTCCTGGATCCGGATCTGGGTGCCTTCGGCCAGCCCGTAAGCCCCCTGAACGATGACGGATTCCCCCGCGGCTAGTCCGCTGTTGATCTGGACCTTACCGTCGAAGACCTCTCCCGTTTCGACTTCCTTGCGGACGGCCAACCCCTTCTCGCCGGCGACCATCACGACACCCTTCCGGGCACCCTCCACAAACTGGACTGCCGCCAATGGAACTACAACGCTCTTGGGCACGACTCCAGTCACGATCAGAATCTGGCCGAATGCTCCGGCCCGCAAAATGTGCTCAGGGTTGGGGATCTCGCACCAGGACTCAACGGTTCGCCGCGCCGGATCGACGGCCTGGTTTACCATCGAGACGCGGCCGGCGAAAGAGCTTCCAGGGCCGTCGCTTGGCGTGAAGGCACAGGCCTGGCCTGGCCGCACTCCAGCCGCCTCCGCTTCTGGGACCTGCGCCCGCGCGACCGCCACCGCCAAATCCATAATGGTGAAAATCGGGGCGTCGGGCTTCGCCATATCGCCGGGAAACATGAACTGCTCGGTGATCGTTCCAGCGAATGTGCTGCGGATCTCGGAAAAGTCCAGTTGCGCCTTGGCAAGAGAGAGCCGCGCCTGCGCCTGCTCCACCTTGCTCTTGGCCATCAGGATGTCCTTGTCGCGCGACTGCATCTGGAGCAGATCCAGGGCCCTGACCGCCACTTCATGGTTCGCCCTGGCCTGAGCCAGTTCGGTCTCACTCATCAGGAGGTCGCGGTGTGGAATGGCGCCCTGTTCAAAGAGTTGCCGTCGCCGTTCATAGAACCTCTGGGCTTGATTAAGCGCAGCCTCCGTACCCGCGGCTTGTCCGCGCGCCCGCTCGATATCCGTTGGCAGCGTCGCGGACGTCAACCGGTGCAGGTTGGCCTCGGCATCGGCAACAGCCGCCATGGCTTCATCGCGTTGCGCGAGCAGGTCGCGGTTGTCCAGTTGCGCGAGCAATTGGCCGGCCGCGACGTTGTCGCCCTTTCGCGCCAGCAATTTCGAGATCGGCGCTGTGATCCTGGCGTTGATGTTCGCCTGTTCACGCGCAAACACGTAAGCCGGCGCGCGCACGGTGATCCTGACCTCGGCCAAGTCGGCTTTGCCAACCTTTACTTCGACGACGGGTTTCGGCGGTGGTGGGTCCTGCGAGCCGCAGCCCAGAAGGCCGAAAACCCAAAGCAGCAGCAGTGCCTGTGGTCTCATCGTCCTGAGGCGACCTCCAGATCCGCTTTGGCGTTCAAATAGTTTGCCATGGCCGTGTAATAGTTGCTCCATGCCTGAGCAAGTTGATTTTGCGCGCTCACGACGTCCAGCGCCGATCCCTCCCCCCCTTCGTAACGGATGCGGCTGAAGCGCAGGTCTTCTTCCGCCAGACGGGCTTGCTGGCGAGCGAGGGAAATCTGCTCGAAAAGCTGCCTTACCCGCGCCAGGGATCCCTGATACTCCTTTGAGAAGGTGCGCTCGGAAATGGCACGGGTGGATTCGACCTGCTGCGCCCGCAGGCGGGCCTGTTGCATCGCTGCGCGCGCCCGGTTCCAGTCGAAAACAGGAATGGTCAGATTGGCAAAGGCCGCGTAGCCGCGATCCCTGATCCGAACTGCGGTTGAGTCGACGCCGTACTGAAACACAACGCCCAACTGCGGGAGCAGCCCGGAACGCGCGCGCCGCAGGTCGGCCTGAAAACCCCGCCGCTGGGCGTCGAATAGTCTGAATTCCAAACGCTTCAGGAATGGCTCGGTCTGCGCAACTTCGGGCTCCGGCGCCGGCGGCGCCGCCTCCAGAGCGTCGGCCAGTGAAAGAGGATCAGCGACATCACGCGTCCAGAAGGAAGCGAGCTCCTGGTTGGCCAGCCTGGCCTCCAGTTCGGCGCCGTTACGTGCCTGTTGAAGGAACGCCACCTGCGCGGACGCTTTCGCGACATCGGCCTGCGAAGCCTCTCCTGCTTGGGACAGCAGTCTTGCTCGATTCTCGAAGCTTCGGCTCTCAGCCAGGGCGTCTTCAACGATTCGGACGATCCGCCGCGTGAGCAGCGCCCGGTAATACGCGGTGGTCACGGCCCGTCTGAGATCGCGCTGCGTGAGCGCCACGCTGGTCGCCGTGATCTCCTGTGCAGCGCGCGCACTGGCCACGTCGGCGCGCAAGCGGCCGGAGGTGTCGAACTCCTGTCTTACGCTCAACAGGGAGGCATACTCTCGTATGCCGTTCAGGGGCAGGTGGCTGAATACTTCCCGGTTATACAGCAAAGGGCTGTTGTAGGTGAAGCCGTTCACCAAGCGGGACTCGGGGAGGAAATTCGCGCGCGCCTGCGCCAAATCGCGGGCCGCGATCTCACGCTCCTGGCGGGCGATACTCACCGGCGACGGTACCGACTCCGCCAAACGGATACAGTCCTGAAGCGTAAGGGCCGGCGAGGGTTGCGGCTGCGCCGAAGCGCATGAAACGGATGCCGCCAGAAAGCCGACTGCCGTCAGGAGATTCCTGCACACTGGTCAAGCTCCTCATCGTGTTTGGGCCAATACTGCAATAGCTCCTGCCAGTCGGCAGGAGCTATCATTCCCGGACTCCCGGGACGGTTGATGGCGAGGTCCATCGCCGGTGGAGCTACAGAACTTACACTATAGCCCATGGCCGGGGGATGCGGTTCAGGGTTGCGCTGCCCCACGCATCAGGACATCGGCCAACCGGCCCCCGATACGCTTGTCAATGGGAAGGCCGGACACTTTGCGGGCAGTCAGGTCTGCGCGGTAAGTGGACGACCTTAGCAGAAACCGGCCATCCTCCCAGACCGCATAGCACGCTTCCGGCGAGCCGTGCTTGGGCTGCCCGACGCTCCCGGGGTTAACAACCTCGCGTCCGCCAAGAACCGCCCGGAAGGGCAGATGGGTGTGGCCCACCAGCAGAACATCGGCATCGGCCTGGGCCAACTCCGCGGGCCAGTCCGGCGACTCCGGCCGAAGGTACCGGAACAGAGGGTCAGATGGAGTTGCGTGGCAGAGGAAGAACCGGCGGCCGTCGACCGTGCGGCGCGCCGTGACAGGCAACTCCCGCAGGAAAGCTTTCTGGTCATCGTTGAGAACGGACTCCGTATAGACCTGCATCGCTCGCGCCATCTCTCGAAAAGGCGCGGAGCACTGGGGATCCACCCCATAGCCGATAGCGTGGTCGTGGTTGCCACGGACGACCACCGTCGCATTCCGGCGCACAAAATCGACCACCTCCGACGGGTTGGGACCGTAATTCACAAGATCGCCCAGGACCCAGAGTTCGTCCCATGACCCGGTGATCGCCTCCAGCGCCTCCAGGTTGCCGTGAATGTCCGAAATGACGACGATTTTCATCTTTGAGCGGCAGGCTTCCTTCCAGCGATCAGGAACAGCGGAGCTGAACAGATCTGCGTCAGCACGGAAAAGGCGATCAGCGACGGTATGGAAACGTCGTACAGCACTCCCATCAGTGCGCTGCCCAGAAACCAAACCAGTCCATAGCCCGCGTTGAAGATGCCGTAGGCCGTCCCACGCCTGTCGCGGGATACCATGCCGGCCACCGCGGCCCGCATGATGGATTCCTGTGCTCCCATGCCCACACCCCAAAGCGCCATGCCGACGAGAGCGGCCGAAAACCCTCCGAGGAAAGTCAGTGGCGCGAAGGACGCCGAGAGGAGCGCCACAAGCGCCAAGGTCTTCAATCCGAGCCGGTCGAACATCCTGCCGAAAGCAAGCGCGGCCAAAGCGTCGACGCCCATGGCAATGGCGTAAAAGACAGGAATCCATTCGTGCGGGACCGAGGCGCTCTTCTGGAAGTGGAAGGCGATCAGCGGAAAGTCGACGTAGCCAGCCGCCACCAGCGCGACGGCGCCAAGGTAGAGCCAGAAAACACGGGGGAAACTTCCAGCCTCAATACTCGGCGGACGGATTTCCAGGTCCTGAGGCCGGGGGTAGAGAAACCGCGCGGCAAGGAGCACCGCCAACGCCAGGAGTGCCGGAATCAGCAAAATGGCGAAGGCTCCCCGAAATCCGCTGCGGGAGCCAAGCACCGCCGCGACAATCAGTGGACCCGCGACAGCGCCGGCCTGATCCATGGCCTCATGCAGACCGAACCCCCAGCCGCGCCCAATTTCCGACGTTGCGTGGGACAGCATGGCATCCCGCGCGGGCGTGCGGAGCGCTTTCCCCATGCGCTCGGCAATCATGAGCGCCGCCGCCACTTCCCACCGCCCGGCGAGCGCCAATAGCGGAACTGCCAGCAGGTTGACGCAGTAGCCCACGATCGTGACCGCCCAGTACTTCCTGGTGCGGTCGCTGATCAGCCCCGAGACAAATCGAAGGGCGTAACCTACCAGCTCACCGAAGCCTGCGACGACTCCCACCACGGCTCCGGTCGCTCCCAGCGTCGCGAGGAACTGGCCGGTGATGCTCCGCGCGCCCTCATAGGTGGTGTCAGCCAGGAGGCTGACAATGCCGAGAAGAACCACGAACCTGACCGCGTTCTTTCGGGATATTGCGCTCATATCAACCCTCCCAGGGCCGCCTCGAACTTTCGCGCATCCCCCTCCTCGGAATCTCTGAGAGGAAGGCGCCATGAGAGGCCGGTGCCCACAATGACTTCCATGTCCCCGACGCCGCTTACCCACCTGCTCCGCAGGCCTGACACGAACGCCAGGGGGGCGGAACGGCTGACCGTGCCGTATGGCTCGTATTGCGCCCGGTGTCTCTCGGTGATCCAGAGCAGCCGGCGCGAAGTTGCCGCCAGTAAGTCCCCGGCTTGCCAAACCCTTTTTCGGAATATGCCGGCTCGACGCCCGCCGAAAGACGCCGGCTGGAAAAACTGAAGAAGCAGGCTTTCCCCGGGCAGCAGTTCGGCCGATCGTGCGTACCCGAACTTCAGGTCAAGCGATTTTCCGAAGGTCAGGCAGTCTCCAGCGGCCCGTTCCGGCGCCTGCGGCAACCATCGGTCCATGAACTTCTTGATGAACGCCTCGACTGGACCGGCCGTGCCGGTGTTATATTGCAGGTTCCTGTTGCCGCCCGCCCAGAACAGCGTGATCCACCCCATAAGCAGGATGCGGCCGCACTCGGCGCTTTCGAGGCAGCCAAGCGGAACCCTGGTCAGCGGCTCTCCAGAAGCAGGATGCGCCGCCAGGACCACTTCCCGCCCGGTCAACAGCAGAATCCGCGCAGGATACTTGCGGCGGCCCAACCAGTCCTTTTCGCTTTGGGGAAGAAACACGCCGGCCTCCAGCGCGTCAAGGTCTGGGGGCAAATCGAAGTCCGGCGGAACCTCGGAAAGCGATTCGAGGCCGAAGGAGAAGATATAATCCCGGGAGTCCACCCCCTAGCTCCCCGCGGGTGGAGAGGCCGAAACCGTCACGGCAGCTTTGCGGGACGCATCATCGGGGGCTGCGTCAACAACCCCCAGACGGGCAAGATCCTCCTGAATCGCCCGCTGTTCGTCTGCCGACAAAGCGCCTTGACCGATCAGCCTGGAAAGTTGAGCCCGGTACAGGTCGGCGGAGGAGTCGAACCGTGCCTGGAGTTCCGCCAGAGCCTTCCGGCTCCAGTCCTCGACCAGCCGCGCGTGCGTCGCGAAAGCCTTCGAGAGAGGCTCTCCCAGGACGGACCGCAACCTTCGCCCCAGCCGGCGGCGCGCAAGCGTCCTGGGAAGAGGAAACCACGGCCTCGGGAGCTGCAAATCGATCGGTGGCGGATCAAAGCGCGGCATCTCACGAAGCGGCAGCGCGAGCTCCTCCTCCCCCGGAGCATCATCGCTTCCGAGCGCGTCCGCGGTCCGCTGCAGCGCTTCGGCCAGCAGCCGGGCGAGTTCCTGGAGATGGTTGTGGACTGCTCCGGCCGCCGAGGCAGCCGTTCGAGCGACTGCGGCCGCAACGCCCTCGCCAGGGGCGGTTACTCCGGCGGCGCCTTCCCACGCCGCCAACAAAGCCGTTGCCGCCTCCTCCAGTGCGCGCGGAGCCAGAACACGAATCTCGCCGGCGGCGTCCAGACAGAATCTCCTGGATCTCTCGATCCTGCCGGCGGCGTCGCGCAAATCGCGCTCGAGCCCGAGGAGCTTGTCCTTCCTTGGAACCCGCGCGCCCTCGGCGCGATTCAATCTCGTTCTCAGCGCCGTCACCACCGCCTCACGCAGCGCGCCCGTCTTCCTCCGGATCGATTCTTGCGCCAGTTCCTGGTGCCGCTGGTAGAGGGGGGCAATCTCCTTGTCGAACCAGTCGTCCAGAAGCTGCGCGTGCGACGGGGCCGTACTCACCGGATGAACGCTGACCTCGACAGCCAATTGGGAACGCGCCTGCCTCCTCGTGTACTCCAGCGCGGAATCCAGGTCCGAGGCCGAGAGCAGATCCGCCTTGCTCAGCAAGATCTTCACCGGGATTGCGGATTCGTACAGAGCGCGGATCGTCGAGAGATCCTCGTCGTTGATCGGACTCCCGGCGCTCACAAGGACTACGCCAAGATCGCACTGCGGCAGGTAGGCCAGTGTCTCCGCCGCGCCCGCCGTGGCAAGGGATCCCAGGCCGGGAGTGTCCACAAAGCCGAGTCCATTGCTGAGCCGCTCGGAAGGGAGCTCCACCACCAGGCGAACGACCCCCTTGGTATTGGCGGGATTGTGGACCTCGCTCACGAACTCCGGCAGGTGTTCGATCGGCCGCTCTTCCGTGCGGCGGTCGGCAAAACTAACCCTCAACAGAGGCTCGCGGCCGTGGATCAGGCGGGTGGGCACCGCCGTGATTGGTGTGACACCAACGGGCAGCACGGTGGTCTGCAGGACGTGATTGAGAAGCGAGGATTTCCCCGAGCTCACCCGGCCGAACACGGCGATCTCATAACGGTTGGACTCCAGCCGCTCCACGATGGTCGACAGACGCGGCCTGAGTTCCACCAGACCGCGGTCAGAAATGATCCGGTCCAAGAGACGAAGCGCGTCGGCGCCGCCGTCTGCCTTCCCGAGCCGCTCCAGCCTTGCGTTCAGGTCGGCCAAAGGCCCCTGTGCCAGGGAGGAATCCAGTCTCTCCAGCAGCCCCTCCAGCTCCGCGCAAAGTCCCTGAAGCTGCGGCACGGCGTTCTCCGGGACCTCGCCATAGCCGCGCAGGTAGTGAGGCGCCATTTCCTGGATGGCGATCTGGATGAAGCCCAACGCGACGCGGATGGAGTGAATCGACCCGAAGCCCGGCCCCTCGTGCACGATGCCCAGGCCGTCCATCACGCGCGCCAACTGGTCCCGAAAGCGGGCTATGGAGTGGCGGATCAGCTTGGCCTGGGACGGTGAGACATCCTGACGGTACCTGGGGAAGATGGTCTTCGATTCGGAGGCGTTGAGGATCGCCTCGACATCCGACAGCAGTTTGTCGGCGTACTTCGCGCTGCTGAGCAGCCGCCGCTGCTGCGATTCGTTCAGCGGGCTTGAAGTCGCCAATCGGGCCTCCCTGCCACAACTATCGCCAGCCGTGCGGCTGGCGAGACGCCAGTCTCAGGGATTCCCGCGATGGGAAGGAACTCCCCTCGAGGAGAACCCCTCGTAGGAGTCATCTGCCCATCCGGGCGGTTATAAGGTGAACTCCAACACCCTGATTTCATTGTCCACCGAAGTCCCGGCGCAGACAAGGGTCACGGTGCTGTTGATGAAGGGCTTCGTCGGGCTGTATACTTGAGGAGAAAGCGGTGGAGTCCGCTGAACGCCGTTTCCAGCGGCCAATGACTCCTACAGTGGTTTCGCTGTGGGAGCAGGTCGCATACGCCTCCTGCAGCAGACTACAACGAAATCCTGTTGGGAGATCCTTGGATGGATCAGGTTTGGTTCGTTGCGGCGCTTTGGCTGCTGCTGGCATTGGCCGCGGTCCTCGTCGCCAACTGGCTCAAGGTTTCCACCGCGCTCTCCGAGATCTTAGTGGGCACGGCGGCTCAGTTCGCCATCGCGGCGGTGGCGGGCAGCGACGCCCTGGGCGCGAAGGTGGAGTGGGTCACATTCCTTGCCGGCACCGGCGCCATCGTATTGACTTTCCTGGCCGGCGCCGAGCTTGACCCCGATGTATTCCGCGCTAAGTGGCGGGAGTCGACAGCCGTAGGTCTGGTCGGGTTTCTGGCGCCGTTTTTCGGCGCAGCGCTGGTCGCCCACTTTGTCGTCGGCTGGAACTGGCGGGCCAGTTGGCTGGTCGGCGTGGCGCTTTCCACGACCTCCGTTGCCGTTGTCTATGCGGTGATGCTGGAACTCGGCTTCAACCAGACCACCTACGGCAAGGCCATTCTGGCGGCGTGCTTCATCAACGACTTGGGAACAGTGATCGCGCTCGGACTGATCTTCTCGCCCTTCACGGTGAGGACACTTATGTTCCTGGGGGCCGGCCTTGTGGTCTTTCTGGTGCTGCCGTTCGTCACACCGTGGATATTCGATCGCTACGGCGGGCGGGTGTCCGAGCTGGAGACAAAGTACCTGCTCTTTCTTCTGTTCGGCCTCGGCGGGCTGGCAGTCTGGTCGGGGAGCGAAGCGGTTCTGCCGGCCTACCTGATCGGGATGGTGCTGGCGGGAACCGTCGGGAAGGATCACTTCCTGATCCGGCGGCTTCGAACGCTGACCTTTGGCTTGTTGACGCCGTTCTACTTCATACGGGCCGGGAGCTTCGTATCGGTGCCGGCCCTGGTGGCTGCTCCTCTCGTCTTTGTGGCGTTGTTTCTGGCGAAGATGGGATCGAAGCTGGCAGGGCTGTTGCCGACGGTTCGTGCCTTCGGCTATAGCGGACATGAAGGAACTTATTACTCATTGATGATGTCCACCGGCCTGACGTTCGGGACCATCTCCGCTTTGTTCGGTCTGAACCACGGCATCATCGATCAGACACAGTACTCGCACCTGGTGGCGACGGTCATTGGAAGCGCGGTCATCCCGACGGCCATCGCCAATGCCCGGTTCATGCCGCGGCACCTGTTGCCCGATCAACAACGGGAATTGAAGGAGTCGGTTTACGGAGAACCTGTCGGAGACCTGGATTCCTAAGAGCTTAAGAAGGAGGTGAAATGCTGGCAAAAGGCCCCGCAAAACGGGTGGTCATCTTCATCAACGAAGAAACCCAGCATCACATGGCCGCCTTGCACAACTCGATCATGGCCTTCCTCATGCACAAGGGAGTAACCGGAGCCACGGCCACGCGAGCCTACTCCGGCTTCGGCTCCCACCGTGAGTTGCACACGCCCAAAGTCGAGGAACTGGCGCAACATCTGCCGATCCGCATCGAGTTCATCGAGACGGCTGAGAAAGTGGAGGAGATCCTGCCGACGCTGTACGACATGGTCACGGACGGCCTGATCGAGGTTCAGGACACGACCGTCGTGAAGTTCGCCCGAAAGTCTCCGAAGCCGGAACCGAAGCTGCCGCATGAGGAGAGGCGCGAGCGGGCAACCCTGTTGAGGGTCTTCATGGGCGAGAACGACAAGTGGCACGGCGAGCCTCTCTACGACGCGATCGTCAGGAAGCTGCGCATGATGGACATTGCAGGCGCCACCGTCTATCGAGGCATCCTCGGCTACGGAGCCAAGGGGCACCAGCACAAGCGGAGTGTCTTCCACCCCATGCGGGATCTGCCGATCATGGTTTCTGTGATCGACTCCCCGGAAAAGATTGTCGCCGCTGCGGAGGCATTGCAGACGATGCTTGAGGACGGGTTGATCGTCACATCCGACGTTGAGATGGTCCGGCTGGTCCGCAGCCGGATGGTCACGGAGGCATCCGGTGCAACCGGCACAACACGCTAAGCTCCTGCGCATCCACATCTCGGAAGCGGACCGGCACCAGGGCAGGCCGCTCTATGAGGCCATCGTGGACAAATGCAGGGAAATGAAGATTGCCGGGGCCACGGTGTTTCGCGGCCTTGAGGGTTACGGGGAGACGGCGGCGTTGCACCGGCACCACCTGACCCGCCGCGATCAGCCAATTCTGATCACGATCGTCGACTCGCCCGAGAACCTGGCGCTGCTGGTGCCGGCGGTGGAGGAAATGATGGATACCGGCCTGCTGGCCGTGTCCGAAGTCAAAGTGATTCGGGTTGAGAAGAAAGCTGTGGCATCAGATGGCAAGGCCGGCTGATTGGCGGTTGATTGAGGGTGCGCTCCTCCCCATGGGGGGCAGGTGGAGTGCGGTCCAGGCTGTCGTAAAGGCGCTTCAGCAACGCCATGTGAGGTGGCCGATTCGATGACACCGTCTCTGACTCAAGACTGCATCCAAAAGGCGCTCGATGCCGCCGAGGAGATGTGCGGACGGTATCAGATCACGGCCTTGGAGGAATTCCTGGCGAGTTGCCGCGCCTTCGCCCAGGAGGAGACGCTCAACATTGCGGTGTTTGGTCGTTTCAAGGCCGGCAAGAGCAGCTTCCTCAATCATCTCTTGGGCCGCAAATTGCTCCCGATTGGGGTGATCCCCGTCACGGCGGTGGTGACGGAAATCGAATATGGGCCCCGGGAGCGCGCCGAAGTCCGCTTCCTGGACGGCCACACCGAAGCGGTTCCCGTCGAGCGGGTGGGCGAGTATCTGTCCGAGTCCCAGAACCCGGAGAACATCAAGCAGACTGCCCTGGTGCGTGTGCAACTGCCGACCATGGAACGCTACCGTGGCATCCGGTTTGTCGACACGCCGGGACTTGAGAGCGTGCTGGAGCACAACACGGATGCTTCCATGGACTGGTTGCCGAACGTGGGGATGGCCCTGGTGGCCGTCGGCGTCGATCCGCCGCTCTCCCAGCACGACGTTGAGCTCATCCGGAACCTGAGCCGCTACACGCCCAACATCTCGCTGCTGCTTACCAAGGTCGATCTCCTCGCCGAGAGCGAAGTGGCCCAGGTCATGGAGTTTGTCCGGAAGCAGCTTGCGCGGTACTGGACCGGCTCGGTGCCGCTCTTCCCCTATTCGATCCGGCCGGGATTCGAGCGGCTTCGTGAAGACCTGGACCGGAGCCTCTTGTCGCAGGTCCACGCCAGGGCCGACGAGGAGAGGGCGGCCATTCTGCGTCACAAGGTCTCCTCGCTTGTCGGGGAGTGCCTTGACTATCTCAACGTGGCGCTGAAGGCCGCCGAGACCGCGGATCACGAGCGCGATCAGCTTCGACAGAGGATTCTCGGCCAGAAGGAATCTCTGGACGACACGCGGCTGGCTTTGCGGCTGATCGTCCGGCACGCCGCCGGCTCGGCCCGTTCGACGTTCGAGGAGACTCTCCGGAAAGACGAACAGCCGCTGGCGGAGCGGGTGCTGGCGGGGCTGGAGCGCGAGTTCCCCCGGTGGACGCGGAGCCTCGCTGCTGCGATCGATGGTTTCGACGAGTGGCTTGGTACCACCATGACCCGCGAAATGGCTGAGCTGTCCGCGAAGCACCGCGGTGATTTTGTCGAACCAGTTCACCGGGTAGGCCGCCAGCTTTCCCAGTTTCTCCAGGACTTCCGGAACAGGCTCTCGGAGCGGACCTTGGAGGCCCTCGGCGTCCCGCTGCGAACCACGCAAATCGAGATTCGCACGGAAGATCCGCGCTCGCCCGATGTGCGAGTCGGCAAGATCTTCGACCGCAACTGGGAACTGATATCATTCCTCGCGCCGATGGTTCTCCTGAAGGGCGTTGTGAAGAAGCACTTCCAACACAAGGTGCCCGATGTGGTCTTCACCAACCTTTCGCGCCTGTCCTCGCAATGGGAGGAGATCGTTCGCGGAGCGCTCGGTGCGGTGGAAAAGGAATCCACGCGCCGGCTCGACAACCTGATCGCTACGATTGAGAGACTGATCGCTTCGGCTGGCCAGCAAGCGCCGAGCATCCGTGAGGACCTCGCTCGCCTGGAAGCCCTGAGGGCCGAGGTGTCCAACGGCGCAGGGTGACACCGCCACCCCAACTCATTGAAAAGGAATGGCGGGGACGACGGGGCTCGAACCCGCGACCTCCGACGTGACAGGCCGGCG
>JBHGAV010000004.1:0-114671 GCA_041946685.1 Bryobacteraceae bacterium | reverse complement strand
AGCATCGGCCGGACGCCGCTGGTCCGGCTGAACCGTGTAACGGGCGGCTCCCACGCGAGGGTGCTGGCCAAGATTGAAGGACGCAACCCGGCCTATTCGGTCAAGTGCCGGATCGGGGCCTCCATGATCTGGGACGCGGAGGCGCGAGGCGTCCTGAAGCCGGGCAAGGAGCTGATCGAGCCGACCAGCGGGAACACCGGGATTGCCCTGGCGTTCGTAGCCGCCGCGCGAGGCTATCCGATCACGCTGACCATGCCCGAGAGCATGTCGCTGGAGAGGCGGAAGGTGTTGAAGGCGTTCGGGGCGAAGCTGGTGCTGACCGAGGCCTCGGGCGGCATGGGCGCAGCCATCCGGACAGCCGAGCAGATGGCGGCCTCCGAACCGGGGCGCTACGTGCTGCTCCAGCAGTTCAAGAACCCGGCCAATCCGGAGATCCACTTCAAGACCACCGGTCCGGAGATTTGGGATGACACCGAGGGCCAGGTGGATGTGCTGGTCAGCGGCGTGGGAACGGGCGGCACCATCACGGGCATCACGCGCTACTTCAAGCAGGCGCGCGGCAGGCAGATCCTGTCGGTGGCGGTGGAGCCGGCGGCGAGCCCGGTTATCACGCAGACCAGGAGCGGGCAACCGCTGAAGCCCGGTCCGCACAAGATTCAGGGGATCGGCGCGGGCTTCATTCCGGACACGCTCGACCTGTCCGTGGTGGACCAGGTGGAAACGGTCACCAACGAGGAAGCCATCGAGATGGCGAGAAGGCTGGCGCAGGAGGAAGGAATTCTCGCAGGTATTTCCTGCGGCGCGGCGGCGGCGGTGGCCGTGCGTCTGGCACAGAAGCCCGAGTTCGACGGAAAGACAATCGTAGCCATTCTGCCCGACTCAGGAGAGCGGTACCTGAGCTCGGTGCTCTTTGAGGGGATGTTCACGGAATAGAGCGGTCAGCGGTCAGCTTTCAGCGGTCAGCTTTCGGCGGTCGGCTTTCAGCTTCCTTATGAAGCCCGCGAGCATGCGCTTCAACTCGATGGTGCTTTGGACAAGCGCCTCGTAGTCCTGCCGGCCCATCAGCTTCAAGTCGTTCGCCAGCAGCAGATGATACTGGAGCTCGCTGGCGGACCCCATCGCGATAGAGCAGAAACGGGCAAACTCGGCATCCCCGTCTCGTCCGCACCCTTCCGCGATATTTGCGGGGATGGAGGAACACGCCCGGCTGAGCTGAGACGTCAAACCGTAAAGCTCCTCGGCCGGAAAACCGGAGGTGACCTTGTAGACCGCCAGAGTCAACTCATGGGCCTTTTACCAGACCGTCAACTCACGGAAGCTCTTCATAGTGGCTGGGGGCTGAGCGCTGATCGCAGAACGCTTCAGGGCGCCGGTTCGTCCTGGGTGACGAAGGTCGTTTCGCCCTTCTTGAGGAGCTTGAGGTCCTCCCGGAAGCGGCGGTCCTGCTCGGAAGGGCTCTCCGCGAACCGGCGAATGCGCTCAGAGCGTTCCTGGATCTCGCGCTCGATGTCGGCGTTCTGCCGCTGCAACTCGCGGATCTCGCGGCGCTTCTCCAGAACCATAGGGACGCCGTTCGGGCCGAGGAAGCTGTAAAGCAGGTAACCGCCCGCGGCAAGCAGGGCGCCTGTGCTCAGGATGGTTTTGAGCGGCAGTCTCATCAAAAAGATCGCAGACTCTACCCTAATATACTCTCTTATAATCTGCTTTTGACCAATTTTCCACAGGAAACTTCCGATGACCGACAAGATCGTCGTTCTGAGCACGTGCACGGACGCCGTGGAAGCGGAGGGCCTGGCACGCGGGCTGGTGGACAAGCGGCTGGCGGCGTGCGTCAACATCGTCACGGGAGCGCGCAGCATCTATCGCTGGCGCGGCGTGGTCGAGGAGGCGCCCGAATGCCTGCTCATCATCAAGAGCCGGCGGGACCTGCTCGACCGGCTCCGCAGCGAACTGGAAAGGCTGCACTCCTACGAAGTGCCCGAGGTGTTGGTGCTGGCCGTAGCCGAAGGCTCTCCGGCATACCTGAGCTGGCTGGAACACGAGCTGAAGCCGGAGGCTTGAAGCGAGGGCCGCTCAGCGAGCCGGGTCCTTCACGCAGCGAAAGCCAATGTTGGGGGCGCGGAAGCGGGCGGGCACGGCGCTCCATTCAAAGGCCGCGTTTTCGACGAGCGGAATGTCGAAGGCGCCGCCGCGAATCGTGTACCAGGGTTCGTCCGCGGTGGGGGGCGGAGTGAGCAGCCTGGCAAACGCCTGAAGCGCGCCGGGACTCGGCGTGACCAGCTCATCCACGAACTCCCAGGCGTTGCCGGCCATTTGCAGTACACCGTAAGGGCTCATGCCCTGCCGGAAGGAATCGGCGGGCATCAACGCATGCGTGCTCAAAGAGGCATTGTCGGCGACGTTGGCCAGGGACGGGTCCTTCGCATTACCCCAAGGGTAGGCACGGCCGTCCGTGCCTCGGGCTGCGCTTTCCCATTCGTCCTTAGTCGGCAGGCGCTTGCCGGCCCACTTGGCAAACTCCTGCGCGTCCACGATGGTGATGTTCACGACGGGGTAGTCGGGGCGTTCGCCGGGGAAAGCGGGCGGCAGCGGACGCCCGCGCTCGGCGCAGAAAGCGGCGTAAGCCTGGTTGGTGACTTCGGTGCGGTCGATGTAGAAGCGGCCCGCCACCAGCACCATCGTTCCGGTGGGAGTGGAGAGGACCGTGGAGAGTTCGGCCTTCGGGGAAGGAGGCGTCTCGACCGCGCTTCTGGGCCGCAAGGCGAACCAGGCGGTGAGCAGCAAGGCGATCGCCAGCATGGCCGCCGCCGGGATGATCCAGCGGCGCTTGGGCGCGGGAGCCTGCTCCAGGTGGCGCAGCACCTCGGTGAAGCTCTGCGGCCGCTCTGCGGGGTTCTTGGCGACACATCTGCCGATGAGAGCGCAAACCGGTTCCGGGACGCCGGCCTGCCGCAGGGGCGCGAGATCGACCTGCTCGTGCAGGATGCGGGCGAAAAGCTGCTCGACGGTGTCGCCGGAGAGCGGGCGGGAGCCGGTGAGCAACTCGAACAGCAGGATTCCGAAGGCGTAGATGTCCGCAAGGTAAGTGACGTCGCGGCCGGTCACCTGCTCCGGGGCCATGTAGAAGGGAGTGCCCATGGTGAAGCCGGGACGGGTCAGGCTGAGGTCCTCGCTCTTGGCGATGCCGAAATCCATCAGCTTCACCGTTCCGGTTTCGTTGATGTGTATGTTCTCGGGCTTGATGTCGCGGTGGATGATTTTCCGCGAGTGAATGTACTCAAGGGCCCTGGCGACCTGAACGGCGATGCGCAGACGGCCAGCGAGATCGCCGGTGCGGCCGCTCTTCATGGCGCTGCGGAGATCTTCGCCACGCAAAAACTCCATGACCATGAAGGGACGGCCCTGGTCCTCGCCGAAGTCGTACACGCTCATGATGTTCTCGTGAGCGAGGCCGCCGGCCGTGCGGGCTTCCCGCAGAAAGCGGGCTTTGGATTCGGGGTCCGAGGACGCTTCCGGAGTGAGGACCTTCACGGCCACGGTGCGGCCGATGACGGTGTCGCGCGCACGGTACACGTGCGACATGCCGCCGCCGAGAAACTGCTCCAGTTCGTACTTGCCGATGCGCTGGAGGGCTTCCATCACTGCGCGACCCGCGCCACGCAACTCAAACCGGAAAGGAACCCTTTCTGGAAGACGGGGGTGGCGCCGGGCGTTTCCAGGTCGAAGGAGACGGTCAGGGGGCTGCCGTCGGGAAGCGTGAGAGGCTTGGCGGCACGACCCTGCCGGATAACCCAATCGAGCCGGTGAACGCTGCCGCTGGTCTGCCAGCGGTCGGCGTCGCCGAAAAACTCGAAGACCGCCCACAAGCCGCTGTAGGTAGCGAAGGCCAGGTCAGGCCCGCCGCCGAACTTGCCGGTGAGCTTGACTTCCTGCGAGGCGTTGCCCGTCCACACGAAGTTCACCGTAGCCGGCTTTCCCCGGCCCGCCCTGAGAGATTGCTGGTCGACCGTGAGCGTCAGGTTGTCGACGCCCTGCGGAGCGGACGCACGGAGCGTGTAGGCGAGTCGTGGCGCGGGAGAGCCGCCCGGATAAACGGCTTCCGAGAAGGCCGCCGCCCGGTTGAAGAAGGTAACAAAAGCGGAATTCAGCGCGATGCCGCCACTCGGATTAGGCGCATACTGGGAGCCCTGCTTGACGAGGTAGTTGCGCAGGCTGCTCTCGTAGAATGTCCACAGCGCGCCCTGCCCCGGCTGGAACACGGCGTTGACTTCCTGGAGGGTGGCCTGCTGGGTGGCGGAAGGCTGGAATGGATACTTGCTCATCAGCGGTCTGAAGGCGGCGCACAGAGCTGCGCCCTTGGCGTTCAATTCACCCGGACCCATCGAGCGCACGAGCGCTTCGACGTGGGCGATCGGGTCCTCCAGTAGTTTCTGCGTGGTCTGCTCGACCTTGCCTTCGGGATCGATGCGGAAGCCTTGCGCCATCTGCCGGGTGACAATCTTGGCGCCGGTAGCCTGGGAGTTGACCTGGGAGATCATCGGGTCTCCCGGGCCGCCGGTTCCGCCGGAGGCCTGTTCGACGGCGGCTTGCAGGCTGACAAGGGCGTTCATGTAGTTGGTGTTGGAGGGGCCGACATAGCGATCCTTGCTCTCCGGGCTAACCACGGCCTGCACGGGCTGGAAAGCGCTCTTCACCGGGTCGGAGGACACCGCCGTGTTCTGAGAAACGACCCAGAGCGCGGCCAGCAGCGGCGACTGGTTGCCCGAAAGGTCGGTGAGCTTGGAGGCGGCGTCCTTCAGGTTGGCGTAGCGGACCACGGTGGTGGCTTGCAGGAAGGCGCGCCACTGACCGATGAAGTCCGCCGTGTAGCGGTCGCGAAGCTGGCGCTCCATCTGGGCGCGGTCGATGCCGGAAGCGCCCGCGTCGCCGAGGACCCATTGTTCGCCTGCGAAGTAGCGGTCGGCGTTGGGGATGGCCTTCTGCATCGCTTCCCAGCCGCCCCGGGTGAACGCGCCGGGAATCTCTTTGGTATTGACGACGACCCGCGCGGAACCGGGGAACTGCTGGTTGAAATTGATGCCCGGGTTCTGCCGCGAGGCCTCGGCCAGCATGAACTGGTAGACGCGCTCCAGGCCGGCAAACTGGCTGAGGTAGCGGCGGCCGCGCTCCACGACGAGGGCGTCGGCCTGGGAGGAGAACGGATTGGAGAGCCGCAGGTCCTCGCTGTAGAAATCGAACTGCTTCCGCACGAGCTGGACCCGTTCGGGCTCGGCGTTTTTTCCTTCGAGCCAGTGCTTCATCAGGACCGGCGAGAGAAACAGCCGCGTGCTCTTGTCGTGATGCGTGGTGGTGATCAGATAGGCCTTCAGATTGTCGTAGGCGGCGCCATAGTCGTCGGTGGGCGACGGCGAAGCCGGAAGGCGGCGCAGGCTCTCGACCAGGCTCAACTGGGTGTTGCCGAAGAGAAGGCCGAAGAAGCGGCTGTAGTAGGCTCGCCGAACCACAGGGTAGAGATCGTCACCGGTGAACAGGCCCCAGCGGAGACGCAGCGGAGCGCCATCCCGCTGGTATCGCGTCAAGGTTTCGAGCGACTGGCGGGGCGCTTCCAGCCGGGTCAGAGTCTCAAGTGGGGGCGCTTCGAAAGCAGCCGCCTGCACCGTCCCGATGGCCTGCACCGCGGTGAGCGCGTTCCGCTCCAAGGACCGGTTGCCGGAATAGGATACGATCAGCGCGATCGCATAGAACAAGGCCAGGCAAGCCGCGGCGGCGAGCAGGACCCGGCGGATGAGGCCGACCCTGGCGCTGGAGCCGCCCGTGACGGCGCTGTCGGCGAAAAGCACGTCCGTAAACAGGTGCGAGAGGAAGAGCCACTGGGGCACTTTCCGCGTGGTCATCGCGCGGGGCGCTTCCGCCTCCGCCGGCCGGCCTCCAGCGGTGAAGACCGAGGTGGCGCCGCCGAGCGCACCGGCGGCGGGCCGTTGCTCGCGGGGAGCGGGAGCGGCGACTTCCTGCGTCACCACGGCGCGCACTCCGGAGAAGTAGAACCCACGGAGAAAGGGACCGGCCTGAAGCTGGCTGGGACGGCACAGATCGACCAGGAACTGCACCACGGCGGGGCGCAGCTTGCGCAGTTCGCGCGGAAACTCGTAGACACCGCCGAGAGTGGCGGGATCGTGCTCGCGAGCCAGGAAGTCCGGCCGGTGGTCGCAGAGCGAATACAGGAGATTGTTGAAGACTTCGGTCAGCCGCCCGGTTTCCCGCTCGGCGTACACGCCCTCGGTCTGGGCGCCGAGGTCTTCGACCGTGGCGCCGACCACCTCGCCGGCCTCTTCCTTTCCGAGGTTCCGGACGTAATCGGCGAAGAACGCGATGCGGTCCGCCTTGGTGAAGAGCACGTAGACCGGCAGGCGCGAACCGAAGGTTTTCGAGGCGGTTTCCAGCGCCTGCCGCAGGCGGCGGCAGGCCGCCGAAACGGCGTCGGAAGCGCCGGGCTGGAGGAATTCCTCCACGGAGAAGCAGACCACTGCGGCGCGCGGCGCCTGGCCTCCCCGCCCAAGCAATGGGGCCAGGGTTCCAGGCCGCAGTTTCTTCAGAAAGCGCTGGAACGAAGCGTCGTCGGCGAGCAGCTTCCCCCCGGCCTCGGCCACAACCACCCGGTGAGTGAACCACAGATTGGCCGCGCGGGTCGGGGCGACCAGGTTTTCCTGGAAGACATGCCCGGCCAGAAGCTCCGGGTGCAGGCCGCAGTTGACGATGGAAGAGGTCTTGGCCGAACCCTCTCTTCCGAGGAAGAGCACGACGGGCATGCTCGAGAGAGTCGCCTTGCGGCCAAGCTCGGAGGCCGAAAGCCGGCTCTCGGCTTCGCGGGCGACGAGGTCGGCTTCGCCGGAGGGCTCCGCGGCGCCTGCACCCGCCTGGCCGCCCCTGGCGGACCTGGCCAGCGTGCCGAAGCTCTTCAGGTAGTACCACAGGTAGGCGAGGGCAGCCACCAACCCGATCAGCGCAAGGCCGCCGCGCAGGATCCAGAGATCGCCCCCCTTCAGCCCCAGAAGCGAACCGAGAAAGTAGACCAGGACCACAAAGAGAGCGAAAGCGGAGCTGACGATCAGGTAAATGTTCATCGGGGCACCTTACCTTCGGGTTTCAGCCACGGCCGTCTGGAGATCGGACACGCCCGAGCCAAGCGAGACGCGGAACACGACCAGCAGCAGCAGCGCCAGGACCACGCAGGCGGCGGCCGCAATCAGCAGGGGGCGGAACCAACGGTCGGCCACCTGGGCGCGGACGACCTCCGAGGGGGGCCTCCAGTCCGGCGAGAGCGCCCCGGTGTCCCTGCGAATCCGCCGGATCTTCTGGGCCACCGCGTCCATCTGTGATTTCAGTTCGGCCTGCCCGCCGGCGCCGTACTTGCCGCGGTAGCCGAGCAGCACGCAGAGGTGAAACACCTCCAGCACGTCGGCCAGTTGCGGCGACTCGCTGCGCTCCAGCAGCCGGTTGAGGCTCTGGAAGAAGATCTCTCCCGCCACGTGCCCGCCGAACATCTCCTCCTGGAGCGGCTTGCGCGGCCACCCGGCGAACACGGGGTTCTGAAGATTGAGGACGGACTCGTCCAGGAAAGCCACCACCGCGAAGGACGCAAGGCGCGCGTCCTCGGCCGTGTAGCCGCGGTTGCGGGCCTCCTGGTCCGCCGCGGCCAGCACCTGCCGCATCTGGGCCCGGAAGGTGTCGGCGCTGGTGACCGGCTGGCGGCCCGAGCGGAGCCGCACAACAGCCGTGATCGCCTCCTGGTAGATCAGTGCGAGGTTCTCAGATCGTGAGGCCATGCAGTGGTTCCTAGGATTCCAAGATGACTTGCAGCTCGATTTCGGGGTCGGGAAACTCGCCGGGAACGTAGACGCCGACCTCCCGGGTCTTGACGATGTGCTCCCAGCAGGGGCCCGACCGGGTGAGAGCGAAGTACTGGCGCTCCACCCTGGGAGCGACGGCCGACGGCGGCACCGGAAGGTGCGTCAGCGGCAGGCCGGGCAGCGCCCTCTGTACGAGCTTGGGGACGAACTCCTTCGAGCAAACCTTCACAAGCTGCGGCGTGAGCCGGATCAGATCGGCTTCGCCCATGCGCGACCGGATCGAGAAGATCCACTGCGCGCGGCCGAGGCAGCGCTGGTCGGCCACTTCCCCTTCGAGGAAGAAGTCGGCGGCCGGCTTCAGGGGGATGGTGACGGCGCTGGTCGGGACGACGGTTTCCAGGTGGAACCGTATGTGGCTGTCCAGCGCGCCGAAGCACTCTTCGAGGCGCTGGTGATCGTAGAGCGGGAGGCTGGCAGGATGGGAGTCCAGCCCGAAGGTGCACAGCGCGCCGGCGAGGCGGGAGAGCTCGGCGAAGGCCTCCTCGGGGTGCCCGCGCTTGGCGAGGACGAGGTTGCGGAGCCGGGCGAGGCTGGTGTTGACGCAGTGCAGAAACCAGAAGGTGGAGATTTCCTGCTGGGTGAAGGCCGTTGCCATTTCGCCGCCTCTGGCGGGCGCGCGTCGGAAAGTCTCGCTCTTCTCCCCCAGGATGTCGATGAGGCGGCGCAGGATTCCCATGAGGCGCTCGCTCGAGCCGATTTGCAGGCACGGCGGGATGAAGTCGGCGTCGTAGACGAAGCGGCCCGCGCCGCTGCGCCGCACCCGGGCGATGGGCAGGCTGACCAGGTCCTCGGTGATTTCGTTTTCCAGGCAGAAGCGGAAGTTCTTGCGTCCGAAAAAGACGGGCTTCTCGTCGCGGCCGGTGTTCTCGTCGGGGGCGATCCGCTGCTCGGAGACGTACCGGGCCTCGACGGACGTGGCCGCGTCGGGAGAGACGCAGTTGACGGCATTAGGCCGGTAGGCGGGAATCCCGAGGCAGACGGTGAGCTTGTCGGCGAGCGGCGGGAACAGCTCGGCGAT
The DNA here is from genome assembly GCA_041946685.1 of Bryobacteraceae bacterium. GTDB lineage: Bacteria > Acidobacteriota > Terriglobia > Bryobacterales > Bryobacteraceae > JBHGAV01. Next base: position 105,746 of record JBHGAV010000004.1, on the reverse strand, counting down.
ATTGCGGGCGGCAGGGAGTGGATCGCAGTCCGGCATCTCGAAGGCGAGGCCGTCCGGCATGATGCCGCGCGCGCGGATCAGAGAAACGGTGCCGTTGTTGATGGCTTCCCCGTCCAGTTCGCAGGCGGCCAGGCCGTAGGCGGCGAACCACAGCGTGGAGGTTGCGAAGCGGATGGAGTCTTCAAAGTAACGGGCCTGCGCCTGAAAGTGGTGCGGGCCCAGGTGCATGCCTTCGGTCCAAACAACTGGCGCCAGACGTCTCACGACTGATTCAGTATACGCCGGAATGGTCCGACGCCGAAAACTTCGGAGCACGCCGGCCGAAAACCGACGGCGGCCCGAAAGGCCGCCCCACAATCAGCATTCCAGGAGCGCGAGGAGGGCGAGAGCGTCGAGGTTGCGGTCCAGGTCGGCAAGAGGCACGTTCATTTCGGCGAGAAGCTTCCTGCGATCTCTGGTTCCGTCGGCCAGGAGGAGCAGGCGGCGCACCAGTTCGTCCTGAAGCTCGACACTGCTGTGGCGAAGCGTAGTGACCCGCATGCCGCTTTCGGCCTGAAGGCGCGCCAGCAGGAAGGTCCGGGGCCTCTCACCAGCCTGGCGGGCAAACCTGGAGGGCGTCACGTGGAAATCGACCAGGCCCGAGGCGCACAGGCCCAGGAGCAACTCGGCAAGCTGAGCTGGGGCACGGGGTCCCGAAGAAACCCGCGAAGCAACCTCCTCCGCAAGCTCGGCAAAGGGCACCGCCACAGGCCACTGCCGGGAGAGGCAGAGCAGCGCTGTCTTGGCCAGGGGCAGATTCGTCCTCACCGTATTACCTTCCAGCGACTGAAAGGCTTCCTCCCGGTCCGACGCCGCGTCGGGAGCAGCCGAGATGGGCCGGACGCCGCTCGCCACCCAGAGCCGGGCCACAGCGTCAAGGTCCGGCTCTTTCGAAAGGGACGTCTCCGCCCGGCACAGGAGCGTCTGCCGGAAACGGCGGCAGCGGAGGAAGTCGAGATACTGCTGCTCGCGGATCCTGTCGCCGCCGGCCATCGCCCGGAGCGTTTCCGCGGCCTTACCGGAAAGGCCGGCAGCGCCGAAGACCTTGAATTCGGCCTCCGCCAGAAACTGGAGACCGTGATGGGAGGCGTGCTCGACGAATTGATGGAAGTAGACCGGCTGATTCACCTCGGCAAGGTCGTCGTGAAAAAGGGCGGATGGCGCGAAGGTGAGCATCTCGGCGACCTCTTCCCGCAACCCGGCGGACCTGGGGTTGAAGTGAGCCAGGAAGCGGAGGAAGGCCCCGGCGCGCTCCATCTTCTCGGCCGGATCAACGATCCCTTGGGCGTCGTAGAGAAGCATGTCGCGCACCATCTGGCGGAGATGACCGCCGGGATAGACGTTGTAGCTGACGAAGGCTACCCCTTGCGGCGCCAGGAGCGCGCGGCAAACGGCGAGGAGCTTGTCCCGGATGCCGGGGGGAAGCCAGGAATAGAGACCGTGCGTAACGATGTAATCGAACTGGCCGGAGCGGGAGTCCAGCTCCCTGAGATCGAGTTGGCGGAGGACGATGTTCGACAGGTCCAGCCGGCGGGCCAACTCCTTTCCCTTCTCGATGGGGACCCCGGCGAGGTCGATGCCGACGCACTCGGTCCTCGGCAGAGTCAGGGCGATGGGAATGAGGTGGGAGCCGTCCCCACATCCGATTTCCAGCACCCGGCAGGTTTCCACGGGAGCCGGGGACATGCCGAACAGGCGGGCCATCGTGGCCAGGCGGTCCGGATGCGCCTCGGGCAGCGGGTGGCCGGGATAGGGCACCTGGTCGTAGATGTAGGTCATCGGCAAGACCCACACGATTGTAGTCGATATGGAGGATCCGGCGTCTTGATCACCCGGATGGAGGGTGGCACTATGGAGGGGAACATGGTGCTCGCCGACAAGTACGAGCTCGGGCAATTGGTGGGAGACTCCCCGGAATCCCGCACGTTTGCCGCGCGCGAGATTACGACGGGCCGCGCGGTGCTGGTGCACCAGCTTATGACGCAGCCGCTGCGGGACATTGCCCTGCGGTGCGTGCCCGGCAGGGGCGGGGTGATCGAACAGCACGGCGACTATGTCGTGGCCGAGAGCCGCGAACTGCCGGTCAACGTGAGGGAATGGCTGGAGAGCGCCGCGCTGGCCGCGCCGCCAGCCTCGAGGGATTCCAGCGAAGAGCGGTTCACGCGAGTGGGAGCGTGGCGGGTGCCCGCGGCTTTCTCGACCCCAACTCCGCCCAAGGTCGAGACCGTACCGCCGCCGCCAGCGGCGACAGGCACGCCTGGGGAGTTCACGAGCATGTTCCGGGCGCCGGAGGCCCCGCCGTTCCCGGCGCCTCCTCCGGTTGCGGCCGCACCAGAGCCCGGCGAATTCACCCGCATGTTCCAGGCGTCCTCGCCGGCGGCCGGGCCCCCGGCTCAACCGCCAGCCGCGAAGGAACCGGGCGACTTTACGAGAATGTTCCAGGCGTCGTCACCGGCGGCCCCGGCGGCTCCGGTAACACCGGCGGCGCGACCGGCCGCCCCGTCTCCACCGCCACCAGCCAGCAAACCTGGCGAGTTCACGGCGTACTTCCAATCGCCGCTGGCATCGAAGCCGTTCGAGGAACAGAAGTTGCCGGCGGCTCCCCCGCCTGCGGCTCCGGCAGCGCCCCCGCCGGGGGAGTACACGCGCCTGTTCCAGATGGCCGCGCCCGTGTCGCAGCCGCCGGCGATGGGAAGCGGGGCGACAAATGTGTTTATGACGCCGTCCGCTGCCGCGCCCCAGCCTCAAGCGCCCGTGGCCGAAGGGCCGAGCGATTTCACGCGCATCATCCAAGCCAGCGCCCCTCCGGCACCGGAGCCCCGTCCTGCCGAGCCGGCGGCGGCGCCACCCGAACCGGCACCGCGCAAAGCGGGGATTCCTGTCGTGCTTGTGGTCGTCTTTTCGGCTCTGGCGGTGCTGGCGCTCGGCATGATCCTGTTTTTCGCCCTCAGGCGCTAAGGAGGTTCCGGCTTGATTCCTCTCAGACTCGGGTCGCAGGAGTGCTTCGCAAGCGTGAGAGCATTTCTGGAGGACGTGGGATACACCGAAAGGGAGGTCTGCCGGCGGCTGGGAGTCGGGGCTCAGCACGAGGTGATGGGCCGGCCCGATCTGAAGCCGATCTCGGAGACGGGGGACGCGGCCGATCTCCTCATGAGACTCTTCCTGGCAGGGGGGCGGGCGGAGGACGGCGAACTGCGGCGGCAGGTCCCGGAGAGAGTGCTGGAGTCGATGCGGGCACTGGGGCTGCTGGACCGGGACGAATCCGATCCAAGCCCCTGGCGAGCGACGGTCTGCCTGTACTCGATCGGGCAGCTCTACATCGTTTCGGACCGGTGGACGAACGCGGACGGCTCGCCATTCACTCCCGCGCCGGACATAGTCTACCCGGCGCTCTCCAAGAACACTTACCGGTTTCTGAGCCTGATTCCGCGAGAGCCCTGCCGGCGCTTCCTGGAATTGTGCAGCGGCGCAGGACCCGCCGCGCTGGCCGCGGCCTCCGGCTACGCGGGTGAGGCGTGGGCCGTGGATATAACGGAGCGCTCCACGCACTTCGCCGAATTCAACCGGCTGCTGAACGGGCTGGCCAACCTCAAGGTGTTACAGGGCGATCTCTATCAGCCTTTGCAGGGCCTGAAATTCGACAGGATCGTGGCCCACCCGCCGTACGTTCCGGCGGCAAGCCGCAACTGGATTTTCCAGGATGCGGGCGAGGAGGGCGAAGAGATCACGCGGGGCGTCGTGGCGGGCCTGGCGGAACACCTGGACCCTGGAGGGGTGCTCTACTGCCTCACGCTGGGCGCGGATCACCGGGGAGAGCCGCTTGAGAAGAGGGTCCGCGGCTGGATCGGCGCCCAGCAGGAGGCGTTCGATGTGATGGTGGTGGCGGTGGAGGGACACACGGCGGAGCAGGTCGCCTCCAAGCCTTTGCTCAAGGGGCAGATCGGGCATAGGGAGTTCGCCGCGCGGCGGGCGGCGTTCACGGAGTCGGGCATAGAGCAGTTCGTGTACGGCCTGATCGTCGTACGGCGGATCGCCGGTGGGGGCAGGCCGGCCTTCACCATCAGGCGGCAAATGGGGGTGCGCACGGGGAGCGCGGAATGCGGATGGGCCTTGCAGTGGGAGGCCGCCGCGGCCTCCCGGGAGAACGAAGCGTTCCTGCTCGCGGCCAGGCCGCGGCGCTCGGGGAATCTCGAACTGAGCGTGATCCATCGCATGCGGGACGGTGAGCTGGCGCCGCAGGAGTTCACGCTTCAGACCAGTCACCCCTTCCGCATGGAGTGCCGCGTGCACCCGTGGACGGTGGCGCTCCTGGAGGCGTGCGACGGCCGAAGAACGGGCGCGGAATTGCACGCGCACTGCCGCCAGATGGGCTGGATTCACGAGGAGGTGCCGGCGGGCGAATTCGCGCGTTTCCTGGGCACGCTGGTCTCGGGGGGATTCCTGGAGGTAGAGGGTTTCGAGCCGCCGGAAGCGAGCCTGCGATAAGAGCGGGACGCGTGCCCTAGAAAAGAACGCTCCGCTCGCCGAGCAGCAGCTTGCGCAACTCGCCGTCGGGATCGTCCACCATGCGGCACTTGTTGTCGAACACCATGGTCTGTTTTCTGACCGGCTCGAATGGCGTCCACGTCAGGCCGGGTTGGCTGGGATTTCCCGTGCGCGCGAAATTGGCCCAGGCAGTAGCCATTGTCTTTGCCAGCTTCTGCGCCTCCGGCGTGTTGCCCGTGCCCTGCGCGCAACGCTTGGTGTTGTCGAAACAGAAGGCCAACTCGGCCGTGTGCCAGGCTCCTGCGTCTTCGAGCATCGGCGACTGCCAGGTGAAGTACCACATGTAGACCGGCGCAGCCTTCTGGTTGTACTTCATCTCGGCCATGCGCGTCATCGTATTGCGGAACAGAAGACCGCCCACGGCGTAGGACAGCGTGCGAATGCTCTTCTCCGGGTGCGCCTTCTTCATGGCGGCGATCAACTCGGAGGCTTTGGCATCGCCCAGGATGGGGGCCATGGCGGCGCGCCATTGCGCTTCGTCCGGCTTGGAAGCCATGGCGTTGGCCTCTTCGCTGACCGATCCCATCAGCATAGGCACGTTCCTGGAGATCTCGGGGGCACCGTCCTCGAAAGAGCGCATGGTGACCACACGGCCGTCGACGGTTGGTCCTGAGCCGACGCGCGGATGAGGTCCCCACCCCGAGCCCAGCCCGAGGTTCGCCTTGATGGGCGGATTGATCTTGTTGGCGGCGGCGTTGTAGGCCGCGTCCAGCCTGGCCCACTCCATCTTCTGGAGCGCGCCGAGATCCTTCGGCCCGAGGCCCAGCTCCTTCATGAACAGCCTGGTCAGTTCCCGGGATGCCTCTGCGTCAGGTGGAAGGCCTCCGCCGCCCGATTGCGGGGACGCACGATGAATCAGCCCCGCGGCCGATGGCATGCCCAGAAGGGTGGTCACCTTGGAGCCGCCGCCGGACTGGCCGTAGATCATGACGGTGCCCGGATCACCGCCGAAGTTGGCGATGTTGTCGCGCACCCAGCGCAGCGCAGCCACCAGGTCCGTCATCCCGACGTTGACCGACTCGGCATAAGCTTCACCGCCGACTTCGGTCAGATCCAGAAAGCCCAGCACGTTCAGGCGGTGATTCACGGTCACCGACACCACGTCGTGATTCCGGGCCATCTGCGCGCCCTCCTGGCTGGGCAACTCGTACGCCGAGCCGTAGCTGAAGCCGCCGCCGTGGAAGTACACCATCACCGCGCGCTTTCCGGTAAGACTGGGAGTCCAGACGTTCAGCTTGAGCATGTCTTCGCTCTGGTAGCCGTCGTCCCAATCCTGGAGGAAGACCTGCTCGATGGATGTCCAATTGTGCCGACGTTGGGGACAGTTGCCGCCATAGATCAGAGCCGGATACTCATCTTTCCATGGCTTGGGAGGCTTGGCCGGCAACCAGCGATTCGCGCCGCCGGTGTCCTGGCCGTAGGGAATGCCCTTGAACGTGAATACACCGCCGTCGAGGAAGCCGCGCACCTTGCCGTACTGCGTGTTGGCGATGGCGGATCGAGGCGTGGAGCAGCTACCCGGCCCCTGGTGTGCAGCCGTCTTGGTGCTGTCGGAGGCCTGGGCGTTGCGCGCGAGGGCGGCTCCCATACCTGCCGAGGCGGGAAGCCACATCGCCTGGCGGCGATTCAACTTGTTGCGAGCTTCGGAATTCGAACTGGACATTTCATCTCCTTCTGTCGCGGCAGAGCGCGGAGGATCTCCATCAAGCTCCCCATTCTCGCATCCCGCCTGGAGACACGCAGGTCACCCCGCCTGCGGAAGGAGGATGATCAGCTCGAGCTGGGGATTCTGAATGTCGCCGGGGACGTAGGCGGCGACGTTGCGGGCCCGGGTGATCGCCTCCCAGGCCAGACCCGACTGGTTCAGGCTGAAGTACTGATAGTTCAGCTTGACCGGAATCGAGCCCGGAGGGGCGGCCACATGGGTCAGTTGCAGGCCGGGGAGCGCGTGCTGCACCAGGTGTTCGATGTGGTTGGCCGAGCAGACCTTGATGAGCTGTGGCGCGCGGACGATCAGGTCGGCCTCCCCCATTTCGGCGCTGACGGCGAGGTACATCTTCGTGTTCAGAAGGTACTTGTCTTCGTCGAGCGAGGCGGCGTAGATCGACGGCCGCACCAGCTTAAGCGGAAGAGCAACGTAGTTGGAGGGGACCACGGTCTCCAGCAGAAACCTCAACTTCTGGTCGAGTTCGGTGAAACAGGAGCTCAGCTCGTCGTGGTCGTAGACGGGTAGATCACGGGGATGGATCTCGATCGAGAAGGTCGTCAGAGCGCCGGCCAGGGAGAGCATCAGGGAGTAGAGGCCCTCGGGATGACCGTGCTTGCTCTCATAGATGTGGCGCAGCAGCGGCAGGTGGGTGTTGATGGTGTAAAGCAGCCAGAAGTTGGCGATATCGGCCGAGGTGAACTCGGCCAGGCTCTGGTTCTTCTGCCGGCGCATGCCAGCCAGCTCGCTCGAGCGGGCCGAAACGATCTCCACCAGCCGCCGGGCGATGGAGGTCAGGTAGCCGCTGGCGGAGATGTCGAGCAGGGGCGGCACGAAGGACGGGTCCAACTGGTAGACACCCGCTTCGGACCGGGAGATCCGGGCAAGCGGAAGGGTCGAAGTTCCCCGCCCGGTTTCGCCCTCCACCAGCAGCCGAAGGTTCTTGCGAGCGATCTGGATGGGCTTCTCGGACTGCTGGCTGGTTTCGTCCCGCAGCGTCTCCACTCCGGCGATCCAGCGCGTATCCGCGCTCTGCCCCTCGGCGGAGAGGTTCCACCCGTGCTCGCGGTAGTGCGGAACGGCCAGGAAAGCCGTCAGCGGCCCGGTTCGACCCTCCATGTAAGGCGCCAGAGGCTTGGCGGCGGGAGCCGGATCACAGGTGGGGATATCGAAGATCAGCCCGTCCGGGAACAGTCCGCTGGCGCGGGTAAGGGAGAGCAGACCCGTCGCCAGCGCTTCCTGGTCGATCTCGAACCCGGCGAAACCCCATGGACGGAAGTTGAGCGCCTCCACATGGAACTGGAGCAGGCTTTCGATGAACCGGTCCTGGCCCTGGAGATGTTGGGGGGTCAGAAGGGCGCCCTTTTGCCAGACCACCGGCTGCAGCCTCTTCATATCAATCAAAGGTATCAGGATTTGCGGGAGGCGCAACATCGCCCGTCCGGCGAAGGGCGCGCGCCACAAGGGAGAGCGCGGGTCCCGGATCGCGGAAGCTCAGAACCGAAAACGATCTTGCTTGAGCCAGGGAGAGCAGCCACCGGCCCCACTCCCATGGAGATCGCTGCCCGGAAGTCCAGAAGCGCCGCGCTTCCCAGGATTCATTGATGAAGCGCACACCGGCCCGCGACACGGCCGTGCGGGGCAACTCCGCGCCGACCAGATCGCAGTAGGCGATCCAGGGAAGGTCGACGCCGGCGTCAACCGCCATTTGGAGGCCGGATACCGTGCGCGGGTTTATCTCGATGAGTTTCATGCGGCCGTCGCGCGAGTCGCGTTTGTATTCGATGGAGGCGAAGCCACGATAATTCAGCCGGCGTAAGAGGTCGATGGAGGTTTCCACGATTTCGGGACAGTCCACAGAAACCTGGTAGCTGCCGTTGCCGAAGCCGGGAGGATACTGCCGGAGTTTGCGTTTGGTGCACCAGGCGAGCAGCCTGCCGCCCGAACTCCAGTAGGAGAGAAAGCCGAAGAACGAATCGTCGCCGCCGGGGATCAGTTCCTGAACGATCAATCCTACATTCGATTCGGCCATTTTGCGGAACACGGTCCTCATTTGCTCCGGCGATCCGACAACTTCGAGCTTGGTGGACCGGCTCCGGACCCAGAGATGGGAGTAAGCCGGCTTGGCGATACAGGGAAAACCCACAGCCCGGGCCGCATGCATGGCTTCGGCTTCGCTGGACGGCCAGTGCGTCGCCGGCAGTGCCGCACCGGAATCCATCAGCAGACGGTACTGGAGACGCTTGTCGAGCAGGGTGGTGGTCAACTCCACGGGAGGGACGGCGAGTCTGTAGCGTGAATCGAGCCTTGGGGCGCTTTCGGCCAGCAGTATCAGTTGGGGATCGCCGGCCGCAATCACAACCGGCAGGCAGTGGAGCGCACGGCCGGCCTCTTCCAGGAAATCCAGCCAGCGGGCCGGCTGTTTGATCGGGTCTGGCAGAACCAGCGGCTCGGCAAACCGCGAATTCATACCGAGTTCCCATGGCCGCGAGTCAAGGCAGAATACCGGGATCCTTCGGCGGCCTAGGCTGCGGATGCTCGCCAGGCCGTTCGGGCCGGCGCTCAGCACGATGGCCGGTGTGCGCTGACAGCGGTCTGCCGCCCGGTTGACTCTGGAGGCCCAAAGGACAGGTTGCGTCGAGGAATCAGCCATTTATAGATACAGATTTCCCGCGAGTGCCGGGACGGCACAGGTGGCATACGACCGGCGTGCCTATTGCCAGGGTATCATCACGGCGCGGCCGGTCTTTGAACGCCGTTCGAGCCGATGCGCCGCGCCGGGGCTTGGCGGCGGCAGGAGGGTAAATTGAAAAGGCTGGGGTCACTTTTTGCGTGATGAATTCGGCTTTTTCTGGTAAACTTAGGGCGAAATATCGGGCGCCACGGCGCGTGGATATCTATCTGCGCCTGGAGACCGAAGAGGGAGCAAGCCGATATGGCGCGAGAGAGTATCCACAAGAAGCTCGAGAAGGTACGGCCACCGAGGGTTCATGTGGCCTACGATGTTGAAATCGGCAATGCCATCGAATCCAAGGAACTGCCGTTCGTCATGGGCGTGATGGCCGACCTGTCCGGCCAGCCGGCCGAACCGCTTCCGCGGCTCAAGGACCGGCGATTCGTAGAGATCACTCCCGACAACTTCGACAGCGTGCTGGAGAGCATGAAGCCGCACCTTTCCTACTCGGTCGAGAACAAGTTGAGCGAGGACCCCCAGGCGGGGCAATTGAAGGTTGACCTCAACTTTAAGAGCCTGGACGATTTCGAACCGGAGCAGGTGGCCCGGCAGGTGAAGCCGCTGCGGGAGCTCCTGGAACTGAGGACGAAACTGGCGGACCTGCGCGGCAGCCTCCAGGGGAACGAGAAGCTGGACGATGTGCTGCTGGACGCCATCTCCGATAGCGAGAAGATGGCCAAGCTCCGCAAAGAGCTGGGCATGGATAAGGGAGAGGAGAAATGAGCAATCCGCAGAAAGCCGCAAAGTCCTCAGCGCCGGCCGAGCAGGTGGTCGAGAAGTCGTTGCTGGACCAGATCGTGGAAGAAGGGCGGTTCGGCCGGGAAGCGGCCGCGGCCGAGCGGGGCAAGGACCTGGTCAAGGAGTTCGTCTCCCAGGTGCTCAGCGGGGAGATGATGATCTCCCGCGACGTGGAGGCGATGATCAACGCCCGCATCGCGCAGGTCGATCACCTGCTGTCCATCCAGTTGAACGAGGTGCTGCACCACCCGCAGTTCCAGAAGCTGGAGGCTACGTGGCGCGGCCTGAAATACCTGCTGGACAACAGCTCGACCAGCTCGATGCTGAAGATCAGGGTGCTGAACGCGAGCAAGAAGGAGGTGCTGCGCGATCTGCAACGAGCGCCGGAGTTCGACCAGAGTGCGCTGTTCAAGAAGATTTACGAGGAGGAATTCGGAATCTTCGGCGGCGAGCCGATCGCGGCGATCATCGGCGACTACGAGTTCAGCCGTCATCCCGAGGACATGGAGCTGCTCGAGAAGATCTCCCAGGTGGCGGCGGCGGCCCACGCCCCGTTCCTCACGGCGGCTTCGGCCGACCTGCTCAACCTGGACAGCTTCGCCAACCTGGGTGCGCCGAGGGACCTGGGCAAGATCTTCGACAGCACCGAGTACGCCAAGTGGAAGTCGTTCCGCCAGAGCGACGACTCGCGATACGTGGGGCTGACCCTGCCGCACATCCTGATGAGGCTGCCGTACGGCAAGGACACCAAGCCGATCGACGGCTTCAATTACGACGAAGGCGTGGACGGGACCGACCACTCCAAGTACCTGTGGGGGAACGCGGCCTATGCCCTCGGCGCGCGTCTCACCAACGCGTTCGCCGATTTCGGCTGGTGCGCCGCCATTCGCGGGGTGGAGGGCGGCGGCCTGGTGGAAGGGCTGCCTACCCACACCTTCCGCACCGATGAAGGAGACGTGGCGCTGAAGTGCCCGACGGAGGTCGCCATCACGGACCGCCGCGAGAAGGAGCTCGCCGATCAGGGATTCATTCCCCTGGTGCACTGCAAGGGCACGGATTATGCGGCGTTCTTCAGCGTGCAGAGTGCCAACAAGCCGAAGAAGTACGACAGCGAGGCGGCCAACGCCAATGCGCGGCTTTCGGCGCAATTGCCCTATATCCTGGCGGTGTCGCGCTTTGCGCACTACATGAAGGCGATCATGCGGGACAAGATCGGTTCGTTCACTTCGCGCAACGAGTGCGAGCGCTTCTTGAACAACTGGATCACGCAATACGTGACCGAAGACGATACGGCCAGCCAGGCCGTCAAGTCGCGGTACCCTTTGCGCGAGGCGCGGATCGAGGTGGCGGAAGTCCCCGGAAAGCCGGGCGCCTACCGGGCGGTCGCTTTCCTGCGACCGCACTTCCAGCTCGAGGAATTGACAGTTTCTCTTCGCCTGGTGGCGGATTTGCCGCAATCGGCGAGGAAGTGAGTGATTTCAGGCTGACGCTTGAGCAAGGAGACAACAAATGGCGGTTGATTATTTTCTCAAGATCGATGGGATCCCCGGCGAGAGCATGGACAGCAAGCACAAGGGGGAGATTGAACTGCTGAGCTGGAGCTGGGGCGCCACTCAGGTAGGAACAGCGTCGGTAGGCGGAGGCGGAGGCGCCGGGCGCGTGGATTTCCGCGACTTCAAGTTCCTCAAGTACGTGGACAAGGCAAGTCCGAAGCTGATGCTGGGCTGCGCCACGGGCCAGCACTTGAAGAGCGCCCTTCTTTATTGCCGGAAAGCGGGCGGAGAGCAGCAGGAGTACTTGAAGATCACCTTCAGCGACGTGATGGTGTCCAGCTACCAGCCGTCCGGCACCGCTACGGAGACGCAGCCCCTGCCGATGGAAGAGATCTCCTTCAATTTCGGGAAAATCGAGATGGAGTACCGGGAGCAGAAGCCGGACGGCACTCTGGGCGGCGCGGTATCCGCCAACTACGACCTGAAGGGGCGTAAGGGGGCCTAGAGGGCCTCAGAGAGGCTGAGGACCGCTCGCCGACGCGCGCGGCTCGGAAATGAACGCGACAGAACTCTATAAAGCCGGGCGGCTCACGGAGGCGGTTCAAGCGCTCGGAGCCGAACTACGCGAGAACCCGGCGGACGCCAAGCGCCGGACGTTCCTGTTCGAGCTGCTCTCGTTCGCCGGAGAGTACGACCGGGCGCTGAAGCAGCTCGACGTGCTTGCGCAGGAGGGTCCCCAGGCCGAGATGGGGACCCTGGTCTATCGTGGCGCCATCCAGGCGGAGCGCCAGCGCCAGGAGTTGTTCCGATCGAAGGCCTTCCCGGAGCCGGCCGCCGATGCGGCGGAGGCCAATGCGGGGACGATCAACGGAACGGCGTTCGAGTTCATCGAAGACGCCGACCCCAGGATCGGAGCGAGGCTGGAGGTCTTCGCGGCCGGGACTTACGTCTGGGTGCCGCTGGCCCACGTCCTATCCATCGAGATCTCTCCTCCGCAGCAGTTGCGGGACCTTCTCTGGACCCCGGCGGTGGTCCGGCTTGGCCCGGGGATGAAAGGCAAAGACCTGGGGCACGTCTTGCTGCCGGTGCTGGCGCCGTTCTCCTACCAGCACCCCGACGAAGCCGTGCGGCTGGGACGGCAGACGGTGTGGATGGACGAGGAGGGGGAGCCGATCCCATATGGGCAGAAGGCCTTCCTCGTAGACGGTGAGGAATTCCCTCTACTCGAAGTGCGGGAGATCCGGTTCGGGGGCGCATAGCGGAAAATGCCTCTCCCCGGCAACCTCTTAGATCCGATCCCCGGCCCATCCCCCTGCGGCGAGAACCTGTACTACTCGCCGGTCTACGACAAGATCAAGGAAGCGCGCCGCCAGGAAGAGGAGATACCTCAGGGCGAATGGCGGCACGAAGTCAAGAAGGCCGACTACGTCCAGGTCATCAAGCTCACCACGGATGCACTCACCAAGAAAACCAAGGACCTTCAGCTTGCCGCCTGGCTGACCGAAGCGCTGCTCAAACAGCACGGCTTCGACGGCCTCGCCGACGGGCTGGACCTGTTGCGCGGGCTGATCGAGAACTTCTGGGACGGCCTGTACCCGGAGCTGGAGGACGGCGACGCGGAGTTGCGCGCGACGCCTCTGGAGTGGGTCGGAACAAGGCTCGACGAGGCGGCCCGGCAGGTCCCCATCACCGAGAGCGGGCTGAGCTGGCTGGCCTACAAGGATTCGCGGAGCGTCCCCTACGAAGCGGATGCTTCGGGAAACGAGGCCAAGAGCAAGCTGCGGGAGGCGGCGCTGGCCGACGGGAAGCTGACGCCGGAAGAATTCGACGATGCCTTCGCCGCGACTCCGACCGAGTTCTCGACAGCCCAGCAAGCCGGTCTCGGCCGGGTGCTGGAAGCGTTGGAGGCGCTGGGCCACGTTTCCGATGAGCGGTTCGGCGACGCGGCTCCGAGCTTCGGGCCCCTGAGAAACGCGATCGAGGACATCCAGCAGACGATCAGGATCCTCCTGGCCAAGCGGGGCGTGGTGTCGCCGGCGGAAACCCCGCCGGCAGCGGAGGAGGCAGGCATCTGGCAGGCACCGGCGGCTCAGGCCGCGGCGCATGTCGCGCCAGCGCCCTCTCCCGAACCGCTCGCGGCCGAGCCGGCCGATGAGGCGGACGCCATCCAACGCATCGCTTCGGCGGCCGAATACCTCCGCAAGCAGTCTCCGTACAGCCCGGTGCCGTACCTGCTGCTGCGCGGGCTGCGCTGGGGGGAGTTGCGCGCGGGCGGGACGGGGCTGGACGAGGCGTTGCTGGAGGCGCCACCGACGGAGGTCCGGCAGAGACTGAAGAAGGCGGCGCTGGACGGCCAGTGGGAGGAGGTCCTCGGCACGGCTGAGTCGGCGATGGCCACCCCATGCGGGCGGGGATGGCTGGACTTGCAGCGTTACGTGGTCCGGGCGTGCGAGGAGCTGGGGAGCTGGTACGAGCCGATCGCCCAGGCGGTGCGCGCCGAGCTGAAGACGCTGCTGAACGACTACCCGCAGCTTCGCTCGGCGACCATGATGGACGATACCCCTACGGCCAATCCGGAGACGCAAGCCTGGCTGGAGACTTTCCTGGCTGCGCCGGAGCCCCAGGAGGGGGCCGCGGCGCCCTCCGCGGCGGCGCCTGCCGCGCAGGAAACGGCTCCTGCGAAGGATGTCTACGACCTGGCGATGGAAGCCGTGCGCCAGAAGCGGCCGCAGGAGGCGATCGAGCTGCTCAGCCAGGAGATCGCGAAGGCACGGAGCGGACGTCTGCGCTTCCAGCGCAAGATACAGTTGGCGCAGGTGTGCATGGCGAGCGGCCACGAGAACGTGGCGTATCCGATCCTTGAGGAGATCGGGAAGGAGATCGAACAGCGGAACCTGGAGGATTGGGAGGCGCCGGACCTGCTGGCCCAGCCGCTGGTGCTGCTACTGCGCTGCTTGAACAAGCTGGGCACCAGTCCGGAGGACAGGCAGAGGATCTACGCCCGCATATGCCGGCTGGATCCGATTCAGGCGCTGAGCTGTACAAAGTAATCCCATGGCGGCCAGATCGGAGCGTTCGGCTAAGCTGTCCGTGCTGGACCGGCTCATCGACAACGAGCCGGGGCGCATGGCCGAGGCGCCGGCCAGCCCGGCCCAATCGCTCAGGGAGCTGAAAGCCAGCCTGCGGCGCGATATCGAGTGGCTGCTGAACACCCGTCGCTGCATTCAGGAGCCGCCTCCAGGCGCATCGGAACTGGAACGATCCTTGCACACGTATGGCTTGCCGGACATCTGCTCGCTGAGCCTGACGACGGGGCACGACTATCAGAAGCTGGCGCGGGCGATGGAGTCGACCCTGGCCAGCTTCGAGCCGAGGCTGAAAACGATACGCGTGACGCCTGCGCCCGCAAGCGACGCCTCCAGCCGGGTCCTGCGGTTCCAGATCGACGGCGTGCTGCGCGTGGAGCCGGTTCCCGAGCATCTGACCTTCGACACCGAGCTCGAGCTTAGCAGTGGCGAGTACGAGGTAAAGGGAGAGCCCAGTGCGGGATGAACTGCTGGCCTACTACGAGCGGGAACTGACCTTCCTGCGCCAGATGGGCGCAGAGTTCGCCGAGAAGTACCCCAAGATCGCCGGCCGCCTGCTGCTGGAGCCGGACCGCTGCGAAGACCCGCACGTGGAGCGGCTGGTGGAAGCCTTCGCGTTTCTGGCCGCCAGGGTCCATCTCAAGATCGACGACGAGTTTCCGGAGATCTCCGAAGCGCTGCTGGGCGTGCTCTACCCCCACTACGTGCGGCCGATCCCGTCCATGACGGTCGTCGAATTTCACCTGGATCCGGAACAGGGCAAGATGACCACGGCGATGGAGGTTCCGCGGGGCTCGATGCTTTACTCCAAGCCCGTGGATGGGGTCCCTTGCAAGTTTCGGACCTGCTACCCGGTGACACTGTGGCCGGTCGCCGTGTCGGAGGCTCAGTGGAAGACGCCGGACCGGCTGGAGCCCGCGCTGCGAGCTCCCGACGCGGCGGCGGTCTGCCGGATCGAGCTTACCTGCTTCCCGGACGTGTCGTTCGGCAAGCTGGAGATGGACGCGCTCCGCTTTTATCTGAGCGGAGAAAGCAATCTGGTGCACGCGCTCTACGAGTTGCTCGACAACAATTGCCTGCGCGTGGTGGCCCGCGACACGACGCCCGGCTCCCGGAAACCGCCGGTCACGCTGGGGGCCGGCTGCTTGCGGCCGGTGGGCTTCCGGGAAGAGGACGCGATGCTGCCCTACCCGCGGCGCTCGTTTGCCGGCTACCGGCTGTTGCAGGAGTACTTCGCCTTTCCCGAGAAGTTCTTCTTCCTGGAGCTGAGCGGTTTGAAGGCTGTGGCGGGCGCCGGCTTCGGGGAGAAAGTCGAGCTGCTGCTGCTGATCTCCCCTTTCGAGCGAGGCGAGCGGCAGCAGATGCTGGAAGCCGGGGTTTCCGCCAAGACGTTCCGGCCGAACGCGTCGCCGGTCATCAACCTGTTCCCGCACACCAGCGAGCCGATCCTGCTGGATCAGACCCGCTACGAGTATCCGGTGGTTCCGGATGCCCGCCGGAGAAATGCGCTGGAGATCTTCTCGGTCGACGAGGTGGTCAGCTCGAATCCGCAGACGCAGGAGGTCCGGCGCTACGAGCCGTTCTTCTCCTACCGGCACGCGAAGGCTGGGGACGGCAAGCGGGTGTTCTGGAACGCCACCCGGCGCCCGTCCGGCCGCATCAACGACGAGGGGACGGAGATCTGGCTGTCCCTGGCGGACCTGGGGGGCAGGCCGGTTCATCCCGATCTGGACTCGCTGACCGTGCGGTGCACGTGCAGCAACCGGGACCTGCCGGCCAAGCTGCCGTTCGGCCGCGAGCGAGGGGATTTCGAGCTCGAGGGCGCCGCCGCGATCAAGAGGATCGTGGCGCTGCGCAAGCCCACACCCACGCTCAGGCCGCCGCTGGGCAAAGAGCTGCTCTGGCGCTTGATCTCCCAGATGTCGCTGAACTACCTCTCGCTGGTCGAAGAAGGCAAGGAGGCGCTCCAGGAGATACTGAGGCTCTACAACTTCTCCGATTCTACGCACCTGGAAAAGCAGATCGCGGGAATCACGGAGGTGAAGAGCCGTAGGCATTTCGCGCGGGTGGTCTCGGAGAACGGCATCAGCTTCGCGCGCGGGACCAGGGTCGAGATGGGGATCGACGAGGAGCAGTTCGTGGGCGGCGGCGTGTATCTGTTCGCCGCGGTTCTGGAGTACTTCCTGGGCCTCTACGCTTCCATGAACAGCTTCAGCCAGCTTGTGGTCAGGACTCCGCAGAGGAAGGAGGCTCTCAAGCAGTGGCCACCGAGGGCGGGGCACGCGATCTTGCTGTAGCCCCCGCGAACATCCCGGCGCGGCTGCGGGAGGCTCCCTACTCGTTCGAGTTCTTCCAGGCGGTGCGGTTGTTAACCCGGCTGGCCGGCGGCCGCCAGCCGGTGGGGCGATTTCACGCACCCTCGACGGAGGTGGTGCGGTTCTCTCCGCACGCCACACTCACTTTCCCGGCAAGCGAGATCCAGTCGCTCACCTGGCCCGAAGACGGCCCGCCGGTGATGCGTGTGAACTTCATGGGGCTGACAGGCCCGACCGGAGTGCTGCCGCTGTATTACACCGAACTGGTGATGGAGAGGTTGCGGGCGCGGGACACGGCGCTCGCCAGCTTCCTGGATATCTTCAACCACCGGGCCATTTCCCTGTTCTACCAAGCGTGGGAGAAGTACCGGTTTCCGATCGCCCTGGAGCGCGGGGAGGCCTGTTGCTTTGCCGGCATGCTGCTGACGCTGCTCGGTCTCGGGACGCCGGGATTGGCGGGACGGCAGGCGGTGCGGGACGACTCGCTGGCCTTCTACGCGGGGCTGCTAGGCCCGCAACCCCGCTCGGCGGCGGGATTGGAGCAACTCCTGGAGGACTACTTCGACGTGCCGGTGGAGGTGGAGCAGTTCGTGGGGGTGTGGCGGAGCCTGGACCGCGAGACGCAGACGCGCTTGGAGGACGCCGGCGATCTTTCCGAGCAGCTTGGGGGCGGAGCGGTCATCGGGGACGAGGTGTGGGACCTCCAGTCCGGCGTGCGCCTCAGGCTGGGGCCGCTGCCGCTGGACCGCTACCTGGATTTCCTGCCCACCGGTACGGCATACGGCCCGCTCAAGGCCATCACAAGGTTTTACGCCGGCGACGAGCTGGATTTCGAAGTGCAACTGATTCTGGAGCGAAGAGAGGTCCCCGCGTGCGTTCTGGGGGCCGAGGGGCGCGAGGCGCCCCGTTTGGGCTGGGCCACATGGGTCAAGTCGGCGCCGATCGGCCGGGACCCAGCCGATACCATTCTGCGGCTGTAGAGTGAAGAGGAGGCAAGCATGGCCGTCAATCTGAAATCTCTCATCGCGAAGCTGAACGAGCCAACGCGGAGCGCGCTGGAAGCGGCCGCGGGCCTGTGCCTTTCGCGCACACACTACGACATCGAGATCGAGCACTATCTGACGAAGCTGCTGGACGCCACCGGCAGCGACTTCTACAAGATCCTGTCGTTCTTCGAGGTGGACAAGTCGCGCCTCACCGGTGAACTGGGGCGTGCGCTCGACAAGCTCAAGAGCGGTAACGCCAGGACGCCGGTGCTGAGCCCAAGCCTGATGAAGATGCTCACGGAAGCCTGGACCATCGGGTCGATCGACTACGACGCGGCCCAGATCCGATCCGGCTTCACCATCCTCGCCCTGACGGCCAACGAGGAACTGGCGCGCCTGATGCGCGACACGAGCAAGGAGTTCCAGAAGATCCAGGCCGAGAGCCTGAAGAAGGACTTTCTGGCCATCGTCTCCGGCTCGCAGGAGGACGCCGTCGCGGCGCGGGCCGCCGCGCCCGGGGCGGCCGCCAAGCCGGCAGCGGCGGGCGGCAAGACTCCGAACCTGGACCAGTACACGGTCAATCTCACCGAGAACGCCAGGAACGGCAAGATCGATCCGGTGCTGGGCCGGGATCACGAGGTGAGGCAGATCATCGACATTCTCATGCGGAGGCGGCAGAACAACCCGATCCTGACGGGCGAGGCGGGCGTCGGCAAGACGGCCGTGGTCGAGGGCTTCGCGCTGCGGGTGGTCAAGGGCGACGTTCCTCCTCCGCTGCGTAATGTGACCATCCGGACGCTGGACCTGGCGCTGCTTCAGGCGGGCGCGGGGGTGAAGGGCGAATTCGAGAACCGGCTCAAGGGCCTGATCGAAGAGGTGAAAGCCTCGCCCACTCCGATCATTCTCTTCATCGACGAGGCCCATACCATGATCGGGGCCGGAGGGCAGGCCGGACAGAACGATGCGGCCAACCTGCTGAAACCCGCGTTGGCCCGCGGCGAACTGCGCACCATCGCGGCGACGACCTGGTCCGAGTACAAGAAGTTCTTCGAGAAGGACGCCGCACTGGCGCGGCGGTTCCAGGTGGTGAAGGTGGAGGAGCCGACCGAGGAGCAGTGCATGGTCATGTTGCGGGGCATCGGGGACTCCCTGGAGAAGCACCACGGCGTGAGGATCCTGCACGAGGCCGTGACCTCGGCCGTGAAGCTCTCCCACCGCTACCTGGCCGGACGCCAGTTGCCCGACAAGGCCGTCAGCGTGCTGGACACGGCGTGCGCGCGGCTCAGCCTGGGGCAGAGCGCGACGCCCGCCGCAGTCGAAGACCTGACCCGGCAACTGGACGACCTGGCCGTGCAGGAGCGCATCCTGACGCGTGAAGCCGCCGCGGGCAGCGACCATACCGAACGGCTGGCCCAGATCGCCAAGCAGAAGAGCGAGGTGGAGGCCAAGCTGGCCGCGGTCAACGAGAAGTGGCGGAAGACGACCGAACTGGTGGGCAAGATCCGCGACGTGCGCGATCAACTGGAGAAGGCGGCGGCCGGCGACGGGGACGCGCTCCGCCAGGAACTGAACAAACTGAATGCGGAGTTGGACGCGCTGGGCGGCGACTCGCCCCTCATGCGGGTGTGTACGGACGAGCAGATCGTAAGCGAGGTAATCTCCGCCTGGACCGGAATCCCGGTCGGCAAGATGCTGACCGACGAGATCTCGCTGGTCCTCGAGCTGGAGTCGCACCTGGGCAAGCGCGTCATCGGGCAGGATCACGCGCTTCATGTGATTGGGCAGCGCATTGCGGCCTCGCGCGCCCGCCTGGAGGACCCGGGCAAGCCGATCGGGGTGTTCATGCTGATCGGGCCGAGCGGGGTCGGCAAGACGGAAACGGCGCTGGCGCTCTCGGACCTGCTCTACGGCGGGGAGCGCAACCTGATCACGATCAACATGTCGGAGTTCCAGGAGGCGCATACGGTCTCGACGCTCAAGGGCTCGCCTCCGGGATACGTGGGCTACGGCGAAGGCGGAGTGCTGACCGAGGCTGTGAGGCGGCGGCCGTATTCCGTGGTCCTGCTGGACGAGGTGGAGAAGGCGCACCCGGACGTGCTGGAGCTGTTCTACCAGGTGTTCGACAAGGGGATGATGGAGGACGGCGAGGGGCGCGAAATCGACTTCAAGAACACGATCATCATCCTGACCACCAACGCATGCACGGACGCGATGATGAAGCTGTGCGCCGATCCCGAGACGATGCCCACGCCGGAGGGGCTGGTGAAGGCCCTCAAGCCCGAGCTGAACAAGATCTTCAAGCCGGCGTTTCTGGGCCGCATGGTGATCGTGCCTTACTACCCCGTCCGCGACGAAGCTCTGAAGCGGATCATCGAGTTGAAGCTGGGCAAGATCAAGCGCCGGATGATGGAGAACCACCGGATCGAACTGGCTTACGATTCGGCGCTGGTGGACGCCGTTGCCGGCCGCTGCACCGAGGTTGAGAGCGGCGCGCGCAACGTGGACAACGTGCTGACCAACTCGATGCTGCCCGACATCTCCCGGCTCCTGCTGTCCTACATGGCCGAGGGAAAGAGGATCCACAGCCTGCGGGTGAGCGTGGGAGCGGACGGGCGGTTCGTTTTCGAGTAGAGGACGTCTTCCGCGGCCATGGGAGTGCGAGTCATCATCGACTACTCCGCCAGGGCGGGCAAGAATGCGGACGCGTACTATCGCATGTTCCCGCGCGAGCCCTCCGCTTTGCCGGAATGGGACATGGAGATCGACCCGGAAGAGATCGTCCGGATGGAAGGGATGACTCTGCTCAAGCTGCTGGAAGCTCTGGCCGCGCCGCCGGTCCCCAGCGTCGCCCTGGTTCTTACGCACGGTGTGGTGGGGAGAGACGGCGACGGCATGGTCATGCCGATCGGCCCGGCGGCGAGGGGAAGCCGTAGTGCCAGCGCCACGACAGCGGCGCTCACGGCCATCTGTGACTGTGCGGCGAACATGCGCAGGGCGGACAGGGAGATTCAGCCGGCGCGGGACCTGGCGACTTGGGTGCGGTTCATACGGAACGACCTGGGAGGAACGGACTACCAGGGATTCCTGGACGCTTTCGACTGGGCCGAGGAGATCCGCCAGATGGGAGACGCGGAACAGCGATCGGAAGAATGGCGGCAGTTCCTGGAGCGGTGGAACCTCTTCCTCGGCGCGTTCACCGGCAGCACGCCGCGAGGCACACCACCGCCACAGGCGGACAGCGGGCGGATCGGCCGCTGGCTGGCGGAGATCCGCTCCGGCCTGCTTGCGATTCTGGAACGTTATCCTCGCGAGCAGTATTTGCGGAACGTCGCGGAATACCAACTGTTCGTGAGCCGGGAAACCCTGGAGCGAATCATCGCCACCCGGGAGGCGCTTCAGGGTCAGCTTGACCGGGTGGAATTCCGCGCCTGCAATTTCGGGAAGCTCGATTTCATCCTCGAGACAATCCGCAAGTTCCTGGGCGCCAGATGCGTGACCGCGCCCAAGAACTTCATGCTTTACGGAAAGGTGGACCCGGTGTTGAGTTTCCCCGATTCGACGTTCCAGCAGTGGATCGAAACCAACGAGGGGCCCGCGGTGAGCGTGGTGTACGAGGGGACGACCGCCCCCTCCGAACGCACCTTCCAAGACGCATTCCTGTCCACCCAGGTCTGCCTGCCGGTGCGGCCGGGGGCCCCAGTGCCCGGCGGCGGCAGCGAGTTTTGCATGCCCAGTGCCAGGCGCGACCCGTCGACAGACACCTTCTTCCTGAAGATCTGGGAGGAGGCGATCGAACCCGAGCACGTGTGGGGGCTCTCGGCCGCGGCCAGGAATCAGGGCGAAGTCCAGAATTGGATCGACCGCTACATTTATCCAAAGTCGGACGTTGCCGGCGCCAGTTTCTACATAGAGGCAATCTGGACCTTCGGCATGCCGGGAGTCGAGCAGCCCTACGTCCTCCCCCGGTCGCCGGATTACCGCTTCATGATCGGTTATGTCTGCTCGTGACAGGAGATAGGAGAGAGCCCATGCCAGATAGATTCACGCAGGAAGGCCGGCTGATCGCGATCGACACTCCGCTGGGAGCCGATCGCCTCCTGCTCCGCTCCTTCTCGGGAACGGAAACCATCTCGCAGTTGTTCCACTTCCAGTTGGACCTGGCCAGCGAGGACGACGGCATCAGCTTCGATGACGTCGTGGGCCAGAAGGTGAGGGTGCGGCTCTTGCTCGCCGACCAGCGGACCGAGCGCTACTTCAGCGGGCACGTCAGCCGCTTCACGCAGTTGCCCGGCGAGGGCCGGCTCGCCCGCTACCAGGCCGAGATGGTTCCATGGCTGTGGTTCCTGACGCGCACCACCGACTGCCGGATCTTTCAGAACAAGACGGTGCCGGAGATCGTGCAGACGGTGTTCGGGGATTTCGGATTCCAGGACTTCGAATTGCAGCTCCAGGGCAGTTACGAACCTTGGGAGTACTGCGTCCAGTACCGGGAAACCGCCTGCAATTTCGTGATGCGTCTGCTGGAGCAGGAGGGGATCTTCTTCTTCTTTCGCCACGAGCGGGACAAGCACGTGATGGTGCTGGCCGATTCTCCTTCCGCGAACAGGCCTTGTCCCAACCAGGCTTCGGTTCGCTACGAGACCGTGGCCGGCCCTGGGTACGACAGGGCGGAGGACGTGGTGCTGCGCTACCGCCGCCACGAGGAACTCCGTCCGGGCAAGTGCGCCCTGACGGAGTACTACTTCGAGACGCCGAGCACGGACCTTTCCGGCACAGTCGAGAGCCGTTTCGACCAGGGGGGCAACCACCGCTTCGAGGTTTTTGACTATCCCGGAGAGTACGAGAAGCGCAGCCAGGCCGAGCCTTCGGTGAAGCTCCGGATGGAGGAGCAGGAAGTGCCCCACGTGGTCATCCGCGGGGACGGCACCTGCCGCAGCTTCGCGTCGGGATTCCGTTTCGGGTTGACGGAACACCACAGACGGGAGTGGAACGAGCAGCACTTGCTCGTGTCGGTCACGCACAGTGGCCACTCGGGGAGTTTCTATGGCGATTCCGGAGGCGGCGAGAGCTACTCAAACACCTTCATCGCAATCCCCTACGACGTGCAATTCCGGCCTCCGCGGCTCACGCCGAAGCGGCTGGTGCACGGGCCGCAGACGGCGGTCGTGACCGGACCAAGCGGAGAGGAGATCTACGTGGACAGGTATGGCCGCGTCAAGGTGCAGTTCTACTGGGACCGGCTCGGCAGGCACGACGAGAACACTTCCTGCTGGATCCGGGTGTCGCAGCCGTGGAGTGGCAAGAACTGGGGCGCCATTTCGATCCCTCGAATCGGCCAGGAGGTCATCGTGGATTTCCTGGAAGGCGATCCCGACCGCCCGATCATCACAGGGCGCGTCTACAACGCCGAACAGATGCCGCCCTACGAGCTGCCCGCCAACCAGACGCAGAGCGGGATCAAGTCGCGCAGCTCCAAGGGCGGGGGCGGCTACAACGAACTGCGGATGGAGGACAAGAAGGACGCGGAGATGTTCACCATTCATGCCCAGAAGGACTTGGAGACGTTCGTACTGAACGACAGCAGAGAGGCCATCGGGCGCAACCGCGAGTTGAACGTCGAGGGTAATCAGACCGAGGTCGTCGCCGGCGACAAGCACTCGACCGTCGGAGGGGAGTTGCGCCAGGACGTCGGAGGCGACCTATCACTGGCAGTCGGAGGAGCGCGCGACGAGAAAGCCGGAACGAAGTTCGCTGTGGAGGCCGGCCAGGAGATTCACTTGAAGGCGGGCATGAAGGTGATCATTGAAGCGGGGGCTCAGCTAAGCCTGAAGGGCCCCGGGGGGTTCGTCGATATCGGGCCGGCGGGAGTCTCCATACAGGGCACCATGGTGCTCATCAACAGCGGCGGCTCGGCCGGCTCCGGAAGCGGCGCCAGCCCGAAGAAGCCCAAGAGCAAGGGCATCATCAAACTCGCGGACAAGAAGTAAGGAGGTCCGATGCCACCAGCAGCGCGTTTGGGAGACATGCACACCTGCCCGATGGCCACACCCGGCACGCCGCCCGTGCCGCACGTGGGCGGCCCGATTCTTCCTCCATGCTGTCCCACGGTCTTGATCGGCGGCATGCCCGCCGCTCGCGTGACGGACATGGCGACGTGCGTGGGACCGCCGGACGCGGTAGCCAAGGGCTCGACAACGGTGATGATCGGGAACCTTCCGGCCGCGAGGTTGGGAGACCAGACTATACACGGCGGTCTGATCACCGTTGGCTGCCCGACGGTGATGATCGGCGGCTGATCAGCGTCCCAGAAACCTCTCCAGGTTGGCGATCTCGCGCTCGGCGCTCTCCATGTTCTCCCGGGCGGCGTCCGGGTCCTTGGCGGAGATGGCCGCCTCCACCTGGTCCATGTAGTGCTCCATGCGCTTCCAGGAGGCGGTAATGTCCCCGCGCAAACCGAAGCCGGAACGCCGCTGCTCCTGCTGAAGATTCTGGAGGCTGCCCGCCACCGCGCCCGCGCGCGAGGCCAGCATCGGCCACTCCTTCTGAATGGCCTTGAGCGCCGCGGCCCGGGCCGCATCCGCGGCGGGAGGAGCCGTCTGCGCCGGCGGCGCAGGAGCACTCCCCTGTTGCGTCACGGCAGGCTGCGCCGGAGCCGTCTCCCTGACTGCCGGCAGAGCCCGGCGCGGCTGCCCGGCCACCGGCGCCGCCGGCGGAGAAGCCACGGGCTGTGAGGCTGCCTCCGGTTCCCTGGCAGGAGGCTCGAGAACCGGGGGTGGTTCCGGAGGGGTGGTCTGCTGCTGGCCCACCTCCTCGACGGGCGCAGAGCCCTCGCCCGCCCTCGTCTTCAACCACTTGGGGAGTTGCAGGGCGCCGACCGCCAGAACCGCGACCGCCGCGATCGCCCCCAACGCCATGTAGAGTCCACGATGGGAGGAACGGGACGGCGGCGGAGCCACAGCGGAGGGCGGAGGCGCCGCCTGAGCCGGCGCGGGCATCGGCGGCCGCGTCGGCATGGGAGCAGCCGGCCTCACCGCAGAGACAGGTGAGGGGGCCGGAGCCACCACAGCGGCCGGGGGAAGACCGGCCACGCTTCTCACGGCCGCTCCGAAGGCATCCGCGGATTGGAAGCGCTTGGCCGGGTCTTTCGCAATGGCCATCAAGATGATTTCGTTGAGCTCGGCCGGCAGCTTGGGATCGACCTCCACCGGTGGCACGGGCTCCTTCTCCAGATGGGCGGACATGATGGAGAAATCGCTGTCCCCGTGGAAGGGGCGCGCTCCAGTGACCAGCTCGTACATCGACACGCCCAGCGAATAGAGGTCCGATCGCGCGTCGAGTTCCCCGCCCTTGATCTGCTCGGGCGACATGTAATAGAGGGAGCCCATGGTGGTGCCGGTCATGGTGAGCTTCCGGTCGCCGGCCGCCTTGGCGATGCCGAAATCCATAAGCTTGACCACGCCGCCCTCTGTGACCATCATGTTGGCGGGCTTGATGTCGCGGTGGATCACCCCGCGGGCGTGGGCGTAGCTCAGCGCGGAGAGCACCTGTGAGATGTAGTTCAGCGCCTCGGCCGCGGGCAGAGGACCGGTCTTGAGCCGGTCCTCCAGGGTGGTGCCCTCCACCAGTTCCATTATCATTACGAGCTGGTTGTCGATGCGCTGCGCCGTCCGGAGCGCGGCGATTCCGGGATGATCGAGCGTGGCGAGCACCTTGATCTCCCGCACAAATCGGTCCGCCAGCTCGGGCACGTTGGCCAGATCCGGCAGCAAGACCTTCATCGCCTCCACGCGGTCGGAGATGACGTTACGGACCTTGTACACCCTGCCCATCCCGCCGGCCCCGAGGATGCTGACGATCTCGTAATCGCCGATTCGGTCTCCAATGTTGGAGTTCATGGGTATGCCCTCTAGGGAGCGCTCTTGACCACGTCGCCGACCTTCGCCGGCGAGCTGCCCGTGTAGGTGCCGACCGAAGACCCCTCGTCGACCTCGGAGATGGCCACCTCGCCGATGCGGTCTTCCACGCTGCGTAAGACCTTGCCGGTGGCGGGGTCCTTGATGTCGCGTATCTTCCGGGTGACGATCAGGCGGTCACCCACGCGCACGCCGGCCTTGCTGCCGACGTTCAGAATGATCGTGCCCCCGCTGGCGTCCGCCACCAGGCCCTGGACGCTCACCCGCACCGTAGGCAATTTCCCGGCGCTCTGGTCCATCCCCGTGGCAAGCTGAGACACGGCCTGGGTGACCGCTTCGCCGAGGATAGTCGCGGCAAAGTTGCTGCTGCGCATGTCCACCGCGCCGCCCGCCGCAGTCCCCCCGCCTCCTCCGGCACCCAGCAGAGACGTCCCGGAGCGCTTGGATTCGCCCTTCCCGCTGGCGACGGCCAGGATCTCCGCGGTGGTGGCGTCGATCAGGCGCGCGTTGATGGCCACGACGGCCTTGGCCTCGCTGCGCTTGACGCCGCCGATACCGAACCGGCGGGTAATGCCGCCGACCGCGCCCCCGCCCACGCTCGTGCTCTGGTCGTCCCGGCCAAACTGCGTGATGCTCCCGAGTATGATGGCATCGACGCCCAGAATGCGGCCGATCTTAGCCGCCGTGGTGGCGTCCACCCGGTCGCTGTTGGCGAAGTTCTGTTCGCCGAGGATCTTGTCGATCGCCTTGCGCTCGACCACCGAGTAGACGCCGGTGGTCACGAGCCGGTCAACCAAGAGGTCGGATATCCCCTTGCCGACGTCGACATCGGTGCCAAATATCGCGGCGATGCCGCTGCGCACGGTCCCGTACTCGAAATTCATGACGGCCACGCGCTTCTTCTGTTGCGCGTTGCAAACGACGGCCAGCAGCGCCGCCAGGCACGTCAGCCTCATCAGTAGTCTCATCGTTCAACCTCCCTGGCACTCGCTCCGCTAATAGTTTATCTCTTCGGCGTATCAGGTCAATTCCCTTATGGCGGCGATCACCGCGCTGGTCTGGATGGAAGAGATGCCCTCGGGAGAGCAGAGGGTCCTGGCTGCCACGGCGTGCCAGGGGGACCAGACGACCTGGAGGTCCGGCCTGCCGAAGAGCACCACCACAGGAACCCCAAAAGCGCACGCGACATGCGCAGGTCCGCTGTCGTTCCCTACAAAGAGCGAAGCACCGGCCAGGAGCGATTTCAGCCGGCCGAGCGGAGCGCCGGCCACGGTGCGGTAGCGGCGGAAGGGCGCGAGGTCGTCGCCGGCGGCTCCGATGATCACCGGTTCGAGATCTCGTTCCCGTTCAAGGTACCCGGCGACCTCCACGAAGCGCTCCGGCGGCCATACCTTGTAGGCCATGGCCGCAGTGGGGTGAATGACGGCGTAGGGCCGTGGGGCGGGGGCGGGCTCGGCGAAGAGGCGCGCCCGAGGCACCTCCGAGACGGGGACGCCCAGATGGAACATGGCCGAAGCCAGTTGCTCCGCCGTGTGGGTGACGCGCTCGACGCCGAGAATCTCCTGGGCACGGGGAATCTTGACGTCGTAGAAGAACACGGGCCGATAGTGCCCAAATCCGACCTTGATCGGCGCAAGCGAGGCCAGGGTGAGCAGGTGGCTGCGCGTGCCCCCGTGCAGGTTGAGGCAGAGCCCGGGACGCCAGCGCAGGATTCGGCCGTATGTTGGGGAGAGGATTGCGCTTACGGCGGGGTTCCCCTCAAAGACGGCGGCGAAGCGGTCCTCAACGAACACACCGATTTGGAGGTCGGGCCGGAAGCCGTGGAGCAGCTCAAGTGCGGGAGTCATGAGCACGCAATCTCCCATCGAGCGCAGCCGTACGATGGCAACGTGGGCGCCGTGAGGAACGCGATCGAGAGCGGACACTGCACGTGAAGTTGAAGGCATCTGCCGAGCTAGGGTAGTCTAGCAAGTTCGCCTGGGTTCGGGTGAATCGTCAAAGTGAATCGGCGTATCGCAGTCATCGGTCCGCACCGGCACCGCACGGGCACGGGGCCGTTTGTGGCGGCGTTTCTCGGCCGGAGCGGCTGCGAGGTGCCGGCCTGGGGGCGGGCCGAGGCGGCGCTGCTGCTGGACGCGAACCTGCCCCGGCCTGAGGTAGACGCAGTCGCCATCTGTTCCCCGCCCGAGACGCACCTGGCGTACCTGGAGGCCGCGTTGGCCAAAGGGCTGCATGTTTTTTGCGAGAAGCCTATCGTCTGGCCCCAGAATCACGCCTGCGAGGCGTTCCCGGAGATCATCGCCCGGCTGTCCGAGGCTCTGGACGGCGCCGCCAGCCGGGGGCTGACGGTGCACGAGAACACGCAATGGGTGTACACGCTCGGCGATTTTGAACGGCTGGCGGGCGGGATTGAGGCCGAGGAAGTGAGCCATTTCCGGTGCGAGATGTCGCCTTCGGAGTCGAGCCCGGCGGAGATGACGATGGAGTCGTCCGCCCACGGGAATTCCCTTCTGCTGGCGCTCGGCGCGAGGGGAATGGAAGACTTGAGCGTACGGTATGATCACGGCAAAGCGAGCGGCAGGGCGGCGCTGGATTTCGAGTTCCGCAGCCGGACGCCGACAGGACGCGCTGTGGATGTGCAGTACTGCTTCACTCAGCACGCGGCGCAGCCGCGCCACGCCGCCTATGAGATCAATCACCGGCGCGTCGAGCGCCGGGTGGATGTGGACGGCTACAGGATCTGGCTGAAACACGGGACAAAGGAGACAATGATCCAGGACCCCCTCCATGCTTCGCTGGCTGACTTTCTGGCCAAGATCGCCTCCCCGCCGGCCGGGCGCGAGTCCTATGACCGGATACTGGACAACATCCGAATGTCGTACACGCTGCTCGAAGCCGCGTCGGGGATCACCCATGCATGATTTTCGATCGAAGCTGTCTGACCCGCGCGTCTCCGCCGCCGTGGAAAGCTACCTCAGCCGGACCCGCCTGCGAAGAGGCTTGTCGCGGCCGGGACCGGAAGCAGCACCCGCGGATTCCGCCTGCGGGCCGGTCTCGATCAATCTGGACCTCACCCTGGCGTGCGATTACCGCTGCGGGCACTGCATCGATTCCGAGCTTCTGAACGCCGGACGGCATCTGCCGCTGGAAGTGGTGCGGGGCACTCTGGAGGTGCTCGCAGCGAGAGGGCTGCGTTCGGTGATCCTGATCGGCGGAGGCGAGCCGACGCTCCATCCGTTCTTCGAAGAGGTGGTGGCGGCAATCAAGGACCTGGGACTGGAGTGCGCCATCGCGTCCAACGGCGCGCACAACGAGAAGATCGAAAGGGTGGCGGCGCGGCTGGAGCCGAGAGACTGGATCCGGCTGTCGCTGGACGCCGGCACCGACGAGACGTTCCAGGCGCTGCATCGGCCGAGGAAGCCGATCAGCCTGGAGCACATTCTCCAGACCGCGGCCCGGGTCAAACGGCGGGCTCCCCGGGTGCAACTCGGATTCTCCTTCGTCGTCATGTGGGTTAGCCCGGGGCAAGCGCTGCGACCCGTGGCGAGCAACGTGCGGGAGATGCCGCAAGCGGCCGCCCTGGCAAGGCAGCACGGCTTCGACTACATCTCTTTCAAGCCGATGCTGGTCAGGAGCGCGGCCCGCGCCGAAGTGATCAATCTGGGAACGCCCGGCGCGGTCGACGAGATACGCGAGTCCCTACGCGCCGCCCAGGCGACGGCCGACGCCGGCTTCCGCGTGGTGCCTAGCCGGAACCTCGTGGCCCTGCTGGAGGGCTCGGGACTGGAGAGGAGCGGCTTGCAGCCGCGGGAGTGCCACATGCAGCAGTTCCGGCAGGTGGTCACCCCGCAGGGACTCTATGCCTGTCCCGCACACAGGGGAAACCAGAACAGCCTGATCGCTGGCAGCTCAGCTTACGCGACGCCGGAAGCGTTCGGCGAGACGGCGAGGTTGACCGAGATCCAGATCGAGCGCTTCGACGCGGCGGTCGAATGCCGCGAGATCACGTGCATCTACAACGACGCGAACTGGTGGCTGGAGGACCTGGTGGAGTCGGGAGAACCCATTCAACATCTGTATACACCCGATTTCTTTCTGTGATCGCCGCCACTCGGCCCGATTGCATAGAATAATGGAAGAACCAATGAAAGTACGCGTCTACGTGTCCTTGAAGCCTACCGTCCTTGATCCTCAGGGGAAGACCATCCGCGCGGCGCTGAATGGCCTGGGGTACAAGACCATCGCCGACGTCCGGCAGGGTAAGTTCTTCGAGTTGACGATCGAGTCCCAGGCGGACCCCGAACGAGTGCGCCAGCAGGTGGAGGAGATCGCCCACGAGGTCCTGGCCAATCCGGTTATCGAGGAATACCGCGTCGAGCTGCTGGACTGAGGGGAGTGGAACATGTGCGGAATTGTCGGCTACATCGGCAGCCGGAAGGCCGTGCCCATCATTCTGGACGGCTTGCGGCGGCTGGAGTATCGGGGATACGACTCGGCAGGCATTGCGGTGCTCGACGGTTCGAACCAACTCGCCCTGCGCCGGGCATCGGGCAAGCTGCGCAACCTGGAGGAGGCCATCCGCATCGATCCGCTGGACGGATCATACGGCATCGGGCACACGCGGTGGGCCACGCACGGCCGGCCGACCGAGGAGAACGCGCACCCGCACCGGGACTGCAAAGGCAATGTGGTCGTGGTGCACAACGGGATCATCGAGAACTTCCTTCCACTGAAGCAGCAGCTTCTGAACGAGGGGCACCACTTCCAGACGGATACCGACACGGAAGTGATCGCGCACCTCATCGAGAAGCACCTTCGGGGGAACCTGGAGGACGCCGTTCGGGAGGCGGCTCGCCAGCTTCGGGGCGTGTTCGCGATCGCCGTGGTTTCGAGCTCGGACCCCGGCAAGATCGTCTCGGCGCGGATGGGACCTCCGGCGGTGATCGGCCTGGGCGACAACGAGTACTTCATGGCCTCGGACGTGCCAGCCATTCTGAGCCATACGCGGGACGTGTTCTTCCTGGCCGACGGCGACATCGCCGTGCTCACCGCCGACGGGGTGCGGCTCAGCGATTTTGAAGGGCGTCCCGTCAAGCGGCAGGTGACCCACATCCTGTGGGACCCCATTATGGCCGAAAAGGGCGGCTACAAGCATTTCATGCTCAAGGAGATCTATGAGCAGCCCCGGGCCGTGCGGGACACCATAGTCGGACGCGTGGAGCCGGAGACGGGCCGCGTGTACCTGGACGAGATGGACATCTCCGAGGAGGAGTTCCGAGGCTTCCAGCAGGTTAAGATCATCGCCTGCGGCACGAGCTGGCACGCGGCGCTGGCGGGCAAGTTCATGCTGGAAAAGTTGGCGCGGATCCCGGTCGAGGTGGATTACGGCAGCGAGTTCCGCTATCGCGATCCCATCCTGGGGCCCGACGTTCTCACGGTGGTCATCTCGCAGTCGGGTGAGACCGCCGACACGCTGGCGGCGCAGCGCGAGGCCAGGCAGAAGGGATCCAAGACCCTGGCCATCTGCAACGTGCCCGGCTCGATGGTGACAAGGGAGGCGTCGGGCACCATCTACACGCACGCCGGACCCGAGATTGGAGTCGCTTCCACCAAGGCCTTCACCACGCAGCTTGCCGCGTTGTTCCTGCTGGCGCTGCACCTGGGGCGGATCCGGGAGGCGCTGGATGAGGCGGCGTGCCGGCGGCTGACTCAGGAGTTGCTGGGGATTCCCGCGAAGCTTGAAGCGGTGCTCTCGCACGAGGCAGTCTACGAGGAGCTGGCCCGGAAGTACTTCCGGGCCGACGATTTCCTGTTCCTCGGGCGAGGGGTGAATTTCCCGATCGCGCTCGAAGGGGCGCTCAAACTCAAGGAGATCTCCTACATCCATGCCGAGGGATATCCTGCCGGCGAGATGAAGCACGGCCCGATCGCGCTGATCGACGAGCATATGCCCGTGGTGGTGGTGGCGGCCAGAGACTCATCGCTGCCCGACAGCCACCTGCTGTACGAGAAGACGCTCTCCAACATCCAGGAGGTCAAGGCGAGGGAGGGCAAGGTGATCGCCGTCGCCAGCCAGGGAGACGAGGAAGTGGTGAAGTTGGCCGATCACATGATCGAGATCCCGCCGGCGGACGAGTTGCTGCTGCCGATCCTGGAAGTCGTGCCGCTCCAGTTGCTTGCGTATCACATAGCCGTGCGGCTGGGGTGCGACGTGGACCAGCCGCGCAACCTGGCGAAGAGCGTCACGGTGGAATGAGGCAGTTCAGCCACACCCTGGCTGTTTCTACCTCCGGGAAGGGGCTTTACGAGATCACTGCCAAGGCCGCCGCTTGGGTGCGGGAGAGGGGTGTGCGGGAGGGGCTGCTGACGCTGTTCGTCCAGCACACCTCGGCGTCCCTGACGATTCAGGAGAACGCCGACCCCGACGTGGTAGAGGACCTGGAGACGTTCTTCAACCGCCTTGTGCCGGAGGAAACGAGGCTCTACCGGCACACCATTGAGGGGGCGGACGACATGCCCGCTCATATCCGCGCCGCGCTGACGCAGACGCACCTGAGCGTGCCCGTGGCCGGAGGCCGCCTCGCCCTGGGCACGTGGCAGGGGATCTATCTTTTCGAGCACCGCTCGATCCCGCACCGGCGCAGCGTGGCGCTGCACTTGATGGGGGAGTAGACTCCCCCGCGCCTTGCCTCCCGCCGCGCGCGGTGAAAGAATGGGTGTTCCCCGGAAAGGGGGCTGCCACATGCGACCGGCGAGACAGGCGTTCCGGTTCACTCACCTTCTGGCGAGAAACTGGCGGAACTTCGTCAAAGCCGACGCCGAGCTCGGAGCAAGAGTCTTCCTGGCAGGTCCGAACGCCAGCGGCAAGTCCGGCTTCCTCGACCTCTTCGGCTTTCTCCGAGACTTGGTTTCACCGGGTCTGGGCTTCCAGGAAGCGGTTTCCAGGAGAGGCGGCGTTCGCATGCTGCGCTGTCTTGCGGCCCGCCAGGACTCCGATCTCACCCTGGCCGTCCACGCGGGCGACGAACACAACCCGGCGGAATGGGAATATAAGCTGGCCTTCAACCAGGAGGGAGCGCGGCGGCCGGCCATCCGTCGCGAGCGCCTCAGCCGCGCCGGCGAAGAGATCCTGGTTAGGCCCGACGGGGAAGACGAGACGGACCCGGAGCGGCTGAGCCATTCCCTGCTGGAGCAGGGACGCGTCCGCAAGGACATCAGGGACTTCACAAGATTCCTCGCCTCGGTCCGGCGACTCAACCTGGTGCCGGCGCTGATGCGAGCGCCGGGCGACCCGGACGTATCACGGCCGGATCCGCACGGCAGGGACATCATCGAGGAGATCACGGCGACGGCCGAGCGGAGCCAGCGCGCCCGCTTGCGCGTGATCCAGGAGACGCTCGAAGCGGCGGTCCCGCAACTCGGGCAGTTGGAGGCATATCGGGACTCGCACGGCAGGCCTCACCTGCGCGCCCTCCACAAGCATTGGCGGCCGCACGGGGCGTGGCAGACCGAGGAACAGCTCTCCGACGGGACGCTCCGCCTGATTGGAATGATGTGGGCCGTGCTCGACGGCGACGGCCCGCTGCTGGTCGAGGAGCCGGAGAACTCGCTTCACCCTCAGATTGTGCGGCTGTTCCCGCGGATGTTGGCGCACCTGGCGCGCCGCAGCGGCCGGCAGGTGATCCTGGCCACGCACTCGCTGGATCTGCTTTGCGGCGAAGGGGTCTCAACCGCGGAGGTCCTGCTTTTCAATCCGCTGGAGGAAGGCACGCTGGTAAGGCGCGCCCTGGATCTGAAAGAGGCCGCGGACCTGCTGGACGAAGGCGCACTGGCTGCGGAACCGCCTTCGCCCGAGGCGCCGGATCGCCAGATGGGGCTGTTCGGAGAGCCGCCCTCGAACTGATCCTCAAAACAGCAGTTTTTCCCGCCTGAGGTAAGCGGGGGTGTCGAGGTCGTCGTCGAGGCCGGTTTCGTGGACCGGCGGTGCCAAAACCGGCGGCGCCGGAGGCGGCGGCGCATAGTCAAACTCGGGTTCCGCAGGTGCCTCCGGGGCGGCCGGGGGAGGGGGTTGTTCCACCAGTCGCGGAGCCGGTTTTCGAGGCGCGGCTGCCGCCTGGCCGAAGCCGGTGGCGATGACGGTGATCTTCACCGAATCGCCCATCGACTCGTTCAGCACCACGCCGAAACTCACCTGCACGTCCGCGCAGTGGGTGGCCTCGCTGATCAGGGTGCAGGCCTCGTTCACTTCGTGCAAACCGAGCTTGCTCGATCCGGTGATGTTGATCAGCAGGCCGCGCGCGCCCGCGATCCCCCCTTCCTCCAGCAGCGGACAGGTGATCGCCTGGCGGGCGGCTTCGACCGCCGCATTCTCGCCCGAGGCGACCGCCGTTCCCATCACGGCGAGGCCCATGCCGAGCATGGTGGCCTTGATGTCGGAGAAATCGCGGTTGATCAGACCCGGAATCACGATGATGTCGCTGATCCCCTGAACGGCCTGCCGGAGGACGTCGTCGGCCGTGCGGAAGCCTTCGTAAAAACTGGTGCCGCGGGGCAAGAGGCTGAGCAGACGATCGTTGGGGATCGCGATGACGGTGTCCACCGTGGAGGCGAGCTCGGTCAGTCCGCGCTCGGCCTGCTGATTGCGGCGGGGGCCTTCAAACGAAAACGGCTTGGTCACCACGGCCACCGTCAGCGCGCCCAGTTCCTTCGCCAGGGAGGCGACGACGGGCGCCGCGCCCGTGCCCGTGCCTCCGCCCAGTCCCGCGGTGACGAACACCAGGTCGGCCCCGTCGAGAATCTCGATGATCCTCTCGGTATCCTCCAAGGCCGCCTGCTTGCCAACCGCGGGGTCCGAACCGGCGCCCAAGCCCTGGGTGAGCTTGACCCCGATCTGGACTTTGTTGGGAACCGGGGAGTGTTCCAGCGCCTGGAGGTCGGTGTTGATCACGTAAAACTCCACGCCCTCCAGCCCCTCCCCCATCATCCGGGCCACGGCGTTGGAGCCGCCGCCTCCGACTCCGACGACCTTGAACTTGGTGCCTGTCCGGGCTTCCTCCTGGATCTCGAACTTCAGGTCTTCCGGATTCATCTCGAGCAACGCCATTTCGCCTCCTCCCTCAGAGCCTTCCTCAGCCCGCCGTCAGCCGAACAGGCGACTCCACAGACCTGGGTCCTCCGGCTGGCGGCCGGGCTGCCGCTTCAGCCGGGCAGAGTACATCATCAATCCGGCCGCCGTCGTCCAGGCCGGGTCCATGAATTCCTCGGGCCAATCCTCGATGCCCACCGGCAGGCCGTTGCGGGCCTGGCAGTTGAGCACCCGCTCGGCCATGTCGCACAGACCGGCGAGCGACGCCGCGGCGCCGGTCAGCACCACTCCGTTGAGCGGCCCCTGGTCCATTCCCGCTTTCACAATCTCCTGCCGGACGCGCACAAAGAGTTCTCCCGCGCGGGCCTCAAGAGCGTCGTTCAGCTCGAAGCGCGGCGCCTCGCGTGGAGGCCGGCCGTCGGGAGAAGGCAGCTCGACCAGGCTGTTGTCGGCGGTCTGTCCCACCAGGGCGCAGCCGCACTCCCGCTTGAGCCTTTCCGCGTCTTCATAGGAGACACACAGACGCTGGGCGACGTCCTTGGTGAAATGGTCACCGCAGATCTGGAGGCTCGCGGCCGCCAGCAGGGCCTCGCCGTAGTAGATCACAATCTCGGTCGAGTGCGCGCCGATATCGACGACGACCACGCCTTCGGCCCTCTCCCCCGGTCCCACCGCCGCGTAGGCCGCGGCATACGGCTCGAAGATCGTTTCCTCCGCCTCCAACCCGACCTGATGCATCGCAGCCACCAGCGAACGGTGCTCTTGCGTGGAGACGGTGACCAGGTGGACGAAGGACTCCAGGCGCGAACCGCACTGCCCTCGCGGGTCCCAGTACTCCGCCCTGCCGTCGACCACGAAATCCTGCGGGGCCATCTGGAGAACCATCCGGTCCGCGGGCAGGCTCACGCGTAACGCCTGCTCAATGGCGTACCGCATGTCTTCCTTGCGGATTTCTCGCGGCCGGCCCATCTCATACACGCCGCGGTTGTTCAGGCCTTCAATCGTCGAGCCGCCCATGCCGGCGACGGCGCAACCGATGGAAACACCGGCGCTCTTCTCGGCGGCCCGCACCGCCGCTCCCACGGAGGCCACCAGCGCCTGGTGGTCCGCGATACGGCTCTTCCACCAGCCGCCCGAAGGCGCCTCGCCCGCCCCCAGCAGGCGCACGTGCGAGTTCTCCATCAGGCCGATAAGACACCGCGTCCAGTGACTGCCCGCGTCCAGCCCGGCGACGTAGCCGTTCTTAACCCCCACGCCGGTCCTCCCCCAGAGCGGTAATCCGGTTGTCCAGTCTCAGGTCGAAGTTGACCGCGCCGGGCAGGCGCTTCAGGATCTCGGGGTAATGCCGGAGGAAATTGTGCAGGCGGGACCGGAAATTGCGGTCCCCGAGCATGAGCATGACCACGCGCCCCTCGGCCGGCTGGACGATCTTCAGGTTGACCGGATCGCTAACGTCGATTTCGGAGATCCGGCCCGCCAGGTCGCTGAGATCCTCCACCAGCCGGAGAGCCGTCTGGACACGCTCGCGCCGCATGGCCGGGCTTTGGTCGCGCCGGATGCCGGTCAGCACGGGGAGGGTGAAGCGCGCACGCTCCGGCTGAACCAGGATCGCGCCCTCGGCGTCGATCAAGGCGACCTCACCCGGCTGGCTGGCCGAGGCGCCCGGCAACTGCACGAATGCCACAGGCTTTCGTTCCACGATTCTCACCGCGAGACGGTCAGGCCACAGGCGTGAGACGGTGGCGTCCTTGACCCAGTCGATCGCCATCAGGCTTCTGCGCCGCTCGGCCAGCGGCATCAGGTAGAGGCTGCGGCCGTAGTCGGCAGCAAAGGTCTCGACGATCTTCGCGCGACGCGTGTAGACCACTCCTTCGATGCGGAGAGCAGGGCTCTCCCCATTCTGAGACGAGGGCTCCGCCAGGCGGAACCGCTCGTTCTCTGCCAGGAATGCGTCAGCACGGCTCCAAAGGAACAGCGCCGCCGCCACAAGCGCGAGCACCGCCGCCGAGACCAAGCCATAACGCAATCCCACGCGCCAACCGCTCCGGCCTGGCTCTTGAGCGGCGCTCTGCTTGCGGCCCAACTCAGCACCCTCCCCTTAGCCTGGACAAGACCTGGTCTCCCGCCTGCCAGATGTTCCCCGCCCCCAGCGTAAGGACTAGGTCCCCTTCCTGTGAAAGCTCCACTACGCGATCCACGGCCCGCGCGGCCGTACCCACATAGTGAACCGAGCGGTGCCCGAAGCCGCGGGTCATCCGGGCAAGGGTCTCGGCCGTGACTCCTTCTATGGGCTCTTCCGAGGCGGCGTAGATGTCCAGCAGCAGGACGGTGTCCGCTTGGTGAAAAGACCGGGCGAACTCCTCCATTAGCTGCTGTGTCCGGGTGTAACGATGAGGCTGATAGAGTACATGAATACGGCGGTAGCCGCCGAGACGCGCCGCCGCCAGTGTGGCGCGAATCTCGGTTGGGTGATGCCCATAATCGTCGACCACGGTGACGCCGCGCTCCCGGCCGCGCACCTGGAACCTGCGGTCCACCGAAGTGAATCCGCCGAGCGCTTCCCGGATCTTCTCCGGGGCGACCTCCAGTTCCAAGGCCACCGCGATGGCCGCCGCGGCGTTCAGCACATTGTGGGCGCCCGGGGCCGGCAGCCGGAACAGCCCCAGGTCCCGGCCCTTCAGGCGAATCTCAAAGGCGCTCTCCGCCGGGCCACAAGAGACTTGCTCGATCTTGAGCTCGGCCTGGGCGCTCAAGCCGTAGGTGACGGCGCGCCGGTTGATCGACGGGAGGATCTTCTGAACGTTCTCGTCGTCCAGGCAGACGATGGCCGCGCCGTAGAACGGGACCTTGTTGACGAACTCGACAAACGCGCCGCGCGTGTCCTCGATCGAAGAGTAGCAGTCCACATGCTCGCGGTCGATGTTGGTCACCACGGCGAGGATGGGCGCCAGCTTCAGAAAGGACCGGTCGCTCTCGTCCGATTCCACGACCAGCAGCTCGCTACGTCCTACCCTGGCGTTGGAACCGCCCATCAGGGCGGCCCTGCCTCCCAC
Source organism: Bryobacteraceae bacterium (assembly GCA_041946685.1). Lineage (GTDB taxonomy): Bacteria > Acidobacteriota > Terriglobia > Bryobacterales > Bryobacteraceae > JBHGAV01. The sequence continues at coordinate 68,054 of JBHGAV010000004.1, read as the reverse complement.
CACGACGGTGGGGTCGAGTCCCGCGTGGAGCAGGATCGTCGCCACCATCGAGGTGGTCGTGGTCTTGCCGTGGCTGCCGGCGACCGCGATGCCGTACTTGAGCCGCATCAGCTCGGCCAGCATCTCGCCACGCGGGATGACCGGAATCTGAAGGCGCCGGGCCTCCACCACCTCCGGATTCTGCTCGCTGACGGCGGAGCTGACGACCAGCGCTTTGGCGCCTGCCAGATGGCTGGCGGCGTGCCCCTCGTGAATCGACGCCCCCATCTTCGACAGCCGCTCGGTGATCGGGCTGAGCTTCAGGTCGCTTCCGCTGATCTCATAGCCGAGGTTCAGGAGCACCTCGGCGATGCCACTCATGCCGATCCCGCCGATTCCGGTGAAGTGCAGCCGCTGGCGCTTAAAAAACATTTTTCTCTCGTATTGTTTCGGCTTTTTCCTCTTCTGTCAATCGGCACCCGCCGGACGGGCGAGAGCCTCCAACATGTCCGCCGCCCTAGCCGCCGCTCCCGGCCGCGCCAAAACCCGCGCGGCCCTGCCCATGCGTTCTAGCGCGCCCGCCTCGGAGGCGAGCGCACTCACTTCCCGGAAGAAGCGCTCTCCGGTAAAATCCAGATCCACCACCAGCCTGGCGGCGCCCGCCCTCGCCATAGCCTCCGCATTGCGCAACTGGTGGTCGTCGGCGGCGTAGGGAAAGGGCACCAGGATGGCGGGCCTGCCCGCCGCCGCCAGCTCGGCAACCGCGCCGGCGCCGGACCGGGAGACAACCAGGTCCGCCTCCGCGAACCGCCGCGGCATGTCCGCGATGAAAGCAACGACCTCTCCCTCCAGGCCGGAGCCGGCAAAGTCCCTCGCCAAGGCCTCGTAGTCTTCTTCGCCGCACTGGTGAATCAGGCGCAGACGCAGGCCGGCGTTCCGGAAGAGCGGCCAGCTCTGACGAGCGGCCAGATTCAGGCGGCGCGATCCCCGGCTGCCACCCGTGATCAGCACAGTCAGGACCTCGGTCCTGGTTCTGGGCGGGACCGCGAAGAACTCATCGCGCACGGGAAGTCCGGCCAGCTCCGTCTTCCCTTTCGGGAATTGCGAGGCGGCTTCGGCGAAATTCAGCAGCGCACGGCGGGCTAGCCGTCCCATGAGCCGGTTCGTCAGGCCCGCGACGGCGTTCGGCTCCATGAGCACAATCGGAATGCGGCGCAGCCACGCCGCCAGCACGGGCGGCGCCGCGGCGTAGCCCCCCATGCTGAACACCGCCACCGGGCGGCGGCTGCGCACGACCGCCAGCATCCGGGCCACGCTCCCGGGCAACTGTGCGAGGGTTCGCAGCGCCCGCGCCGCGCCGACGCGTTTCAGCCCGCCGATTTCGACCCACTCAATGGGAAAGCCTTCGGCCGGGACCAGCCGCGCTTCGATGCCCTGCCGCGTACCGACGAAGAATGGGTGGTGCCCGCGGCGCCGAAGTTCCCGCGCGACAGCAACCAGCGGAATCACGTGCCCGCCCGTGCCACCGCCCGCCATCAGGAAGGACAACGCTTCTTTCATCCGCTATGGTCGCCCACACTCTGCAACATACCCAGCGCGGCCAGGGTGCTCAACAGCGAACTACCACCGTAGCTGACCAGCGGCAGAGGAATGCCTTTCGGCGGCACCATACCCAACACCACGCTGATGTTCATGAAGGCCTGTACCGCGATCATGGTTGTAACACCTAGCGCCACGAAACGGCCGAAATCGTCCGGAGCCCGGAAGTGAATCCTCAGACCCCTCCAGGCGATGATGAAGAATCCGCCGGCAAACAGCAGCGCGCCCCAGAGACCAAGCTCCTCGGCGATGACCGCGTAAATGAAGTCGGTGTGCGCCTCGGGCAGGTAGAGCAGCTTCTGCCGGCTGCGCATCGGACCCACGCCGAGCGGCCCTCCCGAGCCGACGGCGATGAGCGACTGGTTGATGTGATAGCTGGAGTCCCTGGTCGGTGCCGCGCGGACCAGCCACGCCTTCAGCCGGCCATCAGGATCGAAGTGGCGCACGATGGCGGAGTCCAGGGTGCTGTAGTCGGAGTCGATGTAGCTGAAGATGCGCGCGATGCGGTAGGGCTTGGTCAGGATCGCGATCGAGACGAAGACCAGCAGAACCCCGCCGGCCACGGCCGCGTAGCGCCACTCCAGCCCGGCCACGAAGAACACCACGGCGCCGGTCAGGGCCAAAACCAGGGCGGTCCCCAGGTCGGCGACCATCACGCCCCCGGCCACCAGTCCCACGATGATCGCGCCGCGCAGTAGAGTGCGGCGGTCGTTGATGGCGGCCGCCCGCCGCGCCACGAAGTGCGCCAGAAACAGGATGAGCGCCGGTTTGGCGAGCTCGGAGGGCTGGATGCCGATGGGACCCAGGCGAATCCACCGGTGCCACCGCGGATCCATCCAGTAAACCAGCATCAGCAAACCGAGCACCGCGGCGATCGAAGAGAAGGCGACGGCCCGGCTGTTTAGCCGCCGGTAATCCAGCCTCTTGAAGAACATCATGGCGGCAATGGCGGCGAGCGCCCAGCCGAGCTGGCGCAGTGTGATGTGGCCGCTGAATCCGTAGCGATTGTTGGATACCACCGAGGAGGCGCTGGCCAGCATGATCGTCCCGGCAGCCACCAGGCCAAGGACGGTCAGAAACAGGATGGAGTCGGTCTTCACTTTCTGGGCCATTGATTCCTCTCTACCCTTCCTCCAGTTGACTCACAAGCTGCTTGAACACGCGCCCCCGGTGCTCGTAATTGTCGAACTGATCGAAGCTGGCGCAAGCCGGCGCCAGCACGACCGTGTCGCCGGGCGCGGCCTTCGCCATGGCGGTTTGAACCGCTTTCTCCATGGTTCCGCACTCCACCAGAGGCACGGTGCCCTTGAGACCGGCGGAAATCAGCGGCGTGGCGGCGCCGATCAACAGGACGGCCCGAGCCTTGCGGGCTAGCGGCGCGGCGAGAGGCGTGTAGTCGCTCCCTTTGTCCTTCCCGCCCAGGATCACCCACAGGGGGCCGTCGAACGCCTCGACGGCCTTCAGCGCCGAGTCCACGTTGGTTGCCTTGGAGTCGTTGTAGAAGTCTACGCCCCGCACCTGGCGCACGAACTCGAGCCGGTGCTCCACGGCGCGGAAAGAGCGGATGGCGGCGGCGATTCCCTCCAGAGGCGCTCCGGCCAGATGGGCCGCTGCGGCGGCAGCCATGGCGTTCTCGATGTTGTGCCGTCCCCTCAAGGGAATCTCGCCGGCTTCCAGCAGGGTTCGGCCGTCGAGCACGATGCGGTTTTCCTCCAGCCACACGCCTTCGCTGAGGCGGCGGGAGAGGCTGAACCAGATCGGGCGCCCGCGGGTGGCGGAGGCATAGGCTACACAGGTGGGATCGTCCGCATTCAGGACGGCGTGGTCGCCGGGAAGTTGGGTTTCCAACAGCCTCGCTTTGGCGGCAGCGTACCCTTCAAACGTGTGATGCCTGTCCAGGTGATCCTGCGTCACGTTAAGGACGGCCGCGATCCGGGCGCGGAAGTCCGCAACGGTCTCCAACTGGAAGCTGGAAAGTTCCAGCACGTTCCACTGGCCCGGCCGCGAACTCTCCACCATGCCCGCGGCGGGAACCGTGCCGATGTTGCCGCCCACCTGCACCGGGATTCCGCACTCGCGGAGCAGGTGCCCCACCATGGCCGTGGTCGTGGTCTTTCCGTTCGAACCCGTGATGCCGATGGTGTCGCCCTTGAGGTAGGAACCCGCCAGTTCCACCTCTCCGATGACCCGGATGCCGCCTTGCCGCGCCCTCTCCAGCACCTCCAGGTCCGCCGGCACTCCCGGGGAGATCACCACCAACTCGGCGTGCTGGAGCGCCTCCCAGGACTGGGGCCGGAAGGGGACCCCAAGGCGGCCCAGCGCCTCGGCGACGCCGGGGAGCTGGTTCAAGGGCCTCGAGTCGCAGGCCGACACGGCGGCGCCCTTGGAGACCAGCAGCTCAATCGAGGCCAAGCCCGACTTGGCCAATCCTATGACGACCGCTCTGGTCCCTCGTAGATCCAAATCCTTCACCTCAACTTCAGGCTGGTGAGAGCGAACAGGGCCATCACCAGACCCGCGATCCAGAAACGCACAATGATCTTGGACTCGGTCCAGCCGAGCGCTTCGAAATGGTGGTGCAGCGGCGCCATCTTGAAGATGCGCTTGCGGCGGAGCTTGTAGCTTCCCACCTGGAGGATGACGGAGACCGCCTCCAGCGCAAACACGCCGGCGATGAACAGCAGAAGGATCTCCTGCTTGATCAGGACCGCCACCGTCGCCATGGCGGCTCCCAGCGAAAGCGAGCCGACGTCGCCCATGAAGATCTCCGCCGGGTGGGCGTTGTACCAAAGGAAGCCGAGCGAAGCCCCGGTCATCGCGCCGCAGAAAATGGTCAGCTCGCCGGCGCCCGGCAGACGGACTAGGTCCAGGTAGGTGGCGAACTGCGCATGACCGCTGGCGTAGGTCAGCACCGTCATCGCTCCGGAGGCGACGATCATCAGTCCGATGGCGAGTCCGTCCAGCCCGTCGGTAAGGTTGACGGCATTCGAAGAGCCTACGATCACGATCACAAGGAAACCGAAGAAGAAGACGAACGCGAAGGGATAGGTCAGCGGATTGGCCAGCCAGGAATCCACGAGCATGTCGGGCTTGAGCTGCTTGAAGAAGGGCACGTTCATGCTGGTCGAGTACAATCCCATGGCGTGCAAGCCGAGCAGAAGGAGGCCGATCACCAGCGCCGCCAGCACCTGGAGGCTGAACTTCTTCCTCGCCGTCAGACCGAGGTTCCGCTTGCCCCGCACCTTCGCAAAGTCGTCCCAGAAGCCGATGGCGCCGAAGCTCACCAGGCCGGCGATGGCCACCCAGAGGTAAGGGTTGCTCAGGTTGGCCCAGAGCAGGGATGGAACCACGATGGAGACCCCGATCAGCACACCCCCCATGGTCGGCGTCCCGGCTTTCTTCTGGTGGGACTTGGGCCCCTCCTCCCGTATATGCTGGCCGATCTGCAATTGACGCAACTTCTGGATCATCCACGGCCCCAGCACCATGGAGATGAACAGGGCGGTGATGCCGGCCATCGCCGTGCGGACGGTCACGTAGCGGAACAGGGGAAACGGGATGAAGTTCGGATAGAGCACCTGATAGAGCAGCCAGTAGAGCATGCCGACCTATTCCATGAAGCTTGCCAGCGCCGCTTCCACGTGTGTGCCTCGCGACCCCTTGAACAGGATCGCATCTCCGTCGGACGCCTCCCGGCGAGCGAACCGGCCGGCTTCCGACGGTTCCTCGAAGAAACAAACGGCGCGCTCCGGCATTCCGGCACGGAGCGCTTCTTCGACCATGAAAGCTGCGGCGCCGCGCACACCGATCAGCAGATCGATTCCGCATCCGGCCGCATGGCGGCCCACTTCCCTGTGCAGAGCCTCCGACCAGCGTCCCAGCTCCAGCATCTCTCCCATCACCGCGATTCTGCGCCGTCCGGGCTCGGCCCGAAGCAGTTCCAGCATATGGCGAGCCGCCTCCGGATTGGAGTTGTAGCAATCGTCCAGCACCGTGATTCCCCGGTGGATCAGGCGGCGGCCCCGCATGGAGCCCGCTTCGAGCGTCTTGACGGCATCCGCCAGGCCGGCGGGGCGTATCCCGAACAGACCGGCGACGGCGATTCCCGCAAGAAGGTTCAGCACGTTGTGCCGGCCTCTCATCGGACTTTCCAGCCACAGGCCGTCCTCCAGGCGAAAACGCACTCCACCGGCGCCGAGTTCCACGCCGGCGGCGCGCACCGCAGCCTGAGGAGAGAAACCGAACGTGACCGACCGGCCGGGGTGGATTTCCGCAAATCGGGCGACTCTGGGATCATCCGCATTGAGCACGGCCACGCCATCGGCGGGCAGCGCTTCGATCAGTTCCCGCTTGGCCAGCGCGACCTCGTCGATCGAAGCAAAGAACTCCATGTGCGCGTGTCCCACATTCGTGACGACGCCGACGCCCGGGCGCGCCACCTGGGCCAGGCGGCGGATCTCCCCGGCATGATTCATACCGAGCTCCAGCACGGCGACTCGCGCCTGGGCGGGGAGCCGGAGAATCGAGAGCGGCACGCCGATGTGGTTGTTGAGATTCCCGGCCGATTTGCCCACCGGCATGGCGGTCTCAAGGAGAGCGGCGACAATCTCCTTGGTCGAAGTCTTGCCGGCGCTGCCGGTGACGGCCACCACCTGGCCGCCCCACCGGCCCCTGGCCCAAAGGGCGAGCCCTTGCAGCGCCTCAAGGACGTCCGGCACCTGGAGCGTCGGCCCCGCGGCTTCCAGGGGGCGGTCCACGACCGCCGCCGCCGCGCCCGCGGCAAATGCCGCCGGCACAAAGTCGTGGCCGTCGCGAGCCGGCCCTCGGAGCGCAAAGAAGAGGTCGCCCGGAGCCAGCGTCCTCGTATCCACGCTCCAGCCCGCGATCGGAATCCGGGGATAGGAATCTCCCGGCAGATGCAGGGCGGCGGCGATCTCCGAGAGGGGGAAGATCATTGCCCCCCCCGGCTGTAGCCAAGCTCACGGAGGGTGCGGCGCGCCACTTCCCGATCGTCGAACGGGATGGTCCGGTCCGCCAGAATCTGGTAGGTTTCGTGCCCTTTACCGGCAATTAGAACCGTGTCCCCTGCCCGCGCCTCGGCGAGCGCCAGGTGTATGGCCGTGGTCCGGTCCGGCTCAGCGACGTGTTTCGTTTCAAAGCGCCCAAGGCCGACCATCGCGTCGTTCATGATGGCGAGGGGATTCTCCGAGCGCGGATTGTCGGAAGTGAGCACGACAAAATCGCTGAGCTCCGCAGCCGCCGCTCCCATGAGGGGGCGCTTGGTGCGATCCCGGTCGCCGCCGCAGCCGAAAAGCGTGATCACCCGCCCGGGCGTGATCTTTCTGGCCGACTGGATTAAGTTCCGGAGGGCGTCGTCGGTATGAGCGTAATCCACCACAACCGTAAACGGCTGGCCCTCATCCACCCGCTCGAACCTGCCTGGAACCGCTGGACATTGCTCAATGCCGGCCGAAATCGTCTCCGTGTCCAACCCGCAGGCCATGCCGGCGCAGCAGGCGGCCAGGATGTTATGCACGTTGAACATCCCGAGCAGCGGCGAGCGGACGTGCAGCGACCGGCCCCGCGCCTGTACGTCGAATTGCAGGCCAGCGGCCGTGGCCGAGACCCCGAGCGCGCGCACGTCGGCCCGGGGCGCCAAGCCGTAGGTCAGCATCTCGCTCGCGCCGGCAACGCGCAGCCGCCCGGCGGCGGGGTCGTCGGCGTTGATCGCCGCGAAGCGCGGCGGAGGCGCGCCGCAGCCTTCGAAGAGGAGTTGCTTGGCGGCGAAGTACTCTTCCATCGTCTTGTGGAAATCCAGGTGGTCTCTGGTCAGGTTCGTGAAAATGGCGGTGTGGAACCGGAGGCCGTACACCCTGCCCAACGCCAGTGCGTGGGAGGAGACTTCCATTGTCACATGCGAGCCGCCCCGCCGCTCAAGTTCAGCGAGAATCCGCCAAACATCCACTGATTCGGGCGTGGTGTTGGGGGCGGGTCGGATCTCGCCCGCCACATGATACCGGATGGTCCCCACCACAGCGGTGGTCTTGCCGGCCGCGCGCAAGATGGAGTCCACCAGGTAGGAGATGGTCGTCTTCCCGTTCGTGCCGGTGATGCCCGTAACCGTGAGACGCTCGTCGGGCGCGCGGAAGAGCGCTCTGGCCGCCATCGCCATCGCCCGGCGGCCGTGTTCCACCTCGATCCACGGCACATCCAGGCCGGCCGGTCTGGCCAGCTCGCTCGCCACCGCCACGGCGCCGCGGCTGACGGCGTCGGCGGCGTAGGCGCGCCCGTCGGCGTGGGCGCCCTGGAAGGCAAAAAACAGACAACCGGGGCGAACGCGCCGCGAGTCGTAGTCCAGGTCTTCAACGACCAGATTGGCGGCTGTCTCCGGTAATTCCGTTCGAAGCGGGATTCGGTCGAATATCTTTCCGAGCGTCATTCTCCCCTATCGCGCAAAGAGGACCCTGACTCGCTGTCCCAGGGCCAGAATCGCGCCGGGGGGAGGCGCCTGGGCTTGGGCGACGCCGCTCCCCACCAGTTCGACCGGGAGGCCCTTGGCGGCGGATTCCTCCAGCACGGCGCGCATGGTCTTTCCGGAGAAGTCCGGCACCTTCGGCCCCCACAGATCCGAGGCGCCCACTCTCTTGGGGATCCCCGGCTCAGGGAGCGTTGCGGCCGGGGATCCCAAGTCAGCAACAGCCAGGTCGGCAAAGTCGACCGGCTCATCTTCCCGAGGGGGAGGAGTGTCGGGAAGATCCTTTGGCACATCCAGCAGCCGGAGGGCTGCCGCTGCTACCTCTCGAAATACCGGGGCGGCCACCGCTCCGCCGAACACCGAGGCGCCGTTGATGGTGACCACAACCACGACCGCAGGATTGGCTACGGGCGAGAAGCCGGCGAACGAAGCGTTGTACTTGTGCCGGTAGCAACGGCATTCCGGATCGTAGATCTGGGCGGAGCCGGTCTTTCCGCCAGCCGTGTACCCATCCACGCGGGCCAGCGTGCCCGTTCCGCGCAGGACCACTCCCTCCATCATGCGGCGCATGGTGATGGCGGTCTCCGGGCGTATGATCCTCCGGCCCGGCTCGGCGGCGGTCTTCTCCACGGCCTGTCCAGGCCGCTGCATGTTCAGTACCAGCCTCGGCTTTACCAACAACCCGCCGTTGGCGATGGCGGAAATCGCTCGGGCGAGTTGAACCGTGGTGGCGCTGATCTCGTGTCCCATGGCGACCGAGCCGATGGACGTTCTGCCCCAGGCTGCCAATCCCCGCACCTTGCCCGCAGATTCTCCCGGAAGCGGCAAGCCCGTCGAACTGCCGAAGCCGAACCGGCGCACGTAGTCGAACAGGTTGCGCTCGCCGACGGCCAAGCCGATCTGAATCGCCCCAATGTTGCTGCTCTTGGCCAGCACATCGGAGACCGGGAGGTAGCTGTAGGGGTGATGGTCGCGGATCACCCGGCCAAACAGGTTCAGCTTGCCGCTGCCGCAGTTAATCACCGTTTCCGGCAACAGCCGGGTCGTCTCCAACGCCGCCGCCACGGTGACAACCTTAAACACGGAGCCCGGCTCGAAGGGGACGGAAAAGGCGTGATTGGCCCGGCTGTCCAGTTCCTCTTCGGTTGTCGCGGGCCGGTTGGCGTCGTAGGAAGGGTAACTGGCCATCGCCAGGATGTCGCCCGTCTTGGGATCCATCGCCACCACGCTTCCGGAGCGGCTGCGGCTCTCCTGGACCGCCCTGGCCAACTCGCGCTCGGCCACGTGCTGCACACGCTCGTCGATGGTGAGAGTGATGTCCTTGCCCGGGACTGCCTCCAGGTCAACCTGGGAATCGACTCCCCGGCGGATGACGTCCGTGAGAACCCGGGCCACGCCCGGTCTGCCTCGAAGCTCCGCGTCCAGGGTCTGCTCGATTCCGGCGTTGCCCCTGTCCTGGTGATCCACGCTTCCCAGGACGTGGGCCGCCAGCGGCCCCTTCGGATAGGCCCGCAGGCTCTCCTGCCGCAGTTCGACCCAGCCAAGCCCCAAACCGCGAAGGCGTTCGCTCTGTGCAAACGTGATCTTCCGTTTCACCCACAGGAAGCCCCGGCGCTGGGCAGCGGCTGCTGCCAGCTTGGCTTCCGTCTCCCGGCGATCCAATCCCAGGATCGGAGCCAGGATTCCCGCGCAGACATCGGGCTGAGGGGCGCGCAGGGGGTTGACGACCACGGAATCCACGGGGAGACTGATGGCGAGCGTACGTCCGGCGCGGTCAAGAATCCGGCCTCGTCGCGCCGGGATCTCCATCAGCCTGCTGGTCTGCGCCTCCGACTGCCGGCGGTAGCTCTGGTGACGGAAGACCTGGAGATAGACCAGCCTGGCAGCGATTAGCACGGCCCAGGCCGAGAACAGGACAACCAACATCGCCGTCCGTCTCGCTGACTGTCTGTCCACCCGGCCTTGCATGGCTCGCTCCTGCTGTCGCGCGGATGGTTACTTGGAGCGCGTGTGGAGGGCGGCCAGAGAGCCGTCCGGCTGGGGTCCAAGGTGCACGACTTGCGCCGGCGCAGGGTCTACGAAGTCCCGGGCGCGCGCGAGTTCTTCCAGTTTCTCCGGGCTCAGCAGACGCGCCTCCTGCAACTCCAGTTCCGACCGCTCGGCGACCAGCCTCTGCTGGCGGGCCTTGAGCGCTTCGATCTGGTAGCCGGCCACCATGCTGTACAGGCTCGGCCACAGCAGCCCGGCCAGCAGCAGCGTCCCAGCCGCGGTCGTCGCGATCCAGCGCCAGCAGCGGGCGCGGGACTGGGGATCGGACTGGCGAACAACGCCGGTGTTATCGATTGTCTTCCTGAAGAAGTAGATCTCCTCGTTAGGGACCGGCCGCAACGCGCACAAATCGGCTTTCTGTTTCCGGCCTGCCTCTGCCACCGGTTCTCCCCACCCGGCGCCAGTAGAAAACCTGTCGACTGAACTAGCCTGCGTGGCCATGTTGCGCTCCCCTCTAAAGCAACTCAATCGCCCGCAACTTCGCGCTGCGGGATGCTGCGTTGACACGCACCTCTTCGCCGGACGGCCTGAGCACGTGTTTGGTCAACAACTTGGCCCGGCCGCTTCGCGCCAGGCCCTGAAACGCCCGCTTGACCCGGGCGTCCTCCAGAGACATGAAAGAGATAATGACGGCCCGCCCGCCGGCGCGAACCAGCTCGGGCACCAGATCCAACAATCGCTGCAACTCCTCCTGCTCCTCGTTGACGGCAATCCGCAAAGCCATGAACGTCTGCGTCGCCGGATGAAGGCGACCCGTTCGGGGCGCGGCCCGCTCCACTACTCTGGCCAAGTGCAGTGTGCTGTGTATCGGCCGCGCCCGAACGATAGCTCTGGCAATCCTCCGCGCTCTCCTTTCCTGGCCAAGCTGAAACAGCAGATCGGCCAATGCCTTCTCGGCGGTTGTGTTGACAATCTCGGCCGCCGTCGTTCCCTGGCTGCGGTCCATGCGCATGTCCAGGGGACCGTCGGCTTGCAGAGAAAAACCTCTTTCCGGGGCGTCGGCCATTTGATACCGGCTCGCCCCCAAGTCGGCGACGAGACCGTCCGCTTTCCCGATCCCATACGCCGCAAGCACGGAGCCAAGCTCGGAGAAGCGCGCCCGGTGGAAGCGGATGCGCGCAGCCAGGGGCCCCGCATTGCGCCGGGCGATCTCCAGCGACTCGGCGTCCCGGTCGCAGGCGATTACCAGACCGGTGGTCATCCGTTCGGCGATTGCGGCCGTGTGCCCTCCCAAACCTGCGGTGGCTTCGAGCACCACCCCTTCCGGCGGCGGCGCCAAGTACTCCAGAACGGCATCGCGCATCACAGGGAAGTGCATAGAGCATCACTTCAGACCCATCTCCCGCAGACGACGGACCTTCTCGGCGCGTCTGTCCTCGGCTCTCCTCTTGCGCTCTTCGTAGACGGACTTGCTGTAGATGTTGATCACGCCGGGCAGGCACTCCAGCCACACAGGCTGATTCTCAATCGCCAGCAGCCGGCGCAGTTCCTGCGGAATCAGCACCCGCCCCTGCTCGTCGATGCCGCTGTCGGCGCCGACGTCGTTGGCCGTGAAGGCGACGTCTTCCGCAATCTCCGGGTCCTCCTTGTACTCGTCGAGCAGTTTCTGATTGAACTCCCAGGTGGAGTTGGTGTAGATTCGAGCTATCTGTAAGTCCAGGCTTGTGATGAAGACCGATTTCTCTCCAAGGCGGAGGATGTACTCCCTGAGGTCCGCCGGCAGTTTCAGGCGCCCCTTCTCGTCCACCCTGGCAGAGAAGATGCCTCGCGGGGGTCGATTGGGAGTCGCCGTTGCGGCAGTTTCGGCCATTTGAGACCACTTTGGCCCACTACGGGCCACAGCCGATTATGCAACACAATTCGGCGCAATGCAAGAGAATTCTGCGCGCAAGTCCCTTCGTTTCTATCCACTAGAGCAACACAAAGGGTAGTGGCCATGCAAGGGCGGCTACAACAGGTCGGACTGGAGTGGGAGATTTCCGGAAGGGGTATGTGCCCGTGAATTTCCGCTTGACAGGGCAAAACGGGTGCACTAGTCTGAAATCCGCCTCGTGAACGCCCTCAGAACTGCAAGGTTTAGTGCACATGTTCACACGGGGCCGACGAACTCCCTCCCGCTGCCAGGGCCTTTTCAGGAGCGATCCTCAACACTCGCAGTACCAGGGAGCCGGTGACCGAATACTAATTTCCCGATTCTAGAGTTGGCATGGAGAAAGGCTATGCGGAAGCTCACTTTTGTGTTCGCCCTTGCGATCGCCCATCCGGGATGGGCTCAGTTCGGCTATCCCGCTTCGGCTTCGACGATCCTCTACTTCGCACAACTAGCCGACGGTGGTCAGGCCGTTCAGAAGTGGACCACCACTATCACCTTCACCAATCCCAACACTACGGTTGCGGCATCCGTTAGAGTCAGCTTCTACGGCGATGGCGGACAGCCTTGGTCTCTGGATTTCGGCCAGGGTGCGTCTTCCACCCTGAACCTGACCGTGCCCGCGGGAGGCGTCAGATCCATGAGTAGCACGGGGGCCGCGGCGACGATGACGTGGGGGTGGGGGATCGCAACGTCCAGTTCCCCCGTCTCCGGTGTAGTGCTGTACCGCGCGACCGTGAACGGAAACCCGTATTGGGATGTGGCGGCTGTTGGCACGGGTTCCACCTTCCACTACAACTCCTATGCGAACGCCAATCTGGGCGTCGCTCTGGCCAACCCGAACTCGCAGCCTCTTCACCTGCGAGTTGTGGCACGGGACGATGCCGGCCTCTCGCGAGGAGTGTACCTCCACCCGGAGCTACCGGCCAAAGGTCACAACGCGTTCAACGTGGGGCCGGTCTTCAGCAGCCTACCGCCGGGATTCTCTGGCAGCATCACGATTGAGCCTGTCGATGACCCGCCGTTGCCGTTCGTCGCCTGGACTCTGAACGCCCGGGACGATCTGGTGTCTCCGCTGCCTTCCGGCGAAATGGTAGCGCCTGGCCCGTACAGTCGCCGCCCGTACGACATCGCCCGCAAGGTATTGCAGGGCGCGGCGGCAGTCCAGTTGGTTTACGACGGGGATGCTCAGCGGGCCAGTTTTCTGGCCGGGCAATCGCTGGTCATTGATCCAGACACTACCATCAAGGCTACTTTTGACACCACGGACAACAGCATCCACCTGAGCGCCTCTCTGATCGAGGCGATGGGGGACTCAGACTCGGCGCTGGCCTTCCTGATCGGACACAGGGCATTTCGAGCCATGTGCAGCAGGTACTTCCCCGGGGAGTGGTGCGGAACGGACGATGCGGATATCTGGTCGGAGTTATACCTGATCTCGACTGGCTACGACCCTGCCGGCGCGGCGGATTTCTGGGGGCGTCTGGTCTACGCCAACATGCAAGGGGTGCCCATAGACAGCGCCCTGCGGGTCGAGTTCAGCTTGCCAAACGGTATGGCAGCTCGACTTCAGCCTATCTGGGACGAGATTTCCCACCACTGCCGCACGATGGACCCGCTGTGGGCGTATAACGCCTGCGCTACGGCGCGCAAGTACTGGCACCCGCACTATCCGGCGAATACGCCGTGATTCAGGGCCGGTCCGCGCTGGGCGTGTGGCCAAGTGGTGCGGCGGCCGTTGAGATGGCAGGGCAATTGAGCCCGGCGACGGCCTTCAGGGGCCTTGACACGGGGAGCGACGGGAGCTAGATTTAGGCCGAGTGGAAGGCGGAGGGATGCCCCATGCTGCCGATGCGTCAGCGGCATGACCTCGACCCCGGCGATCGCAAGGCCGTCCTATTGGAGTTTGTCGCCGCTTCGGCCATCTTCGCGATCGTGGCCGTGGTCCTCTACATGATCTTCACCTACCGGCCGGTCTGAGGGGCCGGCAGGAGGCCCCAGCAGATCCCGGAGGAGGGCCATAGCGTCTTCACGCGTGTGGATGCGGGATTCCAGTTGCGCGTCCTCGACAGCGTCCAGCGCCTCGCGGAAAGCGGGACCGGGCTGGTAGCCGGCTTGAATCAGATCGTTACCTGTCACCAGGCGCGCAGGCCTGAGACGCTCGGGGGGCAGTTCCCGCTGCTTGGACCGGACGAACTCGTAGTTGCCGAGCCAGCCGTGGCTCGCCAGGCAGTCGAGGCGGTGCAGTTCGAGCAGTTCGTCGAAGTGAGGCTGACGCAGGAAGCGGCGCAGCGTGCTCTCACGCATCTGCTCCACGTCCTTGAACCGCAAGTGATCGGCGACGAGCGCGTCCACGGTCTCGATCACCCGGCTTGAGAAGCGGAGCCGGTTCAGGATGTCCGCAGCCATTCTCGCGCCCAGAGCGGCGTGCCCGTCAAAGCGAATCCGGTCGGCGACGCGAAAGGTCGGGGGCTTGCCGACGTCGTGCAGGAGCACGCTCAGAGCCAGGGTCAGAGAAGGAGAGCGGAGCATGTCCAACATCATTAGTGTGTGCGTCCAAACGTCGCCTTCCGGGTGGAATTCCGGCGGTTGCTCCACACCTTTGGTGGCCCAGACCTCGGGCAGCATTTCCAGCAACAAACCAGACTCGTCGAGCAGCTCCAGGCCGCGGCGCGCGCCGCCCTCGGTCAGAATTCGCGCCAGTTCGTCCGCGATGCGCTCGGCCGCCACCCGGTGGATCGATCCGGCCATCCGTCGGATGGCGTCCATCGTGCGGGGCTCGATCTGGAAGCGGAGCGAAGCGGCCAGGCGCACGGCGCGGAGCATCCGGAGGTGATCTTCTCCGAACCGGGGCTCGGGTTCTCCGATGGCACGGATCAGGCCGGCTTCCAGGTCCGCGCGACCGCCGGTGAAATCCAGCACTTCTCCGGTTTCCGGATCCTGAAGCAAGGCGTTGACCGTGAAGTCGCGCCGCAGAGCATCCTGCCGCGGATCGGTTTCAAACCGGACATGGCCGGGGTGGCGGCCGTCTTCGTAGGAATGCTCGCTGCGGAAGGTGGCCACCTCCACTTCGGCTCCCGCACGGCGAACGAGCATCACGCCGAAGTGCGCGCCCACCTGCCTCGCGTCGGGGAACAGTTCGAGGATCCTGACCGGTGGGGCGTCGGTAGCGACGTCATAGTCCTTGGGAACCCGGCCCAGCAGGAGATCCCGGACGCATCCGCCGACGTAGTAGGCCGAGGCGCCGTGAGAGCGCAGGCGCAACGCGATCCTGCGCGCCAGATCCGCCCCGCTGGTATCCCCTGCCGCCATGATCGTAGAATAAGCGATTGGAGCCCCTTGAGATAGTTCCCTATGCCCTCTGAAGCCGGCCAGCCGGCGCAGACCACGAGAATCGTGGTCGCCACCACGGTTGCCCTTTCTTTCATCTCCTTCTGGCGCGGCGCCGCTATTGTGCTCAGCGATTTGGCCTCCACCATGTTCTATGTCGGAGGCATCGCCGAGCAGGCCATCGGCAAGTCGGCCCCCTGGTTTGTGCTGGGAGTCATGTTCTTCAGTTTCGCCGTGCGCTCGATCTACATGGAGAGTTGCAGCATGTTCGTGCGCGGCGGCGTATACGTAGTGGTGCGCGACAGCATGGGCCCGTTCATGGCCAAGTTGTCGGTTTCGGCTCTGGTGGTCGACTATGTGCTCACGGGGCCGATCAGCTCGGTCAGCGCCGGGCAATACCTGGGACGGCTTCTGAACGAAGTCAGCGAGTTGATGCATCAGGATCTGCGCATCAATCCCAACTACTTCGCGGCGTTCTTTGGCGTAGCCGTGACCCTCTACTTCTGGTGGGCGAACGTCAAGGGCATCCACGAATCGAGTTCAAAGGCGCTGCGGATCATGCAGGTCACCACGGTGATGGTGGTGATCCTGCTGCTGTGGTGCCCGATCACATTGCTGCTGCAGCCGAAGGTGGAGCTGCCGCCCGCGCCCACGGTTTCCAATCTGCATTTCACACCAGAATCGTTGGGCTGGTTTCAGGGGACGTTCTGGCCCAACATACCCATGGTGGCGATCATCATCGCCTTCGGCCACTCGCTGCTGGCCATGAGCGGCTTTGAGACCCTGGCCCAGGTGTACAGGGAGATCCAGTCCCCGAAACTCAAGAACCTGAAGACTACGGCGAACATCGTCTGCACCTACGCTGTCATGTGCACCGGCGTCGTGACTCTGTTCGCGGTCATGATTATCCCCGATGAGCTGCGCAGCCGCTACTACGACAACCTGATCGGCGGCTTGGCCATGAGCCTTGCCGGACCACACATGCTGAAGTTGGGGTTCCACGTGTTCGTCGTCATCGTAGGCGCTTTGATCCTTTCGGGGGCGGTGAATACGTCCATCATCGGCGCCAACGGCGTGCTCAACCGTGTCGCCGAGGACGGCGTGCTGCTCGACTGGTTCCGCAGGCCCCACCGCCGGTTCGGCACAACCTCACGGATCATCAACATGGTTACGGCTTTGCAGTTGGCGACCATTGTGGCGAGCCGGGGCGATGTGTACCTGCTCGGCGAGGCCTATGCCTTCGGCGTTGTCTGGAGCTTCTTCCTCAAGGGACTTGGCGTTCTTGCCCTTCGATACCAGCGTCACGACCAGGAATACAAGACTCCGTTGAACCTCCGCATCGGCGGGAGGGAGTTGCCGATCGGCCTGGCAACGACGACCTTGATCCTGTTCCTGGTCGCGGTTGCCAATCTGTTCTCGAAGCGCATCGCCACGATCTACGGAGTCTCTTTCACCATCCTGCTGTTCATCACCTTCGTGATCTCCGAAAAGGTGAACGCGGCGAGGCACAAGGCCAAGCCGAAGGGCCTGGAGGAGTTCAACCTAGAGTTGCAGCCGCAAGTCGGCACAGACACCATCAGCGTCCGCCCTGGCTGCGTGTTGGTCGCGGTGCGGGATTACAGCCGGATGCTGCATCTCCAGAAAGTCTTGCAGAAGACGAATCTGCGCCGCCACGACATCGTGGTGATGACGGTGCGGCCCATCACCGCCGGCGCCGGCGAGTACGGACTGGCGGAGAACCAGATCTTCAGCGAGTACGAGAGGGAGCTGTTCAGCCGCGTGGTGACCATGGCCGAAAAGGAGGGCAAGACGGTGGACCTGCTGGTGGTGCCCGCCGTCGATCCCTTCGATGCCATGGTGCAGACAGCTAACAAGCTGCAAGCGTCGCGACTCGTATCCGGGGTTTCTGCCAAGATGGCGTCGGAAGAGCTGGCCCGGCGCATCGGCCTTGCGTGGGAACGGCTGCCCGAGCCGAGGCACGCGTTCTCGCTCGAGGTAATCAGCCCCGACCGCGCCCCGGTTTACGTGAACCTTGGCCCCCACCCGCCGCGTCTTTGGCCCGAAGATCTGGACCGCCTGCATGATCTGTGGCTGAAGCTGACCGAGGAGGAGGGCTTCGGCTCCCGGTTGCACCACAGGGACGTGGTCGGCGTGGCGCTGCACCGGCTGGAGAAGGATCTGGCCGGGCCCGAAAAAGAGGAGGTAGTCAGGGACCTCCGCAGCGAGTTGGGCAAGGGCTGAACTCAGCTCTCGTCCGGAGCGTCTTGTTTCGCGCCGTCCGCGAGCTCCTGCGCCGCATGCGGATCCAGAGACGAAAGGACTTCCTTGAACAACTTCCCCTTCTTGGCGTCTTTCTTGGCGGGGGGGGCCTCGCCGCGGCGGTAGTCGTGATCGCTGTAGCAGGTGCGGCAACGTACTTTGGCGGGCACCGCCCTAATGAGGGAGACGATCGAATGGTTGGTGATGCGGCGGCACTTCACGCAATAGTCGTCAATCTCGTCGCCCAGTCGCAAGTCAGGCACGTGGCTCTCCGTTTCTCGGCAACTTCCGGAAGTATACCGAATCCGGCGCCGGCTGTGGCTTCGCCTACGGGGGAGGCACTCGGGGGGCTCGTGACAGCAGTATCATCTTAATGTGCGGCGCAGATGGCTTCTGATCGGCGGGGCTGTCATTGTGGTGGCAATCGGCGCCGGAGCGCTGGCGCTGCTTCGTCATCGGGGCACGGATGCCTCGACCAGCGCACCGGCCGCGTCTTCGGCCGTCCAACTTGACGGCTCGACTCTCTCCCTTCCCGGCAGGATCGAAGCGATGGAGGTCGTGCCGGTCCCGGTTCCTTTTAACGGTACGATCCAATCGCTCGCCGTGAACGTGGGCCAGGACGTCTTCGAAGGGGACCTTCTGGCCGAGATCCGCAGTCCGGACCTGCTGTCGCAGCGGGAACTCGTCACGGCCGAGTTGAACCGGCTGACGAGCCGGCTCACCACCCTGGAGAGCAACCTGATCGCGGCGCGCCTGGAAGCCGCCCGGTCCAAGGAATCCGCGGGGGCGGCGAAGGGCGCGGTCGACGATGCCCAGAAGGTCCTCCAGCGCCAGCAGATGTTGTACAGCAAAGGCGCGACGGCGCGTCAGAACCTGGAGCGGGCCCAGGAAGCGGTCGACTCGGCGACAGAGACCTATGAGGGGTTGAGGAAACTGGCCGGCATGGCGGATGCCCGTGCCGCCGAGCTCGCGCGCGACCTGGAGGCGCAGCAGCAGGCGGTGGCGGAGAAGTCCAAGGAATTGGAGGAAGCCTCCGACCAGGTGGCCTCCGGAGATGTCCGATCTCCGGTCAGTGGCTACGTGGTGGGGCGCAAGGGGCAGGCGGGAGACGAGGTCACGACCGAGATCCAGGATCTTTTCCTGATCGCCGTGAACGTGGCGAAGCTCAAGGTGGTGCTGGAGCCGCCGCCGCCCGCGCTGGAGGTGATTCGCCCCGGCCAGAGCGCGACCATCCAGATTGCGGAGCTGCTGGACGGCATCGAGAGCAAAGTCACCGAGGTGCGCGACGGAAGGGCGATCATCGAGTTTACCAGTCCAAACGCGGTCATCAAGCCCGGGATGACGGCCCATGTGGTCATCAAGTTGAAATAGCTTTCAAGGAGAGGTCCCATGGAGTTTCTGGAAGGCAGCCTGTTGGAGTTGATTACGCAGACTTCGGCAAACCTCCCGCCGGACGTGCGCGCGGCGATGGGGGCAGCGCTTCGATCCGAGGTGCCGGGAACTCAATCCGCCCAGGCGCTGCATGTGATCGCCGGCAACATCGACATGGCCCACGAGGACGAGGCCCCCATCTGCCAGGACACGGGGATGCCCACCTTCGTGATTCACACCCCGGCGGGCTGCGATCAGATGGCGCTGAGGAAGGCGGTCCACGGAGCCGTCGCCGAGGCGACCCGCCGCGGCAAGTTACGGCCGAACTCGGTTGACTCGCTTACCGGGAAGAATAGCGGGAACAACTTGGGCACGGAAACGCCCGTGCTCCATTTCGAGCAATGGGACCAGGAGGAGGTCGAGGTCAGGCTGATCCTCAAAGGCGGCGGGTGCGAGAACATGAACAGCCAGTACTCGGTGCCCTGCGAGCTGGCGCACCTAGGGCGTGCGGACCGCAACCTGGAAGGAGTGCGAAAGTGTATCCTGCACGCAGTCTGGCAGGCCCAGGGCTACGGATGCGCGCCCGGAGCGATCGGCGTGTGCATCGGCAGCGACCGCGCCCACGGTTATCACCTGGCGAAGATGCAACTATTCCGCTCTCTGGACGACACCAACCCCGATCCCACACTTGCCAAGCTCGAAGCCGAGATCATGGAGCAGGCAAACCGGATCGGAGTCGGCGCAATGGGCTTCGGGGGAAAGGCTTCGCTGATCGGATGCAAGATCACGGCGGCGAACCGGCTCCCGGCCAGCTTCTTCGTCTCGGTGGCTTACGACTGCTGGGCTTTCCGCCGCCTTGGGGTCCGGCTGGATGCGCGGAGCGGGGCCATCGTCCGCTGGTTGTATCGCGACCCGGACCGGCCGGTGGAGCGCATGGCGGCTTCAGCGGGGTTCCCGCTGACCGGGCGGGAGGTTGTCTTGAATACACCGCTGAGCGAAGCCTCGGTGCGGGCGCTGAAGGTGGGCGACGTGGTACTGCTCAACGGCGAGATGTACATGGGGCGCGACCAGGTACATGCCTATCTGATGAAGAACCCGCCGCCCGCGGATTTGCGCGGAGCCGTGCTGTACCACTGCGGCCCGGTGATGCTAAAGGAAGGAGACGGCTGGGTGACCAAGGCGGCCGGCCCGACCACCAGCATTCGGGAAGAGCCTTACGAGCACCATGTGATCCGCTCCTGCGGCGTGCGCGCCGTGATCGGCAAGGGCGGCATGGGGGAGAGGACGCTGGCGGCGATGAAGGACGCGGGCGCGGTGTATCTGCACGCGATCGGCGGGGCCGCGCAGGTCTATGCCAGGTCGATCGAGAAGGTGCTGGGCGTGCACTTGTTGGAATTCGGGATCCCCGAGGCGATGTGGCACCTGAGGGTGAAGGATTTCCTGACCATTGTCACGATGGACGCTCACGGAAACAGCCTGCACGCGGAGGTGGAGGAGCAGACCGGCGCGGCTCTGGCTCTGCTAAAATAGGGTGGCTGTGGCCAGGTAGCTCAGTTGGTAGAGCGCAGCCCTGAAAAGGCTGGCGTCGGCGGTTCAATTCCGTCCCTGGCCACCATAGTGTCAATCACTCACACCCACCCAAAACTGAGAGCCTGTTCCATTAGCCCAACTAGGCTCGTCGAAGTTTGTCTGCTCGAAGTGGAACAGAACGGGCAACATTGGGCACGAAGTCTGTGAGTGTTGGGCGGAAGGTGTCAAGGCTGTAGCAAAAGGGAACCATCGAGGCGGCGGTAGTCTAGCAGAAGTCAACGGATCGGAAGCCGCCAGACATCTCACAGGTTGTAGAGATCGACAAAGTGGATTCTCATGGCTTCCAGCCGATCCGAAACAACGCGCACGAGCCGTCTCAACAGCCTGCAGCCAAACACCGGATCGTCTCGGCAGGCCTTCTCGAGATCGGCGGCTTCGAATGCCAGTACAGTGACCCGTTCCTGGGCCCGTGCCCGGAAATGGCTGCGAGTACTCGCTACGAGGGACGACCATCCGAGTTCCCGTCCTTCCTCCACTGTCAGAACTCGGAACACACCTTTTGCTGTCGTGGTCTCCAACGCCACTTTCCCTGAGACGACGATGAAGAGGCGTTTCTGAGCATCTCCTTCACGAAAGATGACCTGATCCTTCTCGTAACCCAGCTCTTTGGCCATTGCCGCAAGCCTGTCGACCTGACCAGGTTCCATTTCCTCGACGAATGGGAGCCCGCGCAGGGCCTCCGCTACGCTCAGTCCCATCACTCCCTCCCTCTGTTCCCGGCTCTGGCCCGCCGGACCCGCCTCCTTGTCTTCACCATGGCTCAGGCCGCCCGAACCCGAGATGACTGTCCCCCCAAGATCTACGCCGCGCCCCGTTTCCGCGAGGCCAGCAGGTTTCCATGCGAATCGAAGACCTGCACCTCTAGCGGCATCTTCCCCCGCAAGGAATGCGTGGCGCAGGCAAAACACGGATCATAGGCGCGAAAAGCCATCTCAATACGATTCAGGAGCCCATCGCTGATTTCTGTCCCCCGGCGAATCAGGCCCTGAGCCGCCTTCTTGATCGACATGGCGATCGGCGCGTGGTTGTTCGTAGTACCCACGATGAGGTTCACCTTCGTCAGGATGCCGCGCTCGTCCGTCGTGTAATGGTGGTACAGGGTCCCGCGGGGAGCCTCCACGCAGCCGACGCCTTCGGTCGGAGCAGCGGTCGGAATAGCCCTTATCCGGTCGCTGACAATCTCCTCATCACGGGCCAACTCGGCCGCCCGTTCGGCGGCGTACATGATCTCAATCACCCTCGCCCAATGCGTGGCAAGTGTCTGGTGAACCGGCTTGCCGCCCAGGGTGCCGTACATGCGCTCGTACTGCTCCTGAGCCAGCGGCGTCGCCATCCCGTCGGCGGCGTTCAGACGGGAAAGCGGTGTGGCCCGGTAGACACCGGAATCCTTGCCGTCCGCAAGACCTTTCCAGCCCACCTGCTTCAGAAAGGGGAACTTCAAGTACGTCCAGGGTTCAACGTGCTCAGAAAGAACAGTCAAGTAGTCACGCGGCGGGAATTTCACCAGTTCTTTCCCTTCCGGATCGACCACCCGGACGTGACCGTCGTAGAAATTAACCCTATTACGGGCGTCAACGGTCCCCATGGAGTAGACACGGTGTGTGTAGGCGTCGCTCAGAATCATCTCCACGTATGCGGGGTTCTTCAAGACCACGGCGTCAACGATTCCGAGCGTGAATTTTGCGAACTCGACGAAGTACTTTGTGTGTTCAACGATCTCGTCCCGTTCTTCCGCGGTAAGTGGTTTGGCCAGTCCGCCGGGAAGAGCGGTAACGGGATGGATTGCCTTGCCGCCGATCAGTGACACCACGCGCTGGGCTCGCTTGCGAAGCTCGATCACTTTCTTGCCCGCCTCGAGCCCCACCTTCGCCACCACGCCCAGGATGTTCCGCTCGGCTGGCGGCGCATCGGGACCCGCCACAAAATCAGGTCCTCCGAGGGCGTAGAAGTGCAGCGTGTGATCGCCGACGAAGAACGCCGAGTACAACAGTTCCCGCAGTTTCTTGGCCGCCGGCGGAGGGTCAACGTTGAAGACGGCGTCACAGGCTTTGACGCTGGCCATGTGGTGCGCCTCGGGACACACGCCGCAGATGCGGGTGGTGATCCGCGGCATCTCCTCGACCGGGCGACCCACGCAGAACTGCTCGAAGCCTCTCAGTTCTGGCACCTGGAAATAGCAGTTGGCCACCTCTCCCTCGTCATTGAGAAAGATGATGATTTTGCCGTGACCCTCCAGCCGGGTGATGGGGTCGATGACTACCTTCCGCATGCCGTCCTCCTGTCAACGCGACGAAACCTGCTTGCGGTACAACGTGGAGCGGGGCACGCTGAACCGGTAGAAGGTTCCGGCCGGGTCGGTTATCTGGTCGAGGATGCCTTCGATCTCGGCGGGCTCCTGCGAATCGATGACGCTGCTCAGAGCGCTGATCATCTTGACGCCCTGATCCACGACGTTGGGGGCGGCTCCGTAGCAGCCCCGGCAGGGCATGTTGGCCTTGACGCAGAGGGCGCCGCAACCGCTGCGGGTCGCGGGCCCCATGCAAATGACGCCCTGGTCCAGCAAGCACTCGTCCCACTTTGCTTCGACCTCCCAGAAGCGAAAGAATCGCTTGATGCGTTTCTCGTTTCGGGTGCGGCCGCACTCATCGCAGCAGGTCTTTTCTCCGGCTCCGAGCACCGCGCCGCGGGGCGGAAGCTGGGCTCCTTGCATGATGGCTGCCATCACGGAGACGATCTGGGGAGCCTGGGGCGGGCAGCCGGGTATGAAGTAGTCCACCGGCGCCACCTGGCCCAGGGTACGCACCGACTCATAGAACTCGGGGATCTCCAGCTCTCCTTCCGGCACCGCAACTCGGGACGTGGGGCGCACGCCGTCGGCGTTCAGCGTGGAAGGAGAATCGTGGTAGGCGAACCGAAGAATCTGTTCTTTGGTGGTAAGGTTCGCGAGGCCCGGGATGCATCCATCCATGGCGCAGGAACCGAACGCCACGAGCAGCTTCGATTTCCTCCGCAACAGGTGTGCCATGGACTCGTTCTCGCTGGTCCGGATGGCGCCGTTGAAAAGGGTGAGATCAATGCTGCCATCCGCCATGGCCTCCACGTCCTTGTACTTGAAGTCCATGGCGCAGGGCCAGAAGACAATGTCGAAGAAAGCAGCCACATCCAGGATTCTCTCCTCGACATCCAGGACGGCGATCTCGCAACCGCCGCAACTTGCCGCCCAGTACAACGCCAGCTTGGGCTTGCTCATACCGCGACCTCCAAGTCGGCAGCCTCAGGAGCCGGGACGACGATACTGTCGAGCGCCAGCGGGCCCAGTGCGCGGATCTCCTCGGTGAACTCTCGGGAGACCCGGGCGAACTTCTCTGCCTCGCTGGCGGAGATCCACTCCAGTCGCACACGGCGCTGGTCGACGCCGAAGTCCCGCAAGAGCCGCTTCAGCAGTGACACGCGGCGGAGCGCCTTAAAGTTGCCCTCCTGATAGTGGCAGTCGCCAGGATGGCAACCGGCCACCAGGACTCCGTCGGCGCCGAGCTGGAAAGCGCGAAGCACAAAAGACGGATCCACCCGCCCGCTGCACATGACGCGAAGGCACCTCAGATTTGGCGCCGATTTCATGCGGCTCACTCCCGCCAGGTCGGCGCCGGTGTATGAGCACCAGTTGCACAAGAAGCCGACGATTCGAGGCTCGAACTTGCTCTGATCCCCGGTCACCATCCCCGCCTCCTTTCCGTTCTAGATCGCCATTACACCTTCCATCTCCGCGTAAATCTGGCTGTCGCTGAAGCCGTGGCCAGTGATGGCCCCCGCCGGACAGGCTGCCACGCAGGTCCCGCACCCTTTGCAGACGGTCGAATTGACCTGCGACACGTTCTTCTCCTCCAGATAGCTGATAGCCATATACGGGCAGAGCGCATTGCAGATCCGGCAGCCGCTGCAGAGAGCCTCGTCGATTTCCGCCCGCACCGGATCAATCTCGACCACGCCTTTTGAGATGGTGGCCAGCATCCGCGCGGCGGCCGCGGCCGATTGCGCCACCGAGTCGGGTATGTCTTTCGGCCCCTGCGCACAACCGGCCACAAACAGCCCGTCGGTGGACGTGGCCACTGGATCGAGCTTGGGGTGACGTTCCAGGAAGAACCCGTCGGGGCTTCGGCTCATCCCGAACAATCGAGCTACCTGGTCCGCATCCTGCCGCGGCTCGATGGCGTTGCAGAGCACCACCATGTCGACGGGGATCTCGCGGAACCGCCCGATGAGGGTGTCCTCGCAGCGGATGAGCAGAGTGCCTTCCTCCTGCTTCGACCAGCCTGCCTGAACCACCTCGGCGACCTTCCCGCGAATGACGTTGACGCCCTCGTGCAGCACCCGCGAATAGAACTCCTCGTAGCCCTTCCCGAAGGCCCGAATGTCGATGTAGAAGTTGTACACCTCCGCTTCGGTGCGCTCCTTGATCAGATGAGCGAACTTCAGGGCGTACATGCAACAAACCCGCGAACAATAGCGGTGGTGGTTTTCGTCGCGCGAGCCGATGCAGTGGATGATGCCGACGGCGCGGGGCGCCTGGCCATTCTTCAGCAGCACCCTGCCCGCAGTAGGACCGGTCGAGTTCAACATCCTCTCGATGTCGAGGCCGGTGTAAACGTTGTCCAGCCTCCCGTAACCGTATTGTGGCATCGGGTCCGCGGCAAACAGATCGAAGCCCGTGGCCACCAGGATCTGCCCGACGTCCAGCTCGATCTCCTGGTCCTGCATCTCGTGATTGACCGCTCCCGGCTCGCAGACCTCGGCGCACTTGCGGCAGGTGCCCGTCTTGAAGTGGATGCAGGCCTCCCGGTCGATGCTTGGCACCTTTGGCACAGCTTGCGCCGTCGGCATGTAGATCGCCGTATTCGGCCCCAGGAGGAACTCGGCCGGTTTACCCCGGTAGTCCTCGGGCTCGAACTTGATGTGGGATGTGGGGCAAACGTGGGCACAGGCTCCACAGGCAATGCAGCTCTCCGACTCCCGATGGAACGGAGTGACCACCTCGCGGTTGACTCCGCGGTCCTCGAAACCGATGGCGCAGGCCCCCACGACCTCGTCGCAGATGTGCACGCAGCGCAGGCAGAGGATGCAGGCGTCCTCGCGTTCGTCGCGAAGCGCACTAGCGAACCGCGGCCGCTCAAGACCCAAATCCTCGGCCAGCTTTCGCAGCACCGGCACGTTCGGCCACCGGGCCAGCATCAATTCCAGCACCAGCCGCCGGGCCATGAGCAGGTGCGGCGTGTCGGTCACGACGACCATGCCCTCCTGGCAGGGAGTGTTGCAGGCGGTGGCCACTTCGTAGCCCGCTTTCCGATGCAGCTCGACCACGCATAGCCGGCAGGCTCCGAAAGGCCGCAGCATCGGGTGGTAGCAGAGGGTGGGAATCTTGACATTCAGCAGTCTGGCGGCCTGGAGGATCATGGTCCCCTCCTGAACCTGGGCTGACATGCCGTCTATAGTCACGCTGATCATGTCTGGCTCCTACTCGACGATCACCGCGTCGAAGTGGCAAACGTCCACGCACACCCCGCATTTCCGGCACAGGCCGGCGTCCACCCGGTGAGGTTGATTCTTTTCGCCAAAAATGGCCTTCTCCGGGCACTCCCGCTTGCAGACGCCGCAGCCGTGCCCGCGCTGAACGCAGACTTCAGGGTCGATACGGTAGACGTTGAGCTGCCGGCAGACGTGGGCCGGGCATTTGTGCGCTTCGATATGAACGAGGTACTCATCGCGGAAATAGCGCAAGGTGGTCAGGACGGGATTGGGCGCCGTCCTTCCAAGCCCGCACAGCGAGGTTTCCTTCACGATGCGGGCGAGATCTTCGAGCGTGGCCAGATCCTCCATGGTTCCGTGGCCGTCGGTGATCCTGGTCAGGATTTCCAGCATCAGCTTGGTCCCTTCCCGGCAGGGAGTGCAGGCCCCGCAGGACTCGTCCTGGGTGAAGCTCAGGAAGTACCGCGCCACATCCACCATGCACGTCTCTTCGTCCATCACCACGAGCCCGCCGGAGCCCATCATCGAGCCGACCTCGGTGAGGCTCTCGTAGTCGATGGGCAGGTCCAGCATTTCGGCGCGCTCCCGTCTCTCGGCGCCGGTCTCATAAACGATGGGCTGGTCCATCATGCCGGCCGGGATGCACCCCCCCGACGGCCCCCCCGTCTGGACGGCTTTGAATCTCTTGCCCCCGGGTATGCCGCCGCCGATCTCATAGACCAGTTCGCGCAGCGTGATCCCCATAGGGACTTCTACCAGGCCCGTATTCATGACCTTGCCCACCAGGGAAAACACCTTGGTGCCCTTGCTCGTTTCCGTGCCGATCTTCCGGTACCAGGCCGCACCGTTGTTGATGATCGGCGGCACATTCACCCACGTCTCGACGTTGTTTATGCAGGTGGGCTGGCCGAACAGGCCGCGCTCGGCCGGATACGGCGGCCGCGCCCTCGGGTCTCCCAAGCGTCCCTCCACGGAGGAAATCAGGGCAGTCTCTTCCCCGCACACGAACGCTCCCGCGCCCCGGGCCACCGAGAGGTCAAAGTCGAAGCCTGAGTCGAAGATGTTCTCCCCGAGCAGACCGTAGTCGCGCGCCTGATCAATGGCGATCAGGATCCGCTGGAGTGCCAGCGGATATTCGTTGCGGATGTAGACCACGCCGTAACGGGCCCCCATCGCTCGCGCGCCGATAAGCATGCCCTCGATGACGGCGTGCGGGTCCGACTCGAAGATGCTTCGATCCATGAAAGCGCCGGGATCGCCCTCGTCGCCGTTGCAGACGATGTATTTCGGTTCGCCTTCGGCCCGGCGGACTTTATCCCATTTGACGCCCGTAGTAAAGCCGGCGCCGCCCCGGCCGCGCAAACCCGCCGCCTTGATCTCGAGGATGATCTGGTCGGGGGTCATCTGAGTCAGCGCCTTGACGAAGGCCGTGTAGCCGTCCCGCGCGATGTACTCATCGATCTTCTCGGGATCAATCAGCCCCCGGTTTCGCAAGGCGATCAGTCTCTGCCGGCTGAAGAAGGGGATGTCCGACATCTTGGGGAGCGGGGTCTTGGCTTCCGGCGGCACATACATGTGCTTGGAAATGGGCCGGCCCTTCAGCAGGTGTTCCTCCACGAAGTACGGTATGTCCTTGGGCGTGAGCTGCTGGTAGAAGATGCCGTCGGGCTGGACGACCATGATCGGCCCGGCGCCGCAGAAGCCATTGCAGCCGGTGGTAACGATCCGGACCTCCTCTTCCAGTCCCCTCATCTGGATCTCCTTTTCGAGAGCGCCTCTGACCTCCAAGGAGCGATTAGAAACGCAACCCGTTCCCGCGCAAACCATCAAGTGCGTCCGGTACGGCATGCCTACCTCCTCCGCAACACTGCCCTCAGTGAACCCGCTCGCTTCCCATCACCAGCACGTACTGCTCGAGAACCCTGCCGTCGACCACGTGGCTGTCGAGAATTTCCTTCATTTTCGTGGCGGTCAACTCGCCATACTTGACGGGAGCCTGGCCCGCCAGCTCCACAGTGACCATCGGCTCGCGGCTACAGAAGCCGGCGCAGCCCGATGTAGTCACCAGCACGTCCGTGAGATCTCTCCTTTCCACTTCATCGAGAACGACGCTCATGATTGTCCGGGCCCCGGCTGCGATCCCGCACGTTCCCATATGGACCGTAATCTTGACCCGGCCCGCGCCTTCGCGCAGCAAGGTCGCCTGCCGGGTCCTCTCCTTGATCCGGGCCAAGTCTTCCAGCTTGATCCTGGGCATGCTAGCTCCCCTCCTTTTGGTACTGCCTGAGAATCTGATCGACCCTGGTCAGGCCAACCTTGCCGAACAGATCTTGGCCCACGGTAACCACCGGCGCGAGGCCGCAACACCCCAGGCAGCGTACCTGTTCCAGGCCGAAGCGCAGATCCGGGGTCGTCTGGCCGGTCTTGATGCCGAGCTGGCGCTCGAACTTCTCCAGGATCTTTCCAGCCGCCCTGACATGGCATGCCGTCCCCATGCACACGGCGATGGGGTGCCGTCCTTTGGGCTTGAGGCTGAAAGCGCGGTAGAAGGTGGCCAAGCCGTAGGTGCGGCTTAGCGGCACACCCAACGTGTGTGACAAATACACCAGGATGTCCGCGGGAAGATAGCTGTACTCGTGCTGAACGTCCTGCAGCATAGCGATGAGCGCGGTCTTCTGAGCACCGTGCTGCCTGATGATCCCTTCCAACGTTGCCAGCTCCATCTTTGCCTCCCGTGCTTAACCCGCCAGCAGTTCGTCCAGCTTCTTAATGCGCTTCTTCAGGGCAGAGATCCCTCGCGGCGAGACGATTGGCAGGCCCTCAAGCTGGTCCGCGAATTCCCGGCTGTTGAGCGACACTTCGCGGCCCTCAGCCTCGCGCCGGTAATCGAACTCGACATCCGGATTGCCGACGATCAGGCTTAGGAGCGTGCGGCCCATGTCTCCCAGGGGCTGCCTGTCGATGTGCCCGTGCCGGAACAGCGCGGTCACCTTGGTACCCACACCGGGAGCGGACTCGATGCGAAGCCAGCCGCCGGCAGCCTGCGCCGCTTGCTCCAACAACGGCAGCCCCAAGCCGACGCGGCGCGTGGTGCGGGTGGTGAAGAACGGATCCGTTGCCCTGCGCAACGTCTCCTCGCTCATCCCCGCTCCGTCATCGGCGATCTCGATCAGGAACGAATCCTCGCTCCGGCTCTCCCGAACCCGGATCGCAACGCGCC
The DNA here is from genome assembly GCA_041946685.1 of Bryobacteraceae bacterium. Lineage (GTDB taxonomy): Bacteria > Acidobacteriota > Terriglobia > Bryobacterales > Bryobacteraceae > JBHGAV01. The sequence goes on along the minus strand of JBHGAV010000004.1, from coordinate 38,792 downwards.
TCGCCCCCGCCGAGATTGAGTTTTCAACCACGTCGAGAACGTGCATGGAGAGCTCCTCCACTTCCACTCCCGCCTTCAGGTCCGCGCCGCGTACCCTCCGCAATCGATCGGGACATCGGACGGCGCGACTTCTCTTCCCTCCGCTCCCCGGAATGCTTTCTTCATCTCCGCCAGGCTGGGTTCCTTCAACCAGAATGCTGTCCAGACCGCACCGATGTCCTTCAGCCAGTGCGCGTCCGAGGAGCGTACCAGGCAACGCCTGGCCTCCTGCGGGAACTGTCCGCGCATTTCGGCGAGCGAGATAATCGGGGAGAGTTCCACGGCGTCCAGTTCCAGACCATCGGGTATGAATCCCAGTTGGCCGACAATGCCAAAGGCCAGCCGGTCCACGTGCGAGGCGATCGCGGCGCCGCCGATCGCGTGGATCAAGTCTACGATCTCCTCCACGCTCAGCTCCGTCGCCCCCGCCAACAGGTGCTCGTCGAACCCGAGCACCTCCTCATCCTCGTTGACAATCACCTGAAGTCCGAAAGCGTTCTCGTCGTTGACTCCAGGCAGGCGGTCGTAGACGATCTGCTGGAGCCGGAACGCCTCATCGATGCCCTCGAACAGAGCCAGGATATGAACTTCCTCCCTGGAGGTGACCTCCATTCCCGGGAGCACCTTCAGCCGCATGCCGCCTACGGCCTTCATCACCGCCGCAGCGTTGCCGCAGGAGTTGTGGTCGGAGATCCCGATCACGTCCAGAGCCCGATCCGCCGCCTTGCTGATGATCGCCCTGGGGCCCATTTCCAGGGACCCGCACGGCGAAAGGCAGGTGTGGACGTGCAGATCAGCCCTGAACAGCTCCAGCATCAAGCCTTCCTCCGAATCCCGGCCTCGTAGAGCCTGCCCACCAGCTCAAAAGCCGGCAGCGAGGTCGCCAGCAACGGCACGCCCTGCTCCAGGGCCCGGCTTAACGTATCCGCGTCGGGTTTCCTGCCGTTCACGAAAACGATCCCCGCCAGTTCCTTCAGCGTGGCCACCGCAACGACGTTGGGATGCGTCTGGAGCGTTACCCACAGATCCCCCCTCATGCTGTTTGCGACCACGTCACTGAGCAGGTCGCTGGAATATCCCCCGGTCACCTCCCTGTCTAGACCGACCTCGCCGGTCAGTTTCTCGAACCCGCTCGACACAACCACATCGCGTAACGTCACACCAAATCTCCTTTCACGAGCCGAATTTGCGCCTTCGAGTCGAGACCCGCGGCCTGGCGAGCGGCGGCGCCGGCCCTTTTCGCCGCCAGCACAACACATTCCTCCAGTGCAGCCCTCCCCACCACCACGTCTTCAGCGAAGCTCAAACAGGTCGGGGCCCCGCAGGCGCCGCAGTCGATCAGAGGGAGGCCTTCATATGTCTCCTGGATGCGCCTCCTCTTCTCGATGGCCTTCGCGATGTCCGAATCCAGCGGGTCGGAGGGGCGGGAAGGGATCTTCCCCGGCAGAGAGAAATAGCCGCTTTCGTACAGCTCTCGAATCTTCGGCCGGTTCTGGCTGGGGGTGCTGCCGAAACGCGCCACCAGGGCCAGGATCTTGTTGCGCGCGACGTAAGGGTTCTCCACGGTCAGCGAACCGCCGCAACAGCCCTGCTCGCAGGCCTCGCAATCCACGTATTGGATGTCACCCAGCTTTCCGTTTTCGATCTCGTCAAGGATTCTCTCGACATCGCCCAGTCCGCCCACGGCCAGGCAACTCTCCGAGCGCAACGAGGAAAGCTGCCCCCCCAGCACAGGCCAACCCAGGCCGACGCCCCTCACCATGTTCGGGCCGGCCTGGTCCCCGCCGTTCAAGTCGGTCATCGCGGACAGCAAGGCATGGTAGATGTCGGCGATCGCGATCGCACCGTCCACGTGGGAAACTCTCTTGCGGGGGGGATCCTTGATGGCGACCATCTTCGCGGCGCAGGGCGTCAGGTAGATGACCCCGATCTCGTCGCGCTGTAAACCCAGCTCTTTCATCTTCTTGTACCGGATCTCCCGTGCGGCGATCTCCATCGGGGAATCGACGGGAATCAGCAGGTCCACCAGGGCAGGATGGCGGGCCTGAATCAGCCGGACCACGGTGGGGCAGAAGGGCGACAGAAGAGGGAACGGGCCCCGGTACTCGGCCAGATACTCGGAAATGGCGATGGTGGCGGCTTCGCTGGCGCCGGCTACGTCACACGCGTCGTCGAAACCGATCCATTTCAGGGCGGCCAGGATGGTCCCCGGAAGAATCTCCTTGCGAAACTGGCTGTAGAGCGCGGGGGAGGGCAGCGCCACGGTGTACTGGAAACGGGAGAAGTCGGTGAAAGAACTGGTTTGCGGAACAATGGCCTGGTTGGGACAAGCCCTGGCGCATTCGCCGCAATCGATGCAGCGATCTTCCAGGAACACCACCCTCCCGCCGCGCACGCGGATCGCTTCCGTGGGACAGGCCCGGAGACAGGCCATACGGCCCGTGCATTTCTGCGGAACGACCCGAACGGAATGGAAGTGCTCCTCCATGCTACACCCTCACTACGATGTCCAGCTTCGTGCCCTTGCCGACTTCGGAGTTGATCACGAAGTCATCGGCGTTCTTCTTGATATTGGGCAACCCCATGCCCGCTCCAAAGCCCATGGCCCGAATCTCGTCGGACGCGGTGGAGTATCCCTCTTGCATCGCCAGTCCAATGTCGGGGATGCCGTCGCCCTCGTCCGCCACCGTGATCCGGATGTCCCGCGGAGTCACCCTCAGCTCCATCGTTCCACGCCGCGCATACAACACAACGTTCATTTCCGCCTCGTAGGCCGCGATCGCCACCCGCCGGATGGCCAGGGGAGAGATCCCAACTTCTCTCAGAATGGCCTTCACCGTGGTGGAGGCCCGGCCGGCATTGGCGAAATCGCCCCCACGAATCTCAAAACTTTGAAAGAACAGTGGCTCGGCGGTCATCGCTCAAGCCCTCCGCGGATTCACTGCCGCCGCGCAGACCGCGGGCGTAGAGCCTGCCGCACGCCTCGTACATCGGAATATCGGTAGCCAGCAAAATCATGCCTTTTTCCTGGGCTAGTTCGACGGTCTCCCGGTCGGGCATCTTGCCCCGGACGTAGACGATTCCCTTGACCCCGGCGACATCCGCGGCCCGCACGGATTGCACGTTGGTCAGGCCCGTCAGCAGCAGGGCATTGGGCTTGATGAACGCCAGTACGTCGCTCATCAGGTCCGCCCCGCACCCGACCTCCGCTTCCACCTCCAGCCTGTCGGCGCCGGCCAGCACCCGGCAATTCAGAATCTCCTGCACCTCTTTCAGCTTCATCCGGAAACCCGTTTCACAATTTGCTCTCCCAGCCGGATCGTCCTCGCTCGCGGAACCCGCACCGACGGACAGACGTTCCAGCACTGTCCGCATCCGGTACACTTGGTCTCATCCACATACCGCGCCTTCCTGTGGATTCTGACCTTGAAGTTGCCCACGTAGCCTGAGCACCCGGTAACCTCGCTCATGGTCATCAGCTTGATCTGCTTCCGGTGGCCCACCGCGACCATCTTTGGGGTGAGGATGCAGGCCGCGCAGTCCAGCGTGGGAAAGGTCTTGTCGAACTGTCCCATGCGCCCGCCGATGGTGGGTTCCCGCTCGACCAGATAGACCGTGTTGCCCGACTCGGCGATCTCCAGGGCGGCTTGTATACCGGCAATCCCGCCGCCGACGATCAGCGTGTCGGGATGGATGGCCGCGCGGATCGGCTCAAGGGGCTGGTGCAGCGCCACACGCCGGACCGCCCCCATCACCAGCGCCTTCGCCTTTTCCGTCGCCAGGCGCGAGTCGTCGTGGATCCAGGAGCAGTGTTCGCGGATGTTGGCGATCTGCACCAGATAGCGGTTCAGCCCGACCCTCATGGCCGCCGCCCGGAAAGTAATCTCGTGCATCAGGGGAGAGCACGCGGCCACCACGACCCTGTTGAGGCCCAATTGTTCGATGTCGTTTTGAATCAGCGCTTGGCCGGGGTCCGAGCACATGAACTTGTAGTCCCGGGCCACCACCACGCCGGGTGAGCGGGCGATGAAGTCCCGGACTTCGGCGACATCCACCGTCGCGGCGATGTTGGCTCCGCAGTGACAAATGTACACCCCTATGCGAACCCGGCCGTTCTGATCCATGACAGCTCTCCTCCTACGCCACCGCCGCAGGTTGCGCCATCCTCAACTCGATCAGATTGCGATGCAGCCCCAGTTCCTTGTCCGGGCAACCCAGCGCCAGGCCAAGCAACTGGGTGAAGAACAATACGGGAACGCGGAAAGCCGTTCCGAGTTTCTTGTTGACGCGGGTCTGATACGCCTCCAAGTTGATCTGACACAACGGGCAGGTGGTGACGATGCAGTTGGCGCCGTTTTCGGCGGCACACTCCAGCAGATCCTTGACCAGTTGCAGGCAGACCTCCGGGAACTTCGTCATCAGCATACCCCCGCAGCACCGCGTCTTCAACGGGAAGTACACTGCCCGCGCGCCCAGCCGCTCGAACAGCGCGTCCATCGTGGAGGGAAACTCGGGGTGGTCAAAACCCCGCTCGGGACGCACGATCTGGCAGCCGTAGTAAGGAGCGAAGGCGATGTCGTTCAGGCGCCGCCGGGCGGCGGATGCGATAGCATCGGCGCCAATGTCATTGACGAGAACGTCCAGCGGATGGCGGACCCGGACTTCGAGCCCGTAGCGCAGGCCCACCTGACTCAAGAGATGATCGACCTTGGCCCGCAAGTCCGGGTTGTCGCGCAGGATGCGGTTGGTTTTGAGAAGCACGGTGTAGCAGGCGCTGCACGGCGCGATCAGATCACGGGATCCGTCGCGCTCCGCCAGGGCCAGGTTCCTAGCGCTCATGGCAAGCGAAAGAGTCTCATCCACGCTCATGTACATGGTCGCGCCGCAGCAGTTCCAGTCCTCCAGCTCGCGCAACCCCACTCCCAGGGTGCGGAACACAGCTTTCAGGCTCTCGTCGTACGGTTTTCCGGTGGATTCCAGGCTGCATCCGGGATAGTAGAGGTATTCCATAGCCGCCCCGTCAAGCGAGCCGTTCCGGAACGGCCTTGTCTATGGCCCTGTAGCCAACCGCCCCCTCGGCATACGGGATCGCTTCCTTCTCGCGAGGCAATTCCAGGCTTCCGGATGCCCGCAGGATAGTGCGGATGGTATCGACGCCCTTGATTCTTGAGGGGAACGGGGAGGCCCTTCCTTTCCGCAGCAACGCGATTCCCAGGGGCAGCAGCCGAAACAATGCCAGAGGGTTCCTCTGCAAGTAGTACAGCAGCAGAAGCAGACTCTCATGGTTTCGGCCGTAACGGTTTACGATGCGAACAAAGTTCCGCGACAGCAGGTAAACGGGGAAACGGTCGGGATACAGACCGGCGTTCACAGCCGTTCGTTTCAGCGCATAGAGCAAGTCAGTGATCTTGATGGACTGCGGGCAGCGGGTCGTGCACATGTAGCAAGAAGCACAGATCCAAATGGTGCGGCTTCGGAGGATCTCCTCAATCTGCCCGGCCCGGAACAGGGCAATGACCATCCGTGGAGAGATGTCCATGGCGTAGCTAACAGGGCAGCTTCCCGTGCACGTGCCGCATTGCAGGCATTGGGAGATCCGGCTGCCCCCCGGAACAAGCTGAGCTTCCTCAAGAAACCGGCGACGCAAGGCGCGCTCGGTCTGCGGCAGGGCCCCTGGAATCCGTGGGCGCTCCTCGGCCACGCTGCCTGATTCTGCACTTGCCATGGTCCCTCCTTCCCCGCCACGACTTCTCAGCTTGGGGAATTACGGTCCGAAACACCTTCCCACCTAGGCTCCTTCATCCTTGATCCGGCGGTTCCGCGAGCCCTGCGAGCCTCGTAGAAACAGGTACGGTGGACAAGCTCTCGCAACAGGCAATACTCGCGGAAGTAGATGCCGCACTGGAGGCAGATCTCCTCTGGCTTGGCTGCGTGATCCACAATGCGGGCCGAAAGCCCGTCGAGCATCTCGACGGCGGAAAAGAGTTGCTCCAGCCCGCAGGCGCCGAAGATCTCCGCAAGTTTGAGGCTCTTGGCACGCTCGTACTGGTCCAGCAAGCGCCGGCCGTCCCTGGAGAGGGAAATCTCGCTCTCCCGCCGGTCGACATGCCCTTCGGTGCGCCGCAGCAACTGACGACGGACTAGTTTGTCCACCGCCTTGCTGGCGGCAGCATTGCTGACACCAAGAAAGGCCGCCACGTCACCGATCGTGTGAACATCGGTGAGCGCTATCAGTTTGAGTAGTTTGAGTTGGGGAAAGGTGATGCGGCCCCGGGTCGCTTCCCTCAGAAGGTCTCTCTCGAGGACATCGCGAACTGCGGAAGCAAAGACCTGGACGCTCCCCAGCAGGTCGCCAATTGCCTCAGGCGTGCTACCGACCGCCATGGTTTCTCCGCGGGCGATTCACCAACCCAGGAAATATTCAACCAGATCAAATATAAACCTGATTCAGTAATTTTGCAAGTACAAGTGCGGAATTTGTTAAACCGCACAAAACAATATACTTGCATAGGCACTGCCACGTTCCTGATCCAGAGCCCCGAGGGGATCGCTGCAAATCGTTTACAGGCGCTCTGAGTAGAGCCGGATGACGTTTCGGGCTGAGGGAAAAGTCGGAGCGACGGCAACGGTCGGCCTTGCCGCCCGGCTCCCGGTCCTCCCACTCCTGGAGGATCGTCCACTCATTGGCACGGTAGTGGTCCCGCAGCTGGAAAGCCTGGCTCTCCGAATCCTGGCTGCCATCGCTGGCACCGGCTCGGAAGCACAGGACCAGCCTGCAGAGAATCCGGTGGGCCACTCCCGGTGGTTGTTGAGAGGGTTCAGTATGGTCTGGCACTGTGTCTCAACCCCAAAGCCGGGTCGAGACAGATGCCGGTGATGGGTATGGCCAGGTGGGCGTAATGCTGTCCAATTCCGTCCCCGGCCACCACCTCCAAGCAACAGCAAGTCAAGAACTTGCGGGTACTCTGCCATTGATCCCGCCCCTTGAAGGCGGCTGTCCCAAACAAGTGCTACCATTTTGCATACTGCGATGCCCGAGCAGGCAACACAGCGGCTCAAGCTGCCCGACGAATGCACGGCTCTCGAAGAGGCGAATCTGCCGGCAGACTTCGCGGCAGCGATTGCGGGGCTAGCGGTCGAGGTCCAGGTGCTGCCCGAGGAGATGCCCGGCACGCGGCCCGCAATGCCGGAGGAGACAGGTTTCCTCATTGATCGTGAGGGAAACTACTGGAATGACTATGCCCCCCTGCGGGTGGTTCTCCACGACCCGCAAGGGCGGGACTGGCGACTGCCGCGGCATTGGCTGGAGGGGCCAGGGAGAACGGATGAGAGGGAGCCGGATTCGGCTTACGCCGTGGAAGGGTCCCTCGAGTTCCAGGAGAAGCTGCACCTGCCCAGCTTCTGGGACCTGGTCGAAATCAACATCCCGGAGCGCGTCGCCGCAGGGGCTGCCGGCCGGGTCACAACCGTGCGAGTGAGCCTCGCGCCCGGCGTGCCTGTGAGGGTCTTCTGGCACGATTCAAGCGGAACTGCATGGCGGATTCCCCACAACTGGCGGCGGCGCCGCATCCGCCTGCCCGGCCGGGAGTCGCTGGTGGAGCAGGGTATCCCGTGGGACGTTGCAGAGGAGTTCTCGCACAGGGTAGTCAGCGTCAATTACCATCCGGGCTCACTGTGTTGCCTGCCGGACCAATACCGCTTCCGGGACGCTGCTGGCGACCGCTACCCTGTCAGCATCAAGGATTGCATCCTGCTCGGATACGGTGATGCGCAGGAGCACTTCGCATAACAGGGCGCTCCCCGCGTGCCCCATCTTCTGCGGAGGCAGGACACCGGGATGCCCCCGGACGAGGCATCCCGGATTCCGCCTGCGGAAAGCAGCACAAGCTTCTGTGTGGCCTTTCCTGCCTGTATCTCTCAGCCGCGCACTTGATTCCTACTTGAACAGCAAAGGCGCGAATTCGCGCAGGCAACGCCGCCAGGTCAGGAACTCATGAGCGGTGCGCGGGGATTCGTAAAAAACGGCGTTGATGCCGGCCTTCCTCAGTTCTTCCGCCGCTGGTTTGCTCGCGGCGGTACCGCCTTCGGCTTCTCCATTGCCGAAGAACACGGCCTTGATCTGCTTCTTAAAGGCGGCGGGGTTCTCGATGCTCGACAGGGTAATGTTGCCGCCGCTGAACAGACCGATGTAGGCGAACTTGTCCAGGTTGGCCATGGTGGTCGCGCGGGTCTGCATGCCGCCCATCGAGAGTCCGGCCATCGCGCGATTCGCGGCCCCGGGAAGCGCTCGGTAAGTCTTCTCGATCATTGGTATCAGATCGGTGAGCATCATCTCGGTGAAAGCCGAGTTGCCCAGCATTCCTCCACCGGCGCGGGCCGGCTGGGCCCCGCGCGCCGCGCCTGGGGCTCCAGGAGCTCCGGGCGCGCCTGCCGGCGCCCGCGGCGCCCGCGGTTCCGGCGGCGGAGCCGGGCGGTCGCTTGGATCGGGCACCAGGCCTCTGGCAGCGAACGTCATCGCACTCTGCCCGGGTTTGACCGCGTTCAGGTTGTCCATGACGATGATCATTGGCTTGGCCTTCTTGTCCGCGATCAGGTTGTCCATGATGATGCTGACGCGGCCCTGGTTGAACCAGGCGGTCTCGTCCTCTCCCCAACCGTGCTGCAGGTAGAACACCGGGTACCTATTCTTTCCTCCGTCGTAGTCCGGTGGGGTGTACACGAAGCAGCGGCGCCATTTCCCGGTGACAGTCGAAAAATACCATTGTTCACTCACACGGCCGCGAGGAATGTCTCTTCTCGGCTGGTAAAACTCCTGGTCCGGCGCGGGGATCTCAATTCCGCTGTTCCACCAACCGGAGCCGAAATAGGTGCGAGTGGACGGGTCCGCCACGGTGGCGCCGTCAATGTTGATGCCGTAGTAGTGAAAGCCTTCCACGGCGGGCTTCTCAGTGGTGCCGCTCCAGATGTTGTCCGGCCCCTTCGTCAAGTTCAGATTCCCAACGCGCACCGACTTTGCATCCGGCGCGATCACGCGATACATCACGCGGTTGTCGGGGAAGATGCAGGGGTACTTGGCCTCGGGGATATTCAACGGGTTGGGCTTGCAGTCGGCCGGTGCCTGTCCCCAACACAGTCCGGCTGCTCCCAATGTCAATAGAACCAGCGTCGACTTCATAGATACTCCTTTCTCGAATGTTTCCGCGACTCCCCACAATAGCAGTTCGGGAAACTGTAGCGATGACCTTTTCAGAATAGGTCTCTAGGGCGGGCGGGTCAATGGCGCGGTCGCACCAGACTGCGACCACTTCGATTCCATGCGGGACCTCGTCCGGGAGCAAGGTTGCAGGGGCGTCCTGCCGCGCCTACGGCGAGTGGAAATGATACTCCTCCCATCGGCGCCAGGTCGCATTGACGGCGATTCCCGCGCTTGGCCGGTTGACTCACGCCAGGGCGACAGGCGCACCCTGCGATCAGTTCCCGGGCAGGATGCGCTTCAGCTCTGGAGAGAACTCCCGAAGCAGATTGAACGCGCTGCCTACGCCCAGTTCAATGCCAACACCTCGCACGGCCTCGGCGCCCGTGCGGTAGCCGGCCGGCATCCAGAGGTTCCCCGTAAACTCGGCGGCGAAGGCGGATCCCAAGCGGGCCAGGTGAGGAGTTCTTCGGCCGCTCCTGTCATGCGTGACAAAGGTGGCCGCCAGGGCGTGCCCTGCCCGCGGAAGAAAGCCAGTTCGCGTGCTCGGGATGTACCGGACCTCATGCCCCAGCGCCGCGGCGCCGGCCGCCTCGTAGGTTCGCCTAAGCACGAAGCGGCCATAGCGGTCCGCGAACCGGCGGCCGTAACCCTCTGTGCCCTGCCCCCACTCCGCGGGCCGGTTGGCGAGGTGGCTGCCCAGGCTGGGACCGGCGATCCGGAAGAAGGCCCCGGGGCTGAGGAATGTGCGCTTGGTGTAGTAGTCGAGGCGCTCTTTACCCGTGAGGGGTCTGTACACCTTGCCGAGGGCTACAGACGTCTCGCCGACACTCCGCGCCGCCGGGAACGTGCACTGCTCGACCCCGTGGCCAGGCGCGGCCGGGCAGCCTTCCGAAGCAGCGCTTGCTGCCAGCGCTCCGAGAAGCAGGATCGTCAGCCTCTTCATGTTCGACCAAAGTGCCCCGTCAGGCGCAGTAGTAAATCATACTCTTGGCAAGGAATTCAGCGCAGACTCTATGGCGGTTACAAGTCCCGGGGACTCGGGGCTCACGCTGGACGCAAACCGGGCAATCACCTTTCCGCTCCTGTCGACCAGAAACTTGGTGAAGTTCCACCCGATCTCGCCCCCCGTTGCCGGATTGGCCGTCTTGTCGGTAAGGAACCTGTACAGAGGCGCCTTGTCTTTTCCCTTCACCGAAATCTTCGCGAACATGGGGAAGGTCACGTTGTACCTGGTTGAGCAGAAGGCCCTGATTTCCTCGTTGCTCGCGGGCTCCTGCCAGAGGAAATTGTTGGCAGGGAAACCGAGCACCACGAATCCCCGGTCCTTGTACTTGCGGTAGACGGCTTCCAGCCCGGCGTATTGAGGCGTGAAACCGCAACGGCTGGCCACGTTGACGATCAGCACCACACTTCCCTTGTACTGAGCCAGAGAGACGGGCTGCCCGTCGATGGAGTTCGTCGTGAAGTCGTGAATCGTGGTTGCGAAGGCAGCCGGCGTCAACATAATAAAAACCATCCCAAAAGTTAGAGCTAACGGTTTCACTTCTGTTTAGATGCCGGACGTTTTCGGCCGGATGCGGGAGGTTGGATCAGCGGCGGCCCGCTGTGTGCTACTATCGGTCGGCAGTCACCACAAGGCCGTTATGCCGGGCATCCTTGGCATCCAGGTCGCGGCTGCGGCGATCTACGCAAGCTTGTGGTTTCTGGCCGCCCTGAGGCTGCGGCGGAACGACGTGGCGGACGTCGCCTGGGGAGTTGGATTCATTGTTCAAGCCCTCCTGGCCCAGTGGGTGGCAGGCGCCACCTCCGGGCGCGGCCTCCTGATGCTGGCGCTTGTGACCATCTGGGGGTTGCGCCTCTCGCTTTACATCGGCCTGCGAAACCGGGGGAAGCTCGAGGATCCGCGTTACAGGAAGTGGAGGGAGGAATGGGGAAGCCGCGCGACCGTGAGGGCGTACTTCCAGGTATTCCTGTTGCAGGCGCTGCTGGCCGTCGTCATTCTCTCCCCCGTAACGTATGTGTTGGCGGACCGCAGGCCGGGGCTTGGGTGGCTGGACATCCTGGGCGCAGACGTGTGGCTGCTCGGCTTTGTTTTCGAGGCCGTGGGGGACTGGCAACTGGCACAATTCAAAGCGGATCCGGGTAACCGAGGGCGGATCATCACCACGGGGCTTTGGAGGTACACGCGCCATCCCAACTACTTCGGCGAGGTGACGCTGTGGTGGGGCATCTGGCTGATCGCCTGCTCAGTGCCTGGAGGGTGGAGGACCGTTTTTGGGCCCGCCGCCATTTCCGCTTTGATCCTGTTTGTGTCCGGCATCCCGCTCCTTGAGAAGAAGTACGAAGGCAATGTCGAGTTTGAGGAGTACCGGAAGCGGACCAGCGGGTTCTTTCCGCTTCCGCCAAGAGAATAGTGGAGGCTGATCATGTGGCATTCGGTGAAGGTTTTCCTGTTCCTGCCGCCGCTTCTGTTCGCGCTGGACTACGTGTGGCTGGGTGTCTTTGCGTCGAAGCTCTACAAGAGGGAGCTTGGCCCGCTCCTGCGCCTGTCGGGCAGTGAGATGCAGCCGGTTGTCTGGGCTGCCGTGGTGGTCTATCTCGCCATCCCGCTGGGGATCGTGCTCTTCGTGCTCCCGCGAGTATCTGCGGACAGTCCAGCCTCGTCCGCGCTGCTCTGGGGAGCCCTGTATGGAATCGTACTGTACACGGTCTATGAAATGACCAACTACGCGCTGGTGCGCGGCTGGCCCCTTCGCCTGGCGCTGATCGACATCTGCTGGGGGGCGTTCCTGAATGCGGCCGGCGCTCTGGCGGCGACCCGGTTGGACCGCTGGCTGAAGTAGCGGAGCGGAGGCGGCATGCGCATCGCGATCATCGGCGGGGGCATCTCGGGCCTGGTTTCCGCGTACCTCCTCAACCCGGATCACGACATCGTCGTTTTCGAAGCCAACGACTATATCGGCGGCCACACGCACACGATCGACGTCTCGATTGGGGATCGCCGCTATGCCGTGGATACGGGCTTCATCGTGTTCAACGAGGTCACCTATCCCAACTTCCTGAAACTGTTGCGGCGTCTCGGAGTTCAGTACCAGCCGTCACGCATGACATTCAGCGTCAAATCGGAGCGGGAGGGCATCGAATACGGGGCGCACAATCTGAACACCTTCTTTGCCCAGCGCAGCAATCTTCTGGATCCTTCGTTCTACCGGTTGATCCGGGACATCCTCCGATTTCGCAGGGAGTTCAAGCGCCTGCTGGCGGAGGAGCCTCCGGAGCAGAGCCTGGGAGAGTTTCTGCAGGCGCAGGGTTACTCGCGCCACTTCGTCGACTGCTTCCTCGTGCCGCTGGGCTCGGCGCTCTGGTCGGCCGACCCCGAGCGCATCGGGGACTTCCCGCTTTCCACCTTCGTCCGCTTCTTCGAGAACCACGGCTTCCTGGAGATCAAGAACCCATTCGATTGGAAGGTCATCCAGGGTGGTTCGGCGCGTTATGTCGAGAAGCTGACCGAACCCTTCCGCGACAGGATCCGGCTGAACACCGCCGTCCGCTCCGTGACGCGAAGTCCCGACGGGGTTCGAGTGGGTGTTGACGGCGGCCCCGACGAGCGCTTTGACCACGTGGTGCTGGCGGTCCACAGCGACCAGGCGCTCGCCTTGCTCAGCGATCCGACTCCGGCGGAGCGGGAGATTTTGGGCGCAATCCCATACCAGGAGAACCTCGCTATCCTGCACACCGACACCCGCATCCTGCCTAAACGGCGGCGGATCTGGTCGAGCTGGAACTACCTGATCCCGCAGGAGCAGGTGAACCGCGCGGTGATCACATACGACATGAACATCCTGCAGACCCTGCGGGCATCCGAGGAGTTCTGCGTGACGCTGAACCGTGCTGCAGCCATCGACAGCGGCCGGATCATTGGCAGGTACGATTACGCTCATCCTGTTTACACCACCGCGGCGCCGGCCGCACAGAGGCGACACGGAGAGATCAGCGGCGTCAACCGGACGCATTACGCGGGCGCCTATTGGGGCTATGGGTTCCACGAGGATGGCGTTAATGCCGCTCTGGCGGCGTGCACCTGGTTCGGGAAGATGCTATGAACAGTTGCATATACACCGGCCGTGTAGCGCATATCCGTTACCAGCCAGTCGTGAACGAGTTCCGCTATTCCCTGTTCATGATGTACCTCGACCTGGCCGAGCTCGACCAGGTATTTCGGGGGCGGATGCTCTGGAGCGTGGAACGGCCGAATCTGGCGTGTTTCCTGCGGCGCGACTATCTGGGCGACGCGAACCTGCCGCTGGATACTGCGGTGAGAGACCTTGTGCAGGCGCGACTGGGACAAAGGCCGGAAGGCCCGATCCGGCTGCTGACGCACCTGCGCTATTTCGGCTATATCTTCAATCCGGTCAGCTTCTATTACTGCTTCGACTCCGCTGGCGCAAGATTGGAGACGATCGTAGCCGAGATCACAAATACGCCCTGGGGAGAGCGCTACAGTTATGTGCTCGGTGAAAAGGACAATATCGGTGCGAGCGAGGGAATGCGCTTCCGGTTCCCCAAGACCTTCCATGTTTCGCCGTTCATCGACATGGATGTGGAATACGACTGGCGTTTCAACCAGCCGGGCGACGTGTTGCGCGTGCACATGATAGACTCCCGCAATGGAACCAGGCTGTTCGCCGCCAGTCTGGATTTGACGCGGCTGGAACTGAACGGCCGCAACCTGGCGAAGATGCTGGCATCCTACCCTCCGATGACCTTGAAGACCGTCGCCGCAATCTACTGGCAGGCTCTGAGGCTGAAGATGAAGGGGGCCGCGTTCTACGCGCACCCGGCGAAACGCGGGGAAAGCTGAGGCTACATTGACCGGAGCACTCGCACGCGCGGCGCGCCGCGCCGTCTTCGCCAACCTCGGGAGACTGGAGCATGGACGGATTATCCTCCGCGATGACGAGGGGCCGCATGCGTTCGGCGGCGGAGGTCTCAGCGCCACGGTTTCGGTCTCCGATCCCCGGTTCTACGCGGATCTCGCCTTTGGCGGGAGCATAGGAGCCGCCGAATCTTACATGTCCGGACGCTGGTCGGCAGACGACCTCACCACGCTCGTGCGGATCATCGTGCTGAACCGGAAACTGCTGGCTGGCATGGAGGGCGGCTTGGCCTTGGTCACACGGCCGGCCCAGAGCCTGCGGCACTGGCTGAGGAGGAACACTCGGGAGGGGAGCAGAAGGAACATCGCCGCCCACTACGACCTCGGCAACGACTTCTACGGCCTGTGGCTGGACCGGAGCATGACCTATTCCTGCAATATTTTCGAGCGCCCGGATGCAACCCTGGAAGAGGCCGCGGCCGCCAAGTACGAGAGAATCTGCCGGAAGCTCGCCCTTCGACCCGATGACCACGTGCTGGAGATCGGCGCGGGGTGGGGCGGCTTCGCGATCCACGCCGCAGCAAAGCACGGCTGCCGGGTCACCACCACCACCATATCGCGGCAGCAGTATGACTTTGCCCTCGACCGCATCCGGCAGGCGGGCCTCGCCGACAGGATTGAACTCCTCCACGAAGACTATCGAAACCTGAGCGGTTCCTACGACAAACTGGTGTCCATCGAGATGATCGAAGCGGTTGGCCATCATTTCCTCGATGCCTACTTTCGCGTTTGCAGCAGACGCCTGAAAGACAACGGCGCCATGGCCCTGCAGGCCATCATCATCACGGACCAGGTTTACGAAGCCCAGCTCCGCTCGCCCGACTTTATCAAGCGCTACATCTTTCCTGGCAGCTTCATCCCCTCGATTGCAGCCATCACCCGGTCGGTCGCGCGGGCCACGGACATGCGGCTTTTCGATCTGGAAGACATCACGCCCCACTATCCCCGCACGCTTCGGACCTGGCGTGAGCGCTTTTTCGCCAATGTGGACGCGGTTCGCGCGCTGGGTTACCCCGAGAGCTTCATCCGTTTGTGGGAGTACTATCTCTGCTACTGTGAGGGGGCATTTCTGGAGCGCTACATCGGCGACGTCCAGATGATTCTGGCGAAACCTGGCTGGCGGCCGGAGGGAGACCAGCCTCAGCCGGGTTTCCTGCGGAACAGGTAGTGGGCGACCAGCCATTCCTCGCCGCCCCGGAATCCCCAGAGCTCGGCGCAGGCCATGAAGAAAATACGCCAGCGCCGGAACCACAGCCCCGCATCCCGCCTCCCGTAGGCGGCCTCCAGGACCGGCATGATCCTGCCGCGACGGTTGTCCATGTTCCGGAGCCAGCACTCGGCGGTTCTCTGGTAATGAATCCCGCTCACACGCCAGTGGTTCTCGATCGCGACGTCATCCTGAAAGCACAGCAGAAGATCGTAGGAGGGCATGATTCCGCCGGTGAAGAACATCCTGCCCATCCAATCGCCGGGGCCGCCGGTCTCAAATGCGTACGCGAATTCCCTGTGACAGAAGACGTGAACAAAGAGTCGTCCATCCGGTCTCATCCAGGACGCGACCTTGCCCAGGAGGACCTGATAGTTGCGCATGTGCTCGAACATCTCGACGGAAAGGATTCTGTCAAAGCGCAGATCCGTCGTGAAATCGTTCATGTCGGCGGTGATGACCGTCACGTTGCCGAAGCCGCGCTCCCGGCAGCGCGCCAGGATGAACTCGCGCTGAGGCCGCGAGTTCGAGACGGCGGTGATGCGCGCCCTCGGGCAGCGCTCCGCCATCCACAGCGTGAGGGAACCCCAGCCGCAGCCGAGCTCCAGCAGGTCCATTCCGTCCTGAACCTGGGCCCGCTTGCATGTGAGGCCGAGCATGGCTTCCTCGGCCTCGTCGAGGTCCTCGTTGCCTGAGGCGAAGAGGCAGCAACTGTACTTGAGGCGCCTTCCCAGCGCATGCAGGAAGAATTCCGGCGGAACCTCGTAGTGCTGCTCGTTGGCGGCGGAGGTTTCGACGGCGATCGGGCCATCCCGCAAGAGGTTGAGAAAACGGCGCCGGCGCTCCTCAGCGGTTGCGGCGTCGCCGCAGCGCTCTTCCCGGAGGCGTTGCCGGAGAAGCCTGTGGATCCCGGCGCGGATCAGCCAGTCGGGCACGATTCCTGACTCCGCCAGCCGGATGGAAAGGTTCATGACTCTTCCTCCCTCACTGCCAGCGGAGGTTGAACCGGGATGCAATCCTCGGCCTGAACTGCGCCAAAGCCTTCCGCGTTCCTTTCCGGGCGGTATTCGAGGCGCAACAGCTTGGGTTGCTGGAACAGCTTCGTCCTGAGGGTGAGCCACGTCCAGCCGGCCAGCAAGATCGCCGCGACTCCCTTGAGTCTTTCCACGAGGGTCAACGCGCCGGTCTCCCGCTCGATCTCCCGCAGCAGTTCCCGGGCCCTACGGCGAGCCTCTTCGCTCGGGCCCAGCAGGAAGGCCGGGACAAGCCCCGCAACCGCCCCGCGGCAGAACTCGCGCATGCGCTCCGCCCGCGCCCGCAACAACGGGTTCGGCGAATCGCGCAGATTCATGTAGCCGTTGAACCAGGCCCTGGGCACCCGGACCAGAGAAGGCCCCAACCGCTCGAAATCCCGACGGTAGAGTTCCCGCTGCAAGGCTTCCACCTCGGGAGCAGTCAGGTGAGGGTGCTTGAAGTGCATGGAGAAGCCGTCCCAACGCCGGTAGTCCGGGCTGTCGCTGTATTGCGGGAGATAACGGCCCTCGGCCACCGCCCGCCGGTAGAACGGCGTGCCGGGGAAGGCGAAGTAGATCAGAATCTGCGTGAAGGCGGGTTCGAGCGACATCAGGTGCTCGAAATCGCGCAGGATGGCATCGCGGTCCTGGTGGGGAAAACCGATAATCATCGAGGCGAGGATGGCGATGCCGTGGGACTCAAGCGCGCGGAACAGCTCGCCGATTTCCCTGCCCTTCATTTTTCCGTAGCCGGCGGAGGGGGACTCGAACGCCACCCAGATGGTCTCGAAACCCATCTCGGCAATCTCCTCCGCTGTGAACTGCGACAGACCGCGGACGCTGCCGAAGCCCATGATGGAAGGGGCCCTGCCTGCCTGGCGAACGCACTCCAGGTACTCCCTTGCCCGCTGCTCCTGGAGGAAGAAGTCCTCGTCGATGAGGATGAACCCGCCGAGCTCGTCTCCCGCGCGGCGCGCTTCCCTTTCCATCCCGAGAATCGCTTCATAAAGGTCACGGCCGGTCTTGGCGAACGGTATGTAGCGCCGGTGGAAGAAGTGAGACGTACAGCAGAAGTCGCAGCCGTTGGGGCACCCCAGCCCGCCGGTGATGTGCGCCACCTTGGTCGGCCGCCTGTAAGAGAAGAACGTCGGAGAGGGGATGGGGGCATATGGATGGCGCAGCGGCCGCGCGGGGTCTTCACCGATTAGTCTGCGAAAGAAAGCAATCCCTTCTTCGCGGCAGATGTGGTCGGCCAGAGGCGCCAGCAACTCGTCCGGGAGCACAGTGCCGTATCCGCCAAGGATAATTTTCGCGCCGGGGGCGTGCCTGCGGACGAGCGCGGCCATGCGCTTGACCTTGTAAAACGTCGCAACGACAAAGGTGATGCCGACATAGTCGTAGCGCCGCCTTTGAAGTTCCCTGACGAACTCGCGCTCCGAAGGGTAGTGCAGCACCACGGAAGGGCAGGAGAGGTTCCCGGCGATGTAATCCAGCCCCCAACCCCGGATGACCTGGCGAAGGCTGAAGACGCCCTGCGCCCGGGTCACCTGAGCGTGGAAGAGCTCCGCCCCAACGGAGTCCCCTTCGCCGGCCCCTCCGAAGGGCCGGCATACGGTGGTCAACAGCACGCTTGGCCGTTCCATATTCTCTCCCGCCGGGGGCCCGAAGAGCGCCCCCATCCTACCACGCCGGGACTCCCCCGCCGTCAAGGCCGCGGCGGAAGGGTGACTACGACTGCGCGCGCCGGCGGCTCGGTCAGTCCCCGATAGCTGTGCGGCTCAGAGGAGTCGAAATAGACGCTGTCGCCCGCGCTGAGCGAGTGATCCACGGACCGGTGACGGACAACAAGCTTTCCGTCAACCACGAAGAGAAACTCGTGGCCCTCGTGGACGTGCTCTTGTGTTTCCTTCTCCAGACGCCTTGGCAATTCGGCCAGGTACGCCTCCATCCCTTTTCCTTGCGCCGGATAGGCCAGGCACTCGAAGAAGTACGCCGGTGATGGCGCGTCCGGCCGCTCCGGAAAGCGGATCCGCTCCCCCGCCCGCACCACCGCGAAGAGGCGCTTGGGGCGCTGGTCGCCGAAGAAGTGCTCCAGGCTGACGTCAAATACCAGGGCAATCCTCACCAGGGTCGGCAGCGTGGGCACCAGCTTGCCGTTTTCGAGCTGAGAAAGCAACGACGCCGACAGCCCCGTATGAGCGCTCAGGTCCTTCAGCCCGATCTTCTTGCGAAGGCGCAGTTGCCTCAGTTTGGGCCCCAGTTCATAGGAGGAGAGCACCCGCCGTATCGTCTGTTCTCCTGTTTCCGCTTCCATGAATCTAATTTTAGCATTAACGAAATCAGCGGCTCCTATTTCAATTTCATCAAATGTATGTTTTGTTTTACTGAATCCATGCGCCTGGATTCCTGATCTCACTGAGTGTGGCGGCAACAGCCGCAAAGGAATAGAAAGACTTTGAGGGAGGAAAGAGGAAAATGACGACACTGAGGGATTTCGCAGCGCGGACGGCGTTCGGGTTGCTGCCGGCCGTATTGGCGGTAGCGACTCTGGGTTCCACCGCCAGTGCGGCGTCGAGCAAGGACATTGTGGACACGGCGATTTCGGCCGGTTCCTTCAACACGCTGGTGGCGGCGGTGAAGGCGGCGGACCTTGTGGACACGCTTCGCGGCGCGGGGCCGTTCACGGTTTTCGCGCCCACCGATGAGGCGTTCGCCAAGCTGCCGGCCGGCACGGTGGAGAGTTTGCTGAAGCCGGAGAACAAGGACAAGCTGCGCAGCATTCTGACCTATCACGTGGTGCCCGGCAAAGTAATGTCATCCGCGGTGGTGAAGCTCACATCTGCCAAGACGGTGAACGGCCAGGCGGTCAGGATCTCAACCGCGGGGGGCGTGAAGGTGGACGCCGCGAGCGTGATCAAGACCGACATCGAATGCTCCAACGGCGTCATCCATGTAATCGATGCGGTGATTCTTCCCGGGAATTGACCCTTCGGGGAGCAAGAGAAATGTTACGGTTGCGGCGCTTCACTGCCAGCAGGGCGTCGCAACCGTTTCCTGTGGAGAGGCCTTGTGGCATTGAGGTTTGAGCAAGTCAGATCCGCCAGCCCGACCAGAAGAGCCGTGCTTCTGATGCCCTTCGCCTTCGGGGCTCTGGTGGCTGTGTCCTCCCGCAAAGAGAGGTCCTTGCCCGGCGCATCCGGCGAAGGATCGGGTGCTGAGGTAACTTTGATCATGTTCTCAGACAGCGGCAAGTCCGAAGGAGGAGTTCGCGTGAAGAAGATCGTGAAGACCGACGCCGAGTGGCGCGAGATCCTGTCACCCGACGAGTTCGCGGTCACGCGGCGGAAAGGTACGGAACCTCCATTTGCCAACCGCTACTGGAATCATCATGAGGCAGGGATTTACAGGTGCGTCGGATGTGGAAACGCCTTGTTCCGCTCCCAAGAGAAGTTCGACTCCGGAACCGGCTGGCCCAGTTTCTGGGCGCCCGCGGCCCAGGAGAATATCCGCACAGAGAAGGATGTGAGCTTTTTCATGGAGCGCGTGGAGGTTCTTTGCGCCAAGTGCGACGCGCACCTGGGGCACGTGTTCCGTGACGGACCTCCGCCAACGAACCTTCGTTTCTGCATCAACTCGGCGGCTCTCAGATTCTCGAAGTCAGATTGAGTGCGAGTGATGGCCTCAAAGCGAACCAGGTTTCATACAATCAGGCGCGAACAATGGGTGCCCCGGCCGGTGGAAGAGGTGTTCGCCTTCTTTTCCGAGGCCGCCAACCTGGCCGAGCTTACGCCGCCCTGGCTTGGCTTCCGAATTCTGACGCCCCAACCCATTCGGGTTGCACGAGGGGTGAGGATCAACTACCTGATTCGCTGGCACGGAATCCCCATGCGATGGACGACGGAGATAAGGCGTTGGGAGCCGCCGCACTGCTTCGTGGACGTCCAACTGCGAGGGCCGTACCGTCTCTGGCATCACACGCATCGCTTTGAATCCTACGCAGGCGGCACACGAATGAAGGACATCGTTCGATACCGCCTTCCCTTTGGCCGCATTGGCAAGGTGGCGCACTCGCTCAAAGTGAGGCGGGACATCGAAAACATCTTCGATTGTCGATTTCGGCGCATCCATGAGCTTCTCGCCGGCAATCCGCACGGAAGCCCTTCTCCCGCGAGGCCCGCATGAAACCGCTGATCCTGGTTACGGGGGCTACCGGATACGTAGGGCGCGAGCTTCTCGGCGCCCTGCTGGCAGACGGCCGGCGGGTGCGCTGCCTGGCGCGGCAACCCGAGGCAATCAAGCGCCGGTGGACGGAAATCGAAGTTGTTCAAGGCGACGCGCTCAGCCCGGAGACTTTGCCCGCCGCCCTGGCCGGCGTTCACACGGCATATTATCTTATCCACTCGATGGGATCGGCAGGCGCCTTTGAGGAGGAAGACCGGCGGGCTGCCCGCAACTTCGCAGACGCCGCCCGCGCAAACGGAGTGAAGCGCATCATCTATCTCGGCGGGTTGGGAGAGGATTCCCCGGATCTCTCGCCGCATCTGCGGAGCCGGCACGAGGTGGGCGGGATTCTGCGCGGATCGGGGATCCCTGTCATTGAATTCCGTGCTTCGGTGGTGCTTGGACCGGGCAGTCTGTCTTTCGAGATGATTCGCTCCCTGGTGGAGCGTCTGCCGGTGATGATCGCTCCGCGCTGGGTGTCGATCCCCGCGCAGCCGATCGCCATCCAGGATCTGCTGGAATACCTCCTCGCCGGGCTGGATCTGCCGTGCGAATCGCACCGGATCTTCGAGATCGGCGGCGCCGATCAGGTCTCCTACGGCGGCCTGATGCAGGAATACGCACGCCAGCGGGGACTGACACGGTTGATCCTCCCCGTGCCCCTTCTCACTCCACGGCTGTCCAGCCTGTGGTTGGGACTGGTCACGCCCCTATACGTTCGCGTGGGGCGCAAACTGATTGACAGCATCCGCCATCCCACCGTTGTTAGGGATTCTTCGGCTCTGCGTGAGTTCAGGGTCCGTCCGAGGGGGCACCAGGAAGCTATCGCTGCCGCGCTGAAATCGGAAGCGCAACTGGAGGATTGGACTGATTTGCGGTCCTTGTCCGCCTCGCGGTTCGTCTTCGCGGTGCAGGCCACCGTCAACGCCTCCCCTGAAAAGGCATTCACGCCCATTCGCAGGATCGGAGGCAAGACCGGCTGGTACTACGCTGACTGGCTTTGGCGGCTCCGCGGAGCCTTGGACAGACTCATTGGCGGGCCGGGGATCAGAGCCGGGCGGATCGATCCCGACCACCTCAAAACCGGTGACACCGTGGATTGCTGGCGCGTGGAAGCATACGAAGAGAATCGCCGTCTTCGGCTCGCGGCGCAGATGAAGCTTCCGGGAAGGGCGTGGCTGGAGTTTCGGGTGGACGGAGCCGGCAAGGAATCACTGCTCCGCCAGACGGCGGTTTTTGACCCCCGCGGGCTCCTGGGACGCGCCTACTGGTATCTTTCCTGGCCCGTACACCGCGTTCTGTTTCCGGGAATGCTGCGGCGAATCGTTCGGGCCGTCAACATCGCGAGCATGTAGCAGCTTTGGAAATGCCAAGGTGGGGGCTTTGATCTCTGGCCCTTTGAAATATCGGTTTTACAGATTGATATTTGAGAATAATTCTATTAAACGGATTACAGGCTCTTGCATCTAACCCTATGTAAGAAGTTAAAAAAAGGAGGGAACAGAACAATGACGCGGTTGATTGGAAGTGCAGTGAGCTTTGCAGTCGTGGCGGCGGGCCTCGCGGCCATGGTGGGGGCTGCCTTCGCCAGGGAAATCAGCCCGCTCGAGGGGGTCATGATGTGGAAAGCGGGGCTGTTGGGAATGGTGTTCTTCGGCTTCAAGGTTCTGGAAGCCGCCAATCCCTCCACGGTATCCGTGACGGGCAACTCCATCATGGAGTAGGCAGTGCGGCCGGGAGGAACAAGTCATGGAGTCGGACGATGAGGCGCCCTTCAGCCTGCGCGGGCTGAAGGGTGCCTTCTCATTCTTGGTCTCATGGGGGCCCCTTCCGAATCAATAAAAAGTGCAGACCATGTTTCGCTTCTTGCCGCTGATCGCGAAGAACGCCTGGCGCAACCGCCGCCGCACACTGCTGACGTTTCTCAGCATCGGGGCTTCTTTGTGTCTTCTTGGGGTCTTGATGGCAGTTTATAAGGCCTTCTACATGGGTGAAGCGCCGCCCGAGCAGGCGCTGCGATTGGTGGTCAGAAACAGGGTATCGCTGGCGCTGCCTCTGCCGCTGTCCTATCTGGACCGGATCAAGCGTCTGCCGGGCGTCAGCGAGGTGATGATTTACCAGTGGTTCAACGGCGTCTACAAGGACAGCCGCGATCCCAAAAACTTTTTCGCGCGATTCGCGATCGAACCGGAGAAGCTGTTCAAGGTGAGGGGAGAGCTGGTTGTGCCGGAGGACCAGAAGAGAGCCTTCCTGGCCGACCGCACGGGAGCCCTGGTCGGCAGAAGACTCGCCGACAGGCTGGGCTTCAAGGTTGGGGACCGCATCAACATCAAAGGAGACATCTTCCCTGTCGACCTGGAACTGACCGTGAGCGGCATCTACGACGCGCCGATCAACAACGAGGCCCTGTACTTCAACAACAAGTACCTGGAGGAGGGTTTGCCGGAGGCGCGCAAAGGGCAGGCGGGGACGTTCTACGTGCTGGCCGCGAGCCCGGAGGCGGTCCCGGAGATCGCGCGACAGGTGGATGAGATGTTCCGCAACTCGACGGCGCAGACCCGCACCGAGAACGAGCAAGCCTTCACGCTGAGCTTTCTGGCGTTCCTTGGAAACGTGAAAGCTTTTCTTTTCAGCATATTCGCAGCTGTGACCTTCACGGTCCTGCTGGTTGCCTCCAACACCATGGCGATGAGCGTCCGCGAGAGGACCAAGGAAGTCGGCGTGTTGAAGACGCTGGGATTCAAGCCGGGTGAAGTGAGGGCTTTGATAGTGACCGAAGCGGTGCTCATATCCGTGGCGGGAGGGCTTCTGGGCAGCGGGCTGGCCGCGCTGGTGTGCGGCGCGATCCGCAGCGGTCCCGCGACCTTCGAGCAGATTCGCAACCTGACGCTGGATGGCCCCGTGGCCGCAGCTTCACTTGCCCTGGCGGCCGCCATCGGGCTGGTGAGCAGCTTCGTGCCGGCCTGGAAAGCCAGCCGGCTGGACGTCGTCGCATCGATCCGCTACAGCGGCTGAGGACGGCCATGAAGATTCCCCTCTCCTACAACCTGCGAAACCTAGCCGTACGCCGGACGACCAGCCTGATGACGGCGCTGGGCATTGCGCTCACCGTGGGAGTTCTGCTGGCCGTGCTCGCCCTGGTGGACGGCCTGCGGCAGGCATTCGAGGCCACCGGGGACCCCGCGCACGTCCTGGTTCTGCGCAAGGGCTCGGATTCGGAACTGGTCAGCAACCTCAGCCGCACGGTGTACCAGGACATGCGGTCCAATCCGGGAATCCGCCGCGGACCGTCCGGCGAGCCAAGGATATCGCTGGAGTTGGTCACCGTTGTGAATCTGCCCCGCGTCGACAACCCGGACGGGATGAACGTCACGCTGCGCGGCCTCACGCCGATCGGACTCGAGATGCGCGAGGGCCTCAGGCTCACCGGCGGCCGGTGGTTCGAGCCCGGCAAGAGGGAGGTGGTGGTAGGTTCCTCAATCGCGAAACGGTTTCCCGGCGCCGCTCTCGGCAACAGGATCCACCTGGGGCGCGCCGACTGGGACGTCGTGGGGGTGATGGAGACCAGAAACAGCGTCTCCAACAGCGAGATCTTCGCCGACCTCAACCTGCTCGCCGCCGACAACAACCGCAGCGAAGTGCTCAGTTCCGCGCTGGTGGAAGCTCCCGATGAGGCGTCGGTCGGAGCGCTGGTGGAAGCCCTCAACAACGACCGGCGCCTGAATGTGAACGCCCAGCGCGAGAGGGATTACTATGACGCGCAAACGAGCTCGGGCGCCCCGATCCAGTACATCGGAACGCTGGTGGCGCTGATCATGGCCGTGGGCAGCAGCTTCGCGGCCATGAACACCATGTACGCGGCGGTGGCGCGCCGGGCGCGCGAGATCGGCACGCTGCGGGTCCTGGGCTTTTCGAGGCGCAGCATCCTGGCGAGCTTCCTGATCGAAGCGGCGATGCTCTCCCTCGCCGGGGGCCTGATCGGGCTGGTTCTGGTGCTGCCGCTGAACGGCATGACCACCGGCATCGGAAATTTCAACACTTTCAGTGAGATCTCCTTCAACTTCCACATCGGCCCGGGTGCCGCGCTCAAGGGCCTGGTCTTCGCCGTTGCGATGGGGGTGATCGGGGGCCTGCTGCCGGCCGTCATGGCTTCGCGTAAGGAGATTCTGACGGCGTTGCGAGAGATCTAGATCATGCAAGAGGAATTGAAGAGTCTGAGAATTGACCGCACCGCGTCGTCAAGACGCCGCTCCAGGCGTCCGGTCATCTGGCTGCTGGCCGTGCTGCTGTTCGGGGCGGCGGCCGCCCGTTACGGTTACGGCAAGCTGTTTGCGGCCCGCGAGGTGGAGGTGGTGCGCGTGGCCGCAGCCGACCCTAGCCTGGCGAGCGAGCCGGAGACCATTCTGAACGCCACCGGCTACATCGTCGCGGCCCACAGGATTGAAGTCGCATCCAAGGTGGTCGGCCGCGTGGCCTGGATCGGCGTCGACAAAGGCGATCAGGTGAAACAGGGCGACGTGATCGTGCGCCTGGAGGACGACGAGTACCAGGCGCAGTTGCAGCAGGCGCGGGGCCAGCTTGCCAGCCTGGAAGCCAGGCTCAACGAACTTCTGAACGGTTCCCGCCCGGAGGAGATCGCCATGGCCAAGGCCAACGCCGCCGAAGCCCGGGCCCAACTGGAGAACGCCCGGGTGACGCTGGAGCGCACGCGCAATCTGGTGAAAGAGGGCGTGCTGGCGGCGCAGGCGCTGGACGACGCCCAGGCGCGCTACGATGCGCAGGCGGCCAGGCTGGCCTCGCTGGAGCGGAGCTATGAACTGGTTCGCACCGGGCCGCGCCAGGAACAGATCGAGGCCATGCGCGGCCAGGTGGAGCAGGCTCGCGGCGCCGTGCGCTTCTATGAGACTCAGGTGGCCAACACCATCATCAAGGCGCCGGTCTCCGGAACCATTCTGGAGCGCGCGGTGGAGAAGGGCGAGTTTGTGACCACCAGCTTCGTCGGGGACCGCGGAGCCAAAGGGTACGCGGTCTCGCTCGCGGACCTGAACGATCTGGAAGTCGAGCTTGACATAAGCCAGAGCGACTTCGCCAAGCTCAAGCCCCGGCAGCGCGGCCTGGTCACCACCGACGCCTACCCGGACCGGAAATACGAAGGGATCATCGACGAGATCTCCCCCGAAGCCAACCGCCAGAAGGCGACAGTGCAGATAAAGGTCAAGATTCTGAAACCGGACGGCTATCTGCGGCCGGAGATGAACGCCAGCGTGACCTTCGTCGGGGAATCCAGGCAAACGCAGGCCGCGGCGCGGCCCGCCGTGGTGGTGCCCGCCTCCGCGATCCGCGGCGACACCGTGTACCTCGCTCTGGACGGCAGGGCGGTGCGGCGTCCAGTCCGAACCGCTGGCAGAACCAGCCAGGGGATACGCATAGACGGGGGGCTAAGCGGCGGCGAGGAGATCATCCTCAATCCCTCAGCCGATCTGGCCGACGGCTCCCGGATTCGTCCCAGGAAGGGCCAGAGAACATGACGGAGCTGATTCGAACCATCAACCTGGGCAAGGAGTTCCGGAGGGACGGATTCAGCGTCAAAGCGCTGGATGGGATCAACCTCTCGGTGCGCGAAGGGGAATTCGTGGCGCTGATGGGACCTTCCGGATCGGGCAAATCCACGCTGCTGTACCTCATCGCGGCCATGGATCGCCCCTCAGAGGGCGACGTCGTGGTGCTGGGGCAGAGCCTGAGAGAACTGGACGACGACCAGATCGCCCGCTGGCGCAACGAGACGGTGGGCTTCATTTTCCAGTCCTTCAACCTGATCCCGGTTCTGACGGCCCTGGAAAACGTGGAGCTCCCCCTGAAACTTACGCACCTGAACAAGAAGGAACGGCTGGAGCACGCCGCCATCGCGCTGCGCCTGGTGGGCCTGGGCGACAGGATGCATCACCTTCCCAAGCAGCTCTCCGGCGGACAGGAGCAGCGCGTCGCCATTGCGCGAGCGATTGTGGCTGATCCGAAGGTCATCCTGGCTGACGAGCCGACCGGAAACCTGGACGCGGCCTCCGCTCAGGACGTACTGACCCTGCTATCGCGTTTGAACCGTGATTTTGGGAAGACCATCGTCATGGTGACGCACGATCCCCACGCCGCTCATTTTGCCAGCAAGATCCGGTATCTCGAAAAAGGAGAGCTGCTCCCGGAGGGGCAGGCGCCTGAGGATTGGGCGGGCACGATCATGGCGCCGGCAAGGCTGGCAAGTTCCCGTTAGCCGGGGCAGAGGCAAAGAGGTTATCGCGCGCCGCATCTGAAATGGCAAGCACCGCCGGATGCCGGATGCGGCGCTCGACCGAGATGGCGTAGAAACGCTCCGTCACCGCATCCAGCCTCCCGACCAACTCCGTCTGATAGTTGTCGACAATTTCCTTCTCGATCACACTGGGGGCGGCGAATATCCCGGCCCCGGCTTGGCCGAACGTCTTCAGCAACGCGCTATCCTGAAACTCACCTACCAGTTGGGGGCGGATCCCGTGGGAGTCAAACCACTGGTCCAACGACCGCCGCAGAGTACAGCCTTCGACCGGCAGAAGGACTGGTGCTCCGTCAAGGGAGGCGGGGAAGCCATCGCGATATCTGCCGGCCAGCGCCGGCGCGGCGAACAACGTGACACCACACGCTCCCAGCAGATGATTAAAGGCCTTGACGCGGGTCAGAGACGTGACTGGTGCATCCGACAACACGACATCCAGTTGGTGTTCCGATAGTCCGGCCAGAAGCCGCTCGGGGGCAGATTCCTGGCAGATCAGATGCACGGGCTCGGGAAGCGCCATGGCCGGCTGGAGCAGACGGTAAGCGACCAGTTTCGGCACCCAGTCCGAGATCCCAACGTGTAAGCGCAGGGGCCGTCCTTTGGTCTTGCCTTTGAGCACGCTCTGCAGCTCTTTGCCAAGACCAAAGATCTCCTCCGCGTAACGGTAGACGACCCGTCCGGTCTCGGTCAACACCAGCCCCCGGCCTGCCCTGGCGAATAGCTTCTCACCCAGGTTCTCCTCCAAGAGGCGCAATTGCCCGCTGATGGTGGGCTGAGCGAGGTGCAGCGTCTTGCAGGCTCGTGCAATGCTCCCTTCCCTGGCGACCATCCAAAAGTACAGCAAGTGGTGGTAGTTGAGCCACTCCATACCGACACTATACATCGGCAGGCACGATGGAGCTCGGCCAAAGTATTGATTTCTCCAAGCGGAGCAGCGTGCTTTGGCCGTGAACCGTGCGACTGATTTAAATCGTTAAAACAGATTGGTCTAATCTAATCTATCTATATATCCTATTCACTGTCCGATTCGTCAGATGTGTTGAGGAAGCCAGAATAGAGCCTCAGCGCTGACGAAACGGAGACAGTATCGTGAACCGCCTGAAGAACTTCATTTTGCGGATTCAAATCAGCTAAACCTTTCAAGGAGACAAGAGAACCATGAAGAAGGGAACGTTCACTCGAAACATGATCATGCTCGCCATCGTAGGGCTGCTGCCGGCGGCCTCGGTGGCAGGCCAAACCATGCATCAGGTTGAGATGGAGAGAGAGGGAGTTCAGCTCATCCGCCAACTGGAGGAAGCGGCCAGGGATGTTCGCTACCACGCCGGGCGGCTCAACACCTTCAACAGCAGCACACTGATCAGCAGGTGGACGCACGTGCATCACCTGGACCGGATTAAGGCGCTCGTGAATGAGGGCCTGCGGCCGGCCCTGACCCGATTGTCCGAGATCCAGCCGCAGTTACCGGAGTGGAAGCAGGAGAGTATCGATAAGATGCTGGCCGCCGCCAGCACTCTTGCCGCCGACGTCAGCTCGGCGTATCTGGCAAAGAGCGACGCGGGCACGGTGCCTCCGTTTATGAATGCAGAGTATAAGAGCCTGGTGAGCACAATCTACGCACACGCCGAGGAGCTGGTGAAGACCTCGGATGCAGCCGGCAACTATGCGGCAGCCCGCCTGAAAGCTGACGAAGCCGGACTGAAGATCTCTAGGAAGTAGGTCGATCCAACGCATAATCGCACCGCGACCGGCGGGCCAGGACGGGCGACGGCAGCCCGACCTGGTACCCGCCGGTTTTTGCCGTTGGCTTAGCTGGAGTCCGGGGTTAACCCGAAGAACAATGCGTCACCGCTCTGACGCCTAGGGTGTCGTGCCGGCGCCGGCGGAACCGGGGCCGCGCCGTTTGGAAAGCAGCGAGAATGCGATCGAGATGGCGATCACGCTCCCGATGATTCCCAGCGACCAGGTGATCGGGAACTTGCCACCGAATGCGTTGTTCAACCATACCATCTTCAGGCCGACGAAGATCAGCACCAGCGCAAGCCCGTACTTGAGGAGGGTGAACCGCTCGACCGCGCCGGCCAGCAGGAAGTACATGGCGCGCAGACCGAGGATGGCAAACACATTCGAAGTGAACACGATCATCGGCTCGCGAGTCAGGGCGAAGATGGCCGGGACGGAGTCCACCGCAAAGATGATGTCGCTGATCTCGACGAACAGCAAGGCCAGAAACAGAGGCGTGGCGTGGATCGCTCCGTTCAGGCGCACGAAGAAACGCTGGTCGTGCAGTTCGCCGGTCACCGGCACCATTCGCCGGAAGAGCCGGATAATGGGATTCTTCTCGGGCTCGATTTTGCGGTCCGGCGCGAACATCATCTTGATCCCGGTCAGGATCAGAAAACCCCCAAAGAGCCAGATGACCCAGTGATACTTGAGCAGGGCCGAACCGAGCGCTATGAAGATGGCCCGGAACACCAGTGCGCCCATGATCCCGTAGAACAACACACGGTGCTGGTAAATGGCCGGGATGGCGAAGAATGAGAAGACCACGACGAAGACGAAGATGTTGTCGAGCGACAGGGTCTTCTCCACAACGTAGCCGGTCAGGAACTCCAGGCCGGCCTGCTGCGCCGCGGCCTCTGGGTCAAAGCCCGGGATGCCGGTCAGCCGCGGGTCGCGCGGGAACTTCCACAACGCGTACCGGTAGAAGCCGTAGTTGAACGTCAGAGCCAGCAGGATCCAGATCACACTCCACAAGCTGGCCTCGCGGAACGAAACCGCGTGGGCTTTGCGGTGAAAGACGCCGAGGTCCAGCGCCAGAAGGAGCAGAACGAACCCGGTGAATCCCAGGTAGAACCACCAGTAATCCGTGAACGGGAAGTACGTCATATTGGGTACGGCCAAGCTGCGACCGGGCTCGGGACCGGCCGCGCTCCCAGGAAGGCTTTCAGCAGCATGAACTCACCCAGGAGGCCGAGGGGGAGAGTCCGGCAAGCTCGCGGCCGTGAATCTCCGGCTTGGTGTGGCAACCACACTCCAGGAGCCTCTGCAGGGCATCCTTCAGCATATCGTGCGAGCCTGCGATGCGGTAACCTCCAGCGAATTCGCCTAGAATCCCGGCGAGAAGGAGAATTCCCAGTGCCAGGGTTTCAGCGGGCGGTCGATCGCCTTCACGTAGCTGAGCTGCCCGATGGCGTAGCCGAACACGTTGAACCTCAGGGAGGCTCCGTAACTGGACACCGGCTTGCGCGGCCGGTCCATCCGCCTTGCCAGCTCGCCGGAAGTCCAGGCGATACCGGCGTCGTAGAAGAGAGCGCCCTCCACCGGCGGCAACCCGCGGCTGGGCACCACGCCCAGAAAACCGAGCAGCGGAACACGGAGTTCCGCGTTGGCCACCGCCATGCGGCTTCCGAAGAGACGATCGAAGACCGGGCATGCGCCGGTCTGGAACAGTGCGGGCCCGCATTCGCCGATCGAGAACGAATCGGCCTCGTATCCCCGGATGAGCGACGGATAGCCCAGGAAGATGTCCTGCATTCGCGAGTTTTCCGCATCCCAGCCATAGCGGCCGTAGTGCATCAGTCGTCCCGCCAGGGTGATGGGACGAGCCAGCCTCAGGTATCGGCGGTAGTCCGCCAGTACGCTGGTGTATTTCAAGCTACCCGCCGAAGTCCCGAACTCCAGCCGGTAGCTCTGGCCGGCAATCGGGCTCGTGCCGCCGAAGATGGAGGTGTCGAACACCAGGGCCGTCTTGGCGACTCCCATGTGCAAGGCTGGGGCCGTGGGGATGTTCACCCTCTGCTGGCCGAGCAGTTGCCCCGTAATAGCCGAGTACAACTGTACGTCGGCCTGCGCGTCGTAGCTGATGTTCTGGTAGCCGGTGGAGAACTCCACCCGCTGGGCCCGGCTGAATGGTCGGGACAGGACTCCGGAGACCTCGCGGCTGATCTCCCATGCTCTTATAGTCTGGTCCACGACAACCGGCTGCCCGTCGACGAAGGTCAGGAACTGATTGTAGCCGCCGGTCAGGTACGGCACCTGACCGCCGACCAGCCCCCAGTTCCAGCGAGACTTCTGGTTCTGATAGGCGGCAATCCCGGAAAGACTGTTCCAGAACCTCCCTCCCTCGGTGGTGGTGGAGGTCTGGAATGCGGTCATCAGGTTGTGCTGCCCGAGCAAATCGCTCCAGTAAAGCGCCGTCCCACCCCCAATGAACGACCCGAAATTGCCGGTGCCCAGAGTGACATTCGGGGGCGCGATGTAGTCCAGCGACAGGCTGGGACGGTACTTGGTGGTCTGAAAACCCGAGGAGGTCAGCAGGCCCACCCGGGGCGCGCGCAACAACTCCCGCACCGCGTTGCTGGACCTCTCCTCGGGAGGCAGCAGTCCTGCGACCGCCTCGGAAGCGGCCGGCGAAACGGGCTTTCCGGCCAAGGCGGAGAAACCCTCCATCGCATAGAGCCTGTAATCACCTTCCTCAAAGGCGCTGAACACCAGCCTGTCCGAGTTCTGCGCAACGGAGAAGGCAGGGCTCAGTTTGGAGATGCCGCTGACGCCGGTCTGCAGATTCGTGATCTGACGGAACGTCCCATCCGAGAGCCTGACGCTGTAGACGTTGGAGACACCACTGTGGTCCGAGAGGAAGTACAGCGCCGACCCGTCGCCCGACCACTGCGGGCCCACGTGCTTGCCCGTGGCAAACGCGGGGACCGGCTCCACGCTCTTGCCGTCCGGCGTAATCAACCCCAGCCTGAGTTCGCCAAAGGAGAGTGAGCCCAGGTCGGAGGTAAAGCGGTCCGTTGAGAACGCAATTCTGCTGCCGTCGGGAGACCAGGAGGGCGCCAGATCCGCAAAGGGGTCTCTGGTCAGTTGCCTGACCTTGCCGTCCTTGAGATCGACCACGTACAGATCGGTGTACCCTTCGGCCATGGCCGAGAACGCGATCGCCTGCCCGTCCGGAGACCAAGTGACGTTGAGGATGTCGGTGAGATCGTTCAGCGGGATGCGGCGAGTCACACGCCTGCCCGCCACGTCGAAGATCGAGATCATCGGACGTCCGCGGTTGATGCCTCCAAAAGCGAAGCGGGAGCTGTCCTTGCTCCACGCCCCGGCCGAATTGGCGAACTGGAGGCTGTCGAAATGCGGGTCGATCGCGGTGTTGGTGACCTTGTGGATAACGGCGCCGGTCGCTGCGTCCGCAAGGAACATGTCGATCGAGAACACGCCCTTCTCGGAGAAGTAGACCACGTACTTCCCGTCCGGGCTCACCACGGGACTCACGTTCAGAGCGCCGCCGCGCTTCTCCGCCGTAAGGGGTCTGGCTTGGTCCTTGGCTGCGACGGTGGAATCGATCACCGGCCGATAGGCCGCGGTGAGCGCCCTGTGCCAGTCGGACGAGAGCGTGTCGATGCTGACGCCGAGCACGCTGGCGATGGCGCCCTCGGCTGTGCCTGCGCGCCCCGCGGCTTTCAGGATCCTGCCGACGACCTCATCTCCGTAACGTCCCGCCACGTAAGCCCAGAACGCCTGTCCCCAGCGGTAAGGGAAATAGCGCGGATCGTTCAGGTCGCCGATGGCAGGCAGCTTGTCGCGCAGAACCGCATCCCGCATCCACATGGCTGTGTGCGGGTCCGCAGGTCCGAGCGACAGGTACTCCGCCATGCCTTCAACGAACCAGAGGGGCAAGCGGAGAGCGCCCGGAAGACCGCTGCCTCCCATGGGGCCCTTCCGCGTGGTGATGTCGAACTGGAAGGCATGCACCAGTTCGTGACCGAGCACATGGTCGGTGTCCGCGAGGTTGCTGGAGAGAGGCATGACCAACCTCCGGCGTAACCCTTCCGTGACACCACCCGTGGTTTCCCCAATGTAGTCGGGGATAACCGTTGTCCCCCTGAAATCGGGGTGGCTTCCGTAGAGCACCACCGGCTGCCGTGATGAGAGCTTGTGGTCCAGAAGCTTCTCCAGCCGGGCGTTCCAGCGCTCAGCCATCTGGCCGAACTGCACCGCTGCGTCCCGGAACTCGTCGTAGTAGTGAATGTCAAAGTGCTCGGTCTTGAGCACCTTGAAGTCGAATGCGCGATAGCGAACTTTGTTCTGGCCAAAGTACTGGGCCTCAAGAATTGCGGGGCCAACCAGGGTCATCAGGACGGCCAGAATAGGCAGTCTTCTGAGCAGGCGTGTCTTGTTAACTTGAGGCAATGTCGTGTCCCTCCGCATCTCCGGTCCTGCGGGTGCAAGCTGCGCTCAAGGGCTTCAGAACCCTTTCGGAGCGCAGTCCTAACCCAGCTAGTGCAATAGATGCACGGCGGCGTGAAGAGGAAACCTACAATATTCCGATCAGAATCATCGGCTTTCTGGATGGGTAGCGACGCTGGCGGCTTGGGAAAGACTTCCGCCTCATCAGTCCAGCTTAATGTCCACCTTCCAATGCGCCGCCACGGACTTCAGCTCGTCCAGCGTCAGGTACGTCACCGCGCCGTGTTTGGGGCCGGTGAAGTTGGTGGTCTTCATCACGCCCTGGTTGAAGTGGCCGAGGTCCCTGTAGGTGACGAAGTCGGTCGTCTCACTGAAGCCCATGTTGTTGGGGCGCGCGCCGTAGACGTCGTACATGAGCACGTAAGTGTTGGACCCGAGCCGTTTGAAGACGGTGGGCGCTTCCGTGGATACCGTCTCCGGGTCGATGCGCCGCGTCTCGACCTGATATCCGCCGTTGATTCTGCGGGAGACGCCGTGTCTTACCTGGGCATCTGCCACGTAGTGCAGGTGAAAACGGTCTCCCACCTTGATGATGTCCCCGTCGATGCCCTCCACATCGGAGAGGAGTTCCGGCTTGGTCTCCAGCCGGGTAAAGGCGTCATCGGCGTAGGAGTAGTAGAGGTGGCATATCTTGGGACCGAAACGGATGGTGAAGTAGACCATCATCTTCCCCTTCGGCTCGTCGTAGATGGTCTGCGGCGCCCAGGAGGCGCTCAGATCGCCGAGCTCGGGGAACGCCTTGTCCACGCGAAAGTTCGAGTGGGTCCAATGGATGAGGTCCCAAGACTTCATCAGGACCAGCGCCCGGTTGTTCCCCCAGCCGTATTGCTCGGCGGGGCGCTCCCACTGCGTGGCTCGGAACCCTGCGCGCTGGCCGAAGATGTGCAGGTCCGTCATGGCGAGGTAGAACGCGCCGTCCGGCCCCCGGGTGATGTGCGGGTCTCGCACGCCCTTCTGCTCGGCGAGCAGGGTGCCGTCGAAGACCGGCTGGCCATCGTTCACGTCGGTGAAGGTGTATCCGTCACGGCTGATGGCAAAATAGGCCGATTGGGTCTGGTCCTTGAAGTAGACCAGCAGATAGCCCACCATGTCCTTCTCAGTAAGCGGCCTGGCATCCCTCGGCTTCTCGATTGTGGAAGAGATAACGATTCCCGTCGGCCGGGCACCGGCCGGAGGGGGCGCGGCGGTCTGTGACACAATCCTCTCAACGGCGACCGCCAATCCGATCAGCAGCAACAAACCGGTCAGAATGCTGCGCGTCATGTTTCGATCTTATCAACAGGCGGCGAAAGCGACGCGACGCGTTGGAGGCTCGGCGCTATTCTTCCACAACCTCGATGCCGTTCACGCAAGCCATTCCCTTGACGGGAACAAATGTGAGAACGATCTTGCCTTGGGCGGTGGGCCGAATTCCGGAAAAACCTCGCTCCACGGGCCGGCCTTCCCCGCCGGCCTCCTTAATAATGTCGAAGTCCCTGAGCAGGGCCACCCCGTTGCAGTACACGTCGAATACCCGACTCCCAAGGCCACCCACGCCGGTGTTCTGCTTCCCGTAGTGACCCTCGGCGAACCTCAAGGTCACCCTGTACCGCCCCTCCGCCACGGGGATAGCGTAGGAGAAATGTCCCCACCGTTCACTGGCGTAGAGAGCCGCGTCAGACTGCGTCGAGTAGTCTTCGCGGACGGGATTGGCGGTACGAACTAGCGCGTTTCCTCCCAGAAAATAGGAGTCGGCCAGCCATTGCTGACCGGCGCTGTCGCGCCACGAGGTCGGCCAGCCGGCCCGAATTCGGGTCGGTCTGACCTTATCCTGAACAACCGGCAACACCTCGATTCCATTCAGAAACGCCGAGCCCCTCATGGACGAAAAGGTCAGGTGAAGAAAACCATCCTCAGCCGGTGAGATGTTCCTGAAGACTCGCTCACTCGCGATGTTGGCGCCGGCGGCATCAGCCACCACGTCAAACGCATCCAGCTTCGTTTCTCCGTTGACAGAGACCCGAAACAGGCGCTGCCCCTCGCCGCTGGATTCCGCGCTCATGGAATCCGCCAGTCCCGTCTCGGCGAAATGAAGACGCAGCTCATAGGAGCCCGGTCTGAGCGGGATGTCATACCGGAACTCGCCCATGCGCAAGTGGCGGTAAATGTCCGGATCCAGTGTTCGGAGGATCCGCTCGGAGGGGCGGACGAGCGTACGGCCCCCGGAAAAGAACTGGTCGGCAACCCACCTTCTTCCGTTGCGGTCAGTGTAAGGAGCGGAAGAGCCTGCGATCATTCTCCAGTCCTCGCCGACCGGTGCGGTGCCCGACGCGGAGCCGGCAGCCGGAGCGGGCTCGGCTGTCTGAGGGGAAAGGGGCTGGGCCGTCCGCCATCGCCATACGAAGTATGTTCCGACAATCACCAGGAGCATTGCCGCGGAAGCGATTATTGGACGGGCAGGCCACCTGGCGGGCGCCGGGGCTTGCACTTGCGGGGCAGGCGGCTCCCACCGAAACTCCGCACTGTAGGAGCCGGGCGGCAAGTCTATCCTGACTTGATGAATCGAACTGCCGTCGGCAAGGTACTGCTGGGCCAGCCTCTTCCGCACCTCGTTGGCAGTCACGCGGACAATCGCGTGCTGGCCCGTGTCGAAATCCGGCGGGAGTTGGAACAGCTCCACCCCGATCGAGCGTTCCTTCAGAGTGCCGCTCGCTCCGCTGAGCGTCTGCTCCACGATGTACTTGAGGAACTCGCTGCACCGCTTGCTGTTGCGGAATGGTGCGCTATCCAGCAGGCGGTTGAGCTCAGCCCGGACGGCCGCATCGCGCAATTCCTTGGCTCCCGACCCTTCCCTCTCGTCCATGCTAGGGGCTCTATCATAACACAGCAACCAACCTTGGTCGAGGGGTTCTTAACGGAGGCGTAGCAGAGGCCTAACGAGAGGGCTGGCAGACGGCCATGTGCGCACAATCGATAGATTCTATTGGTTTTCTTCTCCGCGTACCGTACCAAACCTACCCTGTACAGGAAATGGGGGTTACCATACTGCCGCGCGGGTTAGGTCGGCACGGGGTCGGAGAGGTTTGGTACGTCCGCAGCGGCGAGAGATGGTCGTTGGGTCTTCGTTCGAGTCCGGCAGAGCCCAGCCAGGAGCCGAAAGGAAATCGAAATGAAGCATTTCGCACCTGCACTTGCTGCAGCAGCGGTGGGGGCGGGGTTGGCCGTCGGAGCGTGTGCACAACCTGCCAGCGAGCCGGCCAAGAGGATCTCAGCCAGCATCGACGCCAGCCGGACCGCACCTCCCATATCCCCCTATATATATGGTCAGTTCATCGAGCACATAGGCGACCTCATCAATCGCAGTCTGTGGGCCGAGATGATCGACGACCGGAAGTTCTTCTACGAGATCAACTCTAAGCCCACCCAGCAGAAGCCCGGCCGGGGCGGCAGGGTGACGGCTATGTGGCGGCCTATGGGCCCGGATGAATCCGTGGTAATGGACCGGCAGAATCCGTATGTCGGCATGCACACACCGCTGGTGCGCCTGGCTGGCGACTCGCCCAGAGGCATTCAGCAGGGCGGCCTAGCGCTGCGCAAGGGCAAAGCCTACACGGGCCGCGTCGTGCTTGCCGGCACGCCCGGCGTCAAGATCACCGTCAGTCTGGTGTGGGGGCCCGGCCCCGCCGACAGGCAGCTCGTGCCGATCCAGGGAGTGGGCGCGTCTTACACGAAGTTCCCGCTCAAGTTCACCGCCGGGGGCGACAGCAGGGACGGACGGATCGAGATCTCCGCCACGGGACAGGGCTCTTTCCATATCGGGGCGGTTTCTCTCATGCCGGCCGACAACGTCCGTGGTTTTCGGCCGGATACCATCGCGCTCCTCAGGGCGCAACGTTCAGGGATGTGGCGGTGGCCGGGAGGCAACTACCTTTCGGCGCACGAATGGCGCGACGCCATCGGCGATCCGGATAGGCGGCCACCGCGCCCTGATCCCGTCCGATCGGGCTTCCAGCCGAACGACGTCGGCACCGACGAGTTCATGACCCTGATGGAACTCCTGGGCGTGGACCCGTTCATCAGCGTGAATTCCGGCTTCGGAGACGCCTGGTCGGCGGCGCAACTGGTCGAGTACGCCAACGGCGCGGCGACGACCGCCATGGGCCGCCTGCGCGCGGCCAACGGCCATCCTGCGCCTTACAAGATCAAGTGGTGGGGGATCGGGAACGAGATGTACGGCTCGTGGCAGTTCGGCGTGATGCCCCTCAGCCAGTACGTCGTCAAGCACAACATGTTCGCAGAGGCGATGCGCAAGGTCGACCCGACGATTACGCTCCTGGCCACCGGGGCTACGCCCGACGAGATGGCCATTTACGGGCTGGCGCTGCCAGTCGTCGGCAAGTTGATACCGGATTTCGGCTCCCCTGCAGACTGGGATTTCGGGCTGTTCACCCACTGCTTCGATAGCATCGACATCATGTCGGAGCACTTCTATTCCTATGCCGGGCAGAGATTCGATCATTCCTCCGGCATCAGGCCGGGACCCTTCAGCCGCGCCAATTACATGGTCAAGGTGGATGAGCCGCTGGTCGAGTGGGCCCGCCGTCCGGCCAACCGGGTGCGGAACAAGGTAGAGGCCTACGAGGAGTATTACCAGCGCATCCCAGCCCTGAAGACAAGGCGGATCCCCATGGTGATCGACGAGTGGGCTTACACGGGCGCTGGGAACAATCTGAGAGGGGCACTCGCCAATGCAATGGTGCTCCAGGAGATGTTCCGGCATTCGGACCTCATCAAGATGGCGGGCCACACCATGGGGACATCCTCGATCGACTACAACGACACGGAATCGGCGCTGAACACGACAGGTCTCCTCTTCAAGCTCTATCGCGACCATTTCGGCACCGTGCCCGTTAGGGTGGACGGCAATTCGCCGGTACCGGCGCCGCTGTATCCGGTGGGGGCCGATCAGCCGAGGACAAACGCCGGCAGTCCGACTCACCCGGTCGACGTGGTGGCCGCCTTGACGAGCGATGGGAAGGCGCTGACGGTGGCGGTCATCAACGCGAACGAATCGGCCCAGGAGTTGGAACTCGCCTTCAAGGGCGTCGCACTCGCCGGCAGGGGGCGGATGTGGCGCTTGACCGGCGACAACCTCAACGCCGCAACAGGCCTCGGCAGGAACGAAGTCCGGGTGGTGGAGTCGCCATTGAGCGAGGCGCCGAAGGTGCTCAGGCTTGCGCCCATCAGCATAAGCGTGTACGAATTCGACAGGCAATAGCGCTCGGGACGGCCACCGGATTGTGCAATCGGGGATTGTGGAGTAGAATCGATCCAATTAGCTTCAGCGGAAAGGCCAACCTCTCGCCCTACCGTTCTAGCTGAGAACAGGGGTAGTACTCACAGATGAGGACAAGATATTGGAGGTTACGAATGCAGAGAAGGGGGTTAACAATGAAGTTTTCGTTTTTGATCTTGCTTCTTGCGGTTCTCACGGTTCCGCTGGCGGGCCAGACGTTCTACGGCTCGATCGTCGGGACGGTTAGCGACGCAAGCGGCGGCGTGGTGCCGGGCGCCACGGTGACATTGACCAACATCGGGACCAGCGAGCGCCGGACGGCGGGGACCGGCACCGACGGCGCTTA